>DAOUCY010000059.1:0-131205 GCA_034431625.1 Anaerolineae bacterium | reverse complement strand
AATTCGAGGCAAATTGGCTGGCTCAACAGCCAGAACCCGTGCTAAAATAAGCACGGGCACTTTTGTGTCCAACTTTTTGGGGTCACTACACATATTCGCCAATCATCCATACGGTAGAGACATCATCAGCATCGAGTGTGCGGTTATTCTTCCACTGCCTGTAGTTCTAACAGAACAGCGTCGGCTTGTACTGAGTCCCCGATATGGCAGTTGACTACTTTTACAATTCCCTTGTAAGGTGCTTTGATCCGATGCTCCATTTTCATGGCTTCTAGGATCATCAGTACTTGTCCAGAGTCAACAATCTGCCCTGCCACAACATTCACAGCGCGGACCTGGCCAGGCATCGGAGCGTGGAGTGATCCCTCAGCGACCTTCGATCTACCCACTTCGGGGAGAGGTGTAACCCATTGAAGTTCATAGCTGCTGCCTGCAATATGAACCCACCATATTGAGTCAGACCCCTCAGCAATTGCTATATGCTGCCTATGACCATCCAAAATTAGTGATCGAGTGAGATCGCGCCCAGAGATAAGCTGGCAAATTCCTTCAGATTCACCCACTCGATACCGAAATGCGCTCTCCTTCTGAGGCTCCAGGAAAACTTCATAGGACTGGCCTCCTCGCCTAAGCATGTGCCGTATCGGGCGATAGGCACTGTTTCGCCAATGTCCCACTACTGGAGCTACAATATCCGGCGCTGACATCGATTTGGCAACTGCAACCGCCACCAATGCAGCCAGAGGAACATCAGTTCCATCGACCAACAACTCAGGATGTTCTGTGATAAAAGCGGTGGTGAAATTCCCAGCTAGATGATCGGGGTGAGTCAAGACGCGGCGGAGAAAAGAAATGTTGTTTCGCAGACCCAAAAGCTGCAAACGGCTTAAAGCATAATCGAGGCGACGGATTGCACCATCACGATGTTCACCATAGGCGATAATCTTTGCAAGCATTGGATCGTAATGGACGCTGATCTTATCGTACGCCCGAACGCCTGAATCAACTCGCACATCTTCTGGCTCTTGCCAGTAGAGAATTTCTCCTGTAGCCGGCAAGAACTCGTTTGCCGGGTCTTCAGCATAAATTCGCACTTCGATGGCATGCCCTGCCGGATAGACATCGATATCTGGGAGTGGGAATCCCTCCGCCACCATAATCTGCCAGCGCACCAGATCAAACCCAGTCGTTTCTTCGGTGATAGGATGCTCAACCTGAAGACGAGTATTCATTTCCATGAAATAGAAATTCAGTGCATCATCAACCAGGAACTCAACCGTTCCGGCGCTGTAATAGCCTAGTTGGACACCAATACTCACAGCAGCATCGAACATTGCTGATCGCAATTCGGGGGTCATCAATGTGGAAGGCGTTTCTTCGATAATTTTCTGATGACGCCGCTGAATGGTACATTCTCGCTCGCCCAGTGCAATCACGTTACCCAGCTTATCCCCAAAAATCTGGACTTCAATGTGGCGGGGATTCCGCACAACTCGTTCCATGATCAAGGTTCCATCGCCGAAAGCCTGGAGAGCCTCACGTCGCGCAGCATCAAGTGCTTCAACTAAATCATCGCGACGGTCTACCTGTCGCATTCCTTTACCTCCGCCACCGGCAGAGGCTTTGATCATGATCGGAAAACCGATCTCCTGGGCTGCGGCAATCAGACAGTCATTAGATTGATCTTCCCCTATATAGCCAGGCACAGTTGGAACACCCTTGAGCATTAATTTGGCACCGCGCTTACTGCCCATCGCTTCAATAGCGCTGGGAGGCGGTCCAATGAAATTCAATCCAGCATCGATACAAGCTTGGGCGAAAACCGCATTCTCAGCCAGAAAACCATAACCTGGATGGACGGCTTCTGCTTCTGTTCTGCGAGCAGCAGCGATGAGTTTGTCAATGTGGAGGTAACTCTCTTTCGCCGGACTAGCACCGAGATGTACAGCTTCATCAGCCATTTGAACATGTAGCGCATTCGCATCAGCATCGGAATACACAGCAACCGTGGCAATTCCCATCTCACGGCATGTCCGAATAATGCGGCAGGCAATTTCTCCACGGTTGGCAATCAGTATTTTTCGGATCATATTGGCTCTCTATGTTTTTATTTTGTCAGAGCATTCTGCGTTCGAAATCATTCAGCCCAACGCGGCGGCCGCTTCATGGCAAAAGCCATCATGCCTTCCTGCCCCTCATCGCTCCGGCGTAATTCGCTCAACAGCCGTGCTCGAAAGTCCACAGTGTCATCCAGAGGTGCATCCTTGACCGCAAAAATCAGACGCTTGCAAGCCGCCAATGCATTGGGGCTGCACTGCTTAATTTCGTCGAGCACCTCAGCCAGACGAGAATCGAGATCAACCGACTCAACAGCTTCACTCACAATTCCCATCGATTGAGCAACATCTCCAGTAAAGCGGCGCCCCGTGAGCATAAGTTCACGGGCGCGGGTCAGGCCAATACGTTGAATAACATATGGGGAGATCAGCGCTGGAACCAACCCAAGGCGCACTTCGGGCAGTCCCATCTTAGTCTGGCGATCAGCGATGGCGATATCGCTCACACAGACAATCCCGAAGCCTCCTCCTAACGCCGCACCTTCAACCCGCGCAATGACGACTTGAGGTGACTCATTGATACGGCGCAGCATAGAATCCAATGGGGCAGAGAAGTTATCGGATTCACCAGTCTGGAAAGCCGCGGCCATCTCTTTAATATCACCGCCCGCGCAGAAAGTCCCCCCCGCGCCACTCAAGACCACAGCTCGCACAGTCCGGTTATGATGCAGATCGTCAAATACCGCAATTAGATCAAGCACCATCTGGTTGTTCATGGCGTTCTTGACTTCAGGGCGGTTTAGAGTCACATAGGCAACAAAGGATTCAATACGTACATCCAAGGTTTCGTAAACTGACATCTTCAATCCTTATTTTCATCGATAATCAAGTCGGCAATGCGGGCTGCAATCACTTTTGACGCCACATCACTGTAATGAAAGTCGTCAATCAAGACCAGTTGATTGCCAGGAAGTCCCGATTCAAAGAGGTCACTAAGATCAACCACATCCAGTAATTCCTGGGAAATTATCTCATCACGGAAGACGGGGAAATCGACAGTGTCCGTCAGATACGGCTGCAGCAAGAACAGTGTCTGAACGCCCATTTCTTCACCGATAGCGCGCCCCATCTTCACATTGGCAATATAGTTCGCTACGGCTGCAGACCGCTGGGCATTGCGATCTCCAGCATATATGCCTTGCATGGCATAAACCGACACAGCAGAAAGCAGCTGAACAGATAGATCAAAGCCCATCTGCCGTGCCAATCGAACGACCGGAAAAGAGTCATTGATCTGCACCCATGGCCGTTGAGAGGGATGGGTTATTTCCGAAGTATGCTGCTCCCAGACCACTGCCAGCGGATCGACCAAAGGGGTCTGCGTAAATTGATTCACGGTGAACCAAACATCATTGACCCCGTCGAAAAAGAAAGCTACGTCAGGCTGGCTCAGACGAAGATTGGCAGCAAACAATGCAAGTTCCTGTGACGAAGTATAGATTGGTACAGCAAAATTCTTGACGATCACCTGACGATCTGGGAGGCGAGCTTGGAGAGCTTGCTGCAAGAAAGTAGGGATTGTGTAAGGATCGCCCAATCCCCAGCCGAATAGAGTCGAACCACCAAATGCCCAGACGACAAAAGGTAGTCTACCGACATGATCGGGAGATGGTGGCAACCCCACCCTATTCCCATCCTGATCGATGTTAAGGTAATTCCCAGCAAATGGACGCATGGTCAAACCTGTCCAGGGATGCACCTGCCAGTGTCCAGCGCGGGACATAGCATCGTACTCGGCCAGCGTCGCCGCCACTTCTTCTGAGTCCGCGAGGTAGTAGGCGTCACGATTGAACCGATCAGAGTAAACCACATTGACACCGACTGGAACGACCCGCCCCGCATTCATCTGTTCGCGTGCTTCAAGCGTATCTAGTTGAGGCAGGAGCAGATCCAAACCGATGGTTCCGGCAACCATGCAAAGAATAGAATTAAAGACGACGATGGCAATCATCTGATATCTGTGTCCAATGTGCTGCCATAAAGACGATCGCCGATTCGGATCAACAGTCACATCACTCGTCCCTTGAACACCGCTATTCCCAGGGCATATAGAGAAGCGCGCCAGCCAGCGATTTTCCTAGTGAGTCAATTCGCAGCGATCGGGTAGCTCCCCCATCAAGCGCCTCATAACAGACAAAGTTGAGCGCCTGAATGTTGTCCAGGTCATAGCGGATGACTTCCCCTTTCACCAGATCGCCGAGGTGCGCTTTAACCCGCTCTGCAGTAAGTTTGGCCTTGATCTCCTGGTAGGCTTCGGGAGTACGGGCAATTACGCTGAGGTTAGCTATATTGCCTTTGTCGCCAGAACGTCCGTAGGCCAGATCGTAGAGTCTCCTGGTCATGCAGCTACACCTCCAGATAGTCCACCGTAGGCTGAATCAGCTCTCGTTTGACGAGCGTCGGCCAGAGGCCAATTACATAGCGCGGCTCACCACTCACACTTGTGCCACTGACGCTCATACCAGCGGGACCACTCAGACCTGTGGTCATGATCTGTCGGACAACGGTTTTCAAGACTTCCTGATCAAGGGAAGTGAAGACTACACGGACAATCACTTCTAAGGGATCTTCTGGCAGGGTGGCCATTGAACCGTACAAGCTGTTCATACCCAGATAGCTATACTCGATACGATCAATTGTGGGAAACCGCTTGAAGAACTCGTTGAGCATGATTTTCATCTGCTCGACCTTATGCCAGGCTTCCGGCCAACCGATATTGAAGATCAACTCACGGCTGAAGCCTTCCAGGCGACCGAGATTCAGTTTGAGGGTTTCCGTGCGAGGATGGCCAGTCACCTGACTTACGCGAACCTGATCCGGGCCGACCATCTCAAGTTGCAGGGTCGTCAAGTCAGCAACGACATCGGGTGTGACATAACAAGCAGGATTGTGAATTTCGTATAGAAGCTGTTCTTTGACGGTCTCAAGAGTCACATGCCCTGGAGTCCCCGGGGTCTTGGTCAAGACGAAGTTTCCGTCAGGTTCGACATATGCTATGGGATAGCCAAGGTAAGGAAGGGCGACAGGATCAACCGAATTGATCAAGGCCAGGCTATTACCCCCTACAACCTGTCCAGTACATTCGAGGAGATGACCACAAACAATCCCACTGGCAAGACGATCCCAGTCCGTCCAAGACCAATCAAAGTGAGCAACCATCGCGGCAAGATACAAGCAGGGATCAGCCACGCGGCCAGTAATGACCATATCAGCACCGGCTCGCAGAGCTTCTGCAATTGGCTGTGCGCCAAGATAAACATTGGCGGTAATGAAGTTTTGGTTGGCCGCATCGGCCATCGTTTCGCCGGTTTCAAGATTGGCTAGAGTTTCACCAACGGATTGGAGTTCACTCAAACGAGACAGAACATCATCACCCGTGACTGTAGCAATCTTTAAGCCACTCAGTCCAAGTTTGACAGCAGTCTCTTTAACCATCTCGGCTGCGCCCAGAGGATTAAGACCACCACCATTCGTAACTAGGGGAATCTTGCGCCGGAACGCTTCCGGTAGGATTTTCTCAGCAATGATTTTGACATCGAAGGTATATCCCCGTGCCGGATTTGCCAGCTTATCTTTCTGAAGAATCGCCAAGGTGAGTTCGGAAAGCGCCTCAAAGCAGACAATATCCACAAAACCACCGGTGATCATCGGCAGCGCTCGTGTGACATCATCTCCGTAGAAGCCCTGTGCTGATCCTATTCGATAGGCCATAAAGTGATCCTTTTCAACAAGAAAGTCATGCGGTCTAATTTTCACGCTTGCGACTTGGCATCATCCCTTCCAGCTTGGCGATGATACCCATCATAACCTCATCAGCACCGCCGCCGATGGACAGCAACCGGGCATCACGGTAATAACGACTAACACGGGTCTCGGTCATGTAGCCCATGCCACCGTAGAACTGCAAACAGGTATCGCCAACTTCTCGCGCCAAGCGACCAGCCTTGAGCTTACACATGGAAGCGATGCGAGTGATCTCTTCTGGGTTAACCTGGGCCTGCATCATGGCCGCACAATGGTAGTTTAATTGACGCAGGGCTTCGATTTCGGTCAGCAGTTCAACAAGCTTGAACTGGATCCACTGATTATGGATCAACGGTTGGCCGAAAGTCTCGCGCTCAGAGCAGTATTTCATGGTCTCGCGCACCATCATTTCCATGCCCGTAGTAGCGGAGAGCGAACCCACTAGACGCTCCACCTGGAACTGCTCCATCTGCATGTAAAAACCCATCCCCTCCGCACCAATACGATAACTTTGGGGAACACGAACATTCTCAAAAGACAGCACAGCAGTATCACTGGACCAATTACCAAGTTTGTCTAATTTACGGCTAACGCTGAAGCCAGGTGTTGAGGTAGGAACCATGATAAGCGACATGCCGCGATAGCTACGTCCGGGGGTCGTCCGAGCGAGCAGGCACACCCAGTCGGCCTGTGTACCATTGGTGATGTACATCTTAGAACCGTTGATGATATAGTCATCGCCATCCGGTTCAGCGCGAGTAATGATCCCAGCCACATCACTACCTGCACCGGGTTCGGTCACCCCAATACACCCGACCATTTCTCCCTTAATGGCAGGGACAAGGAACTTCTGCTTGAGTTCATCACTGCCATACTTTGCTAAGGCCGGGGTACACATATCGGTGTGAACCATAATGCCCATAGGCACACCTGCCGCATGGCAGCGGCCAAGTTCTTCGGCCAAGACAACCGTAAACCAAATATCGGCGTTGGCTCCACCAACATCTTCTGGGTAGTTCAAGCCAAGAAAGCCCAACTCTCCCATTTTCTTGAGGACATCATGGGCAGGCCATGATCCTTGTTCTTCCCATTCATCGATATGAGGGTTTAGTTCTTTTTCGACGAAGTTCCGCACGCTTTTGCGGAACATCTCGTGTTCCTCGGTAAAAGGAGAGGCTGCAAATCCAGAAATCGGCGTGTGTGTTCCAAAAACCATTGTTCACCTCAGCTATTCGCTACAGTTTTGCTTAGAACATCTCAGCGGGGACGACGCATCCCACGTTCCGAAAGCAATCCGACAACCACTAGAAGAACTGCACCCCCGCAGCAGGCAAGAACCGCGGTCTGGCCGATGCGCGAGTTCAGAAACGCGAAGACCAGCGCGATGACCATTCCGACGATAATCAGTCGATAGATGGTACGTGAAGTCAATGAAAAGTGCTTCAGCCGATCCATATCTTACCTTCGTATCCACCCGCTACTACATGCGGAAGACCCCGTACCGGGGCGCACCAGGGCTGACCCAATCACGGTTGTAGCTCATAGACAGACCAACAGTGAGCGCCATACGGGTATCTCGAGGGTCGATCAGGCCATCATCCCAGAGACGGGCGGTTGCGTAGTAAGGATCACTTTCCTGCTCGAACTTATAACGCACCATAAACTTCATCTGTTCGATCTGCTGGAGATCAGGTTCTTCACCTTTGCGACGAGCGGCTTCCTCCTGGATGATGCCCAGGACACCCGCAGCTTGTTCTGCACCCATGACCGCAACACGACTAGTCGGCCAAGCGAAGAGTAGGGTGGGATCATAAGCGCGGCCACACATGGCGTAGTACCCAGCTCCATAAGCTCCGCCAACTAAGATACTGAACTGCGGGACGGTACTATTGGAAACTGCGTTAATCATTTTAGCGCCGTGTTTGATGATCCCCTCTTCTTCATACTTGCGGCCAACCATGAAGCCGGTGATGTTCTGAAGATAGAGGAGCGGTGTGCGAGACTGGTTACAGAGCTGAATAAAGCTGGCGGCTTTATTGGCCGACTCGCTGAAAAGGACCCCGTTGTTCGCCAACACGCCAATGGGGAATCCGTTGATATGGGCATGACCGCAAACAAGGGTCGAACCATAATCGGGCTTGTATTCCATGAACTCAGAAGCATCCACCAAGCGAGCGAGGACTTCGCGCATGTCTAGGGGTTTACGGATGGTATCAATGGGAACAATACCGAGGAGTTCGTCAGGATCATAGGCCGGGGGACGTGGATCGCACAAATCGGCGGGCAGGGTCTTGGTACGATTCAAACGGTGAACGATTTCGCGGCCAATACGAATTGCATCGGCATCATCTTCAGCTACATAATCAGCCAAGCCGCTGATACGCGCATGCATATCGGTTCCACCGAGAGTTTCTTCATCGACCTCCTCGCCGGTTGCCATTTTGACCAACGGAGGACCGCCGAGGAAGGCGAGCGCCTGGTTCCGCACAAAGACAGTGTAGTCGCTCAAGCCGGGAATGTAGGCTCCGCCGGCTGTGCTGTTCCCAAAAACCAGCGAAATCTGGGGAATACCTAAGCCGCTCATACGGGCTTGATTGCAGAAGCCGCGACCACCAGGAACAAAGAGATCAGCTTGATGCGGCAGATTGGCTCCACCGGACTCCACGAGGTAGATGCAAGGAAGGCGGTTCGTCAGAGCAATTTCTTGGGCACGCAGAGATTTTTCCAGAGAGACAGGGTAGACCGTCCCCCCCTTCACAGTAGCTTCGTTGGCGCAGATCATACACTCGACACCGCTCACGATGCCGATCCCATTGATTGAACCCGCACCGGGACTTTCGTTGTTGTAGAGGTCCCAGGCAGCCAGGGTGCTGAGTTCGAGGAAGGGTGTGTTGGGGTCAAGGAGGAGTTCAACCCGTTCACGCGGGAGGAGTTTGCCTGCGTCCAGATGACGCTTCACGGCGCGTTCACTACCACCCGCGCGCACCTTCGCTTGACGCTCAGCCAAAGTTTGCACGAGCTGGTGATTGTGTTGGTAGTTCTGTTTGAATTCTTCAGATGAAGGATCAATTTGGGAACGAAGAATGGGCATTTTGAGTTATCCAAAGCGTTATTTAACAATGATTCGATTAGGATTATCTTATCCGCATTGGGCACAACCCGCAATTAAGGGGCGATGAAGGAAAGGTAACTGCGAGGGATATTCATTAACGAAAAATTTACGATTTTCGATTTACAATTAATTTATCAATGCAGAGTTATCGTAGATAGAGCCGGGTGTAGGAGGCGTTTTGGGCGGCATGTGCGACATAAGAAAGATGAGTGAAAGGTGAACTTAAGGGAAAAAAGTGGGTTTATATGGCGGATTTGGCGGCAATGGCGTCTGTGCCGTCAGGGTTGGCTGTGGCAAAATGCCACAGCCCATAGTTTATAGTTGATAGATACATACAAGTCGATGAAAGAAATGATAAGAATGAGAATCTGTTATATGAGAATTTTGAGCATTGGCTTGGGCCTCGGCAGTTGTAAAGGTGCGGCGGATAGACCACAAGAACTAGAGTATGCTCCGTCTTTTTCCCCTAGGATAGCACAAAATGGAACGTTTAGGGTGACATTTTGTCTACTCTTTGATCAGAGGATGAAGTTGGCGATTCGGACAGATTCACGTAGAAACAGCCGCGTGAATTCGTGACGAAAACACAATTGACAGCATCCCTGAACGGGTGGTATATCTTGACAGTGAACGCACATTGGCTGTAATACAGCGTAACACTCACCGGACGGAATTCTTCGCCCGGTGATTTCATGTCGCGTGGCAGCCGATCTGCGTCTCCATTATAGGGGGAACAATATGAATGTCGGTCGTATCCTCATCGGCAAGCCGCTTGATACGAAAGACCTGCCGCATCAAGCCATCAGCAAGGTGGTTGGCCTCGCTGTTTTCGCCTCAGATGCTCTCTCATCGACAGCTTATGCTACTGAAGAAATCCTGATTATCCTGTCGCTGGCGGCGTTTGCAAGCGCCTCGCAGCAGGAAATCTTCGGCATCTCGATCCCGATTGCTATTGCCATCGCGGTTTTGTTGGTGATCGTTACGGTATCATACCGGCAAACGATCTTTGCCTACCCGAATGGGGGTGGGGCTTACATTGTGTCGCGCGACAACCTTGGAGAGACACCTGCACAGGTTGCTGGGGCAGCGCTGCTGACGGACTATATTCTGACTGTCGCCGTGAGCATCTCATCCGGAGTCGCGCAGATTACGTCTTTTCCAGCGTTCAGGGGTCTCCAACCGTACCGGGTAGAAATCGCAGTACTCGTGATTGTCATCATGACAATCGTCAATCTGCGCGGCGTAAAGGAAAGCGGACGCATTTTTGCGATTCCGACGTACTTCTTCCTGGGGATGATGTTCCTGACACTAATCGCAGGGGCATTCCAATATTTGACAGGCAGCCTAGGGACAGTGAGCGACGTTGAGGCGATTCATCATACCGCAGATGAAGTGCAAGCGCTGACCTTGTTCCTGATCTTGAGGGCATTCTCCAGCGGATGCACGGCACTGACGGGCATTGAAGCCATTTCAAACGGAATCACAGCCTTCAAGAAACCTCAGAGCCGGAATGCTGCGACCACACTGGTGTGGATGAGCAGCATCCTGATTACGCTGTTTTTGGGCATCACGTTGATCGCGCATCAGATCGAAGCCGTCCCCAGCCACTCGGAAACAGTGATCTCGCAAATGGCACGCACGATCCATGGAGAGACCAGCGTGTTCTATGCGCTGACACTGACAGGAACGGCGTTGATCCTACTCATGGCTGCTAACACAAGCTACGCCGATTTTCCACGGCTGGCAGCACTTCAAGCGGGGGACGGATTTCTACCCCGCCAGCTCACGTACCGGGGCGGACGCTTGGTCTTTTCATGGGGGATCATCGTTCTGGCGTTCTTCGCGATACTGTTGGTGGTGTTCTTCAATGCCAGCACCACCAATCTGATCCCGCTGTATGCAATCGGTGTGTTTCTGAGCTTCACGATGTCGCAGAGCGGAATGGTGGTACGGGCCTGGAAAATCAGCAAGCTGAAACCCGGAGAAAAGATCAAGGGTCTGGAAACCGATCTCGAATACGATCCACACTGGCGCACCCACTTGTCTATCAGCGCAGTGGGAGCGGTGTGTACATTCGTGGTGATGATCGTGTTCGCAGTGACGAAGTTCAGCAGCGGAGCGTGGTTTATCACGATCCTCGTCCCAGCACTGGTATGGGTCTTCTTCCGGATTCATCACCATTACAAGAAGGTAGCAGAGGCATTGAGCTGGGAAAGCGTGCCACCGGATGCCCAACCGCGGCCTGTGCAAACGCTGATCCTGATTGACGATGTGCATGCCGAAACGGTGCGACTGGTTAACTTCGCCAAGTCGCTAAAACACCCGTGGAAAGCCGTCCATGTAGCGATTAACCCGGAGAAAGCAGCGGGCGTCCAGCAGAAATGGCAGAAGCGCATCGGCGAAGGTGAACTGGTGGTGATTCCATCACCGTTCCGCAATCTGGCCGAACCGATCCAGGAATACATTGAAGGTATTCAGCAAGAGCAGCCAGGCTGCTTCGTGCACGTCATCATGGGACACTTGGTGATGGAGACGTTTTGGGAGCAGGCACTCCACCAGAACAGCGCGTTCATCTTCAATCTCTCGCTGGCGCGGATGGAAAATGTGGTAGTTACGACTGTGCCATACCAGATTCATCACAAGACGCCGAATGGACAATCCGAAGTACAAGAGCCTGAGCCTGCTGCTGTGAGCGTAAGCGGATAACGGGCAGCTTCGCTGATAGGCTGAACAAGAAAAGGCGGACTGGAGACGGTTCGCCTTTTTTGGCTTCACAGAAAGAGGAGAGTCGAATTCGCCAGAAACCAGCAGGGCCGCAATCAGGCAGCGTCAGTATGGGCAACAGGCAGAGTTAGATAGAACGTTGAGCCTTCACCCAGACGACTTTCGAGCGTAATCTGACCGTGATGGGCTTCGACGAGGCTTTTAACAATCGCCAGCCCTAAACCGGTTCCTTCGATGGCGTCTGTCTCAGGACGACGGACACGATAGAAACGTTCGAAGATATGAATCTGATCTTCAGGGCTGATGCCGAGGCCATTGTCTTGAACAGCGATACGAACAGCATCCCCTCGGGGTTCAGCCCAGATTTTAGCCCACCCTTCAGGCGGGGTGTATTTCACGGCATTGCCAACGAGGTTCAGCATGATCTGGCGCAAGCGACTGCGGTCAGCCATCACAGGGGGGAGGTCGTCAGGAACCTGGCTGAGCAACTGCATCCGTTTGTCTTCAGCTCCAGGGCGAATCTGTTCGAGGCATTCATTGACCACACTCTGAAGCGAGGTTGGCCGCAAGTCGAGATTGATGCCCGCCTCAATTTTGGTGAGATCAAGCAGATCATCGATCAACTGGCGCATATTCTGCATCGCGCGGCGGATCATCTGTACCGAGTTCATACCCTGAGGCGTGACGGCCTGCTGCATGAGCATGAGTTCGATATAGCCGTTCATGACGCTGAGCGGCTGCTTGAGGTCGTGCGAAACGGTCGCGATGAGTTCGCTCTTGAGCTTATCCATCTCGCGGAAGGGCGTGATGTCGTGCATGACCAAAATCCAGCCAATCCCCTCAAAACGACGGAAATTGGCATGAAAGATACGCTCGTTGGGGAGTTTAACTTCTTCGGTGAGGGTATCTCCCTGCCGACGGGCGCGCTGAAAAGCGGGAAATACCGGGGTGTGGGCAAGAACATCGGAGACGGGCATGCCGATGTAGTTCTGATTGGCGTAAAGCTGTAAGGCTCCGAGCGCGGACTGATTGATGAGCATCACACGGTCATCGAAATCAATAAGGATCACCACATCCGCGGTATTGTTGAGGATGTGAGAGAGCTTTTCGCGTTCCCAGATCGCTTTCTCGTAGAGACGGGCGTTATCGATGGCAACGCCGGCACGGTTGGCTAACTTCTGCACGAAGTCAAGATGAGCGTCGGTGAATCCATTGATCTTTTTGCTTTCCAGGGTAATGACCGCTACCACACGGTCTTCACGCATGACAGGAACGGCCATCTGGGATCGGGTGTGGACGGAAAGACCCACATAGTCCTTGTCCACTCGGATGTCAGGAACGACTTCGGGGTGTCCCGAATTGGCGACGCGCATCACAATGCCACTGCCATATTCCCGCCGGAGCCGCTCCAGCTCCTCACCAGGCACATCGTAGCCGTAGTCGAGCAGGAAGTTGAGCGTGTTTGTGTCCTGGTCGTAGAGTGCCAGGGATGACGCCTGAGCGTTGGTGAAGCGCAGCGCCCAATCGAGGGTCATCTCAAAAACGTGATGCAGGTCGATGGTATCGGTGAGTTCGCGGTCAATTTGGCGGAGGATATGCAGCTCGCGCATATTCGCAGCCAGCTGAGTGGACGTTTTCTGGTACTGGCGCGCATTGGCGAGCGCGGGAGACAGATTGGCAGTCAGCAGTTCGGCGGACTGGATTTGCTCCTGCGTAACAGGCTGCTGTGCGAGGGAATTGGCAACCAACAGAGCGCCTATCAGGCTGTCGTCTACACGGAAGGGGCAGGCAAGAAAATGGGGCGTCCCGAGGAACTGGATGAGCAGATCAACGACGGGAAAGGCGGGTGATGAATTGTCTGCGAGAACACACTCACCGCGCTTCAAGCGATCAACTAACGAGCCAGCATCATATCCGTAGAGACTGAAGCGGATTTCACTGAGAGGCTGGCGCGCCTGCTGTCCAGCAGGCGAACGATAGGCCGCGGGGAACAGCACGAGGCCTTCGTCATCCGGAAGAAGGATCAGGGCGGTATCGCAGGCAACAAATTCCAGTGCAGCGGAGAGAAGTTCATCCAGAAACTGCTGGAAATCCTGACCGATACCCAAACGCAACCACAAGCGATTGAGGGCAGTTAGCTTGTCGACCTGACGGTGAAGGTCAGTGATCTCAATCTGAAGTTGTGTGAGGTTATCAACGGCCATAAATCAAGCAATCCAGACAAAGTCTGTCGAGGCAATGGGATTATTACCTAACATTGAATACGATTATACTCACGATCCTAAACCAGGCCATGTGCAAAACGTTAATTGTCGATTCGACGGATCATGCTACGATGGGTTCAGCAGTGGCCTGCGAGGTTTGCTCCGGCTCTGTGAAGGGACTATAATGCCGTACAAAGATCGGCAGGCGTAAGCGCCACAGGCTCTCCGGAGGCACGGATGGACTTCAAGGATGTTTCTGCCCGGTTCAAATCGAAAGCGGGCAGTGGGCAGGACGAACAGGCTGCACAGGAGAAGCCGCACGACTTCGCCGAATCGTACCGACTGCGCGCGAAGATGATCGGCGTACTGATCCGGGATGCCCGGTTGAATGCAGAACGGAGCATTGAAGCGTGCGCTGAACTGGTAAAGGTATCTGTGGACGAGATGCAGGCGTGGGAATACGGCGAAGCTGTACCGAGCCTGCCGCAGTTAGAGCTGCTGTCCTACTACCTGGGTGTGCCGGTCAGCCATTTCTGGGGAACAGAAACGCTGGAAGCGCGTCATGGACGGCACTTCGACATCCAAGAAGAGTACATGTCACTGCGCGACCGGATGATCGGAGCTTTGTTCTTCCAGGCACGAGAAGAAGCGGGGATTTCACTGGATGAGGTGAGCGCTGCCTCGGCAATTCCGGTGGAGCGGCTACACCTGTACGAGATGGGAGAACTGCCAATCCCGATGCATGAATTGAGCGTACTGTCGTCGGCAGTCAAGAAGAACCTATCATATTTTCTGGAAGCAAGCGGCCATATTGGGGAATGGCTGGCGGCACGGGAACAATGGAAGCATTTTATGAACCTGCCGGAGGAAAAGCGGCAGTTTGCCGCGAATCCACGGAATATCGGTTTTATCGAGATTGCAATCATGTTGAGTAAGATGCCGGTTGAAAACCTGCGCGAGGTGGGAGCCAGCATCCTTGACATCACAAGATAAGCCAGTTGAGTCGATCAGGTCAGTAGTGAGGTACGTTGCAATGCCAACCGCACAAGAATTCCAGGAACAGGGTATCAAGCTATTCCACGACAAAGATTATGAGGGCGCCTCGCGCGCGTTCCACCAGGCGATGGATGCTTACGAAGCGGAAGGCAAACGGGATATGGTCGCGGAAATGCAGACCAATATCGGCCTGATGCACCGGGCACTCAGCGAGCACCAGCAGGCACTGGACATCATGCAGCAAGCGCTGGTGATCTTCCAGGAGCTGAACGATCCTCTGCGCTCAGCCAAAGTATTAGGCAACTTGGGAGGCGTATACGCGGCAATGGGCGACAAGGAACAGGCATTCAACTGCTACCGCCAGGCGGCGGATATCTTCAGCGAACTGGACGAGAAGAAGCTGTATGGCGAGACACTGGTAGCAATGGGCGATCTGCAAATCCGGGACGGAAAGCTGGCGGTCGGCGCAGCAATGTATGAAGCTGGTCTGGGCAACCTGGAACAACTCAACACCAGCCAGAAGGTCATCAAAGGGCTGCTGGGAATCCGCAATCGACTCACGGGCGGCGGTTAAGCACCTCTCGGCGTTTTAGGCACTGCGTTATACTGCATCAATCGGTGGGCTTGGCGCCCACTGATTTATTTATGGGATCGGACAAGCACGATCAAAATCACCATGTCGCAAGCCACGAACCCGTTCTTCTACAGACGGCTCCTTCTGTTGAGCGCCGTGATCACGCTGTTGGGCAGCATCTATGCTTTTACCTACAGCGGACGCATCGAGAGCAACGACATGGAAACGCTGTTCGATGCTACAAGCAGTCTGGTGCGATACAGAGATATGCTGCTCGATGAGAGCGCATGGTATAACCAACCGGATGTGCTGACGCCGACTAGTCTATACCCGCTGATGCAAGCGGATAGTGACCCGCTGCCGCTGATCTTGAGCGCCCCACTCTATCTACTGGCGAGCTGGCTGCCTGGCGCAGGACTGGTACACGCAGTGTGGTGGTTTAACACGTTGGTGACGCTGGTCACAGCGGCCGTCTTTTACGTGATGGCGCTGCGATTTGGATACCAAGAACGTACAGCGGCAGCAGCAACGCTGCTGTTTGGCACATGTACGATCTACTGGCCGTATACACGGACTTTGTTCCGGGAACCGCTGGCAGGGCTGTTCATTCTGGTAGCAGCGCTGTGCCTCGAAGCCTGGCGGTCCAGCCGCTACCGCAATGTCAAGGCGATGGCTGCCGCCATGGCAGCGATTGGCGCCGGGCTGCTGACCAAAGAGGCGGCAGGATTCGCGCTGCCGGCGCTGTTTGTTCTCACACTGCCTCCACCAGCAGGTTTGGGCCGCGCATACCGCAGGTTGACAGCAGGGCTGCTCGGCATGATTCTTGTGTTCTTGGTTGGGCTGACGCTGATCTCGGTGGTTGGTCCGGCCGCCATGGATATGAAAGCACTCTATGGGCAGGTCGGGGAACTACTCAACCGCAATCCGCAGCAGATCGAGACAATCCACCAGGCACTGCACACCTACCTGCTCAGCGTGGGTGCAAGCCTGTGGGGAACATCGCCGATCCTGCTGGCTGTGCCGATCGGGGTGTGGATGCTGTGGCGGCGGGGGTATCCTCAACAAGCTCTTGCCATCCTGATCATGATCGTGGTTTTCGCAACGGCCTACGCGGTCTTGCGAGGCGTTCACTGGTTTGGCGGGCTATCTTGGCCGCCCCGTTTTCTCGTGCCGATTGTGCCGTTCGTGATGCTGGGGGTGCTACCCGTGTTGGAATGGGCGGGGCAAATCGTGTCCCGACGAGGCAGACGGCCGTGGATACTGATTGGAGGACTGGCCGTCCTAGTTGGATGGTCGCTGTGGGTGCAGTTCTGTGGGGTGAGTCTGCCGCTGAACGCATATGGGTTCGCGTTACCACCCGAATCGGGCCGATTCAGCGAGTGGGGGCCAAGTCTCAACGAGGTTCGCTACGCACGGTGGGTGGTCATCCCATCACTGTGGAGCACGACAACACTAGACTTCATCTGGACACGGATGGCGATTCCGGCATGGCCGATCCTATGTACCATCCTGGCGCTGGCTTCGGGGGCTGCGCTGTGGTGGGTGCTGCGGCATGGTGAGGCTGGCGAAACGATTGATGTGGATCGACAGGTGGGGCAAGCCACACCCCATCAGAAGAGCGCGGTTTGTGTTCGAATCCAGTCTGTTCGGGCAAAGTATGTCTCTGCTCCACATCACATCTGGATGGCACTGCCGCTAGCGGGACTAGTGGGTATGGTGATCGGGCTGGAGGGAATTCGGGCCGATCCAATGTACAGCGGAGGCAATCTGTCGCTCCACAGCATCCTACCTATCGTGGCAGCAAAGACTGAAAGCAGTGATGTTCTGATTCTGGCAGACAACCAATACCAGCCGTTCTTTTTGAATTTCAACAAGCTGACCACGCCGCGCGTAATCGCCCTACCCGACCATCCTGGCGAACAGCCAAGTCCTGAGCAGTCCCCACTCATCCGATCATCTAATCCTGATGAACTGCTGGTTAAAAGCAGTGTAGCACTGCTGCACAACCTCGCAAACGCTCATCCACGCCTGTGGGTGCTGGCAAGTTCAGGACCGTGGACACCGTGGACCGTGCGGCCAGTCGAACGGTTCATGATGATGCACTATTATCCAATTGCCGAGTACAGCACCGATCCACCTGACCCGACGGTACGGTTGATCGAATACAGCACGATTGATGCCCCTGACATCTTAAGTTTCCGAGAGCCGGATACGGCCTCTCATCTCCGTTTTGGGGATTCCATCCGACTGACCGGGTTTAGTTTACCCGCTGGAACCCGCTATCGTGCTGGAGATACCACAGCGATTTCGCTGTATTGGGAGGCAGAGAGACAGATCGATCAAGACTATACGGTGGCGTGGTTTCTGGCCGACACATCCGGAAATGTGCGAGCGCAAGGGCAGGATACCCAACCTGTATGGGGATTCGCCCCCACTACCACGTGGGAAGTGGGCGTACCGGTGATCGATAACCGAGCATTGGTTCTCCCCGACAATCTCGAAGTGGGAACGTATACCATCTGGGTACGGCTGTATGAATCGAATGCACCTGACCGGCTGCTCCCTGTAGAGGGAGGTGATGTGCGCGACGATACAATTGGCATTCTCCCGCTCTCCATCGATATAGTAGGATAAACAGCCACTATTTCATACTTAGAAGGGTCTACATGGCATCCCTGAGCATTGTGATTCCTGTCTACAACGGGGCGTTGAGTCTGCCCAAACTCGTCGAGGAACTCAGCACAGTAGTGCCCACGCTGGCCGATGCTTATGAAGTGATCTTCGTTGAGGATGATGGAAAAGATGACAGTTGGGAGGTGATCCAAGAACTGGCTGCACAATACCCCTGGATCAGCGGAATCAAGCACATGCGGAATTTTGGGCAGCACAACGCTCTACTGCGCGGCATCCGGTGTGCACGGTACGAACGGATTGTCACGATGGATGATGACCTCCAACACCCTCCTGGCGAAATCCACAAGCTGTTGGAGAAGCTGGACGAGGGATATGATGTCGTTTATGGCACCCCGCAGCAAGAACAGCACGGACTGTTCCGCGACCTTGCTTCTCAGGTGACCAAGCTGGCTCTGCAAAGCGCGATGGGTGTTAACGTCGCGCGGAATGTGAGCGCATTCCGGGCATTTCGAACAGATCTGCGGAAAGCATTCGCCAGCTATGAAAGCCCGTTCGTGTCCATCGATGTACTGCTGACTTGGGCGACTACACGGTTCGCGGCCATCGCGGTAAGGCATGAAGCCCGTCCTTACGGCGTTTCAAACTACACGCTGCGGAAACTTATCATCCACGCGCTGAACATGATGACTGGTTTCAGCGTTCTACCCCTTCAGATTGCCAGCATGGTCGGCTTCGCGATGTTGATCTTTGGGCTGCTTGTCATGATCTACGTACTGGGACGACTTCTTTTTGAGGCCAGTGTTCCCGGCTTCCCCTTCCTAGCGTCGATCATCACGATCTTCGCGGGGGCACAACTTTTTGCGCTGGGGATCATTGGCGAGTACCTGGCACGGATGCATATCCGCATCATGGGCAAGCCAACCAGCATCGTGCGCGAAACGGTAGGACAGCATGTAAATGCGGACGATATGCAATGAGCATCCAACGATCCGCACTTGACGAAATGCGCTTCGGGATCGCATCAGCTCGCGCAAGTGTGGAGAGTCAAGTAGAGCTAGACGAGGCCATAACGTTTTGCAAGCAAGAGGCAATCCGGTTCCTGGTCGCACGCTGCCCTACGCAAGAAATTCGACTGGCACAGCAAATGGAACAGCAGGGATTCCTGTTGATGGATACCCTGCTCTACTATGCGCGCAAGATCGACCAGACCTGGCCGAAGCCGCTACACCGCGTCCGTGTGGCAACTGCTGAGGATGTGGAACAGATCAAAGCCATCGCGGCCGGCGCATTCCGGGGATATAGAGGACACTATCACGCTGATGCAAGGCTTGACCCGGCACTGTGCGATGATCTGTACATCGATTGGGCGTACCGGTCGTGTACTGTCAATGGCGCAGCTGATGTGGTACTGGTCGTCGAAGATGGCGAGGCAATGAGCGGATTTCTCACGCTGAGGATGAACAGCCTGACTGAGAGTGAAGTGCCGCTATACGGCGTGCTCCCTACGGCGCAGGGGCACGGCCTTGGCCGCAGCTTGATGATTGGCGCACTGGAAAGCTGCGCGGAGCGCGGCGCAGAGCGACTTATTATCTCCACACAAATCACAAACCTGGCTTCGCAGAAGGTGTGGCTGCGGCTGGGTTTCGAGCTATTTCACGCTTACTATACATTTCACCGCTGGTTCGATTGACCTGATGAAGATGAAAAGACAACAGTGCGTTTGGAAGCCTCATCCATGAGGGGATTGCGCAGGATTTCGTCCTTGTAGGCCACGCTGTTCCAGGTGACATAACATGCCAGAGTGACTGCCACAACCAGCAGTGGGAAACGCAGACGATCCTGCGTGCGAGACGGCAGGGCATCCCAGATTCGCAGGGCATGCTCCGCGCCAAGAACAACCAGAATAGGTAAGAAGAGGAGCAGAAAGCGTGGGTCATAGCTGACAAAAACCCACCAGACGCCAAGATAGGGAACCGTCAGAATTAGCAGCAGCGTGGACTTTCCTTCTCTCCAGCCACCACGCAAAAAATAGACCATTTCCAGGAACAACCCCAACGTGACGACCATTCCCGTCAGGGCGAAATTGTCCCAGCGAACGAGGAAGGGGAACAGGTTTGGCAGTGTGCGCTGGGCTTGATCGACCCAAATGGTGTTGGGTACAAGCATCTGGGCTTCAATCCAATTGCGGGTGTACCAGGGAGCTGCGACCCCGGCACATACCACGAGGGACAGGAACGTATCACGCCAACGGATCCGCTTCATCAAGCCACCATAACACAGCCAGACTGCCACCAAGCCGATCCCTGGCAAAGCAGCATTCTTTGTCCAGGCGGCTAGACCGATACAAAGTCCGAGCAGGATGGCATCCGTTGGGTTGGATCGCTGCCATAGACGCCAGCAGAATACCGCCGCTAGAGTGTAGAAATAGGCCATGGGAAGGTCTACGTAACCGGACGAAGCCCAGCGGCCAAAAGCTGGCGTGATGGCAAGGAGGAGCAGTGCCAGCCAACCCAGTCTGCGCCCTCCCAGAGCGTTCCCCAGGCTCATCACGACTGGAAGAGCACTCAAGCTCAGGACGGCAGAGAGGGCTTTCGCCAAATACTCGTTATGCCAACCGGAAGCGAAGTAGGCATAGGTATAACTCATCGGGATGAGCATAGGATAGGTCTGGTAGTAGCTGTAGTAGGGGTAATCGCGGAGTGGGACGAGGCCTGCACTGCGATACATGAAGTCAGCGCGATCCGCATAAATACCGACGGCATCTTCCAGGTAGAACGGCCAATAGAAGGCATTGAACAAGACAGCGATGACGATTAGGAGCGGGACGAACCATAGGATGAACCCACCCGCAGCAGGGAAACGAGCAAATACACTGCGGCCCACCAGATCATCAGCAGGTTGTAGGGCAGCAGAACGCTTTTGAGGACTGCGACGCCAAAACCATACACCTGCTCCCATGACAATGCCATACGGAACAGTAATGCTCAGGAAAGTGAAGGGAATCTGGAACAGTCCCAACCAGAACATCAACAAAGTGAGAATTCCGAGGCTAAGACCAGGCACGAGCGCAAGGCAGAGCCACAGATCAACTGGATGGGGACTTCGGCGGAGCAGTCCATCGACCACTGGATAGGCAGCCACCAAAACAAGAACCATCCACACAGCGCTAAGCATTCACATCTTTCCTCTGCCGTGGAACCCGCCCGCGCATTATACCGCAGATCGAATGGTCGTATTCGGGCTGGCATGACTGTGCTACCATGAGTTTCTGTTCAACCACATGAGCGTTACACCACAATATGTCATCCGAATTTGTCGTTCAGGCTGTCTTCAGCAGCAACCATTCCAGTCCACTGCGGTTCATTTTGTCGCACATCGGCCGTCATCCTCTGATTGGGTTGGGGGTCATCGTGGGGGCGTTGAGCAACGCAGCCCTAGCCGCGGCCGTTCCTTACTTCGTCGGATTGTCGTTCACAGCAGTGTCCGAGAACGGGGATATTTCGCGCATTGTCCCGTATGTACTGGCGATCATTGTTTCCCAGTTTACACGGGCCGTACTGCAATTCATCCGCAACTTCTGCACTGAGATTTTCGCACAGCGGATCGAACGAGATGTGCGCGATGAGCTGTATGCGAGCCTGCTGGGAAAGAGCATGACGTTCCACGACATGCAGCCCGTGGGCGAAATCATGGCGCGGGTGACAAACGACGTGCGCGAAATGAATCTGATGATGAATCCGGGGATGAACCAACTGATTGGATCGGGTTTCTTCCTGGTGATGCCACTGGTCGCTGCACCGACGCTGTATCCCTCTCTAATCCTCGTACCCGCAGTGTTCCTGATCCTGTATTTCATCAGCCAGTATTTCTTTATCAAAGCACTGAATCCGGTGGCGGAACGGGTACGAAACAGCTTCGGTCACATGAACGCACATCTGGCTGAGACCATCGACGGCCTACAGGTGGTCAAGGGGGCTGCACGGGAAACTGAAGAGATCAGCGAATTTGACGGATATGTCGATCAAGTCCGCACATATTTTCTCCAGCAAGGACGCATCGAGGCACGATACATTCCATTTCTATTGTTGGGCGTAGCGACAGTTATTGGGTTGGCACAGTGCGTCATACTCTATGAACAGGGGCTGATCAATGGTGGACAGATCGTCTCGTTCATGGGACTGATGTTCCTGTTCGATTTTCCGGTATTTACCTCATTGCGGTCGCTTTCCCAGGTGAGCCTGGGCTATGCCAGTGCGCGGCGTATCTTGAACGTTATCACAACAGAGACCGATCTGGACCGCAACGAAGCGGGGTACGCCCAACCAATCCAGGGTTCGATCCAATTTCGAAACGTGTCATTCGGGTACGGGACTGGACGACCGGTCGTGGAAGATGTCTCATTTGAGGTGCAACAGGGACAGACAGTGGCGATTGTTGGGCAAACTGGTTCAGGAAAAAGCACACTGACTAAGCTCATCAACCGGACTTATGATGTGGACGCGGGACAGGTTCTCATCGATGGGATCGATGTACGGGACTGGAATTTAGAGGCGCTGCGGTCACAAATCAGCATTATCGAGCAGGATATCTTTCTGTTCAGCCGGAGCGTAGCAGAAAATATCCGCTTCGGCCATCAAGAGGCGAGCGATGAGGAAGTCGAGGCGGTTGCCCGACGGGCACAAGCCCATGAATTCATTCGTTCCTTCCCGGATGGATACGCAACGAAGGTTGGACAGAGAGGGGTCACGCTCAGCGGAGGTCAACGCCAGCGAGTGGCTATTGCGCGGGCATTCCTGAGCGACCCACCGATCTTGATCCTCGACGACAGCACAAGCGCTATCGACAGCGCGACGGAAGACCGCATCCAGCAGGCGATCTGGTCAGCTTCAAAGGGGCGGACGACGATACTGATTACCCATAGACTGTCCCAAATTCGATGGGCAGATCACATCGTGGTACTACGCCAGGGGCGGGTGATGGCACAAGGGAAGCATGAAGACCTGCTGGTCAGTTCAGAAGCATACCGAAGGATCTTCGCACGATACGAATCGGTGGAGAGCACAATCGCGCAACCGGCGGCACAGGCATAGAGCAAGATGGGATTTTTCAACACACTCCAACAGGACACCTACGACCGGCAGTACAGCGACGGCTATCTGTTCCGGCGGATCTTGCGCTACTTCCGGCGGGAACAGCGCAGCCTGCTGATTACGGCGAGTATCCTGCTGCTGCTATCAATCCTGGGGGCAGTTCGTCCGATCCTGTTCGCGGCGACGATCCAGACTATTCAGGCACCAGACACGCAAACCGTGGTCATCGTGCTGCTGGTAGCACTGTTCTTTTCGGCAGTTGCAGACTATCTGTTGAACTGGGCGCGGAGCCGGATTACGAACTGGCTGGTGGGGAGCAGCATCGCCCAGATGCGAAAAGATGCGTTCAGCGCGGCGGTTCAGCGCGATCTGGCGTTTTACGACGAGAATAAATCTGGCAAGGTGGTCAGCCGGATTACCAGTGATACCCAGGAATTCGGTACGGTCATCTTGATCTTCGGTGACATCTTCGTACAGTTCGTTCAACTGGCGATCCTACTGGTGGTACTGATTCGGCAGTCGTGGCAGCTCACGGCGCTGCTGCTGCTGTGGATGCCTGTGTTTATGGGGGCAGCGCTGGTTTTCCGGTATCTAGCGCGGATCGTGGGGCGGCAGGGCGCGCGAGCAATGGCTGCCGTGAACGACAACATCCAGGAGAGCGTCTCCGGGATCAGCGTGGCAAAGAACTTCCGGCGGGAAGCACTGATCTATGAAGAGTTCTCGCGGATCAACCAGCAGTCATACCGGATTAATCTGCGTCGTGGGATGGTGATCGCACTGATTTTCCCTGTGCTGAATGCGCTGGCGGGAATGGGCGTGAGTTCGTTAGTGTACTTCGGCGGCATGGCAGTGATCGGTGGAAGCATCGACGTAGGATCGTGGTATCTGTTCCTACAAAGTGTAGACCGGTTCTGGTTCCCGATCATCAATCTAGCAGCGTTTTGGAGCCAGCTCCAGCAGGGGTTGGCCGCGGCAGAGCGCATCTTTGCACTCATTGATGCCGAGAACACTGTGAAACAGGTGGATAACCAACCCGTGAACTCGCTGCGGGGTGAAATCCGGTTCGATCATGTGGTGTTCGAGTACAAGACAGGCGCGCGTGTTCTAGACCATTTCGACCTCAAGATCCGCGCAGGAGAAAGCGTGGCATTTGTGGGGCACACGGGCGCGGGAAAAAGCACGCTCGCCAAACTAATCGCGCGGTTCTACGAGTTCCAAGGCGGGCAAATCTGCATCGATGGGCGAGACATCCGCAGCTTAGACCTGCAGTCCTACCGGCGCAAATTGGGGATTGTTCCGCAGCAACCATTTCTCTTCAGTGGGACGATTGCCGAGAATATCCGCTACACCAAACCAGAGGCGAGTGATGCCGAGATCGAAACGCTGGCGCAGAGCATTGGCGGAGGGGAGTGGCTGGAAACACTGCCTGATGGATTGCAAACAGATGTGGGCGAGAGAGGGGCCCATTTGAGCATGGGACAACGGCAGTTGGTCAGCCTGCTCCGGGTGCTCCTCCAAAAGCCAGCCATCTTTATCCTAGATGAGGCAACTGCCAGCATCGACCCATTTACCGAGACACAAATTCAGGAAGCACTAGAACGTATCCTGGCACAGTCCACATCGATCTTGATCGCGCACCGGTTGAGTACAGTGCAAAGCGCCGACCGTATCATCGTGCTGCGTGAAGGACGAATCATCGAGGAAGGGAACCATCGATCTCTGCTCGATCAAGGTGGACATTACGCGGAACTTTACAACACCTATTTCCGGCACCAGTCGTTGAGCTACATCGAGAATGCACGGACGATGTTCGCGGCTCAGGCTGAGGGCGCGCTGGGCGAATAAAGAGGATAGATAATTTCTGGTATACTGACTCTTGGGAGATGATTGAGACAGGACTGGTCTATGTCAGCACTGTCCCGGAAGAAGTGGACGCCTGAAACCTATCTGGAGTTCGAACGCGCCAGCCAAGAACGACATGAATTCGTGAATGGCGATGTTTATTTGATGACGGGCGCGAGCGAGAATCACAATCTGATTGTCTCAAATGTCATCACGATCCTTAATCTCCAGCTTCGTTCACGCCCATACCGAGTTTATCCTAGCGATATGCGAGTGCAGATCAGCACATCCTACGATTTCCACTATCCTGACATCACAGTCGTTTGCGGCCAGTCACAGTTCGCTGGGCAGAAACGTGATAACCTGCTCAATCCGGTGGTTATCATCGAGGTGCTGTCCCCTTCGACGGAGCAGTACGACCGAGGACGCAAGTTCCAGAATTACCGGACCTTGGAGTCACTGCGGGAATATGTCCTGGTCGCACAGGATGCTCAACGGATCGAACATTTCGTGCGGCAGGAAGACAGCCAGTGGCTCTTCTCCGACGCGATAGGCAGTGAGGCGGTCATCGAACTGCCGTCGATTCAATGCCGACTCCCTCTGAACGAAGTTTATGACAAAGTGACATTCGAGGAAGCTGAACCCTCAGCACCTTCAGCCTGAAGCATCGCTGCGGATAGTGAGGTTGGCTGGTGCGGGAGGCGGGCAAGTTCATCGAGCCGCGCGACCGCTCCTGGCAAGGTCAAGCGGTGGTAGATCATGCTGGCAGTTTGTTTGAACAAGCTGGGCCGCAGATTGGCGGGACTCCGCAGCAGTGATCTGATCTCCGCCCACGTCTTGCGCGAGCGGTAGTCTTTATGGACGACCGTATGAAGCTGGCGATAGAACTCGGTGCGGAATGGCCCTTGATAGAGCATGGCGAGATCCGCACTGTCAGTCCAGTTAGCGCGGTCACCGAGTTCATGTTTGACGGCTTCATAGAAGGGCGTGCCCGGCAAGGGGTAACTAACGCTGATGCCGATGTCATCGGGCATCAGATCGCGCACCATCTTGAGGGTAAGTTCAATATCTTCGCGCGTTTCGCCGGGATAGCCAAACTGCAAGAAGAAGGCAACTTTAACGCCGTGAGCGTGAAGCTGGCGGGTGGCTTCGTAGATCTGCTCGACGCGAGTACCCTTCTGCATGGCATCGAGAATTTTCTGGGAGCCGCTTTCAGCGCCAACCCAGACGATTTTAGCACCGGCACGGGCAAGAGCTGGTATGGTTTTGCCTCGGAGCAGCAGATCAACCCGATTCAGGCTCTTGAAAGGAATGTGCAGACCGCGCTGGTCGAGCAGGTCAGCAAACGACTCGATCCAACGATCTTGTATGCCCATGATGTCGTCCATGAACCAGATATGGTCGGGGTCGAAGTATTCTTTCAACCAGGCCATCTCGGCGACGACATTTTCAGGGCTACGGACGTTGTACTTCTGACCCCAGATGGGCTTGGCACACCAGTTGCAGTGAAAGGGGCAACCGCGGGTCGTAACCATATTCATGGAGTAGTAACCGTGGCGCTGCTTCCAGACGGCGCGATAGCGGTCACGATCCACCAAGTCCCAGGCGGGGAATGGGAGCGAGTCCAGATCGCGGATGACGGGACGGGCCGGAGTTTTGATAACGCGATCCCGGTGGCGGTAGGCAAGGCCGAGAATGCGGTAGAGATCCGACTCGGCAATCTGATCGGATGGGCGGCTGGTCAAGCAGCCCATGAGTTCGGTAAGAGTTTCTTCGCCTTCGCCGAGAAGGACGTAATCGACTCCGTGAGCAAGATAGGACTCGGCATGGTCAGTCATATCCGAGCCGCAGACGATGACTGTGCAACCCTGTTCTTTGGCCGAGATAATCATCTGGAAGGCGGCCTCGCGCATACGGAGCAGGCTCATCTTGCTGAGGTAGTTGAAGTTGTCCTCAAAGATGACAGCGAAGCGGGGCCGATGGTGCCGAAGGGCAGAATTCCATTCATGAGGGCCGTCACTGAGCATGGCATCGAAAAGGGCTACATCAAAACCACTACGCCGAAGCATAGCAGCCGCATAGAGCGTACCGAGGGGTGGATACGGCTGCATAGCCTCCCAGAGTTTAGGATCGAAGCGCAGATAGTAAGATTGGCCGAAGAGAACAGTCGTCATGAAAGCATTCCCCTACTCTTTCCTGTGGGATTCCAACACCTCCGGATTGAGGATGTTGACCGGCTCTCCGGCGGCAAAGGCATTGACCTGATCGAAGGCTGCTGAAAAGTAGAGTTCATAGCTGTCCTTTTCCACATAACCGATATGGGGGGTGCAGACGACGTTCTCCATATGGAGCAGCGGATGATCGATCACTGGCTCTGTTTCATAGACATCCACAGCGGCAAAACCGGGGCGGCCAGATTTCAAGGCAGATACCAGTGCGCCGGATTCGATCAGTTCAGCGCGGCTGGTATTGACGAGCAGAGCCGACGGCTTCATGGCAGCCAAATCAACAGCAGTAACGATTCCGCGCGTCTCTGGGTTGAGTTTGACATGCAGGCTGACCACATCAGACTGTTCAAAGAGATCACGCTGGCTGCGCGCAACGATGAAGCCATCAGATTGAGCACGGGTCAGGGAGCCTTGACGCCCCCAGACGAGGAGATTCATACCAAAGGCGCGGCCATAGCCGGCAACGACCCTACCAATGCTGCCGTAACCGAAAATACCGAGCGTCCGGCCACGCAACCCGATGCCGAGACGAGTCTGCCAGCGGCCACGCTTGAGGCTTTCGGCTTCCTGGGGAATGTGACGGGTGGCGGCCAAGACCAAGCCCCAAGTCAGCTCGGCAGTAGCATCGGGAGAGCCGACACCGGCACAGACTAACACACCGCGGCGGGTACAAGCTGCAAGGTCGATGTGAGCGATGCCCCTTCCCGTCTGGCTGATAAGGCGGAGGTTGGGGAGACGCGACAGAAGGGCCTCAGTGATGGCAGTACGTTCACGGATCAGCACTAGGGCATCGGCGTCATGGAAGCGTTCGACCAATGTTTCGATGTCTTTCACAGTATCGTGATAAATCCGAACCTGATGGGCAGACATCTGGTCAAAGCAATTCAGACCACGAACGGCATCCTGGTAGTCGTCAGGGATCACGATGCGCACGAGGGAGTCTCCGCAATAGGGCTACAAGATTAACGATGGAACCAGGCAAAGCTACGAGAAGGCAGGGCATCAACTTCTAGGCCACGTTCTTTCAAAGGACAACGATGAATACGGCGGGCAAGGTCGATGTGGATGGATTTGGGTTTGCCGAACAGCCGCGCTGCTACCACTCGGATTGCAGGGAACTTCGCCATCAGGTCTGGATCACCGAATTGGGGAACGCCAGCGCGAATGACCAATTTGACATCCGTTCCTTCACTCACGATGACATCAGCATACGCGCCGGGTTCGAGATGTGCAAGGCGGGGATCGCCGAGAATGTGGGATTCGCTGGATGGAGGACACGAGGCATTTCCTTGAGGGAAAAGCCGATTGAGGGCAGCCTCTTCGTCAAGGAGAGTTCCGTCCGCGGTGAGCCGGGAGTCGCTACCGAGCGCATATTTCCCGCCAGCGGCGATCCATTCCGCCACAGGCGGATACTGGCCGAGCAGATAGGCATTCGTGGTCGGGCAGATCACAAGGCCGCGAACTTTGGGAGCAGCATCAGCGATGTCTTGAGGAGTCAGGCCAACACCATGGATCAGAACCGTGTTGGGACCAACGCAGCCTAAGGCCTTCAGACGGGAGTACTCAGACGCAGCAACCTGATCGGTTCCCTCGGCGAGATGGATAAACCAGGGCTGGCTGGGGGGCGTGGCGCGGTAAGAACGGAGGATGTCCGCTTCGGCAGTGAAGCGCAGTGAGTGTGCCCAGCCATAGTTTTTCAGGATACGGACAGGGAAATCTTGTCGAAAGAGGCAGCGATGCGGCGGATTGTGGTGGGCTACGGTAGTGACACCGCTGAGCAGATTCTTGAGGCCGCCAATGAAGCAGCGATCCTCCAGAGGGTAAGCCTTGAGGGAACGGTAGGGTTCATGGTCGAGGCGGGCATTCATGTCCTCACCCCAGAGGTGAGCATTGGGGTAGCAGTCGAGGAACTTGGAGCGCGGGTAATGGTTGAGTTCCAAGTGATCATGGGCGTTGACCCGACCAGGACGGAGGATGCAGCCTTCAAGGTCAATCTTCAGGGCGCCAGATGGGGGACCGGCCAGGATGGTCGTACCGAGATGGAGGTCACGGCGGACAAGGCGACCCCGACTCCAAACGGCTGCACCACGGAAGGTCAGCAGTTCATCGTTCATAGTTTATCGTTTACAGTAAAACGTGACAGATGAGAGAAATGATAATAATGATAAGAATGAGAATCCTTCGGAATGCGAGAATCTTGAGAAGAAGTTCGCATCTTGCCAGCGGTAAAGATGCTGTGGACGACCAGGGAACATGCCATGACTCCACCTGGTTCACGTATTTACAGGGTAACACAAAATGGGACAGAAAGGGTGACATTTTGGTCACTCTTGGAAGAGAAATTCGGGAATGAAGGAATTGGTTAGGCTGTCTCCCAATTTTGGAAAGGTGATAGGGTATGATCCCCACCCTACCCCCTCTCTCAGCTATAGCATAGAGAGGGGGTTTAAGGAGACACTAGAGATCAGACAGATTCTGACGCAACAGACAGCACCACAAGGCTATTCCGGTCGGGTAAGGAATTCATGGACGAGTGTCTGGAAGTGATGGACACCGTTCTCACGAAGGACCGAAAAGCGGCCTTGATCGTAGGCTTTGGACTTCAGGCCTTTTTGGACGTTTTCGACGATTTCGATGTCTTCCTGCTGAATCTGATCGCTGAAGGCGATGACCTGCTGCATACTCTCCCAGCCTTCACCTGTGCCAGGCTGCTGGAAGTACCACTCGAAGATAGTCAAGGTGCGCTCATGATCGAGGGGCAGGATGATGTTGATGGAGGTGTTGTCCAAGTAGACGTTAAGCATGACATTGGGGAAGATCCAATAATAGAGCGCTTTGGCTTCAGCCTCGGTACGGATGTAGCGGCGGTCGCGGACTTCCCCATCGCGGACAGGGCGAATGGGAGCGATCTGCGAGGAGTGGTAACGAAAGGTTTCGACGCGGTACTGGTCGTAGTCTAGTTCACGGAACAAACCAGGATGGGCGATGGGCAGATGGTAGCCCTCTAGGTAGTTATCGACGTAAACTTTCCAATTGCAGTTGATGATGTAATCACGGCGCTCGATGAGCGACATCTTGCTTAGGTCGAAGCCTTCACGGAGGATTTCCTGATTGATGGGGCCATAAATGGACTCCATGGGTTCAGCGGAGAGGTCGAGGTTGACAAATACCCAAGGCCCCCATTCGACGACCTGGATCGTATGAAGGCAGACGTCTTCTTTTTTCCAGTTCTTGACTCCCTCAAATTCGGGCGCGTTCAAGAGACGGCCATCAAGGGCGTAAGTCCAACCGTGGTAGCGACACTGAAGGCTTTTGCGATTGCCCTGCCCCACCGCGACAGGGCCAGCACGATGTGGACAGACATTGTAGAAGCCGCGCAGTATGCCATCCTGTCCACGGGTGACAACAAGGGGCTGGCCGACAACCTCACAGGTGAAGAAATCGCCAGGACGACGCACCTGATCCGCACGGCCAACCGGTTGCCAGGTCTTGTAGAAGATGCGTTCGCGCTCTAGATCGAGCATACGGGGATCGGTATACCAGGAAGCAGGCAGCGTAAAGGCTTCCGAGAGATCACTTCCATGACTATACGAACTCAAGTCTAACGGCGTTTGAAGCGAATCCAAGGACAAGTTCAACATCGAGCATCCTTTCTCATTATGGCGAACGATGGGGAAGAAACGCAAATACCCGGAGATCACCTTACAAGGCGCTCCGGGAAGGAATGGGTATTCAGTTTGGCACGGTCACTTATCGGCGAGAGAGAGCAAGCAGAGGGCGTAATGCAACCGCGGAAGTTCGCGCGGGAGCGAAGGGCGCAGCAGAAGGGTCAAGGCACTGACAGGGGTCATCGGCAGACTAGAAGGCAATCCGGCCCGTTGCCAACAAGAAGGCTAGGCCCAATATAACCACATTCAGGAACAGGAAGATCGCGATGAACATACGCTCGACCGCCGTCATGCCGAGGAACAAGCGCTCATGACGGACTTCCGGCTCGTCCGACTCAAGAGAAACATCCTCTTCAAAATCAAAACTGTCATCATCTTTACGGAGTTCGTCTAACATGCCCACTGTTTTGTATTCTCCTTCACGCTGTAATCCAGCTTTGTCTCAAAACACCGATACAGAGACGAAGCAAGACTACTCACTGCAAGCGCAGCAGGGTTGTTGTTCAATGCTGGGCATCCAGCATCCCATGAAACAAAGATCAAACACTGCGATGATATACGCCTACTGTAGAGCAGAAGCGAAAGGCTGTCAACTGAGGCGCTTCCAGGTTTGATCGACCAGCCGGAAAACGGCTTCGGAGCGGTTTGCACCGAGCGAATCAGTTGTCTCGACCACTGCGCGCAGCAACGGGAGGCCATCGAGGTCAGTCTCGTGCTGGACAGAGACCACAACTGGCTGCCCACCCGCTACAAAGGTGTTGAAACGCTGATAGGCGAGCGCGCGGGCAGTCTCGTCACGGGTGTCATAGAGTTCGAGGAAACCGGCTTCGTCGCGCCGCTGGATGAGATCCGATTCGGTGACCAGGCGCCAGGTCAGGAAATCTCGCCAATCGAGGGGCATCTGATCGAGTGACTGGGCTGTGATTTGGGAGAGGACAGCAATGCTGGAGATCGGCTGCATGGCGCTTGCCAGACTACCAACGGCTGCATTTCCGAAGTTAGCGGCGAGCGAGTCCAACAGGAAACTGTTGGTGCTGCGCTGCACCATCTGACCGACCAACCAGGAGATGATGGCCTGACGCAAGTAGTAAGCATCGGCAGGATAGACTGGCTGAAGGCCGTTGGCAGCCTGAGTGACCAAGCGTTCAGCCAAGAGGCCAGCCAAAGCAAACTGAATGTCCAGATCAAAAGGGATATCGGAGCGAGCACGAAGGACATAAGGTGAATTGAGGATGATCTGCCAGGGATCGGAGGCTGACCAGAGCGGCGAAGGCCCATCCTGGGGAACGATCTCGATATTGATGAGAGGGATGGGGCCGCAGGTCAAACTGGTACAGGCCAGTTCCAGCCAACTTTCGACACGCTGGCCGAGACTTTCGGCCAGAAGGCGATCCACATCACGATAACGGACGGAGACGCGCGTCCCTGTGAAAGAGGCGACTTCACCCCAGAAGGTATAGTCAGGGGGAACATGCCGCCAGCCATCGTCATAGCGCCAATAGAACCAGACGCGGGTGTAAGGAACGCCATCAAGGATTTCCTGAACTTTGACGCGGGCACGGGTGCGGTCGATGACGACTTCGAGGATGTCGCCTGTGAGAACAAGAGAAGCGCGGGCTTTCAGGTCCTGGTACTCGTTGAAGAGCATCTGCTGAGACTGCAACCAATCCCCAGAGGCGCTGCGCTGGATGGCGGTGAAAGCGGCGTTATCACCGAGGCGGAGGGCCGCGATTTCGGATTCGACCGTCCCACGAAGGTCACGCTCGATCTCGTCTTGAACAGCCTGTAAACGCAACACGATCAAGCCTGCCAAACAGGCCAACAAGGCGAGGATCAGAAGGAAAAAAAGGATGAGGCGAAGCTGCGCGGCACGACGACGGCGCTTCCACTGCGGGTCCTCCCCAGCCTGACGCACCTGGGTTTGTTCAGCTTCGATTTCCCAGTCAAGACGAATGCCCATGTACTTTCCCTTCAGTTCGGTTCGCCCAGGGAGACATCACCCGCCATGACGGTGTGCAGACGGCCGCTGGCATCCCGAACGCGGAGCGCGCCAGACGGGTCGACGGATTCGGCGAAGCCATGAAGCTGGCCGGAGAGCTGGTCGATGAGAACGGCTGTACCGAGCGTCACGAGCCGAGCGCGCCAGGCCTCAAACAAGACTTCGGTGCCTAGATGCAACGACCAGCGATCCAGCGAGTCGAGCAGCATTTTTAGCAGGTCTACGCGGCTGATTGGGCGCCCTAGAGCGGGTTCAATGCTGATGGCCGTCGCAGCCAGGTTGGTGCCGGTGAAATCAATGCGGACATTGACACCGATACCCAATACGACACCCACAAGACGGCTACCGTCCCAGGTGGTCTCCGGCAGGATACCAGAGACTTTGCGGCCATTCAGAAGAACGTCATTGGGCCACTTGATGGCGACCGAGTACGCACCGAGCTGATCGAGCATCTCAGCAATGGAGACTGCGCCGAGCATAGTGACCTGGTGGAGCGCGGTAACAGGCGGACGCAGCAGGAGGGAAAGGATCAAAGCTGTGCCAGGCGGGGTGAACCAGGAACGCCCCATGCGACCACGTCCCTGCACCTGCTCATCCGCGATGACGACCGCACCATTGGCCCCACCCTGCTGCAACCATTCGCGGGCAAGATCATTGGTGCTGCCAATTGATTGAATAAAGCGAACTGGGCGGGGCAACAAGACGGATTGGAGATGTTCAGCGGTATAGATTTCCATTGGTTGAACTGCGGTCTTGGCTTCGATTAGCCTGATTGTATCATGAAGGCGGACGGGTGCGCGGCATGTGGGAATGTTGTTATACTGAATGCGGTATCGACGGGTTACACCTGATGGGAGCGACAGGCGTGGATCATCTGTATACGCCGTGGCGGATGGCCTATATCCGAGGAGAGAAGAAACCAGTGGAGGGATGCGTCTTCTGCCAATTGGCTACCGCACCGGATGATGAGACGCGGATCATCGGGACTTCCGAGCATGTCTATGTGACGCTCAACATCTACCCGTACAACAACGGGCATTTGATGATTGTACCATTTGAGCATGTGGCTAGTCTAGAACAACTCCCGACTGAGGCACTGACCGACCTGATGGTGACGACAAACCGAGCGTTGGCAGTGCTGCGGAAAGCGTACAATCCGCCGGCGTTCAATCTGGGGGCGAACTTAGGGACGGCAGCGGGAGCCGGGATTGCAGAACACTTCCACTTCCACATTGTCCCACGCTGGCCGGGTGACGCTAATTTCATGAGTGTGGTCGGGAATACGCGAGTGATTCCAGACACGTTGGAGAATATTTACCGGGAACTCAAGAGCATCTGGCAGGAAGTCTACGGGTAGTCGTTGTAACGGGAGGGCCTATGGCCGACAAAAGCGCGCGTGATCCGGTCATCCTGGCAAGCGCCCGCACTGCACAAGGGAAATTCCTGGGAAGTCTGACGCCATTCACAGCAGCAGAGTTGGGTACGGCAGCGTTCAAGGCGGCAGTCGAACGCAGCGGAGTAGATACCCGGCAGATTGATGAAGTGCTGGTTGGGAATGTGGTTGGGGCGGGGGTTGGGCAGGCGCTCCCACGGCAGATCAGCCTGGCGGCGGGAATACCTGATTCGGTGGGGGGGACGGTGGTCAACAAGGTATGCGGAAGCAGCTTGAAAGCGGTGATGATGGCGGCCAGCGCGATCAAAGCCGGCGACGGTGATCTCATCGCAGCGGGCGGGGTCGAGAGCATGAGCCGCGCGCCGTATCTCAACGACTCGATCCGACAGGGAAACAAGTACGGGGCGGTACAGCTCCGGGATGCACTGCAAGTGGATGGGCTGTGGTGTTCAATTGTAGATTGGGGGATGGGCAACGCAGCGGAGTTCATCGCGCGGCAGTTTGAGGTCACGCGGGATGAAATGGATACATTCGCGGCGCGGAGCCACCAATTGGCGGCAGAAGCAACCGATTCTGGGAAGTTCAAGCCTGAAATTGCGCCGATTCTGATCCGGTCACGGTCGGGCGAGAGCTGGTTCGAGGCAGATGAGGCGATTCGACGAGATACGTCAGTCGAGGCGCTGGCGAAGTTGAAACCTGCGTTTGAAGCAGATGGGGCAGTTACAGCAGGGAATGCGCCGGGGATGAACGATGGGGCAGCGGCAGTGATCATCAGCAGCCGCGCCTATGCGGAGGAAAACCATCACCAGCCGGTGGCGCGGATCACGGGGTATGCCCAGGCGGCAGTGGACCCGCGCTGGATCTTCTATGCCCCGGTTAAGGCGATTCCGCTGGCGCTAGAGCGGGCCGGGTGGCGATTCGACCAGGTTGATCTGTTTGAGGTGAACGAAGCTTTCGCCGCGCAGGTGCTGGCCGATGTTGAAGGTCTGAAACGCGACGGTCACGATCTGCCACTGGAAAAGCTGAACGTAAATGGTGGGGCTATCGCATTAGGGCACCCGTTGGGGGCAAGCGGGGCACGCATCCTGACGACGTTGATCCATGCCTTACGGGAGCGAGGCTTGAAGCGGGGCGTGGCGGCACTGTGCTTGGGCGGCGGGGAAGCAGTGGCGCTGGCCGTCGAAGTAGAGTAGTTGGTCAAAAACGAAACCGCAAAGGACATAAAGATAAGATCATTCCACCACGAAGACACTAGAGAAAAGACCTGGGAAGAACGAGACAGACAAAGGCCAATCGTAAGAGGACGATGGAAGCACGCGCGTAATGGATATTCTGCTGGCACACGGGTATTTTCTGTATGAGGATCCGCACGAACTGCGGGTTATGAAGCCCTATCCTCCATTGGGCATCCTGTATCTCTCTTCGTATCTGAAAAAGCACGGCTTCGACGTGGGCGTATTCGACTCGACGTTCCAATCGATGGCGCAGTTTGATGAGGCACTGCGGCGGGAACAGCCAGCAGTGGTGGGCATCTATACCAACATGATGACTAAGCGGAACGTTCTGGAGATGATCCGACGATGCAAGGCCGTGGGGGCAAAAGTCATCCTGGGCGGACCGGAACCTCCTTACTACGCGGCAGATTATCTGGCGCGAGGAGCTGACATCATCGTCAAAGGCGAAGGCGAGCTGACGCTGGGGGAGCTGCTGCCACATCTGGCACGGCAAGGGTTAAACGGGCTAGGAGCGATTCAGGGAATTGCATTTCTAGACGGGGATGGCAGCTTGGTGGAAACTGCGCCGCGACCGCAGATTGCGGATCTGAGCGCGCACCCATGGCCGGACCGGGAGGCCATCGATCTGACTGCTTATATGCGGGTGTGGAAGGAACATCACGGACAGAGTTCAGTCAGCGTAATTCATGCGCGAGGCTGCCCGTATACGTGCCGGTGGTGCAGCCACTCGGTCTACGGAAACACACACCGGCGGCGAACGCCAGAAGATGCGGCCGATGAGGTGCTGTGGATCAAGGAACGATACAATCCTGATCTGATCTGGTACGCGGACGATGTGTTCACGATTCACTACCGGTGGTTCTTCCAGTATGCGGAGGCGCTCAAGAAACGAGGGGTTCGCATCCCGTTCGAGTGCATCTCACGGGCAGACCGGTTGAACGAAGAGGTGGTGCGGACGCTGGCCGAGATGGGCTGCTACCGGCTGTGGAATGGGTCAGAGAGCGGGTCCCAGCGGGTGCTGGATGCAATGGACCGGAAGGTGCAAGTCCAGGATGTGCAGGAGAAAACGCACCTTCTCCAGCGGTATGGCATCGAGACAGGCATGTTCATCATGCTGGGATATGAAGGCGAGACGATCCGCGATTTGGAAGAGACGGTGGAGCATCTCAAAATCTCCAACCCCGACATTTTCCTGACGACGGTGGCGTATCCGATCAAAGGGACGCCCTATTACAACCAGGTCGAGAGCCGCATCCTGAGTGAGAAAAGTTGGGACGAGCGCAGTGACCGGGACCTAACGGTGGCGGGACGGTATTCGCGGCGGTTTTACCAGTTTGCGACGCGGTGGATGGTGAATGAGGTAGGGCTGCACCAAGCTAGGACACGCGGGAAGGTCTCGAACAGACGTAAGCTGAAACTGTGGGTAAACGCACGAATCGGACGATTGGGGATGCGGCTGACACAAGGCCAGATCGAGGGAGCAGGCCGGGCCATGCATGCTGAGAATTCCGCACAAGCTACGCATGTTTCATTCTAGAGAAAAAGGATTTGGAGCTATGAGCGAGAACCCTGTTTTCAAAAAGATCGAAATCGTTGGCACGTCCTCGGTGAGTATGGAGGATGCCATTCAGTCGGCTATCGCCAAAGCTGCGCAGTCACTCCGTAATCTGCGGTGGTTTGAAGTGGTGGAGACGCGGGGCAGTATTAACGAAGGCAGGGTGGCACAGTGGCAGGTCACACTGCGAATTGGATTCCGCCTGGAGTCAGACGCGGAGGATGACGACTAGGTGGCCTTCTCCTCACCCCCGGCCTCTTCACCATGCAATCGAGAGGAGGCAAATGCAACCGCTGGTGAAACATCCGACCAAGCTCCATTCGACAGACTGGCTGAAGGGTATGACGCGGCATTCAGCCACCACCCCATCGGGCGATTTCTGCGCGGGATGATTCAGGCGCGGTTGGCAGCACATTTCCGGGCTGGCGATCATGTTCTGGAGTTGGGGTGCGGAACTGGGGAAGATGCGCGGTGGCTGGCAGAACGCGGCGTCCGTGTGACGGCCACGGACGCGAGCGAGGCCATGCTGTCAGTGACGCGGGCGAAATGTGCGAGGCAGTCTCTGGTCGAAGTGCGGCGACTCGACCTGGCAGAGCTACAGGCGAGTGAGAATACTTTTACCGCAAAGACGCAAAGAAATATAGAGGAGTGGGACGGGGCGTTTAGCAACTTTGGGGCAATGAACTGCCTGGAGGATTGGCGTGGTGCAGCGAGCTGGCTGGGGGAACGGATCAGGCCAGGGGGTATTGTCGGGCTGGGGGTGATGAGTCCGTGGTGCGTATGGGAAACGGTGTGGCATGGACTGCATGGTGATTGGCGGACCGGCACGCGGCGCTGGCGGCGAAAGGCACCCTTTCAGGGGGTAGCAGGCCGCACGGCGATCACGGTGACGTATCCAACTATAGGCCGGCTGAGCCGGGATTTTGCCCCTTATTTCGAGCGAATGCACGTCCAGCCGCTGGGTCTGTTCCTGCCGCCGAGTGACGTGTTCGGGGTGATCGAGAAACGCCCGCAATTGATGCGAGTGCTGATGGCGCTAGAGACACGCTTCAGCCAAGCGCGGATATTGGCGGCGCTGGCAGATCATTATTGGGTCGAGTTCCGGCGGCGAGCATAAAATCATGGACTGTATGGACAAGCATAACACCGTCGACCAGAGCCGGCGTACTGCATGAAGAAAATCATCACAATCGATTCATCTGCTATTGATGAGGATAACTTATGCACATCCATGCGTTCCGGCTACGCCCAAAGCAAGACCTGAAAGAGGAAATCGCACGATTTGCCCGCGAACGGGGCATTCAGGCGGGGTTCATCATCACATGTGTGGGCAGTTTGCAGCGGGCGGCTATCCGGTTCGCCAACCAGAACGAGACGACGATTCTGGAAGGGAAGTACGAGATTGTGTCGCTGGTGGGAACGCTGGAAAAGGATGGGCTGCACCTGCACATTTCACTGTCAGACTCGCAGGGGGCAATGGTCGGCGGGCATCTGCAGGACGGGTCGTTGGTGTACACCACAGCGGAAATTGTCATCGGAGAAGCGACAGGGCTGATCTTCCGGCGAGTCTTCGACGCGGAAACAGGCTATCCTGAGCTAGTTGTTCACTGAACAGTATGAGGGCGCTGCGGCGAAATACGCAAGCACTGTTCGCCAGCAATCTAGCAGGAGCAGTTCTGTCGTTTGCACTGGCAGTGCTGATTGGGCGAGGGTTTGGGCAAACTGGACTAGGGGTATACAGCACGGCGCTGGCCTGGATCAGCGTGGTATGGCTACTGGCAGAGTTCGGGATAGGCACGCTGCTGACGCGCGAATGGATCGCATATCCTGAACGTGAGGCACAGCAGTTTGCGGGGATTGTCTGGCTGCGGGTATGGTTGGGCGGGGGATTGAGTCTGATCTTCATCGCGATCTCTCCGCTGATCAGCTCAGAACCAGAGGTGATCCGCGCACTGATTATCTCAGCTCCGCTGATTGCCATCCAGCCGTTGTTCGGGACATTCTCGACGACTTACCGGGTGCGGCAGGCGATGTGGCCGATCCCGTGGCTGAACATCGGGATGCTGCTTGTTCAGGTTGGCACGACTGGGATAGTCATCGTAAGCGGGGGGGATGTGCTGGCAGCAACGGCTGTGAATACACTGACCTCGGGGGGGCAACTGGTCGCGGCGTGGTGGGTGTGGAAGCGGTGGTTCCAGCCGAATACTCCGGTCGAAGCGCGAGGATTAGGACAGCGCGGGGCATTCGATTTGCTGCGGCGGGCTTGGCCGTTCGCAGCAGCGGGGATGATTGCGGTGATCTCGGTGCGGCTGCCGATGATTCTGATGGAGCGGTTTGGCAGCTTGAGCCAGGCGGGTGATCTGGCCGTTGTGCTGCGATTCATGGAGGCCGGAAGGATGCTGCCGAATGCGCTGTTTGGGGCACTTCTGCCGGCAGTCATGCTGCTGGATACAAACCCGGCACAAGTTTACAGAACACTCCGAGGCAGTGCAGTCGCACTCGGGCTGTATGGGATTGGGTTCGGCGCGGCGCTAAGTTTGGCAGGCGGCATGCTGATTGAAGTCACATTTGGCAGAACATTCAAGGGAGCACAAGAGGCCTTGAGCATGGCCGGTTGGGCACTTGTGCCAGCGCTGCTCAAAGGTTTGCTAACACTGTACTGGTATGCAAAGAGACGCGAGCAGATGACCAACGGGATTGGTCTATTGGCACTTGTGATTCTGGCGATCTTATCGGGGGTACTCATCCCACAGCACGGCGCGGTGGGTGCAACGGGTGCAATTCTAATCACCGAGACTGCAGCAGCAGGACTGTTGTGCGCGCTGCTCACGATGAAGCCGGTGCAGACGAAGATTCATTCGGAGGAGGATGCACCTGATCTTTGATCTGGTCATAGGCGCGACGTTTGGCATCCTCCAGATCAATGCTCGCCAAATCAGGCAGGGTGGAATCGACATCCTGTAAGAAATCTAGACCCTCTTGCACCGAGTCCATGAAGCGAACACGAACGCGAAAGATCTGAAGGGCAATTGAGACAAAAAACTTCATCATGCGATCGTGCAGTCCGACCACGATCACCCAGCCGATCTTGGGATGCTGACCAGATTTGATCTGTATCAAGTCCTTGATTGGGGGGGGCATGGCCTGCGCTTCGGAATAATAATCATGAATGCCGTGCACCAGCGGCTTTTGGGATTGTGTCAACATGGCGAGTACACGAGCATCAAAGTCGGCGAGTTCTTCGCTCTTGAGCGCATACCACCCTTTGGCAAGAATAAGATGGCCTTCGACTAACCAAGCTAGACCAACGGGCATGGCGAATATATCCAGTAATCACATGCGATTGCGATACAGATGATTGTAGAAGATAACCGCAGCAAAACAACCTTAACGTTCGACGTCGAGCTATCAACTCATCGACATAAGGTTACAGCTTCAGTATATTCGGCAACAATCAACAAGGAGCATCAATGGCAAAGTTAGACTCATATCTCGACCGGAAGCGCGAGGCCATCGCGGCGCGGCAGGCCGACTGGACAGCGAATCCTGAGAGTGCCGTGGTGACAATCAAGGCGTCCTCAGCGGTGGCTGGGATCACTGGAGCGCGGCCAACGCGGATGGGCGAAACGGTGGTCATCAGCGATTCGGCACCGGGGCTAGCCGGGCATGCGCTTGGCCCGACGGCCCCGGAGATGCTGCTGGGGTCGCTGGCAAGCTGTCTGGTGCATACCTACCTGATCCAGGCCGTGATGATGCACATCCCACTCGATCACGTCGAGGTGAAGGTCAGCGGGCGGCTGGACTACAAGCCGGTTCTGGGGATGGGAGAGAATCCGATCCCGGTGATGGAGGATATTCGCTACAGCGCGACGGTGGACAGTCCGGCAGACGCGGCGGAGATTGAACGGATTCACGCTGCGGTGGAAGTATCGTGCCCGGTACTGAATACGATTCGCCAGCCGGTCAGTGTGCAGCGCGAGGATTAGCCCGTCAGGCAGAACGGGTGCGATGCCAGATACCGGTACATTCTGGAAGGATGATCCAGCTGCGGCGCAGGACTTCATTGGCAAGTTCATCACCGAAGAAGAAACGGGTCAACTTTTCGGCTTCTTCGAGCGACTCGAAGCGATAGTCGGTGCGGATGGACTGGCGGGTGAAACCCTGTTCGCCTTCAAGCCAAGCGTAGCATTCGGCGAGACCGGCGTTCGGTGGCTGCGGGTCTTCGCGGCCTGTACCGAGGGTTTCCATCAGGATGGCTGTGCCTCCAGGACGAAGGACACGATCCATTTCAGCAATCATACTGCTGATTTCCTGCTTCCAGGATTCGGGATACCAGCCGACAGCATGGCCGAAGCTCCAGCCCTCAATGGCGAGATCGGCGCTGGCTGAAGGCACAGGAAGACTGCGGTTATCAGCAACTTCAATGTGGACGTTCGATAAACCCTGGGCAGCGACTTTGGCACGGGTAACTTCCAGCATATGAGCGGAGGCATCGAAAGCAGCCACGCGGCTCACGAGGGGGGCAAGCAGCAGAGTCAAACGGCCTGTGCCAGCACCGAACTCCACAACGTGCAGGCCGGTGAGCGGGCAGATGGACTGCAGCGCCTTGAGGATATTGCCCTGAGCATCTTCACGCGCAACGAGAGCTTCGTAGGCATCTGCATATTGGGCGTAAATCTGCTGGAAGTGGTCGGTCATGGCGGAATGAATCACTTTCGGATGAGGGGCAGTCTGCTTGAGACTGCCCCTTGATCTGTTTCAGGCCCCGATTAGCTGCTGAACGCTTTGATCTGCTCGACAAGCTTGGTTTGATCGACTTCCGGGTGCTTATCCAGGAGCGCCTTGAAGATGTTCATGTATTCCACCACCTGTGGACGGGTATAGGCTTCAAAGCGGAGGGTGATGGCGGGTTGGGTGTTGCTGGCGCGGACGAGACCCCAACCGTGCTCAAAGGTGGCGCGGACACCATCCAGGGTAAAAACCTGATGATCCTTGGAGAGCGCCTCGGTGATCTCGTCTATGATCTGGAATTTGACTGCGTCGGGCGCTGAGAGAATGATCTCTGGAGTGGCGGCCAGCTTGGGAATCTCATCAAAAAGTTGGGAAATGGTTTTGGTCTGACCGGCGATGATTTCTAGGGTCTTGAGGGCAACCAACGGAGCGTCATCGAAACCAAAGTAGTTTTCGCCGATGAAGAGATGGCCGCTGACTTCGCCGCCAAGGGGCGCACCAATTTCGTGCATCTTCTTCTTCATCAGGCTGTGACCGGTCTTCCACATGACTGGGACGCCACCGTACTTGCGGATTTCGTCAGGGAGCGCCTGGGATGCCTTCACATCGAAGACAACGGAAGCACCTGGCTGACGGCTGAGCAAATCGCGAGCGAGGAGCGCCAAGAGGCGGTCGGCAGCAATGTGATGGCCGTGATCATCAATGAAACCGCAGCGATCTGAGTCGCCATCAAAGCCAAGGCCGAGGTCAGCGCCCGTTTCGACGACTTTGGCTTCCAGGTCCTTGGTGGTTTCCGGGTCTTCGGGATTGGGAAGATGGTTGGGATAGGTTCCATCGGACTCGAGGTAGAGGCCGATCACTTCGATGCCGAGCTTGTTCAAGACCTGGGGGAAATAAGAACCGCTCAAGCCATTGCCCGCATCCAGCACCACTTTGAGCGGACGAGCAATCTTGACCTTGGAGGCAATCGTCTCCATGTGGCGGTGGATCATCTGCAAGTCGTGTGCCAACTGACCCTGCCCCACCGCAAAAGCATCGGTCTGGATGATCTGGAGAAGAGCCTGAATCTGCTGGTCAGCTAGAGCAAGAGGGCCGTAAGCCATCTTGATGCCATTATAGCGGGTATCAAGGTGACTGCCAGTAATCATGATGCCAGCACCCTTGTCGCCATAGCTGGCAGAGGCGAAGTAGACTGTTGGGGTCAAGACCGCACCAATATCGGTGACGTTCATACCAGTAGAAAGCAGACCTTCGATAATGGCTTCCTTGAGAATTGGCGATGAGGTCCGGTTGTCGCAGCCGACAAAAACGCGCTCGGTCTGAAACTCCTTGGGCAGGTAGGTTCCAAGGGCGCGGCCAACCAGACGGGCCAATTCGGGGGTCAACTGTGGATTATCACCGCTGACCGTGCCGCGCACATCATATTTGCGGAAGACGGTGGTATCGACTGTGGTCATTCAGGTTCTCCTCAGATGTGATGGAAGCTAGTCCAGATCAGACAGTTTCTTGCCAGTATGTTCCAGGAAGCGATGGGCAGCACTGCGATACAAGTCACGGCAGGCTTCGATCAAGGTGGGGCCGTGCCCACCTAGTTGAACCGTGCGGTGATTCGAGACCAGATCAGCCTGAAAACGCATCACTGGGATTTCAACAGGTTGGTAGACCAGCGCCAGCGTCCAGTCGAGGCCATAGACTACTCGAAGCATATCGATGGTCTTGTAGAGCACTTTCTGAGTATCAGGATCGAGCCATTCGTCGTCTGCATAATTGGCCGGGCTGCGAACAACTGCCTCGGCTGAATCAAAGATGAGGTAATTGGATTTGACCTCGTGCCAGAGATCACGCAGGGCAGCAGGGAGCGAATATTTGTCGGTAACTTTCTCGGTGATCTGCCCCCAGGCCGCGGAAGCATCCCAAAGAAGGCGGTCATCACCTGCAGGACGGGCTTCCACACTGAGTACAGCGTTCAGATCATACTGATAGCGCAGATAACCGATGGTAGCCTGCCAAGCCAAGAGACCTGTGGCGGGACGCTGCGGTTGAGGACGAGAAACAACCGTATGGGGCATTACGCCTCTCCTCGGTATAAGCTCCAGGCCAGAAAACGAGCTAGATAGTGATCAACAAGACGACCACCTAAACCACCCAGAACCGCATCGAACCCATGCCGCGACCAAGGAAGCCTCAGCAGCACAACCGGGCAATCGGTCACCGATAAGGCGTTGACCAGACGCTCGGAGTGGAGAGGGTGGACGACGTTGTCCATCAGGCCATGGATCAAGAGTATCGGTGGAAGACCATTCTTGGCCGAATCGACGGGAGAGGCATCCACAGCTAATTCAGGCTTTTCTTCAAACGTACCGCCAATGAGGGTGGGAATGGGAGACGAAGGCAGCAGGCCAGGCAGCTTGAACTCGGCAGGGGCGTAGTAGGACACGACTGCCTGAACACGGGTTTGGTCACCAGCTCGCATGGCAGCCATGAGCGCCAGATGACCGCCAGCAGAGCGCCCCAACAGCGCGATGCGGTTGGGATCGGCATGGTATTCATCGGCATGGGACTTCACCCACCGGATGGCAGCGTGAACGTCCTCTAGCTGAGCAGGCCAGAGATCAGCCGGAGCTAGGCGGTATTGAATGTCGAAAACCACATAACCCAGCCCGGTGAGCCAGCGGGCGTGCGGCTCGAACCAACCACCACGATCCCCGGTTTGCCAGCTTCCACCGTGGATCATGATGATGGCGGACAGGTCAATGCCTGGAGGCGGCAGCAGCATAGGTTGGTAGATATCCAGCTTGAGGGGTTTGCCTTCCGGCGAGGCAAAAACAATGTCGCGCCAGAGGCGAGCATGCGGTACTAGAGGAGATTCAGGTATCCACGCAGGCAACTTAGGCAGACGAAGACGCTGCACAGGAGGAATCTGAGTTTCATAGTCGTGGCCAAGGCCGGCTTTCATGGCAGACTCAATATCTTGGACAACGGCCTGATACTCGACCAACGACTTCAAGGACACGACCGCGCCGATCAAACCAGCAGCAGCGCCGATGCGAACAGGGCGTTTGCCTGCCAAGCCCAACAGCGCGGCTAGAAAACCGAGTGAAGCTGGAAGCCAGGGCAGTTCGTTCAAGGCAATGTTGAATGGACGGACTTCAGCATCGCGGTCGCGATTAAGCATCACCCAACCCATGCCTAGAGCAGTCAGACCGAAGAACAAAGAGAGAAAACGACGCATTAGAAAATCCTATTGTCCTACCGTCATCTCTTTACCATCGACCAGAGCAGCGAACTTCAGGCCGTCCACATCGGGCGCATCGACACGCACCTGAGTTCCAGCGGGTGGATTAACCTTCAACAGGAAGTCGGCCAGGGGTTCACGGACGAAACGGCGGATGATGCGGCGCAAGGGACGCGCGCCATATTGAGGTTCGTCGTTTTGATCGAGCATCCACTGCACGGCGGAAGGGGTAAAATCGAGCGTGAGGCCGCGTTCGGAGGCCATCTTGGTTTCTTTCTTGAGCAGCAGCAGCAGGATGCTGTGGAGGTCTTCCGCAGAAAGCGCATTGAACATAATGACTTCGTCAAGGCGGTTGAGGAACTCCGGACGGAACCAAGTCCGTACTTCTTGCATCGCCTCTTCGCGAATCTCATCGGTGATGACGGGAACAGCGAGATACTCCGCACCGAGGTTGCTGGTGAGGATTACCACTGACTCGCTGAACGAGGTGGGATTGCCACGACCATCGGTCAGACGGCCTTCTTCGATAACCTGAAGGAGGATATCCATAATGCGCGGGTGGGCTTTTTCCACCTCGTCGAATAAGACGATAATATAGGGCTGCTGGCGAACACGCTCGGTGAGCTGGCCGCCAGCTTCGCTGTCGACATAACCGCTAGGGGAACCGATCAGGCGGTTGAGGCTGGATTCATCCTTGAACTCGCTCATGTCAAGCGGCAGCATAGCATCTTCGCTGCCAAACATGAATTCAGCAAGCGCTTTTGCCAGTTCAGTCTTACCGACACCGGTCGGCCCCAGGAAAAGAAATGCCCCGATTGGACGCTTGGGGTCCTTCAAGCCAACGCGGGCAGTCTTGATGGCACGGCTGACAGCCAGAACCGCTTCATCCTGTCCAATGAGGCGTTCCTTGATATGCTCGACCATGCTGGCATAGCGAAGGCGCTCGTCTTCGCCGAGCTTGTTGACTGGGACGCCAGTCATCTGGCTGGCGGCCAGGGTGATGTCCTCGGCGTCGAGGGTGGTATCTCCGGAGCGGGCATGGACAAAGGGAAGCTGGCTCTGCTGGCTCATGTTGACCAGCGCAGCGGTACGATGTAAAAGCTGCTCGGCACTGCGTGGGAGGGGTGTTGCGGTCAGGTACCGCTTGGCAAGCCGAGCGGCCAAACCAAGCGCTTCATCGACGATTTGGAGCTTGTAATCCGCTTCCAGGTGGGGCTTGAGGATTTTCAAGATTTCAATGGTTTCTTCAACAGTAGGTTCAGGGACACGGACAATCTGGCTGTTTTCGGCAATGGCGCTGACTGTCAGCAGGCGTTCTTTGTAGTCAAGCTCGCTACTGGTTCCGATAATCACAGGATCATCGGCCAGAAAAGCTTTTTGGATCAGTGGAGTGGCTTTGCTGAACTCGGCTTTGACGGGGCCGCCGAAAAAGCGGTGCAGATGCGGGATGAAGAGGATGCCCCCAGCGGCTTTGCTCAGGCCTGCGCGAACCGCTTTTTGGTCGCTGTCGAGCAAAGCGGTCTCATCAATCTGAACAAGGTTGGATAAACCAGATGGCCCTTTCCCTTCCGACATGAGCAGTGCCAAGCTGTAAGCCAGCGTGCGTTTGCCGACGCCATCAGGGCCAACCAGAATGATGTGGCGATTGACAGACTGAGACAGGATGTTGATGATGTCGCGCAGCAGTCCTTCTCGGAAATAGACTGCACGGAGTTTGCCTGCTTTGGATTCAGCGACGACATCCTGGGTTGTGCCGTCCGGACGCAGACGTACCTGGCTGTGATCCATGAGGATATCGGTGATGGCTTTGGGGGTAATCCCCTGCTGGCGGAGCAGGCCGCTGGTTGGCATGGACGGCTCAGCCATGATCGAGAGCAGGTGATCGGTATCAACGCGAACTTCATCTTGTGAGTTGGCAAGGCTGAGGGCATCGTCGATGAGGATGATAGTCTGGCGAGAGAGGGGAACCTGACGGTTCCCCTTGGCGGTAAAATCGAGGTTGCCATTCTGATCAGCACGGCCTTCGACAGCCAGATGAACCTGACGATCCAACTTCTTGAGATCGACAGCACGGCTGGTCTTGAAGACATCCAGCAAACGGGCAGCAGCGGTATCCGGCCGTCGCAGTAGAGCTAACAAGAGCAGTTCAGGGGTCAGCGTCGATTTACGGTACTGATCTTTCAGGATAACCGCATCGTTGAGCACCGCATCGACATCTTTGGAGATCAGATCGGGGTTGAGTGTTCCCATCAGTTCATCCCTGTGAACAGCGCCATCCGCACCTTACATTAACCCGAAACGCCTGCCGAAACAAGCGCGGCCCGCCTGATTCCGATACGCTGATTGATCCAAAGCGGTATGTTATAGTATCGGCACAAGCGGGCATAAGAGCAAGGTTGATTCACTCTTCGATATGCGTTCAGTTCTACTCACTCTTTGTTTCGTTACAGCCCTGCTGGCAAGCGCCTGGCGGGAGAACAGCACATTGTGCGGCGAGTCGCAGGGGGCTATCACGCGGGGAAGGTATCGCAGCAGTATTGCCGAGACGACGATGTACTACACGGTCTATACACCGCCATGCTACACTGCGGGCGCAGATTACCCGGCGCTGTATCTGATGCACGGGTCGAACGAAGACGACGGCCAGTGGGTTCGCCTGGGGCTGCCGGAAATTCTGGATACTGGGATCGCAGCAGGGACTCTGCCACCCATGATTGTAGTAATGCCGTTCGGGGAGTGGATCGCCAATGAGAACCAGTTCGAGCGGGCGTCTTGGGAAAATGTGTTCCTAGAAGAGCTGATGCCGCGTGTTGAGAGCGAGTATCGCATTCGGAGAGAACGCGCTTGGCGGGCCATCGGTGGGATTTCACGCGGGGGCTTTTGGGCATTCGAGATCGCCTTCCGCCATCCTGATCTTTTTAGCGCAGTGGGTGGTCACAGTGCCTTTTTCGACCCAGGGCATGCACCGCCAGAATACAATCCGCTGAAGCTGGCGACATCCGCGCCTGGTATCGAGACGCTACGGATCTGGCTCGACCGGGGTAAGGATGATTTCGCGCGGCCTGGTTTGGACCTGATGGACGCGGCGCTGGCGGCGCGAGGTGTGGGATACTTTTACACGGTGTACCCCGAAGGCCAGCACAATAACGCCTATTGGAAACAGCACATTGAGACATATCTGCGGTTTTATGCAGAAACATGGATACAGGATGCTGTCAAGGCAACGACACCTGCATTCGTGTTCGCCACCAACACACCACAGCCAACGCCACAACCCACTGAAACGGCTGGATATGAGGTATTTCTACCGGCTGTGGCGTTCCCCAGCCTGCAAACAACAATAGAGGGAACACGACTGAAAGGCATACGCGCGGGCACATTGGATGTGAAGCTGGTATTGGGACAGAGCGTCTATGAACGCTTACAAATGCTGGGCGTTCCGGTTCAGGTGGGGACGGTCGTGCTGCCGGACGAAGCTATCTTGAATGTGCTGTGGAAGGACCGGACTCTGTTTACGCTGCTGCCCACAACAGGGCTGCGAGTACAGTATCGCGTACTGCAAGTAGATGGCGTGCATCCACTGGATGAGAATTTGAGCGGCTTCCCATTCGCGTTCCAGAGTGACCGTCCCAACTATGACCCCCTAAAGCTGACCCGGTTCACCTTTTCCGGTGTGACAGCGCTGACGCGGCTGACGCAAAAGGCTATCGACGCAAACGGTGTATCATGGGCAGGCGAAGCGCTGCTCCCTGCGGCACAGCAGACTGATTTCTTTCACATGAGCAACGAAGTGTCGTTCACAGCAGACTGCCCAACCACACACGGCAGTGAACTCGGCGCGTTCTGCTCAAAAGAAAGTCACTTTGAGCTGTTCAAGATGCTGGGAGTCGATGTCGTTGAATTGAGCGGGAATCACAACAACGACTTCGGTACCGATGCCTACTTGCAGACACTCGAGTGGTACCGCCAGAACAGAATACGAACAATCGGCGGCGGCAAAACGCTGGATGAAGCACGGCAACCGCTGGTGATCGAGCATCACGGCAACCGAATCGCGCTGCTGTCCTGCAACTGGGTGGGGCCGTATTATGCACTGGCAGGCGAGTCTTCACCGGGGGGCGCACCGTGTGAGTGGAATTGGCTGAAAGCTACGCTGCCACAGCTTGCTGCCGATAACGATGTTTTGGTCGTCACAGTGCAGTATCAGGAACTGGAAGAATACCAGCCAAGCGAACAACAGCGGCTTGATTTTCGCGGGTTGGCCGATCTGGGCGCGGACGTCGTGCTGGGAACACAGGCGCATAAACCGCAGACTTTCGAGTTCTACAACTCGAGACGCGGCGAGACCGCATTCATCCATTACGGGTTAGGTAATCTCTTCTTTGACCAGCCGTTCTGGGGAAATATGCGGTTCTTCATGGACCGGTTGATGGTCTATGAAGGACGGCTGTTAGGGGTCGATTTGTTCACGGGGATCATCGACGATAATGCGCGTCCACGCCCAATGACCGATGAGGAACGGTTCAACTTCTTGGCATTCATGTTTAATACGCAGGGCGGCTTTTAGCGCCTTACAACGGAGATCAAAACGCGATGAACCTTGTTGACACCATTGTGCATACCCTGTCGAAGCCGTTCATTGAATGGCCGGTTCGGGGCAAGAGTATTGACGCAATTGCTGAACAACTTGAGAGAGGGCTTCAACCCATTTTGGATCGATTCCAGAGCGGTGGAGACAGTGAGCAGAACAGGCGAGTTCTCAGCCACATCATCGGGATCGAATGGTGGGGACAGAGCCGGTTGAAAGTATTCTTGGGGGATCCCCTCGTGATGGATGAGTACGACAGCTACCGTCCCAACCGGGAGACCAGCAGCGCAGAATTGGTCGAGATGATGAAAAGCACCCGCGCAGAAACGGCTGCTCTGGCACGGCAGATCACCAAGCTGGACGCATCCGCTATAAAAACCGTACACCACAATCAATTTGGGCCGCTCTCCCCGCGCGGTTGGCTGTTTTACTTGTACTTCCACGCGTGGGCTGAAAGCCAGAAGATGCGAGCGCGGTGAGTTCTAATGGGGGCAACTCACTCCAAACCAGGCAAGCGGATGACCATCTGGCTGCCCGGCCTGGCTGCGCCAGAGAGAACAGCGCAGACGGCAGGAATAGCTGGGTCAAGGGGGCTGTAAGTGACGAGATAGGCAGCGATGTCTGGAAACTGCAGGACGTCGTATGGCGACCAGAGGGCAGCAACCACGGTCTTTTCAGGCGGGAGAGCGTGCACTAGGGCTACCTGACGGGCATCCTGATCAGCATTCTGGGTAAAGACGACGACTACATCCGCGCGGGAAGCTCCACTTTGCACCCAGGCAATCTCCTCACTGGTGGGAGAAGCAGAGACTCCGATCAAACGAACATCGGGCAGGAGCGCTTGACATTCGCGGGCGATTGACGGGCGGGTGGCGGGATAGGCCAACACTACCGAATCGCCAGTACGAAGAGGAAGTAATCCCGGACGGTCAAAGACCACAGTTGTGCCGGCTGCAAACAACTCAGCCACCAAACGATCATGCGCAATGCGGTCGATTCGTTGGGAGGCCTGGGCAGGATCAAGAGGCTGCCAACCGAGCATACCGAAACGGGCTTTGGCTTCCCAAATTCGCCGCACGGACTCGTCGATACGCGATTCGGGTAGGATACCGGAGCGGACAGCCTGCGCAATCAAAGTAATGGCCTGCTGGTGAGACATTAAGCCTACATGGGCTGAGAGAATCAGGTCAGCACCGGCCTGCACCGCGAGCAGTGTCGCCTCAGGATACGAATAGACACGATCGACGGCATCCATATCCAAAGCGTCGGTCATGATGAGACCGTCAAACCCCAACTGCTGACGGAGCAAACCAGTGATGATGGGGGGAGATAAGGAGGCCGGACGATTTGGCACTGGGTCGAGAGCGGGATACCAGATGTGGGCGACCATAATGGACCCAACCCCCGCCTCGACTACGGCGCGAAAGGGAACCAATTCGACTGTGTTCAGGCGGTCTAGACCGAGATTGACTATAGGAAGTTCAACATGCGAGTCGGTCGAGGTCTCGCCATGGCCGGGGAAATGTTTGGCCGTACCCATTACACCCGCAGATTGCAACCCGGCAATATATCCTGCAAGGATTGGACTGAGCTGTTCAGCACGGCTACCAAAGGAACGGCGGCGAATGATGGGATTGGCAGGATTGGTTTCCAGATCAGCGACCGGTGCAAGGTTCAGATTGATCCCAACCGCAGCCATTTCCTCAGCCATTGCCTGGCCCACACGGTGAGCCAGCAAGGGGTCAGCAGTGGCCGTTATTAGCGCTGGAACCGGGAATGTCGTGAAACCCTGTTTCAGATGGGCAATCACCCCACCCTCTTGATCGACCGCCACAAATAAAGGAATTCCCCCTGCAGCGATCATGGTTTGCTGGTAGCTATTGGTAAGGCGGGTGATAGCAGCGGGATCGCCAATATTTTCCGGCAAGAGCACAACACCGCCAGGCTGAACATTGGCGAGAAAATCTCGACCCGATTCTGTCAAAATGGAGCTGTCCAGATTGACGATGAACATCTGGGCAATGCGGCGTTCGAGCGGCCAATCTGACCAGGGATTGGAGGACTGGGCTGATGCTGAACCGACCAGGAAACTCAGAATCAAAATCAAAGCACAATAACGCGGCTGAAGGAAAACCCCAACCGCGCGAATAACAAACATCATTAAGGCCGGAGAACTATTGGCCGGTTTCACTCAGGCGGTAACCAATGCCACGCACATTGACGATCAGGTCAGCGTCCTGACCGGTCTGTTTGAGTTTACGGCGCAGATTGCTGACATGCGGACGGATCACCTCGCGGGCTTCAGCTTCATCGACGGCATAGCCACGCACCTCGCGTACCAGCTCATGGCAGGAAACGACACGTCCGCGATGGGCAGCCAGATACAGCAGCAGGTCGAATTCGGTAGGCGTAAGGTCGATAGGCCTGTCACCAACGGAAATCTGATAACGTCCAGGGTAGATGGTCAGAGGGCCAAGCGTCATGTTGGTATTCATGGTCTCGACCGGCGTAGATGAGGTCTCGTAACGCTGTTCCACCGCTGGCATGGGTTCGTCATCTTCATAGACCGCGTTGATGGCCTCAACATCAGCGCGAGTCAGTTCAAAGACATTGCTGCGAATGGCGTCCAGAAGAGCGCGACGGCGTTTGAGATTGCGGGCACGTTCCACACCACGAGCAACACTCTGGCGAATGTCCTGACTGGAACTCGGTTTGATAAGATAGTCATGGGCACCCAGTCGGAGGCTTTCGACGGCTGTACCGAGGCTGGCGTAACCGGTCATGAGGATGACTATCCCATCGGGTGAGATGTCCTTAATACGTTTGAGGAGTTCAACGCCAGTGAGTCCGGGCATCCGAATATCAGTCAGGATCACCTCATACTCGCTCTTGCTGATCATTTCCAGGGCTTCCTCACCGCTGGATGCCTCGTCCACCTGATAGCCGATTCTCTGGAGCGTTTTGCTCACCGAGTAGCGAATCGCTCCTTCGTCATCAACCACCAGAACGCGGGCTGAGTCGTTATTGATATCCATATCGCCCTGCCTGTGCGCGCTTTACTGTAACACTAGACTTCCTTAAGCATAGCCGCTTTAACGCCCTTTCGCAACATACAATCTATATTACGAAGTTCTACGGTCGAAGGCTCATAATGCACTGTCAAGTGGATGAATTTCGCACATAAGATAACCAAATTCTTTGGTGATCAGGCTCCCTGTATTCAATAAAGGGGTAGGCCACAATCCACTCCTCTTGAATATAGAACGCGGCAATTTCGTCGTTGACACAAATCAATGGAATTTGGTCACGCAGAGCACGGGGAATTTTACGGTCGATCATCCAATCGCTGAGCTTGCGGGAACGGCCCCGCAGCCCCTTGGGGCGAAACACATCCCCTGGGTGACGTGTCCTCATGGTGATCGAGGCCGCAGTTTGGACCGCTAAGCAGAGCCACTTGGAATCTGTCTGTGATGGTCGATTCGACTCAACACGGAGCATCCAAGAATCGGTGAGAAGCAAAGCGCCGGGCAGTCGAAGCACTGCATTGAAACCGGGACGCACCAGGGGCGTGGAACGGAATTCGGGCAAAACTAGCTGTGTTTGTTCCCTCTCAACATGCAGCCAGTCATAGTCCACGCGCAAGCTCAAGCCGCTGCCTAGCTGGGCGACTGCGCCTTGCTTACCATGCAGGGCGATCTCGACTGCTATACGGGTGTGATGATAATCCAATTCCAACGAGGGATTGATCCGGAGAGCAGCCCAGCGAACCCACCGGCGGCGCAACGCTGGATGCAGATCGCAGAAAGCAGCACGACGCACGGAAGTGCGTTCCGGCGTTTCAACGACACCGAGCAGCGGCAAAGTGTCCATCAACTGAGCATGCATGAAATCATTTTCCTGTGCAGCGATCTCAGCGATCCGCGAAAGCGTTTGGCGGATGGCCGGGTTGATGGACTCTAACTGAGGAAGTAAGTCCAAACGAATGTGATTGCGAAGAAAACTCGCGTCAGCATTGGTCGAATCGATGCAGGGAACGAGGCCATGTTCAGCGGCATACGCTTGAATCTCAGCGCGGGTGTGGAATAACATCGGGCGGATTAGTGTGAGTGATGGATCGCCCGGCAGAGGGCTGGACAACTGCATCCCAACCAGACCTTGCGTCGAAGCCCCACGCAGCAGGCGCATCAGCACAGTTTCAGCTTGGTCGTCCGCATGGTGGGCAACAGCAACATGCGATGTACCGACTTGATGCGCTGTCTGAGCCAGAAAACGGTAGCGCAGTTCGCGAGCCGCAGCTTCAATGCTGAGTTGTTTGTGCTTCGCATAAGTGATGGTATCAACCTGACCGGTTGTCAGAGGAAGATGCCAGGATTCGGCAATAGATCGGACCGCTGAGACATCGCGCACACCTTCGTCTCCACGCAGACCGTGATCAAGGGTCGCAACATGGAGATTGAAATTCAGGTGATCTCGCAGCCCATACAGCAGATGCAGCAGCACCAGTGAGTCAACACCACCAGAAACACCAACGAGAACATTTATTCCATCTGGGATCAGGCGGTGCTGCTGGATCAACTGCCGGAGTGATTCAACAAGAGCCATACCGAATACCACCAATTCATCGTCGGTGCCGAATGCCTGAAGTATACTCTGCTCACCTCTCAACTGGGCCGCTTTTGAGTTGACCCAGCAGCATGGTATAATGCCGCCGCTGCGCTTACCGCGAGGAGACTGCGTCAGTGCTTAGTCCACTTGACTATTTGCTCGGCCTATTTTCACTGGACATCGGAATCGATCTGGGAACGGCGAACACGCTGGTGTATGTGCGTGGTAAAGGGATCGTGATCAACGAGCCTTCCTTCGTCGCCCTGGAGAAGAAAACCCGACGTCCGATTGAAGTGGGTTCACGCGCGAAGGAAATGTGGAGCAAAAATCCCAAAGACATTCTGGTGGTGCGTCCACTACGCGACGGGGTGATCAGCGAATTTGAAGTCACTGAGGCTATGCTAAACTACCTCATCAATAAGGCGCACGAGCAGTCTTGGGTTCCACTGCCCCGCCCGCGCGTAGTCATTGGTATTCCCAGCGGCGTCACTGAGGTCGAAAAGCGAGCGGTATTCGATGCAGCCATCAGTGCGGGAGCGCGAGAGGCATACCTCATTGAGGAACCGGTAGCTGCTGCCATCGGCGCGGGACTCCCCGTACAGGAAACACGCGGCAGCATGGTAATCGATATCGGCGGTGGCACAACTGAAGTAGCGATCTTCTCGTTGGGAGGCATCGTCATCAGCCGCTCAATCCGGGTAGCCGGTGATGAATTGAACGAGGATATCGTTCAGTACATGCGGACGAAACACAACCTCCTGGTAGGTGAACCCACGGCCGAAAAAGTCAAAATGGAAATAGGCTCGGCTTACCCTCTGCCCCAAGAACGCACATACCAGATCAAGGGACGCAATCTGCTGACAGGGCTTCCAGCAGCAGTTGAAGTGAGTTCGATTGAAATCCGTGAGGCAGTCTCCGGTTCAGTAAACATCATCATCGATACGGTTAAAGATGCCCTGGATGATACACCGCCCGAACTCGTTGCGGATTTGATGGAAAGCGGCATCTGCATGGCGGGTGGGAGCAGCCAGTTGAAGGGTCTGACAGAGCGACTGGCTGACGAAGTGAATATCCGCACATGGTTAGCGGATGACCCGATGACATGTGTTGCTCGTGGAGCAGGCCGTGTGCTGGAAGACTACAACAACCTGCGCCGCCTGCTGGTCGGCCTGGAACGCGGCAGCACGCGACACTGACAAGTTCAGCCTGACGATCCACCCACGCTAGACCTCATCCCTACCTGAACTTTGCTATAATGCGCATCGACTGCTCACGATATGAGGAGTAACGGCGTGCGTACCTGGCGCTCAAACCGTTTTATGTTTCTCTTAATCTGCCTTACGCTCTGCTTGGGACTGATCTTCGCCAGCCAATTGGGGTTACTTGGTCCTGTCCGTGGGCTGTTGGCTACACCGATCAACTGGATCAGCGGACTGTTTAACGGGGTCACGTTGGACATACTCGAAAAGGTTGACCAGTCCAACGATCCCGAAGTTCTGCGACGACGCAACGCCGATCTTGAGGAAGCGCTGGCACAATTCCAGGCGGAACTCGTCGATCTACGCGAGATTGCTAGTGATTATCGCCGGATTGCAGAACTCCTAAACTATACCTCCAGCCGACAGAATGAGGAATATGTCACCGCGGATGTCATCGCGCTGGCAGACGCTAATGCGCCCTTACGGACGATCGTCATCAACCGCGGCGCACGTGATGGAATCGCAGTCGGGATGCCAGTGGTAACACAGCAGGGGCTGGTCGGACGAATCATCGATGTAACAGCCAACGCATCTCGGGTGCTGCTCATCACCGATTCGTCGAGCGCGATTAGCGGACGTCTCCAGACTACGCGGGCAGAGGGGAGTGTAGTAGGACAGCCAGGCGGTGATCTCTTGATGGTCTTCATCCCGCTGGATGCCCAGGTTCCTACAGGTGATCTGGTGATTACATCGGGTCTGGGAGGCAACCTCCCCTCAGACATCGTGATCGGACAGGTAACAAATGTGCAGCAGCGCGCGTTCGACTTGACACAGCAAGCGACCGTTCGCAGCTTGATTAACTTCGACACGTTGGAAATTGTTCTAGTCATCACCAGTTTTCAACCAGTCGATTTGAGTGTATTCGAGACCAGCTCTGGAAACCCATAATGGTCGTTAACGATGGGAACCTTTCTGAGTATACCGATCTTGGTGCTGGCCGCCGCGCTGCAAGTCACGGTTGCGCCGCAGATCAGCCTCTTCGGTGGTCGTCCTGACTTCGTATTCCTACTGGTTATCGCTTGGACACTCAACGGGACATTAGAACAAAGCGTCATATGGGCATTGGTCGGCGGAATCTGCAAAGACCTGCTCTCGGCTGCTCCGCTTGGAACCTCGGCGTTGGGATTGGTCGTGATTGTGTTTCTGCTGAATGCACTGCGATCGCAGTTCTATACAGTAGGATTCTTCACACTGATTTGGGCAACAGTGTTGGGAACCATTTTCACGCAAGCCCTCACTTTGATCGTCCTTATCCTGAGCGGGTTTGGCCCGGCGCCAGCGGGGTTATCTTTGCTAGGGATCATCAGCGAGGAACTTATTTCTAACCTCCTGCCGACTCTCTTTTATCATCTCGCAGGCATCATACCTGTTTACATCATCGTTCGGCGACTCCAGAATTGGGCCAATCGTGGCATCAGGCCCACATAGCAGGCACGATTGGGAAATTGGGAGATTCCATGAGCAGACGACTACTTCCCTTCCAGGGATGGCGATTGACTTTCTTCCAGGCAGTTATGGTGGCCGTGTTCCTGCTCTTCGCCATCCGGCTGTATGACCTACAGATATTTGGCTACCAAGGCTACCTAGCCCAAGCTGACGAGAACCGCCTCAGCCGTCTGCCAGAAGCTGCGCCACGCGGCGTCATCGTGGATCGTTACGACAACCCTCTGGCGAAAAATGTACCGGCGTTCACGGTCACAATTGTGCCAGCAGAATTACCCGCAGACCGCGAACAAGAATTGAATATCTTCAACCGACTTTCGGCGCTGTTGGACATTCCGCCAACCGCGGCAATTGCAGCAGCATCAGGACGCCGCATTCGCAGTATCGAAGAACTGGTCATTGAAGGCGAAGGCATCGCACCGTTCCGTCCAGTGACCATTGCACGCGACGTCACTTATCACGTCGCACTGCAACTCCAAGAAGAGAGTCTCTCTCTGCCTGGAGTGGCTGTTCGACCAGTTTCGGTACGTGAGTACCCAACGGGCAGCCTGACGGCACACATCATTGGCTACATGGCTCCAATCCCGGCTGAGGAAGCACAATCTCTTATCGAACAAGGCTATGATCCCGCTTTTGACCGGATTGGGGTAGACGGGGTGGAGTTCTTCTTGGAAAGTCAATTGGCGGGGCAGCGTGGGTCTACACTGCGTGAAGTTGATGTTGCAGGAGAAATCATCAATGTGCTGGAGCGCGTGCCACCTGTGCCTGGCCAAAATATCCGTTTAACGATTGATATAGAGCTTCAGCAAGCGGCAGAGCAAGCTTTGATTAACCGCATTAATCTGCTGAATGCCCAATTCAACCGCATTGTGAGCCAGCAAGGCGTGGTCATCGCAATGAATCCTCAAAACGGGCAAATCCTGGCAATGGTCAGCTATCCAAGCTATGACAACACCCGTTTTGCCCGCGCAATCGACGTTGGATATTACCTCCAGGTTGAGGGGGACCCCCTTCGCCCTCTGGTGAACAATGCCATCCGGTCGCTGTACCCGCCTGGTTCAACGTGGAAGCTCATCACGGCATCAGGGGCACTTCAGGAAGGGGTGATCGCACCACTGAGTCAGTTGTTCGATCCCGGAAGCATTGTTGTGGAAAACAAATATGCGCCGAATGATCCGGCTGCCTCGCAGACTTTCGTGTGTTGGAAGCGAGATGGACACGGCGCGGTCGACATGCGCCGAGGAATTGCCCAGAGCTGCAATGTGTTCTTCTACCAGATTGGCGGCGGGAATCCAGAAGTCTCCGAAGCGACTCTACGCCGTGGAGGATTAGGGATCAACGATTTATTCCGATATGCAACAGCCTTCGGCATCGGAACGGAACTGGGAGTCGAGCTACCCGGAGAGAACCGGGGACGGATGCCCGACCAAGACTGGAAACGCATCCGCTACGGAGAGAACTGGTCGACCGGTGACACATATAATGCAGCTCTGGGGCAGGGGTTCGTCAATGTCACGCCGCTGCAACTGATCAGCATGGTGTCGGCGGTCGCGAATGGGGGAACACTCTACCAGCCTACGATTATCGACAGCTATCTCGACCCAGGAGGTAACGTGGTGACGCCGTTCACACCCCACGTTCTCCGCAATGTCGATTTGGCTGATGTAAATGGCACACTGAGTCTACTGCTGGTCGAAGACATGATCATGAAAGGGCCAAGCAGTTTAGCCTGCATCTGTGAACAAGACAGCAAATGGTACAATCCAGTACGATGTAATCCGAGCGCATACCGCAACACTGTCGATATAAGTCCTGATGGACTTACCCCAGATATCCGCGAATACCAGGTCTTCATCCCTCAGAACTATACCTTCAACGCAAGGGTCTGCAATGAGCTGCGATTCAATGATCGCTACCGTCCAGCCTTCGTCAGCCAGGAAAATCTGGATATTGTGCAGGAAGGCATGCGCCAAGCCGTGACCGTTGGCACGGCCCAACGCGCCAACCTGCCCTACGTAGCCGTGGCTGGAAAAACTGGCACTGCCGAATACTGTGACGATATCGCGCGCCCCCTAGGACTATGCGTTCCGGGTAATTGGCCTGCCCATGCCTGGTTCGTTGCCTATGCGGCCTATGAAAACCCTGAAATAGCTGTTGTTGGCTTTGTGTATAACGGTCGTGAAGGATCGCAGTGGGCTTTACCGGTTGTCGTTGAAACCTTAGAAGCCTACTATCGTTTGAAGAACGAGCGTGCTGGGATCGCGCCACCACCGCCAGCCAATTTGCCCACAGGGCCAACGCCAGTTCCAGGAGGATAATGTGTCAGCGCTTCGACAGTCTGCCTGGAACCGCCAATGGCTGAATTACTGGCTGCCAATCATCCTAGCAGGGACGATCTCGGACACAGCCTTCATCTTGATCGGCCAGACGCCGATGATTCGTGCCCTAGGCATGAGCGCCGCTGTCGCCGGAGTGGCGCTGACGCTGCGCCGCTTTGGCGGCGTATTGTCGATCATTGGTTCACTGGCACTGGCCTTCAGCCCCGCATTCTGGTCACAGACCGGCGGTGTAGAAACCCCCTCAGCAGCACTATGGATTGGATTAATCCTGACAGGGATTGTAGCAGGTGTGCTGGCTCTCCAACGAAAACCTATGGCTGGTCTAGCCGCGGCAATGCTCATCTTTGTTGGGATATTCTGGCTATCAGCCGGAACAGGCCGCAGCTTACGCTTGACTACACTCTTCAGCGCGTGGCTGCTGTACCTGCTGATCGACGCGGTGATGCTGAGCCATCCTCGGCCGGGTGTTCAGCCGCAGCACCTCAAAACACAACACACTGGAGGAATGCTGCTGCTGTTTGGGATCGGCGTCATCAACGACCCCCTGCTTACCTTGATGGCTCTGGCAATCGCACTGACATGGAGTACAGCACAGACACGGTTACCCCGCTGGTATTGGGCCGTATTTATCGCTCTGGCTGTTATTGGACTGCGTGGGATCATTGTCCAGTATGCAAACAGCGGATGGTGGCTGTATCCTGCCGCGCAAGCCGAAGCGCAAGGATTGAAAGTTCCTTTCTTGCTGGCTGACGGCTGGCGCGAAGCATCCCGGTGGATCGATATGATTGGTCTCATCAGCAATCAATTCACAATCAGTGGAGTTGTGCTTGGCATCATCGGACTGTCTCGATTAGCGCGGTGGTATCCGCCAGTGGGTGTATTGACTCTCATGCTGTACGCGGGCTATGCACTCTTCGGGCTGGTCTATTTTGGTGGCGACCGTACAGTCCTACTTCTCCCCCTTCTCATGATCCAGATAATTTGGATGACATATGCTGTGTTTGCGCTCAGCCAGTGGCTGCAGAAAAGCTTGGCCGCCACGGGCGGCATAGTTCGCTGGGCAGCTCCAGCCGCATTTGCACTGCTGCCTGCCCTGCTATTATGGCAGATTCTGCAGAGCGTATAGCGCCTGAACGAAAATCATGTATAGTTAATATCGAGAACTGTTAAGCTTAGAAGACAAAACATTACAGTTTCGCCGCAAATGTTCGGCAGTGATGGGCTGTGGTGTGGAGCGTAATGGTCAACTGACATGCAGGAACAGCGTGTTGCTATCAAAGGAATAAAAGACGGACTGCTGGTCTCGTTGAGTCCAACAGATGAGTGGCAGTCAATTACGGCTGATCTGGCAGCACGGATTGACCAGCAGAATGCCTTCTTTGCTGGCGCACGAATCACAGTTGATCTTGGCGAACGTCCGGTTCCCAAACATGAGCTGGGGTCGCTCAAGGCTTTGCTGGAGCGGCGTGGATTAATGCTCACAGTTGTTTTGAGTGACAGCGAAACGACGATTGAAGCCGCGCACGCGCTCGACTTGAAGACAACTAGCGCCAGTCCCATTCCAGGACGCGAAGACGATGAGGAAGCCGAATTCAGTTCGGAAGAAGACGGCACAGTGGGCGTGATGATTAAGCGCACACTCCGAGCTGGTCGCACAGTGAAAAGCGCCGGCCACGTGGTCATATTGGGGGATGTTAACCCCGGCGCAGAAATCATGGCGGTTGGAGATATTATTGTCTGGGGCCGGCTGCGAGGAACAGTACACGCCGGAATAGAAGGGGATGAAAGCGCTATCGTCTGTGCCCTGGATATGATGCCCACTCAACTGCGGATCGCGGGACACATCACCACATCACCGCCGGATAAACGCCGTCAACCCAAGCCAGAATTGGCTTCGATCCGAAATGGGCAAATTGTTGTAGAACCCTGGGCGTATTGACCAGAAAGGAATTCCAACAGTTATGGCGGCACGAGTCGTTACTATTACATCCGGCAAAGGAGGGGTTGGCAAGACCACGACTACCGCTAACCTGGGAGTCGCCCTGGCCCGGCTTAACAAGAAGGTCGTCCTGATCGATGCTGATGTGGGACTGCGAAATCTGGACATCGTCATGGGGCTGGAAAACCGGATTGTGTACGACCTGGTAGATGTCGTCGAAGGGCGCTGCCAGATTCGCCAGGCGATGATCAAACACAAACAATTCCCGGATCTGTTCCTGATCCCATCCGCACAGACACGCGACAAAACTGCGGTCAGTCCGACAGACATGGTACAAATCTGCAATAAGCTGCGCCCCGAATTCGACTTTATTGTGATTGACTCGCCGGCTGGGATCGAACGCGGTTTCCGCAATTCGATTGCTCCAGCAGATGAAGTCTTGATTGTCACCAATCCTGAAGTCTCAGCAGTACGAGATGCTGACCGCATCATTGGCCTGTTGGAAGCGAACAACAAAGGCCCTGGTAAGCTGATCCTGAACCGAGTAAAACCAGAGATGATCCGCAAAGGCGAGATGATGTCAGCCAGCGACGTAACGGATATTCTGGCAATCAAGCTAATCGGTATTGTCCCGGAAGATGAGGGGGTCATTCCGGCCTCAAACAGCGGTATTCCTATCTCACTTAATGAGAATTCACGCGCTGGACAAGCATTCCGCAACATTGCGCGGCGACTACTAGGTGAAGATGTGCCGTTGATGCCTATGAATGAAAGTGGCGGGCTTTTGCAGCGGATTACCCGACTGTTCAGCGGCGGTCAATCCGAATAGGAGGAGTCACCATGTCCGGATTTCTGGACCGTCTGCTGGGTCGATCAGGATCAAAAACTAGCGGCAGTATGGCTAAAGAACGGCTGCAGTTCATCCTAGTGCACGACCGCATTAACCTGCCGCCCGAACGTCTGGCCGCGATGAAAGCTGAAATCCTGGATGTGATCTCCAAGTATGTCGCCGTCGAACGGGAAAAGGTCGACATTGGATTGGTGCAGCGTGACCGCGACAGCCTCATCAAAGCTGAGATTCCATTTTCGGGGAGCAATGACCAGGATGAGGCCCGCCGGAGACTGGCAGATTCGACCCCTGTGGAAGATGGGAACTTCGACGACGGATAAGGCCTCAGACTCGGCTCGAACATCCTCAAGGACACTTCGTCCATTAAACGGATTGAAATTGGGTTCGAATGACACGAAGCACAAGCCTCTGGCGCAATTTTGACTTTGTCCTGTTTGGGACAGCTCTGCTCCTCATCATCTTTGGCATTTTGATGATCCGCAGTGCGACATTGGGCGCGATTGATCCTGATTTGATTGGGCGAGTGCCAGACCAGATTCGCTACGCAGTGATTGGCCTAGTACTTGTCTTCATCTTGGCGGCAATTGATTATCGACTGCTCGGCGGTCTGCACCTATGGCTGTATATCATCATGGTGGGACTGTTAGTGCTGGTGCGATTTTTGGGGGTCGAAGGAGATGCAGGTTCACAGCGTTGGATCAATGTAGGCATTCGCATTCAGCCATCAGAAATTGGCAAGATCATCATCATCATTACCCTAGGACACCATCTCACCCAGAACTACCACAAGCTGTCTGGGCTGCGGGCCGTATTCATGTCGCTAGTGCACATGTCCATTCCAACCGGACTCATCTTCTTACAGCCCAATCTAGGAACAACAATTGTATTCATGGTGATTTGGCTGACAATGATCTGGGCAGCAGGGCTACGGCTCAAGCACATCGGGTTGTTTATAACGGTAGTCATCATTGCTGCGCCAATCCTGTGGACGCAGATGCAGCCGTACCAACGGCAGCGTATTACCACATTCATCAACCCTGAAGGTGATCCCACGGCTCAGTATAACATTCGGCAGGCGATCATTAGCGTCGGGTCGGGGGGACTACTTGGTAAAGGCTACGCCAATGGCACACAGAACACCGGGCGCTTTTTGCGCGTCCGACACACGGATTTCATCTTCAGCGTGATCTCTGAGGAATTCGGTTTTGTTGGTGGTGTCACGGTGATGGGATTGATCGGACTAGTCATCCTTCGCATTCTGCGCGGGGCGCGCAACGCTGTTGATCCGCTGGGCAGCTTGATCTGCTACGGGGTGGCGTCAATCATCTTCTTCCAGACGGTTGTCTCAATTGGTATGAACTTGAATATGCTGCCTGTTACGGGTCTGACGCTGCCATTTATCAGTTCTGGCGGTACATCCTTGCTCTCGATTCTAGCGGGGATCGGACTGGCTGAGAGCGTTATCATGCGCGGGCGGCGAGTCTAAGCCCCTACCCTTATTGGCCTGATTCGGGTACCATACCGCTACAGATCAGTTACCTTGAGGAGTGTTTCGTGGCTGATGATTCTGCACGCCCGGTGCGGGTGCGATTCGCCCCTAGTCCGACCGGTTCGCTACACATTGGCGGGCTGAGAACGGCTTTATTCAATTGGCTGTTTGCCCGTCACTACAATGGTTCGTTCATCCTGCGGATCGAAGATACCGACCAGAAACGCTTCGATCCCAGCGCACTCCAGACCTTGATGGAAGCGCTGCGCTGGGCCGGATTACAGTGGGATGAGGGGCCAGAAGTCGGCGGGGATTATGGCCCATATGTGCAGTCGGAACGGCTGAGTATCTACCAGGAATGGGCGCGGTGGCTAGTCGAACATGACAAAGCCTACTATGCTTACGAGACGCCGGAGGAACTGGCAAAGGCCCGTGCAGAAGCCGAGGCACAAAATTTGCCGCGCGGTTACAACCGGGCGCACCGCAACCTAACAGATGAAGAACGCGCAGCCTTCGAGCGGGAAGGTCGACCACGGGTAGTACGGCTCAAGATGCCACTTGACGGAGTCACACAGGTTCCTGACTTGATCCATGGTGAGGTTAGCTTCGACAACAGTACGCAGCAGGACGCTGTACTGCTCAAGGCCGACGGCTTTCCTACTTACCATCTAGCACACGTGGTAGATGATTATCTGATGAAGATCAGCCATGTGCTCCGAGCTGTTGAGTGGATGCCATCGCTGCCCGTGCATTGGCAGCTCTGGCAAGCCTTCGGATGGGAACCACCAATCTACGCACATCTGCCCGTGATGCTTAATCCGAACGGCAAAGGCAAGATCAGCAAACGCCACCCTCCAGTCGACTCGGAGGGTAATGTCATTCCCGTCATGGTGCATGACTACATCCGAGGTGGCTATATCCCCGAAGGCGTCGTTAACTTTCTGGCAAACACGGGTTGGAGCTACGGAGAAGATATCGAGGTCTTCGACATTCAGGATGCAATCGCCCGATTCGACGGCACACGAATCATGCCTTCGAATTCAGCTTTTCCGGTAGATAAGCTCAAATGGTTGAATGCTGAACACATCCGCCGGCTACCTGTTGACGAGCTGGCACGCCGTCTACGCCGTCCACTGGAAGAGGCTGGCCTCAAGGTGGATGCGGAAATCCTGATGAAGATTACACCGCTGGTGCAAACCCGCATCAAGACGCTGAACGATGTAGTGGGGCTGGCAGGATTCTTCTTCCGCGAGGAATTCATCCCAGCTCCGCCGGAAAAACTGCCGCAGAAGCGCATGGATGTGCAGGCAACACGGGTCGCCTTACAGCAGTCAATTGACGTGCTGCGGGGCTTAGATGACTTCACAATGGAGACAACTTTACCTGTGATTGAGAAGCTCACACAGCCGCTGGGACTGTCGAACAGCCAGTTATTCGGGGTACTGCGAACGGCGGTTACCGGACAGCAGGTGTCTCCTCCCCTCTTCGAAACGATGGAAGTGATCGGAAAAGCGGAGACACTACGGCGGTTGGAGCTGGCGCTGCACAGCTTAAATACGGCAGAACGTGTGCCAAGTCAGTCTTGAAAACCTAACCAGCCCGTGCTAGGATTCGACCTATCACATTGGGGGATAGTTCAACGGCAGAACGACAGGTTCTGGCCCTGTTAATCTTGGTTCGAATCCAGGTCCCCCAGCACTGCCCGTAGCCGCAAAGCTGCGGGCTTTTCGTTTACAAACGACTGATCGCTGCTAAGGCGCACCCAATGAACGATAGGAGTAGAGGATGACAGCACCTGAGAAAGAAACTGTGCCAGACACAGGTTCACCGTCCGAAGGCGCGCGAACCCATTTCATCCACGACATTATCAATGAGCACAACCAGAATGGGCGCTTTGGCGGGCGGGTTCATACACGCTTTCCTCCGGAGCCGAATGGATATCTGCATATTGGACACGCGAAGTCGATCTGTCTCAACTTCGGCCTTGCGCTGGAATACGGAGGCAAGTGCAACCTGCGATTCGACGACACTAATCCGGTGAAAGAGGAGCAGGAATACATCGACTCGATCATCCAGGATGTCCGGTGGTTGGGATTCGACTGGGAAGACCGGCTGTTTTACGCATCCGACTACTTTGGTCAATTGTATGAGTGGGCTGTACAGCTCATCAAAGCTGGCAAAGCCTATGTCGATCATCTGACTGCTGATGAAATTCGGGAATACCGGGGCACACTGACCCAACCAGGCAAAGACAGCCCGTATCGCAACCGGTCGGTTGAGGAAAACCTCGACCTGTTCGAGCGGATGCGGAAGGGTGAATTCGAAGATGGAAGCTGCGTGCTGCGGGCCAAGATCGACATGGCCTCGCCGAACATCAACCTACGCGACCCCGTTCTTTACCGCATCCTACACGCGACGCATCACCGAACGGGGGATACGTGGTGCATCTATCCTATGTACGACTACGCTCACGGGCAGTCGGATTCGATTGAGCGGATTACGCATTCGATTTGCACATTAGAATTCGAGGATCACCGCCCGCTGTATGACTGGTTCATCCAGACTTTGGGCATCTATGCTCCGCAGCAGATCGAATTTGCCCGGTTGAACCTAACCTACACCGTACTGAGCAAGCGGAAGCTCATCAAGCTCGTCCAAGATGGGTACGTGCGGGGATGGGATGACCCGCGGATGCCAACGATCTCTGGGCTGCGGCGGCGTGGATACACCCCAGAAGCAATCCGGCAGTTCTGTGACATGATTGGGGTCGCCAAGACCAACAGCACGGCAGATATCGCAATGCTGGAATACTGTGTAAGGCAAGACCTCAACAAGCGAGCGCCACGGGTGATGAGCGTCCTGCGGCCGCTCAAAGTGGTGCTGGTCAACTACCCTGAAAACCAGGTCGAGGAATTCGAGGCGGTCAACAATCCAGAAGACCCCAGCATGGGCACACGGAAAGTTCCCTTCTCGCGGGTACTGTACATCGAACGAGACGACTTCATGGAGGAGCCACCGAACAAGTTCTACCGGCTGGCTCCTGGACGTGAAGTCCGGCTGCGCTACGCCTACTTCATCAAGTGCGTCGATGTGGTCAAGGACGCGAATGGGGAGATTGTGGAAGTTCACTGTACGTATGATCCAGAGACGCGCGGCGGCGATGCGCCCGATGGACGCAAGGTGAAGGCAACCTTACACTGGGTCTCCGCAGCGCACGCGCTCAACGCGGAGGCACGGCTATACAATCACCTGTTTGATCGCCCTGATCCGGGTGAGCTGGAAGATTTCACCAAGGCGATCAATCCCAATTCGCTAGAAGTAATCCCGGACTGCAAGATTGAGCCGAGTTTGGCTTCTGCCAAGCCAGGCGACCGGTTCCAGTTTGAGCGTCTGGCCTACTTCTGTGTTGATCCGGATTCAACCAGCGAAAAACTGGTGTTCAACCGCACCGTCTCGTTGAAAGATGAGTGGTCGAAGATCAAGGGCGCTGGTTAGGCCAACACCGATTCGAAGGGGACTGGCTTAGAGGGTCTATTTGTTGAATAGGCCCTCTTTGATTAGCCAATCCCAATGCTTCTAGAGCCGGTTCAGGATTACAATGAGTTAAGGTAATGAGCATCTTCTAGGAATCTGTCATGTCCGCGATGGCCGAGTACATCGTCGCATTGATTGCCGTGAGTTTCATGGTGCTGACGGTCGGCATAGTCTTCAGCCTATCTATTATCCGAAAGATGCGCTCGGAAGAGACCAGGGACACCGTACGGAATGATCTCTTCAGCGTGAAAGCGCAGGTCATACCGATCCGCACCATCACTGTCCCGGCTCGTCTCTATCACGAGCTGACTACCCCGGTTTCCCAGAACGAATGCTCCCAACACAGACCTGCTTAAAATCCCTGGCTGGCGGGTCAATAGGCTGATCTTCCAGACAATCCCCTCATTCCCAGCCTATGTTGATGTGAAGACCCGGTATAATCCTGTTGTTGAGCAACAAGGAGAATTCATGATGACACCCCCCTCCCCTTTGAATGGACAGCGGATTTCGCGGATCGCACTGGCCGGGATCATCCTAGCTGGGGTTGGGATCGGGCTGTTCATTGTCCTATGGATCGTCCTCGGCCAAGCTGGATTGGAATCTGTTCCAAGATTGATCGCTTCGATGTGTATTCCTCCAGCCGTGATCGCGGTAATTTTGGGAATTTACGTGCTCTTCTTCCGAGGAAGTCCGACAGGCAGTTAACAGGCATTCGTCAGGGCCGGACGCAGCAGGAACCCATATTTCATAGTTTATAGTTGATGAAAAAATGCGGTAATAGATGAGAGAAATGATAAGAATGATAAGAATGAGAATGTGAGAATATGCGAATCGGGTGCCCTCACCCCGACCCTCTCCCGAAGGTTCGCTAAATGCCGCAAATGTTGCAAAAGCTGCGATTGTCACTGCGTGAAATTTGCAACAACGATGGGAGGCAACTATCGCAATCGGTAAGTTGTAAAGGTGCGAGGCGGGTCGTTTCCTGCCGTAATCACAGGGTAGCACAAAATGCGATGGAAAGGGTGACATTTTGGAAAAACATTTGGTGCTCCATGCATGCTTGCACTGCTGACATTACAAAAAACCGAAAGGCGCACCCGATTAGAGGGGTTTGTGGAGCTTGAGAACGAGAACGATGGGCATGGGGGGAGGAAGATTGGCGCCGGAGTGCGACTGTGACAGGCGAGGCTCGACGACGGAGTCGATGACCAACCCCGCAAGCTGAGCAGCATGGTGATGGTCTTCATAGAGATGCAGGTAATGCTCCACCGCGTAGGTGTGCCCATCAGCCGCCTGGAAGGTGCGACGGCCACCACTGAGAAAAGCAAAGGGATGAAAATCGCTCAGGAGCGCCCAACCGCCGAGGCACAAAACCCGACTCATTTCAGCATAGACAGCCGTTAGTGAAGGGATGTGTCCGACAGCCAAACCACACACGATACCATCGACCGACCGTGATGCCAGAGGAAGCGCTTCCATTGAAGACTGAAGGCGCAGGGCGAAATGATTGGAACGCAGCATGGCCGGGCTGTTATCTACACCAAAGATGGAAGCTGCCCCGGCAGCCTGAGCAATGCGCGCATAACGCCCTGAGCCTGTTCCCAAGTCGAGGATGCGTCGGTCTGCTAGAGGCGGCATCATGGCGAGCATGGCCGCTTCTTCAGCCTGCATCAAGACATTGTGGGCAATGGGTGGATAGACGGCAGCCCAGCGCGCATAGGCATCCACCGATTTGAGCAATTCTAGGCGGGATTTACGCGGCCATAACCGGGCAAATAGGGCACGCACGATCAAGCCCAATGACGCCAATAGTAGGCAGACTCGGCAGACGAGCCGGCAGTTTCTTCTTCTTCACGGATTGTGCCCATGATGACGAAATCGGCCCAGAGCGCGAAGAGACGATCACTGCTGTTAAGGGTGATACGAAGGCGGGTAGGCAGATGAAGCCACATGTAGGCGATACGGCGACGCTCATAGCGGGTGGTACGATCCCGGAGTTCATGATACCAGCGGGGATAGGGCAAGAGTTTGAAATGGAGCGCCTCGACATGCTCGTAGTAGTTATAGCCGAGAAGTCCAGCAAACATGACCAGCACGCCGAGAGACGACAAGGTGAATGATAAGCTGGTTTGCGCGGCTGCCCAAAAACCCATCAAGAAGATGAAGATGCCGCCCCAGACCAACAGTGGAAGACCCGGAAGGTACAAGACTTCGCGCGGGCCGTACTGTTGGAACTGCCAGAGGATAGGCTCCTTGTAGACTCCGATGAGGATCAGCAAGGCTCTGACAAAGCCAATTACGCTAACTACGGTTACAACAAACAATATGAAGCCCATCGCTTACATCCTTAGCAATGATCTGGGCCCCTTGTACAAGGGGCAGACACAGCGTTCACATTCAGGACGCTCACCGGAGCGATAAGCCTGGCGGAGGGCAAGCGCAGCAGGCCGGTTCAGGGACTCGTGAAGCGAAGCTGCGGTCTCATCTGAGCGGAGTGTGCCGAAGGCGGGGAGGAAGTAACAGGGGCGCAGTGTCCCATCGACTTCGATGACGGTGGAAATATGAGGCGCATTGCAGCGGACGGAGGGAAAGCTGCCCTGCCCGATCAAAGCAGCAAAATAATCGGCCATGCGGTGGAGTTTAGCAGGCGACTCGGCAATCAGGCCGGCAGCAAAATCAGCGGCATTTTCAAGCGCCATGCGGTCGATGATGGCACGCAGCTCGATTATTTCTGATTCGGAAAGGGATTGGCCGACCCTTGATGGCGAATGGCTGTTTGCCAACGGTATGGCGGTATCAGCGGTGAAACGGGGGCCAAAAGCAAAGGGATTGGTGACATCGACGGTGAGGAAACTGACCCGGCTCACACCGGCCTGGCGGGCTACAGCGACAATCTGGGGAAGCTGGCGGAAGTTGGCCGGCTGAATGGTGGTGCGGGTGATGACCGGGATGCCGAGGGCATGGACAGCTCGAATGCCATCAATGACGAGATCGAAGGCATCGACACCACGGATGGCTGCATAAGTTTCGGGGGTGGCAGCATCCAGGCTGACAATGACTTCATCAACGACGGCCGACAGGGAGTCGATCTGGCGCTTGAGCAAAAGGCCGTTGGTGAGGAGCATGGTATAGATGCCCTGCTCGCGGAAACGGCGGGCGATTTCCGGCCAATGAGGATGCTGCATGGCTTCGCCACCGCTAAGCAAAAGCCAGCGAACCTGGAGGGCAGCACATTCGCGGGCGATGGTCTCGACGAGGGACATCTCCATGTTACGGCGAGGACTGCGCCAGATGTCGCAGGTCAGGCAGCGGCTGTTGCAGCCGTCGGTCAGGTAGAGGACGACCAACGGGAGGGTATGAAGACGATCTCCGATGAGATTTAAGAGGTGTTTGGCACGCATAATCCGAGTATAGTTCGGCAGAAGCAGCGCTGGCAACCACCTTTTGGCATCCACTGGAAATGACTGTGTATGTCTTTAATTCATGTTACAATGACGAGCAGACTCTATCCGAGTGGGCTAAGTGGCGCATCTGATCCTTTCAGACAACGTATCAGAACCTCACCCCCTGGCTCCCCTCCATGCATGGAGAGGGGGAGCTAAGCGAAGCGCAGCGGGGTGAGATCAAATAAAGCAAATGCTGATTTAGCAGGTGAACCACACAGCGCCCCAATCGAAGAATTCGAACCGAGTTATGCCTGTACCAGACCTCATTAACGCCGAGCAAGGGCCACGATTGGCCTTTATGGATAAGCTTGACATCACGCCGATTGCCGAGACGCTGGTCGCGTTCGCCAATACCGAAGGGGGCACAATTGTCTTTGGGTTGAAGGAAGATGGGGAGATTGCGCCCAAGAAGATCGACAGCAAGGGGTTGGAAAAGGCCCTGAAGGAAGCAGAGGGCAACTGCAACCCTCCGGTGGTGATCGGGAACTGGGAAGAAGTCGAGACTGAAAAGGGAACGGTGTTTACGGTCAAGGTGGCGCGAAGCATCGAGCTGCATGCCCTGACAGACGGGCGGGTGCTGATTCGAAGTGGGGCGAAGAACCGGCCGCTGGGGGGGCAGGAAATCCTGAAGCTGGCAAGCGCGAAGACAACAGGGGATTTCGAATCCGAGACGGTTCCGAGCGCGACTATTGAAGACTTCAGCAACAAGATCATCACGGAGTACCTGGCGAAGCGGGCGGAACGGACAAAGCGGCCCTATAACGGCAAGGTCGCCGACCTGATGAAGGAAATCGGCGCGGTCGATTCGAATGGGAAGGCGACCGTCAGCGGCATCCTGCTGTTCAGCGAGTATCCGCAGCACTGGCTGCCGCAGAGCAGCGTGGTATTCGCGAAGTTCGTCGGCAAGACGCCGCGCGGCGAGAACGGGCTGGCGGGGTATACGCGGCGAGAAGAACTGACCGGCCCCCTGCCCCGGCTGATCGAAAATGCTTGGAATTTGATCTGGAGCGAGATGGCGGTCAGCGCGGTAGTCAAAGGGTTAGAGCGCGAAGAGACCTATGAGTATCCGCAGTTCGCAGTGCGCGAAGCGATTGTGAACGCGGTATGCCACCGCGATTACCGGCTCAAGGGACGGCGCATTGAGATTCGGATGTATTCCGACCGGTTGGAGGTAATCTCACCGGGCGGGCTGCCGGGGTTCATCACGGTAGAGAACATTGTGGATGAACACTTCAGCCGGAATCCGCGGGTGGTGAACGGGCTGTTCCAGTGGGGATACATCGAAGAGCTGGGACTGGGGATCGACCGGATGATGGAAGTGATGCAGCAAGCCGGGCATAAACCGCCGTACTTCGATGCGCGGCCGTACAGCTTTGCAGTGACACTCTACAACGAGCGAGAGAAGCAGAAAGCGCCGGAATGGGCGCGGAATACCAATCACCGGCAAGCCAGGGCGCTGCAATACATCCGCGACCACGGGTCGATCACCAATCGCGAGTACCGGTCGCTGTGCCAGGGGGTGTCGGCAGAGACGCTGCGCCTCGATCTGGCCGACATGGTGGAACAGGGCATCCTGCTCAAAGTCGGCTCGAAAAAAGGCACATACTACATCCTCAAGTAGAGCCGAAGGACTGCGCTCTTGATGGACAATATCATCCTCAGCGCCGTAGTGGTTTCGGTCAGTTTTTACGCACTGCTGCTGATCTATGGGCTGACACGACCTCAAGCGCGCCTCAAGGCACTGCTCGGCGCGGCGCTGCTCGGCGGCACACTGACGACGAGTGCGGCGCTGCTCCCGCCTGACCAACGCCTATTAGGACTGTCTCCGGCGGCGTTGATTCCGGTGCTGAGCGCTGCAACCTTGGGCACGGCGGGGGTGTTTGTGCTGAGGGCACTGCGTCCCCCAGCAGCGCGCCGCTGGGTTTGGGGATGGGAGCTACTGAGCGCGGCTTGGGTCGCGGGCACAGCCATTGGGAGCCTCAGCGGGGCGGCGGATGCTGTGACTCGAACGGGCTGGATGATCGAGGTGTTTCGCAGCCCAAGCTGGCCGGCATGGCTGCTGTTGGGCGGATTGGGGTTGAGCAGCCTGAGCCTAGTGAGCATCGGGCTGTGGGTCTTCTACCAGGCAGAACTACCTGAAAAAGCGAACACAGCGCTGTACTGGACCATGGACGCGGCGGTGCTTTCGATCAGCACGCTGCTGATAATCAGCCAGACACGAGGGCTGCAAACGGCCGGCGTCGTCACGCTGGCGGCGGGGCTGATCGGTCTAACGGCCGGCGCAACGCGGCGCGAGATATTCGATGTGCGGTACCAACTCCGATCAGGGCTGCGGCTCGTGCTGACCGTGACGGCAGGAACGGCGATCATCTTTGCAGCACTGTGGCTGATCCCAGCGCAGGGGCGGCTGGATACGCTGGATGAGGTGCTGGTAGCAGCAGCGCTGGCTGTAGGGAGCGCGATCGCGTTCCTGCTGGCAGCCGGGATCATTCAGGCGCTGACCGGCCAGCCGGGGCGAGGCCCTGACCCGGCGGAGCGGACGGCTCACCGCAGCGATGAGATGGCCGTCGCCAATGCCGAAAGCAACGACCAGATTGTGGCAGCAGTGGACCGCTGGCTGAGCCATTACGGAATCCGGCGGTGGTGCATTCTACTGTATGGGGAACGCAGCGGAGACACAGTGTCACTGACTGCACTGCATCCAGCAACCGTTGGGCCGGGGACGCTGGCACTCAGCAGTCCGGTGTACCGGCGGCTGGCGGACGAGGGTAAGACGGTTTCGCAGTTCGAGATCGAGCATGATGCTGCCTACCGAGGGGTCAGCAGTGAAGAACGGGCATTTCTGCGCGAGCGGCGGATGACTGTGTTCGTTCCGATGGCCGCACGACGGGAGCAGATCGGCATTTTGGGATGCGGACCGAAACGCAATGACCATCCATTTTCGGCAGAGGAGCGGGATTTTCTGCTGCTGGCGGCGGGTCATGTGGCGAGCGCACTCATGCGCGTCCGGTTCCAGGAAGCGGTGGGTAAGCTGCAAACGGCACTGGGAGAAGCAGCGCAGCAAGTCCATAAGCTAGAAGCAGTCAAATCGGAATTCATCACGATTTCGAGCCACGAACTCCGCACACCGCTGGCCCAAATCCGGGGATACATCGATATCCTGGATGCGCTGAATGAAAGCGGGGCGCTCGACAAAGACCAGGCCAGCGGGATGGTCGGGAACCTGCGGCGGGCGACCGAACGGATGGAAGAACTGATCGGGACGATGTTAGATGTGAGCCAACTCGAAACCGGGTCAATGGACTTCCGCATGGGGCCGACTACGGTCGAGACGGTGGTGCGGATGGCTATCGAACCCCTGGCTGAAGGGGTCAAACAACGCAAACTGACACTTTCAGCCCGGGGACTGCGGAGCCTGCCGCCCATCGAAGGCGATTTGAAGCGACTGGTACAAGCGATCCAGCAAGTGGTACTGAACGCGATCAAGTTCACGCCAGATGGTGGGCGAATCGACATCAATGCCAGCATCGCGCAGCCGGATACCCCCGCAAGCAGCCCGCGCATTCTCATTACGATCAGCGACAGCGGCGTGGGGATTGAACCGAGCAATTTGGAACTGATCTTCCGCAAATTCTACCGGTCGTATGACCCCTCGCTGCACTCGACCGGAACCTATAAATTCATGGGGGCTGGGCCGGGTTTGGGGCTGACGCTGGCGCGGGGGATCATTGAGCGGCATGGAGGCACGATCTGGGCGGAAAGCAGCGGATACAGCCGAGAGGCGTGCCCAGGCGCAACGTTCCATATCCTACTGCCGTTCGTGACGGCCGAGCAAAAAGAGAATTGAACCGCCCAGGCGCTAAGGGCGCTAAGGTCATACAGAGGTCAGGGCAAGGGGGTGGCGACGAGAGTGGTGTCGCCGGCTGACCAGGAGAGGGCATGGACGGGCGCGGCTATCCCCAAGAGGCGATGAAGCATTGACTGAAGCTCGTCTGGCGAGGCGGTGGTGAAGTACTGGGAGGGTTCTGAAGAAGGCTGCAACGCCGGCGGCCAAACACGGGCGACCTGACGGGCCACGGCAGGAGCAGGATCGATTAAGTGGGCATCCGGGCCGACCTGCTGTTGAATGGCTTCTGCAATGAAGGGAAAATGGGTGCAGGCCAGGACGATCTCATCAGCCTGGGCCTGGATGAACGGGCGGAGATAATCTGCGATGATGGCTTGGCTCGCCGGGGTATACTGGCTCTGTTCCTCAGCAATTCGGACGAGTTCGGGTGCGACCACAGTTATGACCTGGGTTCCGGCGGCATGCCGTTCACGGACGCGACGGTAAAGTTCGCCATCGGCGGTGGCCTGAGTGGAGAGGACACCAATCACACCGCTGCGGGATCGTTCAGCGGCGGGCTTGACGGCGGGTTCCATGCCGACGATGGGCAGACCAGGGAATTGATCGCGGAGGAAGTAGAGGGCGGCAGCACTAGCAGTATTGCAGGCCAGAACGATGACAGCGCAACCTTGATCGATCAAGAAACGGGTCACAGCCTGGACATACAGGCGAATCTGGCCAACCGGACGGGGGCCATAGGGTAGATGGGCTTGATCCGCGACAAATACGGTGGGATAGCTGGGCAGCAGGCGGTGAATTTCGCGGAGAACCGACAGGCCGCCGATTCCCGAATCGAAGACACCGATCTTATTGGGCTGGGCGGCCACCTGCTGCCTCAACGAAGGCGCGGAAAAGGCGTTTCATGGCAAGGTTGTCCTCGAAGAGGTCTTCCGGATGCCACTGCACGCTGAGGGCGAATTTCTTGCCAGGCATCTCCTGGGCTTCGATAACGCCATCGGGAGCATAGGCAGTGACGCATAAACCCGGTGCAGGACGTTCCACACCCTGATGGTGGATGCTGTTGACCGGAAGATGGGTCTCCTGGAGGATAGAGGCCAGGCGGCTGGCGGGATCGATATCGACCGGGTGAGCATAAGCGCCGCGGGGGTTGGTGATGTTATGGTTGATGTCCGTCTTGACCTCAGAAGGGATGTCCTGCAAGAGCGTGCCGCCCAGCGCGACATTCATCACCTGATGGCCGCGACAAATGCCTAAAAGTGGGCGATCTTCGGCCACGGCCCAACGGGTGATCTGAAGCTCCACCTCGTCGCGCAGATCGTCGAAGTTCCCAGTGGTGGGATGCAGCTCAGCACCATAGATTGACGGCCGGACATCTCCGCCACCCGGCAGCAAGATGCCATCGACCCGTTCGTAGATGGCACGAAGGGTCGATTGGTTGATGCTGATAGGGATCAAAACGGGCAAGCCACCGGCATCTTCTATGGCCTTGATGCAGCCTACATAGGCGCGGTTATAGCCCCAACCGGTATTAGAGGCAATGTTGGTGGCTGTCGTGATACCGATCAATGGGACCACAGATCAGCCCCGGCGTTCCTTGAGACGAGCCGCTTTGCCACGCAAATCGCGAAGGTAGTAGAGTTGAGCGCGGCGCACCTTGGCGCGGCGCACGATTTCGATCTTCTCGACGCGGGGGCTGCGATAGAGGAAAGTACGCTCAACGCCCACGCCATGGCTAGCAACACGGCGAACCGTAAAATTCTTGTTGTTTCCGCCGCCGCGCAACCGGATGACAACACCCTGGAAGACCTGGACACGCTCACGATCGCCTTCGACGATGCGGACATGAACCTTGACGGTATCGCCCGGCGCAATTTCTGGATGGCCGCGGTCGGCGGTTTCCAGGGAAGCCAACAACTCGTGCATCATGGGTGAAATCCTTCCGAACAAAATGCGCCCGGCGGCGCAGTTCAATTCTTGCTCAATAGTCGGGCATTATAGCATCCCGCATCTCAGGCCGACAAGGGTTCACAGCCCGGAATTGACAAGTCACGATAGGCGGCTTAAGGTGATGCGGAAATATTACGATCCCGTTCGAGTCGTGGGGCATTATGATTGCTGTCGCTGTAGTGATGGTAGGCATCGGGGTGGGCATCGGGCTGATGGCGCGGCAGCGCTTCAGCACGCGGCTGAGGAACTTGGGCAGTGGGCTGCTGGTGACTTACGTCACGATACTGCTGTTGACAGGAACCGGCGAGGTGTACTTCCGGTATGGATATGCGGAACCGGATGGACTGCCGACGCTGGCTTCGCGGAACTGGATGGCGCGGTACTGGCAAACCAACAGCCTGGGATACCGGGATCGTGAATGGACGGCGGCTGATCTGGAAAACCGGACGGTGATCGCCGTGCTGGGGGACTCATTCGCGGCGGGATGGGGTATCGAGAACCCGGCAGACCGATTTGGGAATGTGCTGGAAGCTCGGCTCGGTGATGGCTTTGCCGTGGTGAATATGGGCGAACCAGGGGCAAGCACCGTCGAGGAATTGGAGAATCTTCAGGCGTACCCTTTTGGAACTCCTGATCTGGTCGTCCTGCAATACTATCTGAACGACATCGAGACGGCAGCACTCAGTATTGGGCTAGACCCGCAGTTAAATCCAATGGCGAATGTACCAGAGTGGGTAAACGAGTCGTATCTAGCAAACTTCATCTACTGGCGACTGGTCGGACGGCTGCAACCGGAACAGCGAGGAACACTGACATATTGGCAGTGGTTGTATTCGATGTACGATCACTCGACAGTATGGGCCATTCACGCTGAGCAGATCAACCGGTTGATCGACGCAGTAGAAGCTAAAGGCATCCCGTTGATCGCAGTGCTGTTCCCGAACATGCTCGACCCGGTGGGGAGCATCCCGTACATCGACCGGGCAGCGCAGGTCTTTGAGGCGCGGGGATACGACACAACGCACCTTCTGAAATTGTTTGATGCAGCGGAAGCGATGCCGATTCGCGAACGGATTGTCTCCGAGCGGGATGCCCATGCAAGCGCTGCGTTCAACCAGACTGTAGGCGAGATGCTGTATGAGCGGGTTATGATTGTGCTGGGACACAACACATAACCAACCGCATCCCATTGCCTATCGCTTGCACAGCAAGATTCAGGACTTCCCGGTCAGCCGGGCATAGCGCAGGACACCAATGATGGTTTTGCTATCGACGATTTCGCCGCGTTCGATCATCGCTAAGGCGTCGGCAAGGGAGACACGATCCACTTCGATAAATTCGTCCTCATCACCGGGCAGGCGGGATTCGATTAGGTCGGTGGCGAGGAAGAGGTGGATATACTCGGTGGTATAACCGGGAGCGACATAGAAGCCACCCAGGGGTTCGATTCTGCCCGGTTTGTAGCCGGTTTCTTCCTGGAGTTCGCGAACAGCACAGACTTCGGGCGGCTCGGCAGAGTTGAGCGTACCGGCAGGGATTTCATTCATGACGCGGCCAGACGCAATTCGATACTGGCGCACGAGCAGGATCATCCCCTGGTCGTCTACAGCGACGAGTGCGGTTGCACCGGGATGCCGAACCAGTTCTCGGACACGCTGCTTGCCGTCTGGCTGTAATACCTCAATCCGTTCAACGGTGAACAAGTGACCAGCATAGATCAGGTCGGTCTTGACGGTTTTTTCATCCATGATGTGACTGCTTTCTCCGATCCATTCAAACAAAAAGGGTGGCTTGCACCACCCCGAAACTTCAGGCTGGCTGCTGTGGTGTTAGCTCGATGGGATAAACAACTGCTGGTTGAGGTAAATCCGGTCGATATCGACAATGTTGTTGGCGTTGGCAATGCTCATGACCGGAATGCCCGAACGCAGGGAAATCGCAAACAGGGTATCGCCCTGCTGAACGGTATAGGTCGAACCGGGGGCAATTGAGCCACCAACAGAGCCGCCAGAGGACGGAACTGGAGTCAGGGAAGGCACACTGGTGGGTGGTGGAACCGCGCCGGTGGTTCCGCAGCCTGGAATAACGAGTTTCTGACCAATCGATATGCGATCCACGTTAATGATGTTATTGGCACGGGCAATATCGGCGACGGTGAGGCCATACATAAGCGAAATCCGATAGAGATTGCGGTCACTGGCGCGAACTTCATGGATGCAATCCACGCCGGAAGAGACCGGAACAGTTGGTTCCACAAAAGGCGGGAGAGTCGGTGTGGCAGTAGGAAAGCCGAAGATAGCCATAGCCGTCTGAGTGATATAAGCCGCGGAAGTCGCCGTCGCTCCTTGGACGATGTAGGTCGCAGTAATTTCCAGAGGGTCCAGCGCAGATAAATCAACCGGAGCGAGTTCACCGGACGGCGGGATCACGCCCCCAGAGGAGTCCGGTGTGATCTGGAACTCTTGGAAAAAGGCATTCGGATCTGTGGTAGCGGTAACGACAACCACCTGCGTGATTTCGAGAGGTTCGAGCGTAGGAAGCGGGGTGAAAGTGGGGCCGCTCTGGGCAGCAGGAAGTGCATCGGGGTTGGTTCCAAGCGTTTGGAAGCAGCCGCTCACCAGGAAGGCTAATGACACACAGGTGATGATTCCGACCCAGTGTGCGCGATACTTCGGCATGAGAACAGCCCTCCCAGTAGGGATTCTTTCACCTCAACCAATTGTCGAACAGTCTACCATTTCGACCGCACACGGGCAAGCATATTCACACACCGCCTGACTTTTGTAATATGGAAAACAGAGCGGGTTCTAGTAGAACGCCACTCTGGCTCGCCAACTGCATCGGTCGTAGTGATACAGAAACGGGACTCGATTAGGCGTAGGACATGGCGTATTCCGGTATGGCTGGGATGGAGACGGTTACCTTCATGAATTGGTCAGGTTCACTCTCGATTAGACACTCGCCGCCGTGCAGCTCAACTGTACGGTAGACGATGGCAAGGCCGAAGCCAGACCCCTGCTGTTCGTAGAGCTTGCGACCAAACTGCATGAATGCCCCGACAGCCTCGATTTGGGCGCGGGTCATGCCACGACCATGATCGACCACAGTCAGCACGTAACTCTCGCCCACAAGTTCGCCGGTTACCTCGACCAGCGTACCGGGCGCAGAGAACTTGAAGGCGTTATCGAGCAGTTCATCGACTACACGGCGATAGTTTTCGTCGACAATACGCAGGGCGGCATCGTCACTGACGGATAAGCGCAAATCCGCCTCGCGGCGATAGTGTTGGGCGCGCTGGTAGGCCAGGTTCTCGATCAAGTGACGGGGATTATGGGTCAGGAAGCTGCGCAGGGCTTCGATGCGCTGAGGATCGGAGCGCATGACTTCAAGCTGGGCGTAGACGACATAATTTTCAGTCAAGCGGTAGAGACGCTGAGCCGCATTGTTGATGTATTGGGCCATCTCGGCCAATTTGCCCGGTTCCATGTCGCGGCAGTCGGAGACGAGGATATCGGAAAAGCCAAGAATACCGGTGAGGGGGGTACGCAGTTCATGCGGCAGCGATAGGATGATGTTATCGCGCAGTTCATTAAGGCGTTCCTCCGCAACCTGATGAATGGCAGCTCGTTTTTCCAGGCGGCGCTTGACACTCTTAAGGAGTTCAGGAGCGGTAAACGGCTTGGTGAGATAGTCGTCTGCCCCCGCTTCCATGCCTACACGAATATCGCTCTTCTCGGTCTTGGCAGTGAGGAAAATGAAGGGTACTGTTGTGGCAGCCCCCTGGTCGCGGAGTTCAGCCAGAACGCCATAACCATCCATTTCCGGCATCATGATGTCGCAGATAATGAGGTCAGGGGCACACTGGCGGGCGAGGGCAACTCCCTCTATCCCGTTGCTGGCTCCATAAACCTCATAGCCCTCGTAATAGAGCATTTCCAGAACATCCTTGCGGAGCGCATCAGCATCTTCGATCACCAAAATGCGCGTGGGAGACATGGCAATTTTCCCTCACCTGGCCCAACCCAACTTGAGCGTACCCCAACATGAAACATCTCACCCCATTATAGTTGGTTACAGGCCGCTGCAAGCCTTGAGAAGTGGCAGCACATTCAATTCAACGTGACTGAAAAGGCCAACAACAGCAAGATGACAATGCCTGCCAGAACGCGGTAGTAACCAAACACGACAAAGCTGTTGCGTTCAACGAAGCGCAGCAGCCAGGCGATAGACAACCAGGCCACGATGCCTGAAACCACAGCTCCCAGAGCCAAATTGAAGAGATCGGTACTTGTCACCTGATTGAGGCTCTTGGCAAGATCATAGAGCGTGGCAAGACCCAGAGTTGGGATCGCCAGAAAAAAGGAAAACCGGGTCGCAGTCTGGCGATCCATGCCAACCAACAACCCACCGATAATGGAAGCTCCGGAACGCGAGACACCGGGTATTAAGGCGAGGGTCTGCGCGAGGCCGATGAGAGTCGCCTGGCGAAACGTCAGATCTTCCATACGAGTCGTCATGGGACGGACGTTTTGCTGGCGGCGTTCGACGATCAGGAAGATGATGCCGCCAACAATCAGCGCGATGGCAACGACAGCAGGATTGAACAGCACGGCTTTAATCTGATCGGAAAATAGGAAGCCGATCACCGCAGCAGGAATAAAGGCCATGAGAATGCCTAGCCAGAGACGCTGTACGCCGCGGTCGGAACGGATCAGGCGAATCTGTTGAAAGAGTTCCGCACGATAGAAAAGGACAACAGCCACAACCGCGCCAAACTGAATGAAGATTTCGAATGTGCCCCCCAAAGCATTGAAGTCCAGCAAGGCACTCGCGACGATCAAATGGCCGGTCGAAGAAATGGGCAGGAATTCCGTCAAACCTTCAACAATGCCGAGGATAATCACTTTGATGATGTCGGGCATGTTTACCTCATGCGCGGAATACAGCGCAGCCTTTCAATCAAGCAAGAAGAATGGGCAGGGGCGCAGCAGTGCGCCCCTGCAAAACGGCACTAGAGAGTTGGAAAGGATGACTCTTAGTGCCCCAGAATGGTCTGGACATGCGGGAGTATCAACCGTTCCACGTCAGCCTCGGTCTGGGGAGACTCGACAGAATCGAACAAAAACCAATTCTCGACATGTTCGACAGATGCACCAGGTTGAAGCTGAGTTAGGGGGCCGAGCGTTTCGACCTCCAGCATATTGGAATTGGTGAAGGTCTCGAAGGAACAGCCAAAATCCGGATAGGCGGCGCCGGGAATGTGCTGGTAGGTCTTGACGAACAGGTTCCGGTTCAAGGCGTAAGCTGCCCAACCATCGGGTAGACTGGCCCCGAACTTCTGCGGCACAGCGGCATTCGGGTCTTGGCGAAGCAGGATGTATTTGCGCCCCCAGGTCCAACGGGGATCGGACATGTCGGTATATGACCAGAACGTGAGGCTGTTGACAGGCAGCAGATCACGGGGATGCTCACCGCGTGGAGGGAGAGGAACCACCGCAACCCCACCAGGAGCCATCACCGACAGCGCCCAGGGCGCGAGGTTAACGGGCCAGACGCCGTGATTGGTCAGGCGATGGACGACACGCACATAGGCAGCATCCGCAGCAAGGGTAATATCCAGCGCTTTCTGAATGCCAGTCGTGGGTTCGACCGGCTGCAGGACATGGAGAATCTGGCCGTCGAAGTGAAGCTGAACAGGCTGGTTATCGGGGAAATACGAACGTGGGTTACCTTCCGGGGCGTGCCAGAGGCGATGACCGCCGTAAATACGCCATACGTCACCACCAGTCTGGCCGACTTGCTCGGGATACTCGGCGAAGAGGTTATCCTGACCGAGGAAATTCAAGCGGATCACCCGCGGCCCGACATCGCCTGTCACAACCAGTTCGATCTGGCTGTTGGCGAGGCGAGCACAGTTTTTCCAACCTTTGTAGGGGATTATTTCCATCACGAGGCTCATCAACACATCCTCCGGTTCATCAGCGGATTCAACAGATTGTTTTAAACTTTATCCAGAGTTCCTGGAGGCAGCCCTACTGGCAGCGGTGCAGGACGTTCGCAGGTCGTCACTGGAGTCAGATGACGACCTTCAGCGGATGCCTGATACAGGCTTTCCATAATATCCAACACATGGAAAGCTAGATCACCACTGGGGCGGTGAGGTCGTCCATAGCGAATGCCATAGGCCATGTCCGCGGCACCGATGCCACGCCCCACCTCGGTGCTGTGGGTATGAGGAACTTCATGCCAGGTATTTTCATCCCAACGACGCAGCAGGATCGACCCGCCAAAGGTGTTGGGGTCAGGCACGCTCAATGACCCTTCCGAACCGTAAACTTCGATGATCGGGAGATGGTGGCTCCAAGTATCGAAGCTGGTGATCAGCGTACCAACTGCTCCAGAAGCAAAATCCAGCACACCGACCACGTGGGTAGGCACCTCGACGGTGATTTTGTGCCCATAGACCTCACGGGCGGTCGCCGTGCGTTCAGGGAAGGATATGCGAGCAGAAGAGGTCAAGCGGCGGACAGGACCGAGAAGATGGATCAAGGCAGTCAGATAGTAAGGCCCCATATCAAAGAGAGGGCCACCTCCACGTTTGTAGAAGAAGTCAGGGTTCGGGTGCCAAGATTCGGGGCCGTGACCACACATGAAGCCTACAGCCGAAACGGGCTGGCCGATATGCCCATCATCGATGATTTTGCGGCAGGTCTGGAGGCCGCCACCCAGGAAGGTATCTGGAGCACAGCCGACACGCAGTCCCTTCTGGGCAGCAAGGGACATGATTTGTTGGCCTTCTTCACGGCTGAGGCCGAGCGGCTTCTCGCTGTAGAGATGCTTGCCAGCGGATAAGGCGGCCAGGCTAACCTCAGCATGTGCCTGGGGAACAGTCAAGTTAATGACCAATTCGATGGCCGGATCAGCCAAAAGCGCCTCGACAGTAAGCGCGTTGGCAAGATTGAATTCGGCGGCACGGGATTGGGCGCGGGCAAGATCAACGTCGGCACAAGCTACGACATCCAGAATCTCGAAAGCACGACAGCCTTTGATGTACTGCGGGAAAATATTGCCACAGCCGATAATGCCTACTTTAACGGGATTGACCACGAGCGTACCCCTTCTCAACGAGGAACTGATAACTGCGCGATACAGCTTCCAACATGTCGGCAGCGCAGCGGTCGATCTCGACGATCAACCAATCGGCAGAACGGGCTTCGGACATGATGGGAGGCCAATCCATGATACCATCTCCAACCGCAGTCATGGGTTGGTTTTCGTCTGCCGGGCCATCTTTGATGTGTAGGAGCGAGGCCCGCGGGCCAAGTTCGCGCAGCACTGCGCTTGGCTCCACACCGCCGGTCTTGACCCAATAAGTATCAATTTCCAGATGGATAGTCGGGTTGAGATGCTGGAGCATCACCTGGTATACAGGGATACCATCCAAGCGTTCCCGATATTCCCACCAGTGATTGTGGTAGAAGAAGGTGAGGCCGTTAGCGCGGGCAACTTCATCGGCTTGGTTCAGTTGATCGCAGATGCGTTTGACCGAGTCCAGTGTCGTGAATTGATCCGGCGGAAAGTAGGGACAGACCAAGGATTGACAGCCTAACAGCTCCATGGTGTCAAGCACCTGGTTTTTTGAGTCGCCCAACGGAAGCCCACTGTGAACCGAACTCACTTTCAGTCCCAGGTCAGCGAACAAGCGAGCGGCGGCCTGGGGGGTTGTGCCGTCGAAACCAGCGGTCTCGACACCCACGTAGCCCATTGCCGCGACGCGGCGTATAACCCCATCAAAATCTTTCGCGAGTGATTCACGCAGCGAGTATAGTTGTATCGCAATTGGCGCGGTCACGAGTCCTCCTCAAATAATGCTCTAGAACAACATCACTGCATCGAGTGTAACGCGATGTCGGTGAGGAGCAAGGTTCCAGTTGGACTGATTGGCGGCGGCAAAGAGACGGATGGGCGTTCGTTGCCCTGCCCTGCCAGTGGTGATAGAATGCCAATCAGGAAGCATTCGCCCTGATGAACCCATATCGAGATGTTATGAAACATTTGACGCGGATTCTGTCACTCGGCCTCGGCTTGATCCTGCTGGCGGGGTGCAACCTAACTACTCAAGCGCCTATTTCGGCAACGGCGACGAGCATCGTGGGTGGAAAGCCGACGGTGATCATTACATCACCGCAGAACAACACAGAAGTGGCGCTTGGTACGCAGGTTCTGGTTAGCGCTGTGGCAACCGATAACGTAGGGGTGACGCGGGTACAACTGGCGGCCAATAACCAGATTGTCAAAACCGTTTCGTCAGAATCGCCGTCAGGGCAGCGCAATTTCCAGGTTGTGCTGGATTACACACCGCGCGAAACAGGTACAGTCACGCTGCAAATCCTGGCATACCGAGATGCAATTGCCAGCGATCCGGCGCTCGTCACGATTGCGGTTAAGTCGGCCATCACAGTTCCGACAGCTACCAGTGGAATCAGCGTACCGGGACAACCCGGCGGACTGCCACAGCCACCGGTCATCGATCCCAATGACCCCACATGCCGCGCCCTGACCAACACCAGCCTAAATCTGCGTACTGGGCCGGGGACCAACTATGACCGGATCACGGTGCTCGCCCCTGGCGCAGTCGTGCCGATCATTGGGCGGGTGGCCGATAACAGTTGGTGGCAGGTTCGCAGCGGCAACAACATTGGATGGGTGAGCGCACAGTTTACGTCGGTGTACGGCATTTGTACAGCGACACCGATTGTAGCCGCGCCACCAACTCCAACGCCTATAGTCCCAACAGCAACGAATCGTCCTCCAGGGCCGCCGACATTGACTAATACGCCTGTGCCAGTTGGCAGCCCCAACCTGGTCGTCGCCTCGATCAGCATTGGCGGACCAGTAAGCATCACCACGCCGCTAGATGGGATTGTCACCTACAGCGCAGTCATCACCAACCGCGGCGCGGCGGCCGCTGGGCCATTCACGGTAGTAGGCCAAGCCATTTCGACAGCAACGGCAGCGCCAACCCCCGCTTTCCCTGGAACGGGGAGTGCGACCAGCATCGGCGTGGTCAATGGTCTGGCAGCAGGCAGCAGCATCACATTGAATGGAACCGTGACTGGCGTAGTCGCGAATCAAGCTTATACGATTTGGGTGACTGTGGACCCGGCCAATCAAGTCAATGAAGGCAGCGGGGAAAGCGACAATTCGCTGGCATTTACTTTCACGACCACGCCGTAATGGCGCATCCGATAAGTTAAGACAACGTCTCAGAACCTCACCCCCTCTCCATCGCAATGGCGAAGCGCAGGGGTGAGGTCAAACTACTGGATGAACCATTTAATCGCCAGTAAGTCGATTGGCGCGAATCGGAACGTGAATATAGAATGCAAACATGGCAACGCGAGTTTTAATCATCCACCGACAACTGGTCTTCGCCGTCACCATCAAGCAGGCGCTTGAACAGACGGGGGCGTTCGATGTGCACCCATTCACCAAAGCGGATGCGGCGTTGGATTACCTGCGCGAGCATCCGCAAGATGTGGCAGTGGTGGACTTCAATCTGCCAGGACGCTCGGGGGCCAAAGTTGTCCAGCAGCTCCGCGCATTACAGCCTGATCTCGCGGTGATTGCCACCCCAAAGCAACCCGAATCCGAAGCAGCAAATCTGAACTTACAGGGGATGATCAACGCACCGTTCACGGCACGCGACCTGATCCCCCTGCTGCAAAATGCGGCTGACCAACAAGCTCAGATACACCTCCCTCAGTCCGTGGAGGACTCGCGGACTTCGATTGATCCAGCCACAACACACAGTCTCGGCCAGGAAAAACGCATCCGGCGGCAGCAGTACGGGACGACTTCGCTGTTTGGCGAGGAAAAACCGTCCGAAGTCCAGGATGTGCCTGCAGGAACGCACATCCTGGACTCAGAACCCGTATCTGAAACACCGATTCCAACCCTAACGGAGGACACGCCAGTTCCGCCCCGGTACGAGTCGCCGCAGCAAACGCGGCTGCTAGATGATCGTTTCGATACTGAGGCGCGCCAGCCAACCGCCGAGCAAACCAGCAGCCCGCCCTCGATGGCCACAAGACTGCTAGATGATGTTCCACCGCCAGACAGCGGAACAGACCGGCTCAAGACACGGCAGCTTGATGCAGAGCCACCCGCCCCGCCGGAAGACTTACAGACGCGCGATCTGGGATTGAAACGAACGCCAACCCCAGCGCGCCCTACGCCGCTCAGCAGTGATACCGCCGATCTATCCTCGACGCGACGGCTCCCCAAGGAAGAACCTGATCTACCGCAGACCCCAGCGCGATTCACGCCATTGGATCAGGTCTTGCAGAGCTTCGGTTTCGACCCACCGCCGGAGGAAATGGACACGCCGTCAGTTCCGACGAAGAACTCGGATGCTATGCGGCAGTTCCTGGCAACTGGGGGTACAGAAGCGGCAGACACGTTCGACGATGTGCTGGGAGCCATTGAAGAACACCCCTCACCACGCCCCCCCAAAGACAAGCGAGGTGTGGACTTTGAGGGATTGGTGCAGTCGATGCGGAGCGAAGATTCGCACCGGCCGCTCCCAGATCGCCAGCAGCAGCTCATGGATTTCATCCTGACAACGGGTATGGACTCGGTGCTGCAAGAGATCGAGAAAACCAAGACCGGACCGCTGAAAATCCCCCCGAAAGAACGTGTGACTCCTCCGCCACCGCCGACTGTCCCGGAAGCGCCCCCTCCGGTGGGATCATCCGCCTTCGAGCAATTGGCTCAAGAAGAACCGCCGCTGCCCTCCCTAGAGGAAAATGGAACGGTCAGCGATTTGCTGATCGGGATTGCTGACAGCAACTTCCGGGATGTGCTTTCCATCCTACAAGACGAAGATCGGGTTGAAGCGCCCCCGCGCCCCAAGCCTGCTGCTCCAGTAGAACCTGCCAGCGAAGAGGGCTTTGACTCGGATTTTTTGAAGACACTCAAGCCGCCGGAAAGCAGCCAAAAACCTCGTTCGGCGCAGCGGTTCGATGTGCCACCTCCGCAGCAAACACCTCCGTATGCAACGTTTGACTTTGATTTCGATTACAGCGATGAATCGAGCGAAGCAACGGTAGCCCAGGTGGTGCTGCAAACCACGCTGGATCAAGCCGCTGCCGCTGAAGGATTCTCGCTTGACCAACTGCTGACCGATATTGAAGAACGGCTGCACACACATCAGCTCCGAATTCGACCACTACCCTCGTGGGAGATGGATACCACAGCGTTCCTAGCTGTGGTGAACAAGGCCGAGGCCGAAGTCCGCGAGCCGAGCTTCCTGCCTGATGACTTCTCGACAGGTGAATTCATCCCGCCGGACCTGCCGGAATTTGAAGCGCCCGAAGTGGACTCTGGCCGAACGACGATGGCCGGAAGAAGCAGCGGCGAAACCGTCGAGACGTATCCGACGGATGCAGAGACGACCCTGGAACCGGGTTTCATCGAAATTGAAGAGGAACATCTGCCAGCTGAACCGGCTACTATGTCGGTACTGGCCGACGACCTTTGGGATGTCGTCGAGCCAGAGGTTCAACCTGAAGCTGTCCAAATCCAAGATGAGATAGAGCAGGCGGCCACGGCTGAGGACTCATTCGAGTTAGCTGAAGCCGAACCAGAAAACCTGGTGTTTATGGGACTTGATGAAGTTCCCGCCGCAGTCGAGGAAACACCCGTCCAAGCTGTCGAAGCTGCGGCTGAGGTTGAAGAAGAGCCGCCTGCTCCTGAAGCCGTTGATGAATGGGCACTGCCCGGCGGGGTTCCCAGTGCTGCTCCACCAGCCCCGATGGTGGAGGTGGATGAAGAAACACGGTTAGCACAAATCGCGCTCAACCTGACGCAGGTCTCGCTAGAACTCAGTGCAGAAGCGACCATCCTCACACGGGACAACGAGATCATCGCGCTGGCTGGTCATCTATCGAATGAAGATGTGCTAGAACTGCGGGATACGATCCAGAATGATTGGAGCGCCGACGCGCAAGGGGCGCGGCTGCGCTTCGTCACGCTACCGAGCAGCGGCAAAGAATACATGCTGTATTCGACACTGACGGTAGACGGGTTGGTCCTTTCGATGATCTTCACTGGGACAACACCGCTGCGATTGATCCGGCAGCAAGGCCAGCGGCTCACACAGGCACTCCAGACTGTTCCTGAACCTACTCCACAGCCCACATCACTCACGGCTGAGCCAGCCGCCATTGTGGAAGATACCCTTACGCGGGAAGCGTATGCATTCGTCTGGCTGCTGCGAGACCCCAACCAGCGGCTAAACCGGTCGATTGCCCGGTCGATCACGGCGGGACTGACGATCCAGCTCCAAGAACTCGGCTGGCGAATTCTGAACATCCAAGCCAATGAGAACTACATCTATCTGTTGGCGGAAGTACCGGGTGAAGAACCAGCTCACCGGATCGTGCGTGACTTGAAACAGCGGTCGGCAGACATCGCCTACGCTCAAGATCAGAGCTTCACGCCGCAAATGCTCTGGGACGACAGCTATCTGGTGCTGACTCCGGGACGCGAGCTGACGCTGGAAGAAATCCACGAGTTCATCAACTTCCAGCAGTTGATGTAGCTATCCAGGCGCTACCGGCAGCGCGACCTCTGGGTTACAATAGCTCAAATGTTCATGCACATATCCAGCCGGGAGCAATCACATGGTCACACGCCCCATGTTCTATATCATTGACGGTCATGCGCTCGCTTACCGGCAGTTCTTCGCGCTGCCGGTCACGAGCTTCAGCACGCGGACGGGCGAGCCAACAAATGCCACTTACGGCTTCGCCCGGACGCTGCTCGATATTCTTCAAAAGGACAAACCACAGTACATCGCTGTGAGCTTTGACCGGGGATTGAGCGGACGAGACCAACTTTATGGGGAGTATAAAGGCACACGGGAGAAGATGCCCGGCGAACTCGTCACGCAGATGAAGCGAATCAATCAACTGGTGGAAGCGTTCAACATGCCGCTCTTGGCCCTGGAAGGATACGAAGCTGACGACGTAATCGGGAGCATCGTGCCACAGGCAGAGACCCAGGGCGTCAACATTCGGATTGTCACGGGTGACCGGGACATCCTGCAACTGCTGAGCGATCAGGTCACGGTGCAGATGCCACGACGCGGAGAAGCCGATGTGGTCTACGATACAGCCAAGTTCCGGGAGGAATACGGGTTGGAGCCGTGGCAGTTGGTGGAATTCAAAGCCCTTGTTGGCGACAACTCGGACAATATTCCAGGGGTCAAAGGGATCGGTGAGAAAGGAGCCACCACCCTGCTCCAGCAATACCAGACGATTGACAACCTGTATGCCCACATCGACGAAATCAAAGGTGCGACACAGCGAAAACTGATCGATGGGCGCGAATCTGCTTATTTGAGCAAGAAGCTCGCTGCAATCCAGCGGGACGTTCCGATCATACTCGATCTGAATGCGTGCCTGGCACATGACTATGATGCCGCTAAAGTTGATGCGCTGTTCGCCACGCTGGAATTCCGCAGTCTGCGGGACCGGCTGCCGAGGGCCAACACACAGCTCAGCTTCTTCGACCAGCCTGCTGTGATCGAGGAACCGGAGCCCCCACCGACAGAAATTCCACATATCGTCCATACGATCACGGTTCAGGATGAGGAAACACTAAGAGAGCTTGTGGAGACGCTCAGCACCGCCCAAATGATCGCGTTTGACACGGAAACTACCGGGATTGACCAGATGAGTGCGGAACTGGTGGGGATATCGCTGGCAGTACAAGGAGACACAGGCTATTACATCCCAGTTGGGCACCGGAACGGGACACAACTGTCCATGCAGACAGTCATCGACGCGCTGCGCGGGCCACTGACCAACTCCAATATCCCTAAGGTTGCACATAACGCAGGCTACGATCTGGTGATCCTGCAACGCTACGGGATTGATGTCACGCCGATTACGTTTGATACGATGATCGCTGAATGGCTGCACAGCCCAGAAGGCAAGTTCCTCGGCTTGAAGAACCTTGCCCGGCAGACGCTGAATGTACAAATGACCGACATCAGCGATCTGATTGGCAGCGGCAAGAAACAGATCACGATGGACAAAGTTCCGATCACACAGGCTGCACCATATGCAGCAGCCGATGCGGCGATTACGCTGCGGTTGGTCGGGCATTTGCAGAAGACGCTGGACGATCTGGAACTGACAGATTTGTTCAAGCAGTTAGAAATGCCGCTGATTCCAGTTATCGCCGCGATTGAACGGGCCGGGGTAGCCCTGGATACCGCCTATCTGGCGGAATTCAGTGATCGGCTGGCCGCCATGGTGGCGGAAATTGAGGACACGATCTTTCGACAGAGCGAGAGCGAACCGTTCAATATCAACAGTCCCCGGCAGCTCAATCAGATTCTGTTCGAGAAGCTCAAACTGCCTGTCGAAAAAGTTCGCAAGACCTCGCACGGTTACTCCACGGATGCAGCAGTGCTGGAATCCCTTAGGAATGCGCACCCTGTTATTGAATCGATCTTGAACTACCGGGAAGTGACCAAACTCAAGAGCACCTACGTGGACGCGCTGCCACTGCTCATCAATCCCCAGACAGGACGGGTGCATACCAGCTACAACCAGACAGGGACAACCACAGGCCGCATCAGCAGCAGCAATCCAAACTTACAGAATATCCCGATCCGTACAGAGTTGGGGCGTGAAGTCCGGCGAGCCTTTGTGGCCGCGCCGAGAATGAAGCTGCTGTCGGTGGATTACAGCCAGGTTGAACTGCGAATTCTGGCACACATCAGCCAAGATCAGACCCTACTGGAAGCTTTCGCCCAGGGACAGGACATTCACGCCGCAACGGCAGCCGCCGTGTACAATATCCCGATCAGCCAAGTGACGAAGGAGCAGCGCAACTTTGCCAAGCGCGTAAACTTCGGTTTGATCTACGGCATGGGGCCATACCGCCTGTCGCGAGACAGCAGCTTGACCCTGACCGAAGCAAAAGACTTCATCCGGGAATACTTCGACCGTTTGCCAGGCGTGGAGCGGTATCTGGAAGAAACCAAGCGGCAAGCACGGCAGGGACCGATCCGCACGCTGCTGGGGCGGCGACGCGAGTTTCCAGTACTTCGCACAGCCGATCAGCGGAGCAACCAAACAGTGGTTCAGGCCGAAGAGCGGGTCGCAATCAACATGCCGATTCAAGGCACCGCCGCCGACATCATGAAGAAGGCAATGATTGCTGTGTACGAAGAGCTGGCAAAACATCGCCTCTCTGGGCGAATGATCCTCCAAGTGCACGATGAATTGGTGCTGGAAGTCCCAGAAGACGAAGTGCATGAGACTCGTGATCTGGTGGTTCAGGTCATGGAAGGGGCTTACCCACTCGATGCGCCGCTAAAAGCGAATGCCCAAGTAGGGGACAATTGGCGGGATATGGAGGGACTTTAGAACTCGTGATATACTGCGGTTCATTGACACTATCTCTACACTCACAACAACAGAAGAACTCATGAAAGACTTCATCACGCTGGCGGACTGTACCACGAAGGAACTGTGGGGTTTGATCGACTTAGCGGTTCACCTCAAGTTCGAGTGGAAATCCGGCGGGAATCGTCCGGTTATGAACGGAAAAGTCCTGGCGATGGTCTTCGAAAAGCCTTCGCTGCGGACGCGGGTCTCTTTTGAGGTCGCGATGCTGCAACTGGGTGGGCACGCAATCCGAATCGGTCCAGAGGAAATTGGGTTGGGGAAGCGCGAGAGCATCGCTGATGCGGCGCGAGTACTTTCGGTGTATTCACAAGGCATCATGGCGCGAGTCTTCGACCACAGCTATATCCAAGAACTGGCGGATTGGGCCAGCATTCCGGTTATCAACGGATTGAGCGACGCACATCACCCCTGCCAAGCAATGGGTGATATGCTGACCATATACGAGCATTACGGGCATCTGGAGCGGCTCAAATTGGCGTACATCGGTGACGGCAACAATATGGCGGCATCGCTGGCACTGGCAGCCGCACATTTCGGAATGCACTTCACAATTGCGTCGCCGGAGGGATACCAACTGCCGGCCAGCGCATTTGAGGAAGCTGCGCCTATCGCCGAACGTAACGGCGGAAAACTGGAGACTTTTACCGACCCGGTAGAGGCAGCAGCCAACGCCAATATCATCTATACTGACACATGGGTAAGTATGGGGCAGGAAGACGAGACTGAGGCGCGGCTCAAAGTGATGCGTCCGTATCAGGTGAATGACACCCTGCTCAAACATGCCAACAAGTACGCGATTGTGATGCACTGTCTGCCTGCACATCGCGGACAGGAAATCACCGATGAAGTGGCCGACGGACCACAATCGGTCATTTTCCCGCAGGCAGAGAATCGTCTGCATATGCAGAAGGCAATCCTGGTCGAGCTAATGGCCTAGACGATGGATTCGGGATAGCAAAATGCCTGGAAACCGTGAAGCCTACGATCGAGCAATGACAGCCGGCCATAATGCGGCCTGGGATAAAGAATGGCCGATGGCGGTAGCAGCGTATGGGCAAGCCATCCAGGAGTTCCCGGACGATCTGGATGCCCACATCCACATGGGCATGGCCCTGCTGGAAACGGGACGATTGGAAGATGCCCTACGCGTGTACACCCGTGCCCACCAGATTGCCCCAGATGACCCAATACCACTGGAAAAGAGCGCGGATGTCCTGGAAAAGATCGGGCGGCTGAAAGAAGCGGCGCAGCAGTACGTCAATGTCGCCGAAATTTACCTGGGACATCGTGACTTAGACAAAGCGATCAACAACTGGCAGCAAGCGACGCGGCTAACACCTGGTCTGGTGGCGATCCACGCGCGGTTGGCTCAGGCATACGAGCGGCTTGGAGAAAAGCCCCAGGCCATCCGAGAATATCTCGTTTTGGCCTCCAACTTTCAGCGGTTGGGGGATAACGACAAAGCGCAAAAGGCGGCTCAACGAGCGCTGCGCCTTGATCCCAAATTCATTCCTACATTGAACGCGATGCGAGCGCTCGAAAGCGGCGCCGAAATCGTGCTGCCGCCGCCAGTGGACAGCACGAAAAGCACCTCTGCAGTCCAAGAAACCGAGCGTCCTTCACTGAAGTCGCGGATGACCATTCAGGGCGAATCCGATCCTTTGGGACCGCTCGGTGAAGCCATGACGGACTCGCTGGGCATGCTGGCAATGTTCGTGATGGAAGGCGGAGCGCTGGATGCGGCAGGAGCGGACGCGCTGCAAGCGATGGAGCTTCACCGGCAGGGTATCCATGACGAGGCTATTCAAGCTTACCAACGAGCAGAAGCCCGGTTGAATCACCCGGCGCTCAAGATGAATCTAGGCGGTTTGCTGGTGCTGGCGGAACGGTACGAAGAGTCCATCAAGCATCTAGGTGAAGCGGCAATGCAGCCGCAGTTAGCCGCCGGGGCATTCCACGCGCTGGGCAAAGCCTATGCCGCGACCAACAAACATAAGCAGGCGCTGCGGTATCTCGTCCAAGCACTGCAAAGTGTGGATACATCACAAGCTGAGGAAAATGAGCTTCAGATCGCAGCGCTCTACGAGAAACTGTTGGATCTGCTCCAAAACCGACCGATGGAAACGCTGGTGGCTGTCAACACGCGGTTCCTCAATTTGTTGAGCGGTAAGGAGTGGAAACAGCGCATTGCAGAAACGCGCCAGCAGCTTGAAGAAACGCTGCGCTCACAGGGCGAACAGGCAGTTGTAGACATCCTGATTGCGACGCACAGCGACGAGCTGACCAACGCCGTGGCCCGGATCGACCGATATATGCGGCAGGGCTTGTTCACGCTGGCGATGGACGAAGCGCAGCGCGCAGTTGAGTTCTCGCCGCTGTATCTGCCGATCCATGTGCGGATGGCCGAAATCATGATGCGTGAGGGCCGTGTGCGGCAGGCAATCAACAAGTACAACGTAATCGCCAAAGTGTATCTGGTGCGCGGTGAAAATGACCGAGCTGCATCGATTCTCAGCGAAGTACTGGAAATGGCGCCGCTGGACATCTCAGTACGTGAAAGCTTGATCGAACTGCTGGAGAGCGAAGAACGTTGGGATGAGGCGCTGGACCAGTACATCGATCTGGCGGATACACATCACCAGCTTGGCAATTACGATCTCTCGCGTGAAATCTTTGTGTCGGCGGAAAAACTAGCAAACCGGGTGAACGCCTCGCCTGAGAAAATTGTCCGCATCAAGCACCGGGTCGCAGATATTGACCAGATGCGGTTGGATATTCGTAAAGCGCAGCGCACCTATGAGGAGATCATCCAGATCGCGCCGAATGATGAGCGGGCACACCGGATGTTGGTGGATATTCACTACCGGCAGAACAACCCCATCGAGGCGATCAAGAAACTGGACGCGCTGCTGCGCATCTATGCAAAGAACCGGCAGCCTAACCGAATCACGCAGCTTCTTGAAGAGCTGGTGACGACTTATCCAAGCGACACGGGTTTGCGGTCACGGCTGGCGGCCATTTACACGCAGCTCAAGCGCAAAGACGATGCAATTAAGCAGTTAGATGCATTGGGAGAACTCCAGTTGGAGGCCGGGCTACATCAAGATGCAGTGAATACGATTCGGCAGATCATCGCGCTTAACCCTGATGGGGTAGAAGAATACAAGAAGCTGCTGCTGCAACTGGGTGGTTAGCAGTGGAAATCCTATGGGCACTGGATACCCTCACCTGGCGCTCACTGCTTGATATTTTCCTGGTTGGACTGGTCTTCTTCGGAGCCAGCTTTTTCTTTAGGGGAACACAGGCTATTGCCCTGCTCCGGGGCATGCTAGTCGTCCTAATCGGCCTGCTGGTCATTTCGAGCCTGCTGAATCTGCTAGCGCTGCGGTGGCTGTTGGAAAATATGGTGGTGGTGCTGGGCATTGCCATCCCGGTGCTGTTCCAACCAGAACTGCGCCGCGCATTGGAACAGCTTGGCCGAGCTGGTGTATTCCTGGGACGGCAGCCGCCTGAAACTGTTCGCACCCGAATCATCGATGAAATCTGCAAAGCGGCAGAGAAACTCTCGGAGCGGCGGCATGGAGCACTGATTGTGCTGCAGCGGCAGAGCAATCTAGACGAATACATCCGCACGGGTATCCCACTGGACAGCACCATCTCCGCCCAGCTTCTGCTGACGATCTTCTGGCCGAAAACAGAACTGCATGACGGCGCAGCAATCATCGACGCAGGCGGCCGGTTAGCCTGCGCCGCTTCGGTCCTGCCGCTGACGGCTAGCCGCAACCTGCCTGATCCCAAACTGGGAACACGCCACCGGGCAGCACTAGGGATCAGCGAGGTGAGCGATGCGATCTGCGTAGTGGTTTCGGAAGAGACCGGCAAGATCGCTATAACGAATGCAGGGCGGATGATACCGAAGCTGGACACACGGCGACTGCGAACGATCCTCAACGCCTTCTATGGAGAGGAGCGCCGAGAAACTCAGGGAATAGCCGCGCTCCTCGGCAGTCGAGCACAGCAGTTCATCCATAACCTGCGCGAGCGGCGGAAACAAGCCTAATGCAAAAAGCACCGCCCAAAGCTGACCACCCCATCCGTGACAACCTTGTCTGGTTTGGCGGTTCGCTGCTGCTAGCCTTTGTGGTTTGGATGATCGCTACATTTCAGTCCGATCCTGTTCGCGAGCAGCGATTCCCCGAACGGATTGCTGTCCGCATGACGCCGGACCCGGGACTGCTCATTACCAGTCCCCCACCAGCAAACCGGTTTGCCAGTGTTGTGATCCGCGCTCCAGAGTCGGTGCTGGCTTTGCTCACCAGCGATGAAATTGAAGTGTGGGCAGATTTGCATGACTTGGGACCGGGAGAGCACATCGTCGATTTACACTACGAGATCAGCCGGCAGCGGGCGACCGTGATCGATTTCTCTCCGAGTCGAATTCGAGTCACGCTAGAAGAAGCCGCTCAGCGCCAAGTTCCGCTGCGGGCATTGATTGTCGGAGAGCCGCCAGCAGGGTATGTTCGTGAAGAGCCAGTTTTCGACATCGCGCTAAACCAAGTTCTGGTGAGCGGAGCAGCTAGTCTGGTCAATAAAGTGGTGGCAGCTCAAGTCGAATTAGACCTCCGGCGACAGCGCAATCCGTTGGAGGTCGACGCCCGGTTGAGTCCAGTTGACGCAGAGGGTAAGGTCGTGGCTGATGTCACGCTGGACCCTTCAGTTGTACGAGTCACGGTCTCGATCCGGCGGCGAGATGACGTTCGGGAAATTAGTGTTCAGCCTAACTTGCGGGGCAACCTGCCAGAAGGCTATGTCCTGAATGCGATCAGTTACGAACCACAAACGCTGCTCATCAGCGGGACGCCTTCGCAGCTCGCCGCTTTGCCGGACACCCTTTCAACAGAGCCAATCGATCTGAAAGACCACAGCGACAGCTTCTCGGTAGATGTTCCCGTTGTCCTACCCGACACGAACCTGCTGCTGCTATCCGGGCCAAACATTACAGTCAGCATCGAAATCAGTCCGGTGATGTCCAGCAAGCAGTTTGACGACATCCCAATTGAAGTTTTGGGGATACGGGAGGATACGTTGGTTCGCATCACCCCAAATCAGGTTTCGATATTCATCACCGGACCGCAGGCGCAGATCAGTTCACTGACCGAACAAGATATTCGGGCGGTACTTGACCTAAATGGGCTGGGGCCAGGCAATTATGCGCTACGCCCCATGGTTTCGATCAATCAAAAACAGCTTCCAGCGGAGAGTGTTTCGATCCTTCCGGCGGAGGTGGATGTCGAGATCACCAGCGCACCACCACCTGAAGCAACCCAAGCGGCAGATGGCTGATCTGCGCGCCCAACACGGCGCGATCTACGCACTGCAAAAGCCATCTGATACAATGGCGAAGGGGGGCATGTCGGCGACATGCCCTTTGTTCTGTTGAATCAGAAAGGCAGGACGAATGGCGCATAAGCCTCTGGTCGCTCTGGTGGGACGGCCAAATGTTGGAAAAAGCACGCTCTTCAACCGTCTAGTTGGCGAGCGCATGGCGGTCACTGACCCTATTCCAGGAACCACGCGCGACCGCATTCAGGCCGAATCCGATTGGCGGGGTCTGGTCTTCAATGTGGTGGACACAGGCGGCATCGAGGTATACCAGCCGAAAGGCACACGGGATACGGCTCCATTGGCCGAAGGAAGCATTGACTTCGTGCCACAGATCAAAGCGCAGGCGCTGCAAGCGGTTCAGGACGCCGATCTGGTCATCATGCTGGTAGACGCCACACACGGGATTACCGCAGCAGACGAAGAGATCGCGGAAATCTTGCGGCGGCACGAGGGAAAGCCGATCTTGGTCGCGGCGAACAAGGTGGACAATCCTAAGATCAAGGACAATGCCTTCGAGTTCTACGGGCTGGGGCTGGGCGATGTGTATCCGATCAGCGCGTATCATGGCATGGGGGTCGGCGATCTGCTGGATGCGGTGGTAGATGCCCTACAGACGAATCCTCTGCCGGAAGAAGAAGAGGCCGAGGACATACTGCGGATCGCAATTGTGGGACGGCCGAACGTAGGCAAGAGCAGTTTGCTCAACCTCCTGATGGGGGAAGAGAGGGCTATCGTTAGCCCAATCGCGGGGACAACACGGGATGCCATCGATACAGAGATCACCTGGCACGGGCAGACGGTACGGCTAATCGATACCGCCGGGATTCGGAGACGGGGCAAGATTGAGCCAGGGGTAGAGAAATTCAGTGTGCTGCGGTCGATGCGGGCTATCGAGCGCGCCGATGTTGTGCTGCTGCTGATCGATGCGGTTGAAGGGGTCACGGAGCAGGACCAGCATATCGCGGGTTACGTGATGGAGTCCTACAAGAGCATCGTGCTGATCGTCAACAAATGGGATGCGCTGGAAAAGGACGAGTTCACGATCAATCGGTTCCGGGAAACGCTGGCGCAGAAGTTTGATTTTCTTCCCGATCCCCCTGCCCTATTCATCAGTGCGCTCACTGGGCAGCGAGTGCATCAAGTTCTAGAAACAGCAAACCGGGTTTGGGAAAACCGCTTCCACCGGATACCGACGGCTGAACTCAACCGGCTGCTGCGGGCAAGTGTCCAGAAACACCCGCCCCCTACCAGCGGCACGAAGCGGCTGAAACTGCTGTATCTCTCGCAGGTTTCGGTGAATCCGCCGGTGTTTCTGTTCCATGTGAACGACACGCGCCTCGTTCACTTCACCTACAAGCGATACTTGGAAAACCAGATTCGGACGCTGTTCCCATTCGAGGGAACACCGATTCGGTTGAGCTTCCGGCCGCGCGACGGCACCAAAGACGAGTAGATCGATGTCCGGTCAGGGAATCGGGGTGAGGCCGGACACTTCATAGGCAAAGGCGGGTTTTTTGCGGCCACGGATCTTGATCTCGCCGAGGGGCTGAGCCTGCACCAGATCGCCCAAGCGCTCCACTACAGCGGCTTCGACCCAAATCTTGCCAGCAGGAGCCAGTTCCTGGAGGCGCTTGGCGATGTTGACGGCGTCGCCGATAGCCGTGTAGTTAAGGGCGCGATCCGTGCCGATATAGCCGACCACAGCTTCCCCCACATTGATACCGATGCTGTAGGACAGATCATCGCCGCGCCGGGAGCGCATCTCTTCGCCCGCTTTCATGAGGGCAAGAGCCGCATCAGTGACACGGTGGACGTGATCCGGCTGTTCATCGGGAGCATTAAAAATCGCCATCAAACCATCACCGAAGAACTTATCGAGCGTACCATTCCAGGCCAGGATGATTTCGGCGGCAAGGCTGAGATAGTCATTGAGCATCTCAACCACTTTCTCTGGGGGTGCGTTTTCACTCCAAGAGGTATAACCACGAATATCGGCGAAGAGGATACTGACTTCCTGGCGCGTTCCGCCGAGGTTCACACTATCAGGATTCCCTAGAACACGCTCCACGACGGAGGGAGGCACAAAACGCTCAAAAGTTCCGCGCAGATGCTTGTGTTCCTGCTCTTTGGTCTCGCGGAGCGCGGCGAAGTTACGGGCATTTTCGATAGCAATGGCAGCATAATCCGACAAGGTGCTGAGCAGGGCGGCATCGTGCTTGGTAAAGACATGCGCTCCCTGCGACAAGTTACAGACTCCTAGAACCCCTATGGCGCTGCCGCGTAGAGTCATGGGGGAATACGCCATTGAGTAGGCATTGGCTCCGTGCCGGGCACACTCTTCGGGAGTCAGTACGATGGGTTGAGACTGCTTGATGACCTGATCGGCCACGGCATCATTTGGCACAAAGTCGGCTGGACGAGCGCGACCGGCATTGTGGCGTTTGTGAGCGCGGCAGTGCAGGCCGTTGTCTTCCAACAAGTAGATGTAGCTTTCTTCGGCCTGGGTGACAAGGGCGGCGGCATCGACAATGCGCGGCAGCAGCTCGTTCATGTTGGTCAGTTCAGTGACGCTCTTGCCGACGCTGTAGAGGACATTTAGCTCTTTGAGGCGCACCTGGAGATCGCGGTTGGCTTGCAGCAGACGCTCAGTCAGTGCTTCTTTCTCCCGACGGAGGCGAACCTCGGTCAAGCTGCGTTCAATTGCTAGAGTCATTTCCTCGACGGTGTAGGGTTTCTTGACGTAATCTTTGACCCCAAGACGATAGACCTCAACGGCGATTTCTTCGGAGCCGTGGAAGGTCATCAGGATGACCGGAATATCGGCTTGAGCCGCAGCCAGGTGTCGCAGCACCTCAATCCCATTCATGCGGGGCATCTGGTAGTCGAGCAGGATACAATCCGGTCGATGCTGAAGGGCCATGTCCAGCCCCTCTTTGCCATCGCGGGCAATCAGCGCTTCATAGCCATTGGGCTGTAAGACAAACTCGACCAGGAAATCACGGTTTTCCTGACCATCGTCCACGACGAGAATGCGTTCGTTAGCCAAATCATCCCCTCACACACGCGTCTTACCTAATGATTACGCCTTCCCAAGTATAGTCCTAAGCCTTGATTTGTACACTTCAAACTCCATGAAGACGATCCGCAGTGAGGGAGTCGATTTCAATCCCATAATTCAAACGGCGGAATTGACGACAAAACATGCAAGGCAGCAATTCATCGAAATTAATAATATTCTTGAGAGTGATAAGAATTAAGAATGGGCTGCAATTCTCATATAAGAAACTGCGCTGGGGCAAGTATGGGCTGAGCAAAATGCTCATGCCCTAGCCGAAGCGGCTCGATCCTTGCCGGTAGACCAGAGATCATCTGATCGATTCCTACGATAACACAAAACGAATTGGAAAGGGTGACATTTTGGTCACTATTTGAGGAATCAGGGAGGATTGTCAGCCAGAGCGAATGCACATTATAATGGAACCTCAGCGAGGGGCTGTACACGGCCCCTCGTAACGGTGTCTGACCAATTTAGCCTTTCGAGAAGTCCACGTTGGAAAATCCACTCCCCACCACACCTGAACTGTTGAAACGTCCCACCCTGCGCGTTCGCGGTTTCGGACGGGAAATTTTGGAAACGCTGCTGCTGATCGCGGCGATTTACGCGCTTGTGAATCTGGCAACAGTGCGGTTCGTGGTGGAAGGGCCGAGCATGCAGCCCAATTTCCACACGAGCCAAGTGCTGATGATCAGCCGAGTCAACTATATGTTTACAGATCCGCAGCGGGGCGAAATCGTGGTCTTTAACCCGCCCAACCAACCCACTGATGAGCCACCGTACATCAAGCGGGTGATCGGTCTGCCAGGGGAACTGGTCGAAATCCGCAATACCAAAGTGTATATCAACGGACGGGAACTCAACGAGCCGTACATCAATGAACCGTGTACGCCGTCCAACTGCCGAGATGAGTCGTGGCAGCTTGGCGAGAATGAATACTTCATGATGGGCGACAACCGCAATCACAGCCAAGATTCCCGGCGCATCGGGCCGATCACGCGGGACCGGATTATCGGGGAAGCTTTGATCCGGTACTGGCCGCCTTCGGATTGGGGCATCGTGAGTCACATCCGGTATCCGGAGAATCCGTTCGTTCAATAGCAGACTGCCGCTAAGACGGTTACCATCTACCGGAATACTCCTGAATCCGGGCCGATGAGAAAGTGGTCTGCGGGTCGATACCGCATGAACCGTTCTGGCCTATAATATCTATCAGAGGGGCACATCACCCCTATGACCGCTTGGAAAGAGACGACCATGACCGACCAATCCCCATTCGCCTGCCCCAACTGCCAGATTGGTCAATGCACAAGAAAAAGCGGCACATATCTGCGCATCTGGAAGGGACGTCTGGTTGCAGTACCGGATGTCACAGTATGGACGTGCGATATCTGCGGCTACCGCGAGTATGACCCTGACCAAGTGGACGGGGTAGACGCGCTGCTGGGAGCAACTGAGATGGTCTTTGAAGGGCAGCGCATCCTCCCAAAATCGCAACCATTTGAACCAAAAGACTCTGCACCCGTCAGGAGACCTAAACCATGACTGTCGATCTTCGCAGCTATGTCTTTCTAGACAGCCTGCAACCCCAGCACGCGGCATTCCTTGGAACGGTGGCACGGGGATTCCTGCCCTTACCGAACGATGCCTCTCTGTGGATCGAAATCTCGCCGGGCATTGAGATCAACCGGATCACCGATGTGGCGCTGAAAGCCACGTCAGTACGGCCCGGCATGCAGATCGTCGAGCGGCTGTACGGGCTGTTGGAAGTGCATTCAAGCAGCCAGGCGGAAACACGTGCAGCAGGTGAAGCGATTCTAGAGGCGCTGGGGGTCAAAGAGCAGGACCGGCTCAAACCTCGGGTAGTCTCCAGCCAGATCATCCGCAACATTGATGCTCACCAAACGCAGCTCATCAACCGGCTGCGCCACGGACACATGATTCTGGCCGGGCAAACGCTGTATGTGTTGGAAGTGGAACCGGCAGGCTATGCCGCGCTGGCGGCTAACGAAGCCGAAAAAGCGGCAGAGATCAACATTCTAGAAGTGCAGGCATTCGGCAGCTTTGGCCGCGTGTATTTGGGCGGTGAAGAGCGGGATATCATGGCCGGATATGGCGCAGCGCTGGCGGCCATCGAAGGTGTAGTTGGGCGGGAGCCAGGCACACCAGCACGCAAGGAATAGATCATGTTCATTGGTGAGGTCATCGGCTCGGTCGTGGCTACACGAAAGACCGAGAACATGTCGGGATTCGCACTGCGGATTGTGCGAAAGATCACCCCTGAGAGAGGCTCAACGGCCGTCTATGCTGTGGCGGTAGACGGCGTGGGGGCGAAAGACGGCGAGTATGTCTTGGTGACCAGCGGCAGTCCGGCACGGCAGACACCCCGCACAGATGCGCGGCCCGTAGACGCGATCATCATGGCGATTGTCGACACCTGGCAGATCAACGGTAAGGTTCAATATACGAAGGGAGATAACCCAGAAGACTAGCTGGCGAAGACGCCAGGATCTGGCGATTGGCGCTATACTGGAATAAGTAGCTGAGGTGTGAAGGGTAGTGTTATTATTACGGCTACCGACTCCAGACGAGATCAGGCAGGCAGTTCAGGATGAACAGACAGCGTATCCTGGTCGTCGAAGACAATCGCGACAACATGGTTCTGATCACTGACATGCTGGAAGCACTGAATTATGCGGTGCTGACGGCAATGGACGGTCAGAAAGGTATTGATACGGCCATCGCGGACAGCCCTGATTTGATCCTGATGGATCTGTCACTGCCAGTCGTAGATGGATGGACGGCAGCAGGAGTCATCAAGAGCCATCCGGAGCGAAAACAAATCCCGATTATCGCACTGACTGCCCACGCGATGAGCGGCGACCGTGAGCGAGCGCTGGCTGCCGGATGTGATGATTATGTGTCCAAGCCAATCAATTTCAGCGAACTGACGACCAAAATCACGCAGTTGTTGAATGCAAGGAAACCAGTTTGAGAGTCCTGGTGGCCGAAGACAACCCAAACAGCAGACAGCTCGTCAAAGACATCCTTGAGAGCATCGGTTATGAGGCTCTGCTGGCGATAGATGGACCGAGCGCGCTGGCGGTCGCCCAAGCTGAGATTCCAGACCTGATGATCCTAGACGTGAACATGCCGGGCATGAGCGGCTTTGAAGTGTGCGAGATCGTCAAGCGCGATCCGAAGCTCTCGCATATTCCGGTGCTGATTCTTTCCGCGCAGACGGACATCGACAGCCGAGTGGCCGGATTGGGGCTGGGAGCGGACGATTATGTCGCCAAGCCATTCAGCCCGCGCGAACTGGCGGCACGCATCGATGCGCGACTGCGGACGAAATCAGAAGCGGACAACCTGCGCAATACGCGCGAGATGATCCGCAAGACGTTCGAGCGGTTCGTCGCGCCATCGGTGGTCGAACAACTATTGCAAGACCCATCACGGATCAAGCTCGGTGGCCAGCTTCAAGATGTCACGGTGTTGTTCAGTGATCTGGAGGGGTTTACAGGCGTTTCGGAACATGCTGATCCCGAGCGGCTGCTGACGGTGCTGAATGCGTACCATGAACTGGTTGTCAAGATCATTCAAGAGTACGGCGGGACAGTGGATAAATTCATCGGTGATGGCGTAATGGGGTTGTACAATACGCCCCTCCCCCAAGCCGACCACGCCCTGCGGGCAGTACAGACGGCAATAGCGATTCGGGACACGATCCCGGCTTTCACGGAACAGTTTGAACCCGCATACCGGATGAAGATCAACTTTGGTATTCACAGCGGAAAAGCGGTTGTGGGGAACGTAGGCGCACCGGAACGCATGTCGTTCACAGCAGTGGGCGACACGGTGAACCTGGCTTCGCGGCTCCAGACGATGTGCAGCAGCGGCCAGATCCTCATCAGCCAAGCAACGCAGGATAAGCTCCAGAACCAGGTTCGGACAGAGGCTATCGGCCTGCGGAGCGTCAAAGGCCGAAGCGAAATGGTTATGGTGTATGAAGTGTTGAAGTTGGTGGGAACGTGATCCTGCCCACATCCAGTCATCGCAAACCCACTGCGCTGAGGCGCTGATTCCATGCACGATCTGCCTGCCAGTACAGGACACCTTTTGGGGCAAACCGAGAACGACATTGTTGGGACGACCGACCTGCTCGGACATGACCTCAACAGCCCTATCGCGACGGTTATCAGCACGCTAGACATGCTGGTCGGGTTGATCGAAAGCGATGTCGATAAAGCGACGGTGCAATACTTTCTGCGGGGAGCGCTGGCTGCGGCTCGTCGAGAACGGAATATGGTGTTCGACCTGCTCGATCTGGCACGGTTCGAGATGGGTCAATACGAACTCAAGTTGGAACCGGTCGATCTGAGTTTGCTGCTGCGTAAATGCCTGGACGAAGAGACCTTTGTGGCGGACACCAAGAAAGTGCAGCTTGAGGTAGACATTCCGAGCGGCGAGTGGCTGGTGGCCGAGGTGGAGATCGAGCTGTTCCAACGGGTGTTCAGCGCCATTCTGGACAATATCATGAAATTCACGGTCAAAGGTGACCGGATTCACATCCAGGCACGGCGCGAGGAAAACCGTATCAAGTTCACATTCACTGACACAGGCAGGCCATTTTCCGCTGAATTGCTCGGACAAGTTGCCAGCCGTGCCCCACATTGGAACCAGCGACAGGCAGGGAGTCGTACCAGCGTGGGAATGGGACTGCCCTTTGTCAGCGCGGTAATGAAAGCACATGGGGGCAGTTTTGAGATCAACAGCTCACCCGACGGCCCGCTAACTGAATTCATTCTGACAATCCCTGCGCTCAACCTAACACTGTCTGAAGGATAACCGTCATGGCCGACGAACAGATGATGAATGATGCCCAGATCAGCCGGATCATCGGCAATGTGATGCGCGAATTGGGCGAGGCAGAACCCAGCAGCGCAGCGCCAATGGCTCCGTTCAAGTCGATCCCTATACACCCACAGGCGGGCGATGGACTGTTTGCTGACCCAGACAGTGCGGTCAGGGCAGCGGGAGCAGCATTCGAGCAACTGCGGGAGATGCCGCTGGACCTGCGAAAGCGGATGGTGGCGGCGATGCGGGCGACAGCACGGGAACATGCTCAGGTGCTGGCTCAGTTTGCCGCTGAAGAAACCAGGATGGGACGAGCAGAAGACAAGGTGCAGAAAAACCTGCTCGTCGCAGCAAAGACGCCTGGACCAGAGTATCTGGAGCCTTCAGTTTGGACGGGCGATGACGGGCTGACACTGACTGAATATGCACCGTATGGGGTGATCGCGGCGATTGCGCCGACGACAAATCCGACCAGCACGATCATCAACAACAGCATCAGCATGGTAAGTGCAGGAAATGCAGTCGTCTTCAACGCACACCCTAATGCGAAGCAGTGCAGCGCATACACGATCCAGCTCCTCAACCAGGCGATCCAGAGCGCGGGGGGACCGGCCAATCTGCTGACGTGTACGCTGGAGCCGACCATCGAGTCGGCGCAGGCTTTGATGGTGCATCGGGATGTGCGGCTGCTGGTGGTAACTGGTGGCATCGGCGTGGTGCGGCAGGCAATGAAGAGCGGCAAGCGGGCCGTCTGCGCCGGGCCAGGCAATCCGCCGGTGGTTGTGGATGAGACGGCCGATCTGGAACAAGCCGGGCGGGACGTGGTGCGGGGCGGCAGCTTCGACAATAATCTCGTCTGCACGACTGAGAAGACGTGCATCGTGGTGGAACGGGTAGCGAATGAACTGGTCGAGGCGATGACCCGGCACGGTGGATACCTGATCACTTCGTGGCAGCTCCGCCGGCTGATGAAAGCGATCTTCGAGGAAGATCGTGGGCCGGGGAAACCAGGCGTGATGAACAAGGAATTCATTGGACAGAATGCCAGCGTGCTCTTGAAAGAGCTGGGAATTAATGTAGGCAGCGAGGTGCGGCAGGTGGTGGCAGTGGTCGAACCAGACCACCAACTGGTATGGTCGGAACAGATGATGCCGATCATGCCAGTTGTCCCGATGCCGGATGTCGACTCGGCGATTGATCTGGCAGTACGCTCAGAACACGGATTCCGGCACACAGCAGTGATGCACAGCAAGAACATTGACCATCTGAGCGCAATGGCACGGGCGATGGACTGCTCGATCTTCGTGAAGAACGCGCCGAATCTGGCCGGGTTAGGCTGGGGGGGCGAAGGGTACACATCGTTCACGATTGCCAGCCCAACAGGTGAAGGGATGACAACCTGCCGAAGCTTCAGCCGACTGCGGCGGTGCACACTGAAGGACAGCTTCCGGATTGTGTAGAGGGCTATTGCAAGAGCACAAGAGGAAAGACACAAGAGTGTCGCAGTAGGAGCGGTTGATTTTGGCTAAGGGGCAGGCCTCAAAGAAGGCAATCACGATTGAGCCAGCGCTGGCGCTGCTGGAATTCACGAGCATTGCGGCGGGGATTCAAGCGGGTGACGCCATGGTTAAACGAGCTGTGCTCGAACGGGTGTATGCCGGAACTGTGCAGCCGGGGCGATTCCTGGTACTCATCGGTGGCGCTGTGGCCGAAGTCGAAGAGGCCCTTAAAGCAGGAAAAGAGACTGCACCGGACGCGCTGTTGGATGTGGTGTATCTGCCAGGAGTTCACCGGGAGGTTGTCCGGGCGCTGGCAGGTGGACGTGCACCTAAAGCGGATGATGCATTGGGGATCATCGAGACGCAAACTGTGGCTGCGGCAATTCAAGCGGCAGACAAAGGGGTAAAAGGCGCTCAGGTCAACCTGATGGAAATCCGGCTGGCGGATGGACTGCACGGCAAGGGGCTGGTGTTCTTCACCGGGCTAGTGGCCGATGTGGAAGCGGCGTTGGAATTGGCTGACGGAGTGTTGGAGTCACACCAAAAGGTGCGGCAGGTGGTGATTTCACAGCTTCACCCGGAGTTCGGCACATTGATCCGCAGCAGCACGCGCTTTGGCACGCAGTTTGGATGGGATCAAGGATAGAAGTTAGGGATTAGAGGAATGCAGAAGTCGTGTTAAGTTATAACATCCGGAGAGGGGTGAAGTCCGGCACTGCATTGACCCCACCCCTCAGAGCACTGTGAGGGCATTCGGCATTAGCGATCTTTAAGCTGTTCAAGCACCTCGATGGTCTTACGGGCGCTGCTGAAGCGCAGGACCAGACTGCCCACATAGCCGCCAATCACCAACGAAACAACAACCAATCCGAGCATCAGATAGGTATCTGTGTTTATCATGACGGGCTGACTCCTCTTCTCGGCTAGACTTCGGCGCTCAGACGAGCAATACGATCAAACTTACCTTCCAAACGGATGCGCCACCAGATCAGCACCGGGGTAATCAGGCAGCACCAGATAGCGCTGTTGACGCCCAGCGCGGTTGAGATACCCGATGTCATGGCAAATCCCCCTTCGGCATTCTGCGCACTAGGGCCGATGACCGTCGGGTGGATGGTATCAGGGCGAATGCGGATGATGACAAAGGTGAAGATGACAGTGAGGATCGCAAGGATGCCGTAGATGGCGGCGAATCTGCGGCGCTTTTCGCCATTCTCAATGCCGTTGCGGAGCATGAAGTACGAGGCATAAGTCAGCACCATGATAGCGGTAGAGGTCAGGCGCGGGTCCCAAGTCCACCAGGTGTTCCAAATCGGACGCGCCCAGACCATACCGGTAAAGAGTGTGACGAGCGAGAGGGCCAATCCCACTTCCACACCCGCTAAGGCCAGGGTGTCCCAGCGAGAATTGAGCGTGCGCAGATAGGCAATCCCACCGACGACAGCAGCGATAAAAGCGACGCTGGCTCCCGAAAAAGCGGCCACGTGGAAGTAAAAGATACGCTGCACGTTACCCTGTTCGATGTCTGTCCCGGCATAGACCAGGGCGAAATAGGCGCCAAGCGCGAAGCCCGCGATAGCAAGTACAGTCAAAGCACGGAGCAGCATTACACGGTCATGGGCTGGAGCCTGCGATTCATAATCCAACCGACGCGCGATATCCATGACGATTTCTCCCCTTGGCAAATCATGTAAATAGAACCTCTGTGGCAGCAGTCCGCAGAGCAGGCTACTGCTTTTCCCCTTTAGCAAGCTCGGTCAGACGCGCCTTGAGTTCGGCACGCTGCCGCTCATAGGCTTTGCGCGAAAGCTTGCCCGCTTGATGCTGCATATCCAGTTCAGCAATTTGACGAACAAGATCGTTCATCGCCTGATTGGGCGCTGGGACGGATGAAGCCGGCGCGGCAGGCGCACGACGAGCAGCCATACGGTCACGGAAGTACAAGATGGCTGCGAAGCCAATCGAGCCGAGGCCAACACCGATCAACAGGTAGGCAGTGGGCGCAGGCTGGGCAGCCGGCTGCTCAGCGACTACAGCGGCTGGCTGCGGCGCGATGGGAACCCCACTGACCTGATAGGTCACGGAAGCGCTGGCTGGCAGGTTGAGCTGGGCACTGTAGCTACGCATGGGACCAGAACCGATCTGCCGGGTTCCCTGGGTGGTCAACTGGTCAGAGGTGACAGACAGACCATCTGTACCGACCAGCACCTCATAAGTGCCCATGAATGGATAATCGAGAGCCTGCTGGATAGTCAGTGGGTTGACATAGGGCAGCGTGAAGACGAGGTGCATCCGATGATCTTCACCAGGTAGGACAGGCAGCGTATCGAAAACCTTGCGACCATCAGCGCTGAGGACATAGCCTGCCCCCATCAAATCGCGGTAGGTAGCTCCAAGTGGGACAGGCACACCGACAGAGGTTTGATCCGTCTCTGAGCGAAAGAGAAACACACGATCCGATGTGTTGGTGAAGTTGACTAATTGGGTCAACTGGGCCTGAGTCTGGGTAGCCGAGACTTGTGTGATCATGCTAGTGATCTGGATCGCAGAAGCTGGCGCACCGAGTTCATAGACTGTGACGGGCAAGGTGATGTCCGTCACCGCAGGATCACCAGAGACAATGTCGCTGAGGAAACGAACGCCGTTATAGTCTACAGTCAGGATATAGCTGCGGTCGGCACGGATGGGAACATTAGCAAACTGATAAGCACCGCTGGCATCGGTCGATCCGATGATGGGGGTATCGTTGAACTGTTCATCAACGATATGGAGGACAACTTCTTGATTGGCAGGTGCAGACGCGCCCGAAGTGCCGTTGATAAGCTGGCCTTTAACAGTTCCGGTCGCGGCAGGCGCAGCGGCTTCCTCGGTGGTAACGACAGCTTCTTCGGTAGCAACGGGCGCTACAGTGGTGGGCACAGGTGTACCAACGGAAGCGACTTCTGCTGGGGATGTCGAGGACAGACCATACACATAATAGGTGACCGCCCAACGTTCAGCCTCGGTCAGTTTGTCGCCCCAGGGAGGCATGAGCTTTTCCAAGTTGCCGTTGGTGATGATGTTGAAGTAATCCGACGGCGTTTTGCCAGCTACAGTCTGCGGATTGGTTAGATCAGCAACGCCTGTCACCTGGCCACTGAGGACAAATTCACCATCCGCCTTACCTGTCAAGCCATGACACCGGGTGCAGTTTTCGGCATAGATGCGCGCACCGAGGGCTAAGTCCGGTGTGCCTTGCGGTGTGACAACCGGCGCGGTAGTGGGACGAGGAGGTAGAGTAGCGACAACACGCGGTTCGCCCGCCAGACCCTGGCAGCCCACAAGGATGATGGCAGCGACCAGCAAAACGGCAGTGACAGTTCGATGCATGATCGTGACGCCTTAATTCCCAGAGCCGCTCTTGGCTTTGACGTATTTGGCGATAGCTTGTTCAAGTGCCGCATCCAGATCGGCATCGGCATCAGGCTTCGACTCTTTCGGCGGCTTTGATTTGGGTGGCCGTGATGGAGCAGCTACCTTCAGCTTTTCAAGCTGTTCGACAAGAGCTGTTCCCTGTTCCACCCAGGCTTCACGTTCCACCTGGTAGGTTTCCTGTGCGAGCTTACCGAGGCGAAAGTCATCATCCAGTTCACGGATGGTGGTCAGGACACGCTCGTAATCAACAAGGAGCTTCTCTTGATCCCGCTGTTTGAAAGCTCGCTCAGCCTGCAATCCGGCACGATTGATGAAGGGAAAAGCCAACCAAAACAACCCTATCCCTGCAACTACCAGAACAATGACAATGGTTCCGATATCCATGTGCTACACCTTTTACCCCAGCAGCCGGTCAATCACGGCACTCAGTTGAGTCTGGGTGACGCCTGCATAGATGAACTCCGCGACATTACCGCGCTGATCGATAATGAACGTTTCCGGAACGCCTTGAATGCCGTACTGGGCGGAGATGCGCGTGCCAAGATCGGGCGCATTCAGGTAAGTGAGGCCAAACTCTTCGATGAAAGCGAGCGATTTGGGGCCGTTATCAGCATAAGCAATGCCGAGAAAGACGACATCGCCACGTGAGCGGTACTGCTCCCAAGCGGCTTCCAGTTCAGGGGCTTCGTCACGGCAGGGTACGCACCAACTAGCCCAAAAATTGAGGACAACCACCTTCCCCCTAAAATCGGACAGCTTGAAGTTCTGACCGTCGAAAGTGGTGAACGGGAACTCTGGAGCTGGTCCAGACGTCGGGCGGCCAGCATTCTGGCGGGCCAAGGCAATGCCAATGACGATGGCGATCAACACGATGCCAGCCAAGAGGACAATCGAGCCGAGGCTCAAGCCGCGCCGTGCTGGCAGCGCTGCGGCTTGGGGATGCTCGGCTGAAGTTCGATCTGCTGCGCTCATATGTTTCCTATCCTATTGGAAACTTCGGACGCGCCGGCGCGTCCTTACCGTCAAGTCGTGTAGTGACGCAATAATGCGTGTCCGTGCGATCAACCGGCCAGGTCTTTTTCCAGCATGTCACGATACGGATTATCCGAAGTCGATGGAGTATTGGCCGCGGCCGTCCGGCGACTGGACCGGCGCCAACCGAGGAAAAGGCCGAAAGCGACCAGCAACCCCACTCCGATCAGCAAGACAGGTGTCAACAGAGATATGGCTCGCAAAACAGGGTCCTGCGGCGTGCCGACGACACGATCCCCAAAGCGGCGCACGAAGTCATCAATAATCGACTGCTCATCCATGCCCTGCTCTAACATCAGGCGGATTTCAGCACGCCAGTCCGCGCAGGCGGCTGTACCACAAGTATCCAGGGTAATATTTTCGCAGACCGGACAGTAGAGCTTGCGGGCAATGGTATTCACCTGATCGTGAGTGACTGTGACAGGCTGATCCTGAGCAGCAACCACGGAAATCGCCAGCAAGAGTACAGCCGCTGCGATCCCAGCAACTGCAAGATGAGTAAGCGTTGGTTTACGCATGAGCGCCTCCCTTCCCCACGACTCCACTGGCAGGCAAATCAGCCAATTCCTGGCGAACACGAGCAGGCAGCGTCTCTCGCGGCCAACCGGCAGCCAGCGTACCAATGATGAGGATCAGGCCACCCCACCAGACCAGATTGATCAGCGGATTGACATAGACCTTAAAGGTAGCTGCGCTCTGGTCAATGGGTTCCCAATCGACGAGCAAGGCATAGACATCACTCTCGACAGTGCTGTATGCTCCGGCGATGGTCATGGTATTCATGCCCTCGGTCTGCGGGAAGAAATCCCGGCGCGGACGGAGATGAGCCAATTCCTGACCATCACGGATGACAGTAAGTTCAGCGATATCCATCAGACGGCCGTCTTCGGCAATCTGATCAACGTGAAGGGCATCGTAGCGAATGGTGTAGCTGCCAATTTGCAGGCTTTCGCCGACAGAGAGGGTTTGCTGGGTTTCCAACTGAAACAGGGTGCTGCCAATCACGCCGATACCGATTACGGTGATGCCGAGATGGATGAGGTAGCCACCATAGCGGCGTGGGCTGCGTCCATAGAGCGCGCGGAGAGAGGCGATCACACTTTCCTGATGCACCTTCTGGCGCACCTGGACACCGCGGACGGTCTCCCAAACGGCAACCCAACCCGCCAAGAAGACGATGCCATATCCGAACAGTGCGCCCACATCGCGGGTCGAGGTGACAGCGAAAAAGGCAACAGATGCGGCGGTCAAGATCAAGGGAATGACGAGCGAGCGTCCCAACCGAGCTACAGAGGTATAGCCCCAGGCAGAAAGCGGCGCAATCCCCATGAGGATATACATCAAGACAAAGAGCGGCGGCGTCACACGCAGGAAGTAATCCGCACCGAGAGTGATCTCGGTATTCATCACCAGTTCGCTGACGATGGGCGCGCCGAAGCTGCCCCAGAAGATGGCAATGAAGAGCGCGACAAAGACGAAGTTGTTCAGGACGAAGAGAGACTCGCGGCTAAAAACGCTGGTGAAAGCGTGTTCATCCTTGAGTTCACCACGGCTGCGCCGCCACAGCATAAGGTAGACGCTCACGATAGTCATCGCGAACCAGAAGAAGAACATCGGGAAGCCAATTTCGCTGCGAGCAAAGCTGTGAACACTGTCCACAAGACCGCTGCGGGTGGCAAAGGTCCCGAAAATGACCGCACTGAACGTCCCTAACACCAGGAACATGTTCCAGGTCTTGAGCATACCGCGCTTCTCCTGGATCATGATACTGTGAAGGAAGGCTGTGCCGATCAACCAGGGCAGAAAAGCGGCATTCTCCACCGGGTCCCAGCCCCAATAACCGCCCCACCCCAGCACATCGTAAGCCCAACGACCACCGAGGATCAAACCTAGGCTGAGGAACAGCCAGGCCAACAGCGCCCACTGGCGAGAAATCTTGATCCAGTTGGTGGTGAGGTCGCCGGAAGCCAGCGCACCCGCCGCAAAAGCAAAGGGAATGACAAAACCAACGAAGCCGAGATAGAGCATCGGCGGGTGGATCGCCATACCGAAGTGGCGAAGGAGCGGGTTCAAGCCGTTAGCGGATTGAGCCAACAGCGCCATATTGGGGGCAACTGCTCCAGCGGGAGCAAAGACAGCTTGGACGACCTGCTGCTCGGGCGGGTTGGTTGGAATGATCCACCAACGTTCAAAGGGGTTCTCAAAGAAAAGAACCAGCGCAATGAAGAAGGCGGTTGTCGCCATCATGAAAACGATGGCGTAAGGCATCAAGCGGCGGTACTTGCGCCAGTTGACCAGAACACAAATGGCCGAAAACAGGCCCATCAAGAAGGTCCAAAACAGGAGGGATCCAGCCTGTGATCCCCAGAGGGCCGTAAAACGGAAAAAGTCAGGCATCTGGGGGTTGGTCACTGACCAAACATAGGCGATATCGTACCGCTGGGTCAAAATGCCGGTCTGGAGGGCAATCAGCGCGATGGTGAGCAAGACTCCCGTCAGCAGCACAGCATTGCGGCCGCTGCGAACCCAGGCTTCGCTGTGAGCGACACGCTCACCATAGAGTGAAGCTGCGATCGCGTACAGCGCAGTAATCAAGGAGAACGTCGTCACCAGGAGACCAATCTCAGCAAGCATGTATCTATCCTTTGCGATGAACAGCATCGCTCACGCCTACCTCAAGGCTGCGCGCCGAGGTCAGGCTAACTGACAAGATTATCGTATGTGGAATATGGTACCCGGTACGACCGTTTAGACGCCACCCTGGGACTGCTCCGGCACGGATTCCTCGTAACGACTGGGGCACTTGAGCAGAAGTTCAGTGGCTCGGAAGATGCCATCTTCGCCCATTATCCCGGTCAAAATGGCCTGCGCTTCGTGTTTGAGCAAGTCGGGCTTGACCTGGTTTTCAATGTGAACTGATAGGCGCGCGGCGTTCGGATCGTTGACAGCATCGTGAAGCGCTGCTGCCAGGTTGGTCGTGTCTTCGGGAATATTTGCGATGGTGAAATCGATAATCAGGTTCTTGCTGTCGTAGACAATAGAGTCGCCGATAACAGAACCCGAAATACGAACCGTCTTGCCGATGTAGTCGGCGTTCTTCACCAGTTCATCGACTGTAATGAAGTAACGCGCACCGCTGGATGTCCCTGAAATCATGAGATAGACCACACCGACCAGAAGCAGCAGACCACCAATCATAAATTTCAGTCGTTCGGTGCTGGCCGGCTTGACCTGTGTCTGAGGCTGATTCGTTTTACCCCAACTGAGTTCTGCCATGTTTACCTCTCCGCCGTGTTCATATCGAAATATTACACGCAATCCCTTTCGGTGTGAAGTAAAGCGCATCTCCGGACAAAAAACATCTTTTATTCAGCACCAAAAAAGGATGAAAGATGTCATGAAACAAATCTCGGATTCTTCGTCACAATGGTGGAGAAGTGGGGAGTGGCAGGATGATCGCAGTTCTCCGTCCCAAAACGCTCCGTTTTCGGCTCATGTTCAGCTTTCTGCTGCTGCTAGTGATCCCGCTGGCAGCGACGGCGCTCTATGGGCATGTTTTCGCGCGGGATATCCTTACCAGGCACGCCGTCGACAAGTCCATGAGTGAAGTACATTTACAGGCTGAAACCATCGCGGACTCGCTGCGACAAGCGCAGGGGGATGCGCTGTACTTAACCTCGCTGCGCAGTTTGGGAATGCTCCAGCAGCAAGATCAAAATGATCAGATCACCGTGTGGCGCACCGAAGTGGCGCAAGATTTCATGATCCTACTGTCGGCGCGACCCATGTATCGAGCACTGCGGTATCTGGATGGGGATGGAATGGAGGTCGTTGCGGTTGAATCCAATGGAAGAACGGTGACGCGCCGCAGCAACCTAACCACACGCGCATCGGCAGAATACTTTCAGCAGGTCATCTCGTTACCCGAAAAAGGCGTGTATGTATCCTCATTTGGGGTCGATTCAGAGAATGGGACAAATGCTGCGCCACTGATTTTCTATGCGATACACGAAGAGAACGGTGGGGTCATTGTTATCGACATTCATGCCGGGTGGCTGCTGCGGAATCTACCCGCCGACTTGGGGGAAGACATCTGGGCACTGGTTGATCAGGATCAGCGGTATCTGGTATATCCCGAACACTTCCGCCCTAACGAGAACACTGACAATCTAACTCCGATGATGGACGGAGGCACTGGAAGCTTCGAGACCAACCACAGTGTGTACGTATATGACACGGTATTTCCATCATCCAACAGGCCAGATCAATTCTGGGTGATTTACCGTGAGACGCCCAAAGCCATCCTATTCGCGGGACTGAACACCTTCTATGCAGCAGCGGGAGGATTCGCACTGGTAGGAGTAACGCTGGCGATACTGCTTGCGTTCATGGTGAGCCGGCGGCTCACGAAACCGATAGCCTGTCTTCAAGAGATGGCCGCATTATTCGGCCAAACCGGCACCGCACCACAATCTCCGATGAAGCTTAGCGATGACGAGATTGGATCACTCACCCAAACCTTCTGCGAAATGGCACACGAGCTTGAGCGTAAACGTAAACAAGAGCATCGCCTAATCGAACGACTGATCCGCGCTCAAGAAGAAGAACGCAAGCTCATTGCCTATGACCTACATGATGGATTAATCCAGCAACTGGTTGGGACTCGGTTCTACTTGAGCAACTGCCGGGATCAGTGTCCAGTAGGAGAAGAAAACACACGCAACGGCATCCAGCGAGGTTGTGACGCGCTGACAGCAGCGATTGCGGAAGGGAGACGGATCATCGAAGGGCTGCGACCAGCCACATTGGATGATCTGGGGTTGACAGCGGCTATTGAAGAACTCAGCCGGTCAATTGCACAGACGGCAGGATGGGAGCTGGAGCTAAAGATTGAGGCACTACCCAAAGAACCTGACACTTCGACCGCAGTGACGCTGTTCCGTATCACACAAGAGGCGCTGAACAATGCGCGGCGGCATGCCCAGGCCAAACATGTACAGGTTCACCTGCATAACGGGCAAGGGATCAGCATTCGGATCGTAGACGATGGCATCGGGTTCCGGCAGACGGCTGTTGCCGGCGAAGGCCGCGGCCTGGGCATGAAGACGATGCAAGAACGGGCTGCACTTCTCGGTGGAAGCTGCGCGATTACAAGCACGCCCGGAAAGGGAACGCAGATCGAAATATGGGTTCCCAACGGTGCAATGCCGAATGTGACAATCTTTGCGGATTTGCCTGCTGAAACAGACCCTGTGGTGATTTAAGCAGTAAGGTATGAGGAGAGAAGTAATTTCAATGAATAATCAACCTCCAGCATGTGTGCGGGTAGCCATTGTCGACGATCATGGGATTGTGCGGCAAGGTCTGCGCGCGCTGCTCACTCGTCCAGGTATCGAGGTGATCGGGGAAGCAGACAGCGGAATCAGTGCAGTTGAACTGGCGCGAAATTTCCAACCAGATGTGATGCTGCTGGACATACGCATGCGAGATGTGGATGGGTTACAGGCGCTTCCTCAAATCAAAACAGCTTCTCCAAGTACCAGTGTGATTATGCTGACAACGTATGCCAATCCTGGATACCTGGCGCGGGCGATCAGCGGCGGCGCTTCTGGATATCTTTCTAAAGAGACTGATCCTGACCAGATTGTACGGGCTGTGCGAGCGGCTGCAGCCGGCGATGAACTCATCGACCGCACCCTCTTGAGCGCCGCATTGAGCCTGGCGGATCATTCTTCACTACCGGCAGAAGTTTCAGACGCCGAAATCGAACCGCTTTCTGAGCGGGAACTGGATGTCCTACAGTTGATGGTGCAGGGGTGTTCGAATAATGCGATTGCTGACACCCTGAACATCAGCCTGCCAACAGTTAAAACCCATGTCCAACACATCTTGCAGAAGCTGCACGTCTCCGACCGGACCCAAGCAGCGCTTCTGGCAATGCGTTTGCGGTTGGTCGAACTCGAATGAAGTTTAAGCACACTACAAAAATCATCCGGCAGGATGAGCGGGGATCATCCTGGGGGTTGATGTGTAAAGGTAGGGTTCGGGTGACAATGGTACGAGGGGATAACGCATCCGGAGTTTGAGCATGTCTAGCGAACTTTTCAGAGGAAAAAGCTCGATGACACGGCTCCAGATTATTCTGGCGGCAGTTGGCTGTACGACGCTGCTGATGGGCGCGCTGCTAATCCTCATGACGGCCATCGCCATTCCGCTCCCGATCACAGCCCAAGCCAGTCCGTCTTCCCAAAGTGCCACTTACGTCGGCTCAAAGACCTGCTTTAACTGTCACACCGAAGACCACCGAACTTGGGATGACAACCTCACCACTCCGATCAACATAGAGGATACGCAAACCAATCCACAGGCCATCACAGTGAGTTTTGGCTGGGCTGACACTGTCCAAGTTGGCGGAGAAATGCACGCCTACACTGCAAACGACATGGCGTTTGCAATAAGCGATCAGCACCACCAGCGCTACGTGATGCAAATGGACGCCAGTTTCTTGACGATCCCGAATGACTGGGACGTCATGGTCAATTCGCAAGGCTGGCAGGATGAATGCGCGGAATGTCACAGCGTTCAACCTGGATCGGACGGAGTCCAAGCGGCAGAGATAGGCGTTGGCTGTGAAACGTGCCACGGGCCTGGCAGCATTCACATTACAACCGCAACCATGACCCCCGAAAACCAGCAAGCCGTCCGTCGAGCCATCATTGCTTCGATGCCGGACGATGTCTGTACGGGCTGCCATGAGAACATTCCCGGTCTCCCCATTGATGCCCAGTTTATCGCTAACGCACTGTTCGTTCGGACAACGAACAGGGAATAAAGATTTCGATCACTTCCAGGAAAGGCAGCAAGGCACCATGCAACAGAGACCCATTTTGCTGCTGTTGACATTCGGACTCATGACCGTCCTAGTTGGGGCAGTGATGCTCTTCTTCGGAAGCAGCGTAGCCCTGGCACAGGACAGGGGCAAAGCCGAATACATCGGTACTGATGAATGCAGGTCTTGCCACCGGAGTGTGACGCAGGGGCACAGCAGTACATTCCATGCCCGGACACTGCAAGATGTCAAGCGCAGTAAAGAAGCGATCAAGGCCGACTTCAACCAGGGAGAAGACCTGAGAATGGTCACATTTCCCAATGAGACGGTCGCGCGCCCATTCACCATCAATGACATCGCGCTGGTGGTTGGCTCTGGGAAGCGAGTCCAACGATACCTGTATGAGGTTGACCGCCGTGTATACCAAATCTTTCCAGCAGAATGGAATGTCGAAACAAATTCCTGGCAGCCGCTGAACTATGCGGCAGCATGGCCTGACCCGGCGTATGACTGGGGTCAGAACTGCGCCTACTGTCATGTGACAGGTTATGATGCTGAACGAGGGCGATGGAAAGAAGAAGGTGTTCAGTGTGAGGCGTGCCACGGTCCCGGCAGCATCCACCAGCAAAAAGCGGATGATGCCGGACGTAATGCCGATGACGCAGAGCTGGCAGAACTCCGCGGCGCGATCAATCCAGCAGTCGATCCCCAGGTGTGTGGACAGTGCCACGCACGCGGAACCAGCGCAAGCGGACAGCCGTACCCAACCGGATACTTCCCAGGCAGCAGTCTGGAGGAAAGCTACACGCTCTTTCGACCGGACGACAACGCACACTGGTATTCCAGCGGGCACGCACTTCAGGCCAACATGCAGTATAACGAATGGCTACTGACCAGCCATGCCAGTTCACTGACCAATCTAAAAAACAGCGGTGAGACTATTGAGGAAAGCTGCCTAACCTGTCACAGCGCCGATTACACCTACACAAGTGGATTAATCGCGGCTGTACAGGCGGGAGGCCGGGCTGGCACCGCGCCAGAAATGCCGACAGGCGAGACAGCGCTCTTCGGCGTGACATGTATTAGCTGTCATGCTCCACACAGCAAGGACGAGCGACCCGCTCAACTGATCAATGAACCTTACCCGCTGTGTGTGAGCTGCCACAGTAACACGGGCATCACAAACGGCGTGCATCACCCCGTGCAAGAAATGTTCGAGGGAATTCAGATCGTCCCCGAAGTGAAATCACGTCCGAGCGACCACTTCGTGGACACCTCCGGACCAGACTGCCAAACCTGTCACCTCGCAGCTGTGCCAGTCGAAGGCACTGCACGCATGAATCACCTGATGAAACCCCTTCTGCCAGGGGCTGCCCTGAACATCAAAGGCGTGATCGATACCTGTGCCCAGTGTCATGACGAGATCGATCCACCCACAATGCAGAAGCTGATTGATGACATTCAACGAGATACCAAGGCCCGCATCGAGCAGGCCAGAGCCGCCGTGAATGCGAGTACGCCAGAGTGGGTAATCACTGTACTTGACTTCGTGGAAGGTGATGGCAGCAGCGGCGTCCATAACTATGCCTATGCCGATGAACTGCTTGATGCGGTTTTCGCCGAGATGGGATTGTTCCCACCGGCACAGCGATAGAGGGGTGATGAAACATGGCGAACAAACGTCGAAGCCTCATCGTCTTCTTCACAGGAGCAGGCATCACCTTCCTGATCGCAGGACTGCTGCCATTCATCGCGCTGGCTCAGGAAGGGACCGCAGCCCCCAGCCCGGAAGCCACACCAGAAGCAGCACCAGGATTCTATGACCTAGAAAATGCTCCAGTCATTGAAGCTACCGGGAACAACAGCTACTGCATCGTCTGTCACACGCAGCCGCTGCATACGGTGACCCTGCAAGATGGGAATATCCTCAATCTGTACGTCAATCCTGAGATGATTGCCAACTCGGTTCATGGAACCAACAACCCATCTGGGCGCCTGGGATGCGTGGACTGCCATGGTGAAAACAGTTTCCCGCACAGCGGCCCTACCCCCACCGATCAGCGAGAATACACCATCAAATCGGTGCAGTTCTGTATTAGCTGCCATGCGGATGAAACAGATGCGCTCCAGCATGGTCTGCATGAACAAGCGATCCTGCGAGGAAATACACAAGCGGCAGTTTGCACTGATTGTCACGGAGCGCACAATATCCAACAAGTTGCACGTTTTCCTGATCTGGTAGCAGGGGTCTGTGGAGACTGCCATGCAACGACATTGGTTGAATGGCGGTCGAGCCGGCATGTCGATATCGGGCCACTAGACTGCGCGACCTGCCATTCACCGCATTCCCAGCGCATTCGAATTGGGACTACCTCGAACGAGTTGTGCCTCAACTGCCACAAGCAGATGCCGGCCATCTTCTCACACAACCAGCATGTGGTCGAAACCTCACAGGTAGAGTGTGTAGATTGTCACATGTTTGTTGCCCCCCAAAACAGCACTCAGGTGGTCTCCACCAGTCCGGTGCCGCTGGGTGCGACAGGACACACCATGCAAGTGCAGACGCTGGCATGTAACACCTGTCATCAGAACATGGTGGACAGCGGCGAATGGGCACAGATTGCCGGTGACATTGAGACCATTCGGGCTGAGCGAAATGCGCTGCAGCAGCGTGTTGCTGAGTTAGAAGCTGTGCAGGTCACCGAAGTTGCAGCGCAAGATACAAACTTCCTACAACTCATACAGGGTCTGATCCTAGGTCTCGGGTTTGGAGTCACCATCGCGGCTGTGTTTATAGCCAGAGGGAACCGGCAAAGTGTTTCTACAGCTAGCGGTTCGGAAGTAGTGGAGGAAGGGAGCAGCCATGAATGAACAGCAGCCCCAGGAGAGTATACCTGATCCTACGCCAACACCTGCACCAGCAGAGGAGAATCAGCCCAGTACACCTGTAGAGCCGAAACAACTGCATCTGCTCTCGCGGCGCGAATTCATGACCCTGCTGATTGGAGGGGGCGCAAGCTTAGTTCTGGCAGCAACACTGGCCGAGCCGCTGAATACCTTCGCGCGGGAGATCGCACAGCGGAAGCCATCGGACCACAAGGGCGATTCGAACTTGCATTGGGTGATGGTGATTGACCTGAGCAAGTGCATCGGGTGTGATTACTGCGTTTGGGCGTGCCAGGCAACCAACGATACAGCCGACAACATGCGTTGGAACATCCGGGTGGACGATGAAACGGCGCAGGGCAAAACATTTCATGTCACGAGACCGTGTCTGCACTGTGCGCATGCCCCATGCGTGGAGGTCTGTCCGGTGGCAGCAACATATCACCGAGCCGATGGATTGGTCGTAATGGACTACGACAAGTGCATCGGCTGCCGCTACTGCCAGACAGCATGCCCATACGGGGCACGAAGTTTCAACTGGATGGAACGGAATGACGTGAATCCACGTGTACCAGAGTGGGGTAAGCCAGAAGTACCACGGCGACCACGGGGTGTGGTTGAAAAATGTACATTCTGCATTCATCGTATTGACGCGGGGCTTGCAAAAGGATTGATGCCCGGCGTAGACGAAGAAGCCACGCCCGCCTGTGTGAACGTGTGCCCGGTGAACGCGCGCTTCTTCGGCAACATTAATAACCCCAACAGCACAGTCGCGCGGATTATCGCTTCCCGCCCCACGATCCGCCTGCGCGAAGACCTGGGAACTGAACCTAACGTCTACTATATTCCGCCGGAAGGATTGGTGTAATGGCTGCTACAGCACCTACGATGACCCAAGTTCAAAAGCCGCGCTTCAAACCGCTGGGGCTGCAAAATAGTTCGATCTGGCTGCGGCTGTGGATCGGCGGGCTGGTCGTCGCGTTAGCAATCGGCGTATACAGCGCCTTGATTGTGCTGACGAACGGTCTGGGTGTCACCAATCTGACTGATGAACTCCCATGGGGATTGTGGATCACAGTTGATCTGTCATCCATTGCATTAGGAGCCGGCGCGTTCACACTTTCGGCAGCGGTTTACCTATTCGGATTTAAGAAGTACGAAGCGATTGCCCGCGCGGCAGTGTTTATCGGGCTGCTGGGGTACTCATCGGCGATGCTGGCATTGTTCATCGACATCGGCCGGTTCGACCGCTTCTACCACCCACTGATTTACTGGAACGTCCACTCCGTACTCTGGGAAATCACGATGTGTGTGGTGCTTTACTCGACTGTGTTGGTGATCGAACTCGTTCCAATCATCATCGAAAGTACGCCGCTGAGACGTTACGGACTGCTGCGAAGTTTGGCTCACTTTCTGCACCGGTTGATGCCCGCCGTCGCTACTCTGGGCATGGGTCTTTCACTGCTGCACCAATCGTCGCTGGGCGCCACTTACGGCATTCTGACGGCGCGGCCAGTATGGTATTCGCCGTCGGCTCCCGTGCTGTTCATCCTGTCAGCCATTGCTGCCGGCGCATCGATCACGCTGCTAGTGACGCTGATTACCAGCAGGCTGCTCCAACGCGAAATGGTTCCCGAAGATATCCTAACGGGTGTAGCAAAATTCGCCGGGTTTGCGTGCTTAGCGTATCTATACCTGAAGATGTGGAGCTGGGCAGCGACAAACTACTACAGCCGCGTGCCAGAGCAGCGTTTGGGCGCAGAAGTGCTGGCCGAGTTTACGCCCTATAACTTTACGTTCTGGTTTGGGGAGGTGTTGTTCGGAGCACTGGTTCCAGCAATTTTCCTGCTGTTGGGTCGGCTTCGCGCTAACCGCAATGTAGTCATGCTGGCCTGCCTGATGGTTATCGCCGGACTGGTCATCAACCGGTGGAATATGACGCTCAGCGGCTTCGTGATTCCACTGGACTGGTCGCCAGGAGTGCGGAATATTTTCCCGGTCAACCACTACGAACCTGCGCTCGTCGAATGGGGGGTCTCTATCGGGATCGTCGCCTACAGTTGGCTGGCGTTCACATTGGGGGTACGCTATCTAAACATCTATCCTCATGCCAAGCCAGCAGGGCCGAGCGGATCTGTACCAGGAGCGGATTGATTAGAAGACCTCGACACGCGGAGTGTTTATCGCGCAATCAACACGGCGCTCGACGTGAGCGCCGTGTTGATTCCCGAGCAGCACATCACCCGCCGCAAATTGCCAGAAAACTTTTCGGCTGATTCAAGTATCCTTATAATCAAGCCTAAAATCGAATTCACAGGATACCATGCCCAAGTCAGCATCACAAGGCGCGCTGAAGAAGCGCGAAGTCGAGATTCTCCAGCTCACTTCTCAAGGAATGACGAGAAATGAAATCGCCGTCGCGTTGATGCTGTCTGTGGAGACTATAGCATGGTACGGACGCCAGATTTTCAAGAAGCTGGAGGTGGAAAATTGGGAGGAAGCATTGGCGCGGGCTGTTGAGCTTGGGGTAATTGATGCCCCAACAGCGCCTAAACCGGCGGACATTGGCGCTTCCACAGCCCCCGCCGAGGAAGCGCCAGCAGCCAAAATTGTCGTTCAGTTAGCAACACCGCCCGATCAAAAGCCAGAAGCGGATGCATCACCAGAAAGCAGCAGCGAGACTCCCATCGTCATCCTAACTGGCGTGATGGGGATATTCGCCCCTCCCCCACTTCTGGCTGAACCGAATCAGCCTGCTGAAATAAGCCTAATCGAGCAAGAGGCAAGCAGCTCCGTTCGTCCAGCTACGACATTCGAGTCCACTGGCCCACTACCAACCTTCGATGACGAAGTGGGACTGACCGACAGCACGGTGATTGCTCCGGCAACGCACGCACTCTCGGACGAATTCGATCTCGCAAAGGCAGTTGCCCCAGCCGGACAGCCCGTTCAGCCCCAACCAGCCCAATGGGACACTGAAATCCTGAGCGCGCTGGCAGGATCATCAACCCATCCCCACGATGTGGATATTGACGATGAAGACTGGAATCTGAAGGGGCTGTCCGCATCAAGCAGTGATCTGATGCGGTTCGACGTTTATGTAGATGACACTGGAGTATTCAGCCCTACAGAAGCCGCGCCAGATTGGGAACTGCTCGCCCCTGAGACTCTAACGGAGGTTGGATTAGCTCCTAATGAACCAATAGGCGCGGAAGAAGCAGATGCCAATCTGATTGAGGGCAACCAAGAAATCAAAAGCGATGAACCGAACTTACTCGAAGCTCAGCCAGATGATGAGATGCCGCCAGACCAGGAGCCGGTTCAGACACGTAGCGAAGTGATCGGGGAGATTATCAACCCTAGAGAAATCCAGGGTCTTGTTGAGCATAGACAAGCCCTTCCCGAGCGGAAACTTCCGCTGCCAAGTGGAGCATTCATTGGCCGGGAACGGGAAATGAGAGAACTCAGGCAGCTCCTTGCCGATCACCAGGTGGTTCATCTTACAGGGTTCGCGGGTGTGGGAAAGACCCGGCTGGCGCTAGAAACAGCCAATCAACTCCGAAGCGAATTCGCAGGTGGGGTACACTATTTCTATCTTCCCTGTGTCGCCCAAACTGCACTGTACTCCGCGGTTGCACTGCATTTGATGGCAAATCCAGCAGCCCATCCACAGGAAAAGCCTTGTTGATTCTGGATCACGCAGACCAGACTTCAAGGCCGAGTTCGATCATCGCAGAAATCCTGTCCGCACGGCCTGAATTGCAGATTATTGTAACGAGTCGAGATTGGATGGGGATCAGCAACGCCGCGGAACTAAAAGTCCTGCCGCTAGAGATTCCCCGCATCCATCCCCGCAAAGCGCCAAATTGGTCTAGTCTGCTTGAATCAGCGGCGATGCGGCTGTTCATCAGAGCTACTGAGCAAGCACTGCCCGGCTACAGTCTGCGCGAGTCGGATGCTGCTGGATTAGGACATCTGTGCGGCCGTTCACAGGGGCTTCTCATCCTGATCGAGATTTTGGCCGCACATCTGCGGGTGTATCCGCTGCCCATCATTCTAATGCAGCTCGATAACCGGCTGCGCGGCCTGGGTGCCGGACAGCCAGCGCCATCGCTGCAGCAGTCACTCAATGGGGTTCTCGGCTGGAGTCACAATCTGCTCAAGCGTGACGAACAGCTCGCATTGGCCGGGTTGAGCTTGTTCGTTGGGGGTTGGAACGAGGAATCGGCTGCGGCAGTCTTGGGACCATTGACCCACAGTCCAATTGGTGAAATCCTGGATCAGTTAGCCCACAAGCACTTCATTCAGGTCGTATCAACCGATGGAGACAGTAAGCGGTACACGATGTCCGACGCGGTTCGGGACTTCGCAGCAACCAAGCTGCAACAGCATGAACTCTATCTAGAGATACTCCGCGCATTCGCAGGCGCATTCTGGAGGATGATCGAGAACTTCAAAACCGATCAGAAGCAGTGGATGGCACCTGTTGAAGCAGAGATTGACAACATCCGCACTGTACTGCACTTGGCCGCAGAGCATCGGGCAGCAGAACCGCTCGCACAAATGACGTTGGGATTATGGCCGTTGTGGGAGGCCACTGAACGTTATGACGAAGCGGACTACTGGCTTAGCCTAGCCCTTGCGCAAGCTGAACAGCAGCATCAAGACGTACAGAATCAGCTGCGCCTCACCAATGCGAATATTGCGCTGCGGCGAGGAGACCATCAACGGGCACGAAAACTGCTAGAAGAGTGTCTAGTCGTGTACAGATTATCTGGCGACCACACGAACGAAAAACATGTCTTGTCGCTGCTCAGGCAAATTTTGATAGATCACCCAGACGAACAGCCCAATCCCTAATCATAGTAAGCCGATTGAACCAGCACTTCGCCAGTTGACACGCCGCGAGGCAGGCCGGCTAGATACGCGACAGTGTTGGCAATCGTCTGCACATCAATAATCATCTTCTCTGGCATATTGGGGGTCGCAGAACGGCGCATAGGCGTATCGACCGGGCCAGGACACAGCACAGCAACACGGATCAACTCGTCTCGCAGTTCGACTGCGAGTGAACGGGCAAAACCAACAATGCCGGCTTTGGCGGCGGAATAGGCTGTCACATGGGGATAACCGCGCAAAGCCACTTTGGAGGCAATGTAGATCAAGCTCGGATTATGGCTGCGACGAAGCGCTGGAAGCAGTGCCTGAGTGAGGATGAAAACGGAACGCAAGTTGACAGACAGAATATGATCCCAATCCGAAAGGGTCGTGTCTGCAATAGGCTTGATCAAAGCCTCGCCAACACAACACACCACAGTATCAACCGCAGTCCCGTCTGAGTCGAGCTTGGTGCAGAAGGAATTCAGCGAGTCTGCCAGGGAAAGGTCAGCAGGGTATGGCGTCGCGCTGCCACCTTCCTGTTTGATCTGCGCAGCGACACGCTCAAGCTTGGCAGCTGTACGTCCAATCAGGAAAACATGACTCCCCTGAGTGGCAAATCGCCGGGCAACAGCCTCGCCCATCCCCTGCCCCGCTCCGGCAACTACAACACTGTGCTGTGATGATGACATAATCGTGCTGAACCAACCTAGTAATCGCCGATATTATCCGAATGTCACTCAGAAGGTTGGGTAAACTGCGGCGTCAGATCAAACCTCCTCTGACGCTGTGCAATGAGGTATGCGAGCCAATCATCCATACCCGTGTTTCGCTTGGCCGATGTCTCTAGAACAGAGATACCAGGATGCACAGCCTGAATATTTGACAAAGCAGCGGCCCGGTCGAACTCGACCGCTTCAGCGATGTCAATTTTGGTGAGTACAGCGACATCAGCGGAGTAAAACATAGGTGGGTATTTGAGGGGTTTATCCTCGCCCTCAGTGACGGAAAGCAGCACCACACGAAGATGCTCACCCAGATCATAGCTGGAAGGACAGACCAGATTGCCAACATTTTCGATGAACAGGAAATCCGTTGCCGCCAGATCCAACCCCCAGGCATCAAGGTGATTGGCGATCATATCAGCTTCGAGATGGCAGTTACCAGCCGTCTCAATCTGCCGAACGGAAGCACCGCTCCTCGCCAAGCGCCTAGCGTCGTTATCAGTTGCAAGATCGCCAACCAGCGCGGCAACGCTATAACCCGTTTCACGCAGCGAACGAAGGGTCGATTCAAGCAAGGCGGTTTTCCCCGCACCAGGACTTGAAACCAGATTAGTTACAAACACATGGGCTGAATCAAACCTCTGGCGCAGCGCTTGAGCCAAAAGGTCATTCTTTTCTAGAACGCCGCGGCGGATTTCAACGATACGAGGATTACTCATCGAATGCCTCCAATGACACGACTTCAAGCTCGCGCCCCTGGCGGATGTCCATTGTTGGTGTGCCGCAGTATGGGCAGCAGAAATCCTGAATTCCAGGCAGGGATACTGCCATCTGGCAGTTCGAGCAGTAGATCACGATGGGAACCTCTTCGATCTCCAGTCGAGAACCTTCCAGAATGGTGCCTGTAGTGGCGATGTCATAGCTGAAAATCAACGCATCTTTGACTACACCGGATAGAACGCCCAAGCGAACATGCACAACTCCTACACGTTTCACTTGGGCGGCAGCCGCAGCACTGGCAGCAATTTCCACTACATCGTGAGCTATTCCGAGTTCATGCATAACTGTGCCCTCGGAGATCGTACAGCCAATTTGTGATCGCCGGTGATCATAACATTAAGCAGCCGCAGCAGGGCATGGTGGATGTCAGGAATGTGTTATGACATGCATCATCCATACAACATGAATTAATACATCTCAACCTGACGATCACCACCTTAATGGAAAATCGCCGCCAATCACCCTTACAATCATTTATAACAATTGTAATTTCAATAACGAGATAGGAGTTGTACGGCTGTGGCTCGATCGATTAATTGGCATGCTGCGCTGCAAATTCACTCATTGACGAGTGAACTGCAGCAGTACGCCAGTGTGATTGGCGATTGAGTCGATGCACATCCTCCTCGTCGAGCACCACAAAGACAGCCTGTCCCTGATTGCAAGGCGGCTCAAAGCAGCCGCGGGCAAAGCACTGAGGCTTTCACGGATTCGGGTTGAGCAAGCTGGGTTCGCTCACTGGGGTTCAAATCGCGCCGATGCTGTGGTTATCGAACTACCGACAAGCGCCGATGGCAGTTTCGCTCGTCTCAGCCAATATCTCCAGTCAAAACCTCACACACCTGTGGTGGTAGTTGCTGAAACAGACCTAGAGACGGCCACAGCCTTTCAGATGGGTGCACAGGAGTTCTTGCTCAAAAGTGAAGCCAGCGGAAAAGCCCTCCTACGCGCCATACATAATGCGCGCGTCCGAACTTCGAGCGTAATAACGGATCGTTCTCCTGATCAAAATCACAATGTCTACCGGAATGGAACCAGCGGTGACCAGAAGACAAAGGGGCACACTCAAGAACTGGTCAGCGCCAAGACTCGGATTGAAGCCATTCTCAATGGCAGCAGCAGCGGAATCCTCCTGTTTCATTCCACAGCAGGGATCCAACATGCAAACGTGGCGACATACCGTTTGTTCCGGGCTGAGGGAAACGACTTCTCAGGCCGCCAGCTTGCAGATCTATTGTCGCCAGAGTGTCGCTGCTTGCTAGATGAAGTCATTGACGATGTTGTATCCCAGAACAGCGTTCAGCAAATTGATGTCACCGCGCTTCGGCTCGATGGCAGCACATTCGATGTGCAAATCAGCATTGCCCCTATTGAGTACCCCGACACGCTGGGAGAGTACTTCGTTTGTACTGTGCAAGACATTACCGCCCGCAAAGAGCTGGAGTTCTCACTGCTTCGCTATGCGGACGAACTCTATGACCTCTACAACCAAGCCCCCTGTGGATATTACTCCACGGACACGAACGGGGTCATCATTCAGATCAATGATACCCTGTTAAGTTGGCTCGGTTACAGCCGAGACGTCGTGATTCACGAAATGACCATCGACCGCATTCTGACACCGAAGAGTGCCGAAATCTGCGCTGCAATCTACGAAGATTTCATCAAGAAGGGGTGGCTCAAAGACCTAGAGGTGGAATTTGTCCGTAGGGATGGGACGGTCTTCTCAGCGATGATCAGTGCCACGGCCGCCTACGATGAAAACGGCCAGTACGCGATGGCGCGCTCTACGGTGTTCGATATCACGGATCGAAAACTAGCCGATAATGCTCTCCGTGAAAGTGAAGAGAAATTCCGGCAAATCGCCGAGAATATTGACCAAACCCTATTCGTTTTCTCGGAAGATGGAACACAGGTTCAGTACGTCAGTCCAGCCTATGAAGCGATCACCGGACGCACAAGGCAGAGTCTGAGCAATGGCATGGCCTCACTGCTAGATTGTGTCCATCCGGAGGACCGAACTCGCATCCGACTTGAGTCAAATCTTGGATGCTTAGGGACAAGGCCTCATACTAGTTCAGAGTTTCGCATTGTCCAACCGGATGGACGTATACGCTGGGCACAGGTGCGGACATTTCCCATTCTGGACGATGCAGGACATGTCTACCGCCGAATAGGAATCATGGAGGATATTACTGACCGCAAGAACTTTGAGGAAATCCTAGAGCGGGCACTCCAACAGGAGAAGGAGCTGAGCGATCTCAAGTCTCGTTTTGTCTCGATGGCATCCCACGAATTTCGTACACCGTTGGCTACCATTCTTGCAGCCACAGAGAGTTTGAGTTCGTATCGCCAGAAAATGGATGAGACCCAGATTGATGCGCGATTGGACAAAATCCGCGAGCAAGTCAGCCACATGAAACAGATTATGGATGATGTCCTCCAACTGACTCGCATTCAAGCGGGCCGAGTCGACTACCGGCCAGTCGAGGCAGACTTAGATACGCTGTGTCGAGACATTGTTGACGAGTTCCACAGCCAGTCGGAATACGAAAACCGGATCATATACTCCTGCGATTCCGCGCCAATCATCCTAAGTATCGATCCACGACTCATCCGCCAAGCCATCACCAATCTGCTATCCAACGCGCTGAAATATTCGGCAGCAGAGGATAAGGTCACCATGGATGTCAGCAAAAAGGGAAATCAGGTCACGCTGCGGATTCGAGATGAGGGAATCGGAATCCCGCTCGCAGATCAGAAACATTTGTTTGAGCCATTCCACAGAGCTTCGAATGTGGGGGTGGTTGCAGGAACTGGGCTAGGACTCAATATCGCCCTCCAGGCCATCAGCCTGCATTGTGGTTCGATTGAAATCACTAGTGCCCCCAATGAGGGAACTACAGTCGTCGTCATTATCCCCTTGGCAGCTTAGGTTACGTCGAGAGAGATGGGGATGACATCGGATGGAAGTCTGCCGAATGAGCGTATCCAACCCGGCGTACCACGCGCCTAAGAAACTATAGGGCGGCAGTATGACAAAACTACTGGTGATCGAAGACGAGCAGCCAATCCTAGAAGAGGTTCTCGATTGGCTTCAGTTCGAAGGATACGAGAGCGTTGGGGAAACCAATGGACTAAGCGGCCTCAAAGCTGCAATTGACCATCAGCCGGATTTGATCGTCTGTGATATTACAATGCCGGAAATGGATGGGTATGGAGTGCTGATGGAACTGCGTAAGCACCCGGCTACGGCCAAAATCCCATTCATGTTCTTGACTGCAAGAGCCGATAAACCCTTCATGCGCCACGGGATGGAACTGGGAGCCGACGACTATCTCACCAAACCTTTTACACGCGCTGAACTGCTGTCGGCCATTCGGGGACGCCTGCAGCGTCACCAGCAGATCAACGATCTCTATCGCCATGAATTCGAGGCATTCAAACTCAAACTGGTGCGAATGGTGACGCACCAGATCAAGACGCCTTTGATGTCCGTCACTTTTGTGCGCGATGTCATTGAGCGCCAATTCGAGCAACTGGATCAAGAGCAAATCCACGATCTCCTAGAGACACTGCGCAGCGGTACGGATCGGCTTGAACACTTGGTTCAGCAAACAGTCTATGTGGCCCAGATTGAGGCGGGCATCATCACCCGCGAGTCTGTTCAGCAATCACAGACTCACGTTCATCTGTGGAACGTCATTCCACCAGCAGTTGACCTTGCCAGACGAATGACCTATCGAAACAATGGCACTCAAATCATTGTCGACCAGCGTGACGCTGATGCGTTTTTTATGGGCGATACCGCCATGATCAAAAACGCGCTCGCAGAACTTATCAGCAACGCGATCTGCTTTTCACCAGAACAGATGCCAGTCACAATTAGTCAATGGGTATCTGAAGGCTATGTCTGGATTTCACTACCGTACACAATTTAAGAAAGGGTTGAGAGATTGCCAGAAAGTGCTACCGTTTTAGTTGGACAACAAAAAGCGGAGCGAAAAATG
>DAOUCY010000058.1:0-15459 GCA_034431625.1 Anaerolineae bacterium | reverse complement strand
ATTCGAGGCAAATTGGCTGGCTCAACAGCCAGAACCCGTGCTAAAATAAGCACGGGCACTTTTGTGTCCAACTTTTTGGGGTCACTACAAGACGTGATGTACGTCCAAAAAGACTGTTTCCACGATAATGAAAGTCTGAAAGGGACTGATATGCGTTGTACTCTTCTGATTGAGTGATTTCTTTGATAGCAACATCGATCTCTAAATCGCCTAAATACAACTTTTCTATTGCAGTGTATGATGGAAGTATGTTTACACTTCCGTGTTTACATATCACCTCAACAGCCGCTTTTGATCGGAATATTTGATCACCTTCCGTCACACAAGCAGAAAGTGGCACATCGAGATATCTAGTACCGGGTTCCAGTCTAAGGCGTTTGTAATGCCCTTTCCAGTTGATAGAATCCACAATGAATTCGCGTTGTTCTAGCACCGAATCTGAGAGATCTATTTCGTTCTCATGGCTATATTCCTCATTAACCATTGTAAGTCTCGCCTTTTTAGTGGCTATAGGCTTGGATAATTTGACATATCAATAAAATTTTCATCCATTCTAGCTTACTTCCCACCCGATGGAAATTACCTTTGACAATTTGAAGGAAACGTGTTCGGCACAAAATGGTGCCTTTGGTCTGTAACCATCCTTCTCGCAAAATAAAAAACATGGCTGGCGAACTCTCACCAGCCATGGAAACGAAAACGACTGCCCTCATGCGGTACAGCCGTAGACTTGTGCGAGTTCCTTGTTCGCCCGTCGGCGATGGTGTTGCAGCGTATTGACGTTATGCCCAAACGCCTGCGCCGCCTGTCGTGAACTCTTGCCTTCGATCAGGCCACGAATAGCGGCGTGTTTGATGTCATGCTCCGGATGCCGTTCCAGCAGCTTCATCGCTGGTTCAACCTCGCCTGCGTCGAACTTCTCGCGCCAGGTCGGTTGTTCGCGCTGGAGCGTGCCCAGCATCCCGCGAAGCTGGTTGCGAATTGCCGCAGCCCGCCAGCGGATGGCATCCTCACCTTTGCCCGGCACCACATACGCCAGGTCTTTGCTGGTGGCTGATGTTGTCGCGGCGTAGAGCGCCAGCAATCCGGCAGGGTCGTCCTTCACCTGCTCGTAAACAGTCAAGACGGCGCGTTCGATGTCGATGCGGATGTCGGTGAGTGTTGCCCAGGTTGCCCAATGTTCACCGGCGATTTTGAAACGTTCCAGACCGCCAATCCGCATCTCTTCGGGATGTTTGAAGTCGTTTTTCGCCCAGAAGTCTTCCATGTATTCGTAACGCAGATTCTGTTTGCGGATGCTGGTGGACTTTGACCGATAGCAGACGATGAGAGCCGCTTCAAACCGACTTTTCTTAGCGAGGAAATCACGGTCAGCGGCGAGCTGCTCCCAGACGTACATCAGCCCGTTTTGCAGGCAGTCATCAAGGTCCTGCGCCCAGACGCGATACTGACGCAGCAGCATCTTCGCGGCACGTGGACGAATGTCCTCTGAGATTTGCTCGAAGGTCATTTCACCGTTCCAACCGGTGGGATAGGTCGCAACACGGGGAAAGGCGCGAATACCAAAACGGTTGTTGTCGGAAACTGTTAAATCGTGCATGAGGATACTCCCCTCTGATCTGCTGGATGCGCCAGCACGTTGAGCGCTACCGCTCGGCTGAACCGGGGCAGCGCAGAGGAGGGCACCAGTCAAACATGAGCGCAGCGAGAGGCGGTGGTTCGGCAGTCCCGCCGGGACGGTGGTGCTGGCGTACCGCCGCCGGTGTTTGACTGGGAGGAAGCCCGCGCTGCACACTCGCCGCGTCGGCGGTAGTGCGAGGAGAGAGCGATAACGAACGTCACGCCGTCACAACTGAAACAAGGGGGTTTTTCCATTCAGCGCAGCATCGAAAACGCACGCGTTCTTCAATTTCTACAGGCACAAAATCGCTGCTGTGACAGGTACGGCTGTTTCACCTGTGACGTTGGGGAATAATATTCAGAGCAGTATTTTGCCCTTTCCTTGCGTCTTATATAGTGTGAGGTAAGGAGCAGCCATGCATGATACTGTAGACGAACAAGCGCTCATCCAACGCGCGATAGACGATCCCGACGCATTCCAGGTGCTTTACTATCGGTACTCGCGGCGCATCTACGGCTACGTGGTGTCTCGCGTCACCCATAGGCAGGATGCCGAAGATGTTGTTTCCGATATTTTCCTGCGTGTCATCAAGAATCTGGATCAACTACGCCATCGACAGCAGACCAGCTTTGCGTCCTGGTTGTTTGTCATCGCCCGCCATGCCATCGCCGATCACTACCGCCGAAATGGGCATTTTGAAAATCACATTCCACTTGAAGATGCTGAACCATCCGCCCCAGCAGAGAAACAGCCCGATTACATCGTTGGCGAGAACGAGGAGGCCGCCCATCTGTATCGGATGATTCTCACCCTTCCGGAGCGCAAACGGGAGATCATCACGCTGCGTTATTACGGTGGTCTGCGCAATCAGGAGATCGCTGAAGTGCTGGGGATTGGCGAAAAGACGGTTTCCGCATACCTCAGCCGTGCGCTGAACGACCTTCAGGAAAAGTACCAGACGGCACAATCTGCCAAAGGACAGACCAGTGATGAGTGAACAGTCGAACCACGATAAGGAGGAAAACATGCAGACAATGACGGATTTTGAAATGAAACTTAGCGCATCCGCGCCGAAGCCACGTGAAGGCTTTGAAGCACAACTAGCGCAGCACTTACGACGCGAGTTCGTTCAACACAGGCAAGCCCGACAGGTGTTGACAGCAGTACAACCGCGTCAATATGGTAGACTGTCTGCACGAGTTGCGGCTGCATTGATTGCTATGTTGACCATCGGAATCGGCGTGGTGATTGCTATGAATACAGTCTTTCAGCGGTTCATCGATTATGATGCGGGGCTAAAGGCAATTTACGAGCAGGGACTGGGACACGAGATTGGCATAAGCCAAACCCATGACGGTTACACCGTCACGCTGGAATGGGCGTATGCTGATGGCAACCGGCTCACGCTAGCTTACACCATTCAGGGACTACCAGGCACCCCATACTCCAACTTGCAAGGTCGCGTCTACCGGCTCAGTCTGCGTGATACCGGAGCTGAAATCCCTTTCTATCAAGGGATGAACGCTGCGATTGACCAGAATGGAGAGGCTGTTGGTTGGGGAGCACCAGTGGACACTATCATCACTTTCGACCGCGTTCTGGAAATCAAAACCTACGACTTGAGCACGATTCCTATTGGTGATAGCACTGCGCTTGATTTGCATCTTGAAGTCGGGGCTTACGGGATCACCTGGCCGCGCCGGACCCAGCTACCCCTGGAACGGATGAATGAAATGTATGAAGGACCGGAAAGTCTTTTTACCTTTGACTTCAGCATTCCGCTGGTCAGTGAGCAGCGCGTGATGAATGCCCCGCAAACAGCAGCCGATCAAGGCATCACAATGACACTGAAGCAGGTCACAATTTCGCCTTCACAGACGCGCGTCATGGTCTGTTTCACTTCACCTGACCCAGCACGTCAGTGGACGGCTATCCCCCACCTGACAACCCCTGCGGGTGAAGTCCCCGGTGGTGGTAGAGTGCAGCCCCTTCAGCCAGTCAATGACGAAACCTGCGAAGCCTACACCTACTTTGCCGGAATGTTCGACTATACCGACGAGTGGCGGCTGGAAATTACTGAGTTGGTCGGCTTCGGCAGCGACAGCGGTAACGATCAACAGCGCATCCTTGGCTCTTGGGTCTTTGAGTTTGTTGTACCCTGAATCAACAACAAGCGAAGCAGCTACTCTCTGTTCCAACAGCAGAGAGTAGCCCTTTCTGAAACACCGTCACAACTGAAACAAGTGTTTTTCTTCTTTAAGCGATGAAACAAATCGCGTTGGTGAAACAGCGTCACAGCCGTCACATCTCGATGAAGTCGGCTTTGAGCTGCCAGAAGCGCGTCGGGATACCACGCACACGCCGCTGAACCGTCAGGCTGTTCGTGCCGGGGATCAGCCAGCCATCCTCCTGAAGCTGTGCGCCAATCGCAGCGGTGTTGAACTTCAGCGGATGAATTCGCACGACAGCGCGATAGGCCACATCCGGCAGGATCAGCGCGTGCTGACCGTCCTTGTAGCCGACAATGGTCGTTCCGGGTCGCGCTTCTTCCGGCTGGCGCATGTCGGTTGCCAGCATGAGTTCGCCGCTGGCGAGGAGCTGCTGAAGCCCGTCCAGGAACAGCAGTCCGGCGCGTTCCTCACGCATCGCCTGTGCGCCATCCAGGATGGTATCGCACCAGGCAGGCAGGGCATCCTCTGCATCCCGCTCCATCAGAAATGCATAGAGCAAACGGTAGGTCGTGACCAGCACCGCCCAGTTCTGTACCAGCCGACCTACTGTCGTCGGCTGCACGCCTTTGCTTGCCAGCTTGTCCTGGTAGCCCTGAGTGCTGTTGGCAAATCCCTGAGACAGTGTCGCTGTCAGATTATTGGTTTCTGCCTGACCTGCAATCCACCGGGCGAACTCCACCGTGAATCCAGCGAGATGCTCGCGTAGCTGATCTGCCCTGACCAGCGCCTGTCCATGTGGATCGCGTTCGCCCCAGGGCGCGACCTTCAGCACAATCATACGAGCCAGAATGGACGCTTCACCGTCAAGCGTCGTCTCGCCAGTGCTGAGGATGTGTCCACGACAGGGACGCTCCTGCCTCAGTTTGGCTTCACGAGTCAACCTTCCGCGTCCCATGCCACGTGAGTAGCTTTGCAGAAAGCGGGTGAAGGTGCGCTCATCGGCGTAGATCGTCTTGTAGTCATCGACCCAGTAGAGCGCATCCGCCAGCGAATAACCCAGCGCCTCAACCGTATTCACCGTGTCGCCCCACTGACCGGGCGGCATGTCGCGAGTGAACTGCCCGTAGAAACTGCACAGCAGTGACGCGATTTCGGATTTTCCGGTGCCAGTCGTGCCTTGCAGATGCAGCGCGGGTTTAGGTGCGGCGGCGGGAAAGAATCGCTGTACCAGCGGCAGCACGGCATAGGCGATCAACGCCGGAGCGATGTTGGCAGGCAGTGCCTCCCTCAGCGCGGCGAATGCGGCAAGGCTCTGTGACCAATCCGTTTCATGCAGACCATAATCCCGCAGGCGGGTTTCCAGTTCCACTTCCGGCGCTTGTTCATGAACGCCGCTCGCGCCAACTGTGAGGCTCGGTGTCACATACGCCCAGCGTTCCTCGATCTGCGTCCAGCCCATGAAGCGGTAAGTCGTCCGTGTGGGATACTCCCCAGATAGACTCAGCAGCGCCGTCGGCAGATGTTTGTTCATGCCCGTGCGAGCGGTGAAGCGTTCGCCTGCCTGCCGTGCAATGTGGCGCTGAAGCGCGTTGGCATCACCAAAAAGCTCGCTCGGCACGATGAGCGGCTGTGTTTTCCCCTCCCGGCTTAGCTCCAGCCTGACCAGATGTTCCACCTGCCCATCGTCATCGATGCGTGATGTGCGCTCGACCACCTGTGCTGCCCAGTCAGCAACCCGCTGGCGGTTCACGCCGCGTTCAGTGACTTTCTCGTAAAGGATACAGCCATCGGCGATCAGGTAACGATCCTCACTCGGCAGGCTCTGCCGTTCCAGGCTGCGGCGTGCTTCGCGGTAGACGCGATCCAGATCGACCAGCCGCAGTCCGTCCCCGCAGACGGATTTCAGGCGCTGGCGTTCCTCTGCCCACTCGACTGCATTCAGATGTGCGCACGCCTGCACCGCCTCCGCGATCTGCTCCGCAGTCGGGCGTTCCCGGCGCTGATCCGGGGCATAGCTGCCCACAAGCTGTTCAACCTTCTCCCGTGCCTGCTGGCGTGGTGCAGCAATGGGTTCTCTGGGCGGCTGGCGGTAAGCACTGGCGATGGTCGCTCTGGCTTCTTTCTCGCGTGTAGCGGGATTCTCACTGCCATCCCCATCGGCAACATGCCGTGCGACCAGTTCACGTTCGGCATCGCTCTGACTGTACCCAGCATCACGCATCTGGCAGGCGGCGGCGAACAGTTCGGCGTTACGATTGCCATTGTGCGCGCCACTGGCGAGATACTGCTCCGTTCTCAGTGGCAGTGGATGAAGCCCGTTTCCATTCAGCGTCACCACACGCATATCTCCGATGCGCTCCTCGTTTGTATTGCTTTCCAGCCAGGCGAAATCGTTCAGGACATAGCGCCGCTCCGGATCGCTCTCGATGATCGCCACCGCCACACCCCCACGCTCCGGCTTGGTATTGACTGAATCCGGCAAGCGCATGACCGACGCGACGGACTTCACATAGCCCGGATCACCGCCCAAAGTTGAAAACAACCCGTGCAGAACAGCGGCGATTTTCTGCTTATCGGCATCAGTTTCCAGCACAAAAGGCACATCCAGCAGCCAGTAGGCGTGCCAACCGCCCCCGCTGGAAACGACAAACGACGGCGCAGGGTCGAAGGTTTTCAGTTTCTCCAGGTCACGCGGGTCGGTGCTGTCGATGTCCATCCACAGTGCCGGAACCCAGGCAGCGGAGTCGGCACTGCCCTTCTTCTCCCGGCGCAAGCAGGGTGCGAAGTACAGCCCGAAGCCCTCGCCGTTGAACTTATCCGCCTGCTTCAATGCAGAGCCAAGCCCGCGCTTATCGCGCATGCGTCCCCACAGCGTCCGCACTTCGCCGGTGGTCGGATGGATGCAGCGTAGTTCGAGATACAAGTCATCCGGGGCAGAACCGTAAAGCGCTCGCAGAAATGCCCGGCGATTTTTTATGCTTTCGTCCGTCTTGCTGACGGATGTGTTCTGTGTCATACTATCGTCACTTTCGTATTAGGATACGGGGTGTGGCGTTGAGCGACGGACACACCCCTTTCCGTTTACAGGTCAATATCGAATGAATGCCCTGATGTAGGCTGCGGTGGCTCGATGTCCTCGTGTTCCTCTTCCAGCAGGATGCGGATCGTCTCCTGGTAGAGCCGGAGATGGTCGTTGGGATACTGGTGCAGCCGCTCAGCGACGACGGCGCTCAACCGAGCGGCATATTGCCGATCCAGCCCCGCCGCGACCGGGCGAAACTGGATGCTGACCTCGCCCTCTTCATCTGCAAACGGCATGTAGTAGCCAACGGCGCAGTGCTCCTCATCCACCTGGCGCACGCCGCCCCAGAATGGGATTTCAAGCCCATCCTGGCTGGTGTGGTAGCCGTGCGGTTCAGCCTGGGCGATCTGCTTCTGCTCCTCGCGCAGATTTTCCAGCGCATCGTATCGCTGCTCCCAGTCCAGCCCGATGTAGCGATCCAGCATGTCCGCCATGTGATGCTCGGTCACATCGTGCAGCATCTCGATGTGATCGACCTTCCTGCTCTGCGAGAAATACAGGTTGATGCGTTCGCCATGTTCCTCGCTCCAGACCGTACCCGGCAGCACCACATGGGTGTGCGGATTGTGCATCCCCGGTGCCTGTGGATCGTCGCTCTCGCGGTGATGCAGCACGTAAGAATACTCGCAGCCGGTATCCAGCCCACGCGCCTCAAAGAAGCCATCCACCGTGCGCTCGGTCAGTTCACGCACGAACTGCTCCCGCTGTTCATGCGGGATCATGGCGATAAGCTGCGGGTTGGGATTGACCACCAGCGAGAAGGTCAGCACATGCTGGCTTCTGAGGTCGTCACAGCGCTGGGCGATTTCACCCACCGATCCACCCATCCCGTGGTCGACCCAGCGTTCCTGCCCGGCCACCATTTTTGCGCCTTGGTCGCGACTATCGCGGTAGGTCAGGTAACCGAGCAAATTCTTCATACGTTTACCTTCGTCTGCGGTTGGGCGCTTGTAACGCAGGTTGGAGACACACATCTGTCGGCGATCCATGCCTTACTGTCCCCGTCGCCGCGTCACGCGCTCGATGAAGTCATTCAGCGTCGTGGTCAGCACTTCAACCTTCTCGTCCAGCGCATCCACCTTCGCCTCAACGCCCTTCGCAATCGCCCGCCGTGAGCCGGGTAAATCCTCCTGAGCGGCGAGATAGTAGTTCACTGCATCCCGGATCAGGTCGGTGATGTGGATCAGTCGCCCGTCCTTACGTGCTCGCACCGAGCGCAGTTCCTTCAACCGCCGCATCTGTTCTGGTGTCAGGCTGACCGTCTGGCGTTCGGTATACAATTCACTCATCCTGCGTTTGCTCATACGCCTCCTCAATCAAATCCCTCAGCCAGCCCGAAGGACGAAAGCGGCAATACAGCCGCCGGATCGTCGCCGGTGCTATGCCGTGCTGAATTTTCAACTTTTCGCGGACTGCGCCGCCAATCTGCATCTGCTGGGCTTCGACATGCAGCCTGCCCAAGTTGACGAGTGTTACTGTGCCGCCGGGCTGTGCCAGTTCCGCCGCCCACACCTCAGCGGCGACTTCCAGCACTTCGGCGACAGTATGCTTCTGTAAATGTGGCAGCCGTCGAGCGACTGCCTGCACCGTCTGACGGTGGTTCATGGATTGACTTCTCCTCAATTTCTCTTCCAGATCATGTGCCGCAGGACATGCGCCGCAGGCCGTTTCACCATGCCGGAGCGTGGTGCAGCTTTTAGCGTGCATCGGCACGATGTACGCTCGGTCGGCGTGGCGAACCACGCTGACCGGTGCGGCGGGCACTCTGCACCGTCGCACTTGTGCGGCTCGCTGTGCGGGCTGCACCAGCCACTCCGGCGCATGAGGAGCGAGCGGCATTTAGCTCGCTTCAGACCCCGTGTGGACATTTTTGTCATCACACAATACCGACACGGGGTCTGAGATGGGTGCAACGCCTCGACGTTGCACCCGGCAGGAGGCGGAGCGTCCTGCCTTGCGGCTTGTGCTTCGGCTGGCTGTATGACCATATGACATGCTCACCACTTAGCCTTCTTCATGCGCTGTTCCCGCCGCTCAGCGGCATCGTCAGACACCTCGCTGGGGTGTGGAATGCCATTTCCAACCGGCGTGCCATTCTCCGGCGCGACGGCAGCCACATGCTGGATGACCCGCTCGACATAACTCGGTAAATCCATCAGCGCGGCTCGTATCCAGGCGGTGTCGTCGCAGACCTGGGTGAAACGCGCTGGATCGAAGGGCTGCGGCACGTTACGCGGCAGGATCGGGCGATAGCCGCCGCCCTCACGGGCGATGTAATCGCGCATTATGTCCTTCATCACGGCGTTGCGGCTGCCGCGTGGGATGCGGTTCCACCAGGCGATCAGGTCAGCATCCTCGCCGTAGGTCATCTTCACCGTTGCCGTCGCCCGTTTCTGCTTCGCCATACGCCTTTTACCTTTCCGGGTGTCCGAATCAGTCCGAATCGCGTCCGAACCAGACCGACACCCCATCTGCTTATCAGCCCGCTTGCTGCCGGGCGACAAAGCGGGCATTGGCAAGCTGGGCATCGGTCACCAACTGCGTCTGCGGGTAGGCTTTGGCAATGTCGGCATAGACCAGTTCTGCGCCGCCGCCAGACAGATAGATCACATCGACAATCGTGCCGCGCTGCCACTTCTCGCTGAGTAGATTGAGCGTCGCACTTCTCAACGGTGTGAGTGCTTCTTCCACGCTTTCGCGGTAATCGACTGGCTGACCGTTGGCGTGGAATATCCCCGTTCTGAGGACTTCCTCGACGATCCTGAAAGGCATCTTCTCGCGGTAATCGCGTTCTAGCATCGCCGCGATGCGCTCCTGCGCGGTGTAGACCCCGCTCTCGACACTGCCGCTTTCGGCATCCACGAACTCGCCCTCGTCATCCAGCGCCAGGTCAACCGTATACGTACCGACATCACACACCCCCGTTCTACGATAGGCGTGACCCCGGTTAACCTCGCCGTTTTCGGTCAGCGTGGCGGCGTAAATCGTGCCATAAGGCTGGGGCATGACCATCACTTCGGTGACATTAGCAATGAGATCAGCGGTGTCGGTTTTGATGAGGTGCTGACCGAGCAGAGAGGCTTTGAGTTCAACGGCATCGCGCATGTGGTCTGTCGGCAGGCCAGTGGCGATGCGGATGTGGATGATGTCTCGGTTCCACATTCCTTGCATCAGCTTACCAATGGCAGCTTTTGCCAGTCTGAGCCGGAAGGCATTGCCCATCGTCGATTCGTTGGCGGTACGCCCGCGCAGACGCAGCAGTTCGCCCGGTGGGAGCTGCGCCAGCGCCAGATCGCCCACAAACCATGCGCCTTCGTCGTCACTGATCTGGTCGCCGGGATGTCGTTTGGCGATTTCATCCCGCTGGAACTTGATCTCGCGGGCGTGACCCATCACCGATGGAAACATCACCACCTGATCGGCGGTCACGGCTTTGACCACACCGTAGCCGATGTCCAGCCCGATGGTCAGTGTGCTGCCCGGCAGCGCGGTATTCTTCGCATTACGCTTGCTCATGCTGGTTCTCCTGTTGAGTAGTAGGTTGCGGTTTGGGCTGAACATCCTCGCTAATGAGCAGGCTGTCCAGCGCCTGACGGATGACGGCTCCGGCGCGGCGGTAGCGCAGCGATGGTTTGAGGGCGCGGTAGATCGCCGCCTCGCGTGGGTCATCCAGGTTGAGACTGAACTCGATACGCTTAATCATGGGTTCCTCCGACTGTACGGACTCGATACGGACAGGCTGACGAAAAAAAGAGACGCGCTCATCACGCGCTCTCCGATACAGGAGCTGCTTCCGATGCTTCTGCCTCGCGCCCATCTGCCTGTGCCTGTTCTGCACCCGCCTGGATGAGCCGGGCGAGCAGATGGGTATTGGCTTCGAGTGCCTCCTGCAAGCTGGCAAAACGCCACAGGGCAGGATCGTTGCCGATCTTCATCGGGATGGATTGGGGCTTCCGCCCGCGACGTTTCGCCATGCTTCTTCTCTTACAATACGTTAATCGTATTCTGGTACGAATTCTATCGAAAAAGAGAAGGCGCTTTAACGCCTAATCGTACAGGAATACGATACTCGTACCATGTTTCATGATACTCAAAATCGTGCGTTTTTGTCAAGTAGGCAAAAACAAACGCGATGGTCTTCAGGTATAATCAAAGGATGAGGATTTGAAATTTTGTTAAGGATACAGTTTTGATGGCAAATACCCCATCCACACTCGGCGCATTCATCGCTGATCTGATGAAAAGGCATAATCATAATAATGTTTCATTGGCTGCCGCTGCCGGTGTGTCGGAGGGTGTCATTCGCAATCTTCTTAAGCACGGTATTGAAACCCGCGTTAAAGAACCTGACCCGCGCACCTTGCGGCGGGTGGCCGATGCGCTGAATGTAGATGCCATCATGCTGTTTCGCTTGGCAGGTTATATTCCCCCGCAAGCCAACTCCAATTCAGTACGCGCTGAATACCTCGCTGACGTGTTCGATGAGCTGCCACCGGAAAAACAGGATGCAGTGCTGGGTGTACTTGAAGCAATGACGGACAACTACACTCGCAAGGAAACCATTCACACTATGCGAGATGAGCCAGCAAATCCGTTAGCGGGCTTTGATCTGAACTCGCCCCGCTTAATACGGCTGATGGCAAATAAGCTCATCGCTCACTACCAAATGGAAGCGCCGCTGGAGTCAGATCGTATCGAGCCTGATGTCAACGTCTTGGGCTACATATGGAAGGATTTGCCCACATCAACGCAGCATCGGGTAAAAGCCCTCATCGAACACAAGCTCTCGCTGGATTATGACCCGACGATGGTTGACCCAGAGTGGCGAGAGTAGATTGGGCGAAATACGATCATGCCAACAGTGATGCGCATCGGACCATTTCGTTTTTTCTTCTACTCCAACGAGAATGATGAACCGCGTCACGTCCACATTCGGGCAGCGGAAAACGAAGCGAAGTACTGGCTTGAGCCGATTGAGTTATCCTGGAATCACGGCTTCAACTCACGTGAATTGAAGCAAATTGAACGCCACTTGCAGGATAACCTGTCTTACCTGATCGAGTCGTGGGATGAGTTTTTTGGAGGTTCTGGTGATGATGAAACAGAATGACAAACCGCGTGAGGAAGATCGCCCTGTGAGTGTGCAGTTCAGCGATGGGATGCTGCGGGTTCAGCTTCAGGATGGGCGAGAGATCGCCACGCCGCTGGAATGGTATCCTGTGCTGATGCAGGCTGCGCCGGAACAACAAGCCAATATGGAACTGAGTCTGTCGGGTATTTACTGGCCTGACCTGGATGAAGACCTCTCCATTGCGGGGATGCTGCGCGGGGTTCGTCCGCCTCATCGCAAATTAAAAGCAAACGAGTCAATGTAATGACTGGGTAGATTAAGGTCATCGGATACGATTCACATACGCCTGTGGGTCTTCGTCGTCAGCGAGGTGGGCGGCGATCCCTTCAAATTCCAGAATGTCGTGCATCTGACCAGCGGCTGGTGTGTCTGTAGGCAGACTCAGCAGTCGCCGAACCAGTTCATCCCGTTCTTTCGAGCTAAGGACTTTGACCTGTTCCCATATTTCATTGATTGTCATGGTGCTTCTTCCTGCCTTATTTTCTTACTCTGATTGTACACGAAATCCGGCTCCTCGCGTCTGCCAAATCGTTGTATACTAGATTAAATGTTCGCATGAGGTGGCCTCATGACTCACGATCAACCCGACTCGGAAATCCCAGCCGAAGAACTTGCCGCGCTGGAAGCGATGGCAAATCTCTCGGATGAGGCGTTGTGGGCGACTGCCCGCGAACAGATGCCCGCAGACATTCAGGCGCGAATGTCTGTGCTGATGACGAAGAACAATTTCGGCACGATCACCGATGAGGAATATGCCGAACTTGCCGCGCACGTCGAAGAGGGTGACAAGCTCACGCTGCGAAAAGCCACCGCCATGAAGTACCTCATGGATCGCGGATACAAGGTCACACTGGATGACCTAAAGCCGCTTAACGATTGAGACCCAGGTGAAATTATGCGTAGATGGACTATTGTTTTACTTATCGTTGTTGCGGTTATACTTGTAATCTTTGGAGGCGCTGTTCAACTAATCAGCACATTATTACCGCAAGAAACGCAGGAAAGTTATCTTGTTTTGCTCAGTTGCAAAGATAAAACGGACGAAGGCAGCACCTAACGGTGGATGTTGTAGACGAGTGCCTTGAGCATCGGCTCGCGACGCTGAAGCCGCCATGAACGTGAGCGAATGACATCACCAAACAAACGCTTGATGACCGAATGCACGGTCTCCGATTTCCAACGTTGCCCGAATAAGCCGTCCAAGCGTGCTAGAGAGACCAGGTCTGCCCGTGCTTTGCGGTCTGGATCGACCAGTTTGCCACCGCGCCGGATGGGCGGAGCAAGATCACGGTCGGTGAGTTTGGGGCAATCAAAGCCGGCATCTGCCAGCAGCAGCCAATCCCGCTTGCCATTTTTCTGCCTGCCATAGCGCGCAATGCGCCGTTTGAGAGGCGTAAGAAAGCGCGTGTCGTGGACGACATGATGGGCGCTTGCCCAGGCAAGGATCATCTGTGATCGTGTGCCCACGACATATACGCCCTTCACCCAGTCACGGTGTTTTCGTCCGCTGCGGGTGGTGTAGTAGGCGCTGGCGCTGGTGAAGCGAAACCCGGTCGCATCGATGGCGACCACGTCCTCCTTTCCCTCAAGCTGGTTGAGCACCTGGGTCAGCAGCGCCTCAAGCCGTCGCAGCGTCAAGCGCTTGAGCATTCGGGAAATGGTGGTGTGATCGGGCACTTGGCTCAGTTCCAGTACGTCACGGACTTCGGCGCTTGCCAGCAGCCATTCTTCCGTGTTGCGATAGCTGAGGTTGAGGTATTGGGTCAGCAGCAGGCATACCACCAACTGGGGTTGAGTGAAGCGCTGTGGACTTTTAGGATGCGCGTAACGCGGCACACTGGCTTGTGCCACCGCATACGCCAGACGGGCAAAGCGAACGTATTTACTCTCTCGTTTTTGGCTCATGCCGTTGATTTTACCGGCTTAACTTATCTTTGCAACTGAGCAATCTTGTTTACATTTTGGGTTTTGGCATAACCTATGCTCTGGTCAATGGTATCGTCACAGCAATGCAATGGTTTGGCAAATCACCGCTTGATTTTTTACCTGAGAAGACCCTACGTGAAAAAGACCCCCAACGCTTTCGGCTTACGAAAACCACTGATGTGGATTTTCTGTATAAGAAGGCGAGAGATGCCGAAGATAGCAAAGAGTATGAATGGGCTATCGCTTTCGCAGATGCAATAGTCAGACTCAAACCCAGCGAAACACGCGCTTTTCGGATCATTGGTGAATCACTTCTAAAAATGCATCGCCCAAACGAAGCTCTGAAGTACGGTGAAATTTTGGCGGATAAACAGCCATTAAGCCACGATGGTTATCAATTACTTGGTGATGCATACTTCGAGCTATCAGATCTTCAGGAGGCGTGTAAGTATTATGAAATGGCATTGGAACGAGTTACTCCGAGCTTCCGACAGTTTATTCTAAGTGATCTATCTAAGACTTATGAAGCTTTGGGAATGCCTCAGAAAGCAGCAGACGCATATCAACAGTATCTTGAACTATCTGATAGAGACCCATTATCAGATTACCATGCTGCAAACCTTGAAAGGCTAAAAAGGTTACTAACTGTTGGTGCTAGTTGAAAAAAGGTCACGGACGGCATACAACCGATAGTCGTCAAACTGTTGGAGGTATGCGCCGTGACTACGGAAGAGTTTATCATCGCCGTGTTTTGTGAGATAGATGACCGAATGCCGAACGTGCCCAAACATCCCCAAGCCAAACAGTATCCGAGTGAGCTGGTGACGATTGGGGTCTTGTTTGCCCTGAAGGGCGGTTACTTTCGGGGCTTTTACCGCTGGCTCAAGCGAGATTTCGATGCGCTCTTCGGTGGCTTGCCGCATCGCACCCGGTTGCAGCGACTGCTCCACACGCATCGGGATTGGTGTCAAGTATTTCTGGCCGAACCGAGCTTCTTCACGGTTATCGACAGCTATGGCATCGAACTGATCCATCCCATCCGGGAAGGGCGCAGCCAGCAGCAAATCGGCAAGAAAGGCAAATCCAACTGGCGCTGGATCGTGGGCATGAAACTGTGCTGGCTGATCAATGACGAGGGGCAAATCGTCAACTGGGCCTGGGATACGGCCAATGTCCACGACCAGGTCTTCTTGCCGCTGGTGAAGGCGTTGGAAGAGGTGAGCATCGTGCTGGCGGACACCGGGTTCAATGATGCTGACGGTATTCCCGCCAACCTCAAGCTCTGCCCGCGTGGCACTTGGAACGAACGCATGTTGGTGGAAACCGCGCTCTCCCTGGTGACCATGGTGTGCCGCTTGAAGAAGGTCTTTCATCGCACCTGTGCCCATTTTGAAACCCGTTTGGCCTATGTGACCGCCATGTTCAATGTGCTGCTTGGACTCAATCGCATCTTACAGCCAGAGGCTGATCCCCAGGATCGCCTGTATCATCTCGCCCAGTTCGCTCTGTGAACTAGCACCAACGGTTA
>DAOUCY010000057.1:0-2566 GCA_034431625.1 Anaerolineae bacterium | reverse complement strand
TCTGCCACCGCGAACTCAAATCCAACTTCGGTCTGGGCGACAAACAGTGTTTCAATCCGCGTGCCGCCGTGCTCTCAGTGCAGTGGTCAGTCTGGGTGTATGCCCTGCTGCTGTTGGCCGCCTATCGCACCTGGGGGCTATGCGGTGCGCCCCCCGTCCCGACCCGCTGGTGGCGCGGCGCCCCGCGCTGGTCGCTCAACACCCTGCGGCGCGCTCTGCGGGCTGAACTATGGCACATCACGGATTTTCACCCACTATATCCAGCAACACTGTCCGACCTGAGAAAAAATCAGCACTGGTTACCGGCTCTGCTCAATGCTGTCCTGGGGGCAGCGCCTTCTTGACCGGTTTTTTGGGCCGTTTCCAACCCCTGAATCACCGCATGACCACCTGTGATTTTCATCACAGGTTCCTTAAATTGGCCAAAGTCCAGGAAAGGTTCACCCGGGTGAACCTTTTATTCATCTACCAGATAGCGTTCCACGTCCGTCAGTAATTTCCGTAGCGCTTGAAGACGGGCGCGAGCAAGACCGGTATCGCCTTCCTGCCTAATGAGCGCACGAGCAATATCCTGTGGTGCTGCCACAGTCGTCGTTTGAGCCGCTTTAGCAATTTTGAGAGCAGGGGCAGGTATCTTTTCCTGCTCATCATCCCTATTTTCGTCCAAATCGCCTTCGCATAATTCCTTGACCTGCTTAGCAGTTAAATTGAGATCAATGATTTGCCGGACAACTTCAGCATGATATTCAGGCGCTAAAGCCACAACCGGACGCAAGCGACGTTCATCAAGATTATGGCGGTCTGCTAATTCCATCGCTTCATCGGAGAGCCGCAGCAAGTTCTTGATATAGCTGAAATAGCCCTTTTTCACACCCCCCATTGCGCTGAGAATCGCTTCGGTGTATTCCCGTTTGCCACGCAGATCGAGTTCTAATGCCTGACGATAGAAGTCATTCGGGACTGCCGCATCCGGTATCGGGTAGCCATGCACGGTCAGCAGGAGTAGTGCCGCCTGCCGCGCCATCGCAATTGCGGATAACCCACTGCGGGCGGTATTTTCCTTTGCCTGGCGAAAGACCGATGACCGGTCAGCAGGGATGATGATGCACGGGATCATCCCATCACTGTTCGATCCCGGAACGAAGTCGCGCAGAAGCCAGGTTGCCCAATAGCGCCGTTCACCGGTCTCAATGCGAAACTGCTGGGTCACCCCCTGCGAGACATCCACCACTGTCAGCGGATTGACCTGCCCATCATCCCGGATCGTAATGGCAAGATTGACCAGATCACGCAGCAGTTGTTCTTCCGGTGAGAGATGAACAGATGGGTCTTCATCACTTTCATCGTCGGGATTGGGGAGCAGCTCCAGCACATTGTTGAAAGGTCGTCCGCGCTGGCGGGCAGCGACCTGCACCAGTTGGACCAACTGCTTGAGTGCCTGTGTGGGTGTGAGGCGACTGCTGTGGAAAGCAAAGTGCAGCGGCTCAGGCAGCACCCTGCGAGGTTGCACTGGATCGGGGCGCACCATCTCTAACAGCAGCCGTTCTACCCGGATACTGTTGTCCTCGAACTGCTGCGGATTGCCCAGCAGCAGTTCTTCGGTCACACCGCCAAGCAGTTCATCAATGCGCTGGGTCTGGTTTTTCGCTGGCATTACGCACCGCCTTTGGCGATACGCTGCACCAGCTTGCCCACAAATTGCGCGTAGGCTTTGCTGGCCGGGGCTTTCGGATCATAGTTGAATATGCTCTGGTGGTTTTGATGGGCATAAGACACTGCCTCATTCGCAGGAACGACACCCAGCAGCAGCTTGCCCAGCACGCTGTGACCTTTCAGTTCGTCCAGCAGATGATTGTGCCCCCGGATGCGGGTGTTCATCTTTGTGACGAGAATGCCGCTGACACGCAGGTTCGGTTGCCGCCAGCCCTCACGAATGTCGTTGATTTTGCCAATGACGCTCATCAAGCCAACGGTTTCCAGATAGCGTGGTTCAACCGGAACAATCGCATCGGTTGCGGCGATCAAACCCATCTCGGTCATCAGCGAGAACGATGGACGAGTGTCAATGACGACAGCAGCATAGCGGTTGATGATGCGGCTCAGGGGGTCAGCAAGGCGGTAGGGCGCACCAGCGATGCCCATCAATTCACGCTCCGCGCCTTCGAGCATCGGGGACGCGGGCAGTACATGCAGATCGGCATCCCAGGTCGATTGCACGATGCAGTTGAGCAAGGTCTGCGCCGCATTCTGGCGATCCGCTATAAGCACCGTGTACAGACTGTCATCTGTACCGTAGTCCTTCGTCCCTGTCGTGACGAGGGTCGCATGTGCCTGACTGTCGGTATCAATCAGCAGCACACGCGCGTTGGGCGCGCCAGCGCGTCGCAGCATCCCGGCGATACCCAGCGCGCTGTTGGTGGCGGATGTCGATTTGCCGACACCCCCTTTGTGGTTGGTAAAAACGAAAACGCAAGTCATTGCCATTTCCTCTCAACTCGACAAACTGGATAAAAATCGCTGTGCTGGCAAGGACTTCGCGGAAGCGTGTTACACTTTTTGCGGGAGT
>DAOUCY010000056.1:0-41991 GCA_034431625.1 Anaerolineae bacterium | reverse complement strand
CCCGCTCGTTCTTTCCTTGGCTTGCAGTTTCTTCCCACCAAGCAGTGCTGCTTCACTGCTTTCTCTCTCACTATCCTGTTGTTAAACTGCGGCCGCTCGCTTTCGCTTGCGACGTGAAGTTAGGATACCAACCGCAAACATACCTGTCAATACTGATTTTCAAGATTCCTTAAAAGGCTTTTGCCGGTCAAATTCGCCAATTAAGGCGGATTTATGTCCCGTCTGGTAAGAGAGACTCTTCCTCGAGGACAACTCGTTCAGGTTTAGGTTCATCCCCCAGGAAATCCCGCACATAAACTTCCTGCACCAGGATCATTAGAATCGCAATGATTGGCACAGCCAACATGATGCCCAAAAAACCAAAAAACACCGCTGCGAAAATCTGCCCAATCAGCACCAAAACCGGTGGGAGATTGAGGCTTTCCTTGAAAAGCAAGGGGGCGATAAGCTGACTCTGGATAAAGGAAGTGCCGTAGATGATTAAGACAATCCAGAAGGCACTCTGAGGTGCCTGCGCAAAACCGACAGCCAACGATGGGATCAAGGCCGCAATCGGTCCAAAGTTGGGAACGAATGAGAACAACCCAGCCAAAACCCCAAGCGCAACAGCCTGCTCAATGCCCAGCAGCGCCAACCCAAGCCACGTTGCCACGCCGACAATAATCATCAACAAAATCTGCCCCTGAAGCCAGATACGAAGTGTGAAATCGATCCGGTCAATGATGTAACGCACCCGGCCACGATAGCTGATGGGGAAAAGTTTGATTACCCCATCCTCGTATTTACGGGGTTCAGCAAGGAAGTACAAGCTTAGAAAAATCACAATGATGAGACTCAGCAGGGTGCTGGCAACCCCGCCAACTACAGGCAACACAGACCCACCCAATTGCCCAGCCACTCGTCCGAACTGACGGGTTAATTCGCTGATGAGCTGATCAATGCTACTTAAGCCAAAAGCACTGCGCATCAACTCCTGCAAACTCGCAACGAAAGGATAGGCTTCCTTCAATTGTGGGTCTTGCTCGATTGCCGACCATTGGCGCACTAATTCTTCAACACCCTGTTGGGCATCGACCCCTAACTCGGCAAACTGTACGACCAATGACGGAAGCGCCAACAAAAACAACAGGATGAAGACGCCAAACACGCCTAGCAACGAAATAATGGTCGCAGGAGTCCGGTTAACCCCATGCCGCACTAGAAAACGGATCGGCATGGTGAACAACACCACGAGAATGATCGACGCCAGCACGAGCAGCAGAGTCGTCCGCACTTCCCAGACAGCCAGCAGCAGAATTCCAGCGACAGCCGTCACCATCACCCAGCGTGTAATCTGCCCAATGACTGCAATCGAGGTAGCGCGATTCATATAGCCTCCGAAGGTCGGGGTTGATCCGTTTCGCTTTTTGCTTCATCTTCGCGGTTGGGTGCTGAAAGCTTGAGTTCACCATCCTCTTCTGCCGCAAGGAATAATCGCGGCTCCGACTGTGACTCTGGATTATCCACATCCGCGACTAGTTTCTTCACCTGCTTTTCATCATCAGGTGAAGGTTCAGCCTGACGAGATTGAACCGAGGGCTTCAGATCAGGCTCAGCCGACGGTTCAGCCATATCGCGCACCACCGGTGGAAGCGGTAGAGTCTTCAGGTCATCTGGCGCATCTGATGACAATGCCGCAACTGCAGACCTTGCAGGTGGTGGAGCAGCCACAACGGTAGACGGCTTGGCTCCTTCCTCAGTGTGGATGCGAATATGCACACGGGGCTGTCCAGCCATCCGCAGTCCAAGCTGTTTGTCGATTACCTGCGAGATCGCCCGGTTAATTTCTTTTTGTTTAGCAGGAAGCTGTACATCATGACCGAAAACAGTCACATCCAGTTCCACATCCGCACGGCCTTGAACCGGTTTGACCTGCGCTTCGACCGAAACCACATCCTTCACATCGCTTACCGCTTTAAGAATCCGCTCCCGCGCCGATTCCACACTCACATCGGCTAAAGCACCTGAAGTCCGCATCACCAGGCCAGGCAACTTCACCCTCGGATCAGGCCGGATCAAAGCAACAGTCAACAGGAGAAGCGCCGCGCCAATCAGCACAGCCAGAAGCACACGAATCACCCAAGACCATTCGGAAATGGAAGCAGCCCATACACTAACCCCCTGCGGAAATAGGAAGATGACTGCTACGACTCCTGTCAAAATGAGACCCATCAACAGTACGATCAAACGGCGAAGGATATTCACAGGTCTGCTCCTCACAAGCAATCAGCCTGTATAGCGAACGACCATCAGGGTGAGATCATCGAACGGCACAACACCTTCAACGAAAGTCTCAACCGCGTCGAGAATGGCCTGAAGGATTTCTGAAGCGGACGCATTCCCAAACTGTCGAAGAGTCTCTGCGATTCGCGCTTCCCCGAAAGATTCGCCCGCTGGATTTTCGGCGTCAGTGAGACCGTCGGTGTAATAGACCACTACATCACCCGGTTCGAGCTGCAATTCGGTCTCTTTGAGGGGATTGTTCGGGAACCAGCCAATTGCGCGGCCACCACGCGGCATAAATACAACCTCACCCGTACTCGCACGGTACGCCAGCGGGGGATTGTGACCAGCGTTGATATGAACACTGCGACCGCCCTGCCCAAAGACGCTGTGATACACCGTGACAAACATACCGCTGGCGGCATCATCTAAAATCAGATCGTTCGTCCGGCTCAGGGTCTCCCGAGCGGAAAGGCCGGCGGCCGCATGGCTGCGGATCATGCTGCGGGCTACTGCCATGAACAGAGCTGACGGAGCGCCTTTGTCCGAGACATCGGCGATGACCACGCCAAAAGCTTGGTCATTTAGGTTGAAGTAGTCGTAGAAATCGCCGGCCATCTGGCGGGCCGACTGCCATATCGCTTCGATCTCGTAGCCCGGCAGTTCGGGTTTGCGCTTGGGCAAAAGGCCCTGCTGAATCTGGCGAGCCAGCTCCAATTCATGTTCCAACCGCCCCTTCTCGACAGCGACACCATATAAGCGGGCGTTCTCCAGGGTGATGCCGGCTTGATTGGCAATTGCGCTCAAGAGATCGCGGTCAGATTCGGTGAAGTTGCCAGTACGCATGGAGGTATCTACATAAACCACGCCGACCAGCCGATCCTGCACCATCATCGGCGCGCACAAAATCGCGCGAAGGCCACGCATGATGATACTCTGGCCGGGGACGATGCGCGTGTCGAACATGGCATTATTGGTGAGAAGCGGCTGCCGCGATGCAACAACCTGATTGACAATGGTCGTGCTGTAGGCTTCTTCCTGCTCCAGCTTTTCGCCGCTGATGCCCCGCGCTCCCAACAGCCGGAGCTGCCCCGATTCCGCGTCATAGTACATCAATACACCACGCTCGGCCTTGGTGGCCTGCATCATGGCATCGATGACGTTATCTAGGGCCTCGTTAAATTCCAGGCTAGAATTCATCGTCATCGAAATGTGATAGAGTGTCTTGAGATGTTCCGGCGTGAGGTTGGTCGAGAGGGTTTGGTCGGCCATAATTTCCCTTGCAGGAGCATTGGATACCGGCTGCGATTATAGCACACATCAGGCCACAGCTCTGGCGAATTCCCTCCGAACGATTTACCATTGCCGTCCAGAAGCAGGCCGGAAAGAAAAGAAAACAATATGCTTTTTGACGTCACCATTTTTCCGAAAGATTTGAACAGCGCGGGCACAACTGCCAGACTAGTTGAAGAGTACGGCTTCGCAGGACTTTGGACAGCAGAAACATCCCACAACCCTTTTCTACCGCTGACTCATGCAGCGGCCGCGACTTCCCGGATCAACTTGGGAACTGGAATTGCGGTCGCCTTTCCGCGCAGTCCGATGGTTATGGCAAACACTGCCTGGGACCTGGCGGAACAATCCAAAGGCCGCTTTATCCTCGGCCTGGGAACCCAGGTCAAAGCGCATATCACCAAACGCTTCAGCACAGAATGGAGCGCTCCGGTTCCTCGCCTGCGCGAATACATTCAATCGATGCGTGCCATCTGGAATACCTGGCAAACGGGTGCACCGCTGCGCTACACCGGTGAACACTACCGGTTCACTTTGATGACACCTTTCTTCTCGCCAGACCCGATGCCCTACTGGGACATCCCCGTGTATATTGCAGGGGTTAATGAAGGGCTGTGCCGGCTGGCGGGAGAACTCTGTCAGGGGTTCCACGTGCACCCCTTCCACACCGTTGACTATCTGAAGCAGGTCATCATCCCAAACATTCAGGCCGGAGCCGAACGCGCTGGTCGCAGCCGCGCTGATGTTAAACTGACCTGCGCGGTTTTCGTCGTCACGGGGCGGGACGACCAGGATATGCAGAACAACGCGATTATGGCGAAGTCCCAGATTGCTTTCTATGCCAGCACACCCAGTTATGGAGCGGTCCTTGAACAGCACGGTTGGTCAGACCTGGCTGAGCGACTGGGGAGGTTGATCCGGGAAAACCGCTGGACAGAGATGTGGCAGGAAATCAGCGATGAGATGCTGAATGCCTTCGCGGTGGTCGCCCCGCCAGAGGAACTGCCCTATCAAGTTAAGGAACGCTATGAAGGTCTGCTAGACCGAGTCGGATACTATTTTCCATTTCTGCCGGATGAAACCGACAAGCAGTCCATCTGGCAGTCTGCTGCGAAAGCATTTCAGTAAAGGCGGAATCCATGAGCGCAGCCGCGCGAAGCTATATTCAGACTCATGCCGAGCGTTTCAAGGAAGAGTTCAAAGCACTCCTTAGCATCCCCAGCATCAGCACCCTTGAGAGTCACCGGGCAGACTGCGAACGCGCGGCAGCATGGCTGGCGGAGAATATGCGCCGAGCCGGTTTCCAAAAGGTCGATCTGCTGGATGCCGGCTGGCATCCGATTGTCTTTGGCGAGTGGATGGGCGCTGGCCCGGATGCGCCAACCGTATTGGTGTATGGTCACTACGATGTCCAGCCCGCAGAGATGGCCGATGGGTGGATCACAGACCCATTCACTCCCGTTGAGCGAGACGGCAAGATTTACGCACGCGGCGCTATCGACAGCAAAAGCAATGTGATGGCGCAGCTCAAAGCTGCTGAAGCCTTGATTCAGACGGGTGGCGCTCCGGTCAATATCAAGCTGATGTTCGAAGGGGATGAAGAATCTGCCTCCGGCAACATGTCCGCTTTCGTCAAAGCCAACGGTGAACGGTTGAACTGCGATGTCGTTGCAATCTGTGACGGCAGCATGGCTGACCGCGAGCAGCCCGATCTGGCCTACGGCCTACGCGGGGTCGTCTGCATGGAGTTAGAGGTCTTTGGTCCAAAGCAAGACCTCCACAGCGGGCACTACGGCGGAACAGTACATAACCCGATCCAGGCCTTGGCTGAGATCATCGCGCAGCTTCACCACGCTGACGGGAGAGTCGCTGTACCGGGCTTCTATGATGAAGTTCGTACCCCGGATGACGAGGAACGCGAACAACTGCGGCGTGCCCTACCCTGGATCGAAGCCGAATGGCGCGAAGTTGCTGCCGCACCGCAGCAGTGGGGGGAAGCAGATTACAACCTACATGAGCGGATTGGGACGCGCCCGACGCTGGAAATCAACGGGATTGGTGGAGGTTTCGCTGGTGACGGCTTTAAGACTGTGCTGCCCGGCAAGGCTAAAGCCAAGATTAGCTGCCGGCTCGTCCCTGATCAGACCTCGCAGCGCACCTACGAGCAGGTACGGGATTATATCCGGCAGATTACTCCGCCTACGGTCAAAGCAGAACTGCGGCTGATTGAAACCGGTGAGCCTGCGGTGATCGACCGGAATGCTCCGGCGGTACAGGCAGCCGTCCGCGCCTATGAGATGGTGTGGGGCAAAACACCCTTCTTTGTTCGGGAAGGTGGCAGCATCCCGGTGGTCGTTGATCTACAACGCGAACTCGGCAAGCCGATGGTGCTGTTCTCTTTCGGTTACAAAGGCTGCGCTGCCCACGGCCCTAACGAGCATGTCTACCTGGACATGTGGTACAAGGGCATGACCATCATGACCTACTACTATGAAGAGTTGAAGCAGAGGATAACAGGATGAGCCAAGCCCATGCCTATGCCAGGAACTATTTTGGTCGATTCCGCGAACAGCTTGACGATTTGCTGAGAATTCCCAGCGTCAGCACCGCGCTCGAACACGTTGGGAATGTGCAGCAGGCTGCCGAGTGGCTGGCAGACGATCTGCGGCAAATGGGCATGACGCGCGTTGAAATCTTTGCAACCAGCGGCCATCCCATCGTTTACGCGGAGTGGTTAGGGGCGCGGCCCGGCGCACCGACCGTGTTGATCTACGGCCACTATGATGTCCAGCCCGCTGTCTTGAGCGACGGTTGGCGCAGCGACCCATTTGAGCCGACCGAGCGCGACGGATTCTTGTATGCCCGCGGGGCATCGGATGATAAAGGGCAAATCTTCGCGCATCTCAAGGCTGCCGAAGCCATGCTCGCCAGCGGTGGGCCACCTGTAAACCTCAAGTTCTTGATTGAAGGCGAAGAAGAAATCGGTTCGGTCCACCTCAGCGACTTTGTCAAAGCGAACCGAGACCTACTCCGCGCAGATGTCTGCGTGATTTCGGACAGCGGAATGCCCACGCCGGACCAACCGTCGCTGGTCTACGCACTGCGCGGGTTGGTGACGATGGAACTCGAAGTGCACGGCCCAGCGGTCGATCTCCACAGCGGAACATACGGCGGAGCAGTCCACAACCCGGCACAAGCTATCGCCGAAATTATCGCCAAGCTGCACGATGAAAATGGGCGCGTTGCCGTTCCCGGCTTCTACGATGAGGTGCTGCCGCTAACCGACGATGAACGCGCTGAACTTCAGCGGTCGGCCTGGAACCTGGAGGATTGGAAGAAGGTTACGGGCGCTTCCCAACCGTGGGGCGAACCCGAATTTGCCATTCACGAGCGGACTGGCGCACGCCCGACTTTGGAGATCAACGGGATCGCAGGCGGATACTACGAACACGGCTTCAAGACCGTTCTTCCGGCTAAAGCGTGGGCGAAGATAAGCTGCCGATTGGTCGCGAATCAGGACCCGGAGCGCACCGGCAAGCTGGTCGAAGACTTCATCTTGAGCGTCGCGCCGCCCACTGTCCGCTGTGAAGTCCGGGTCAAGCGGGGCGCGCCGCCCGCGTTCGTGGACATCAACACGCCGGCGATGAAAGCCGCGATCCGGGCTTACGAAAAAGGCTGGGGACGCAAGCCGATTTTTATGCGCGAGGGCGGCAGCATTCCGGTCGTCGCTGACTTCCAGAAAGAGCTGCATCTGCCGGTGATTCTGATGGGCTTCGGCCTGAATGATGACGGCGCTCACAGCCCGGATGAGCATTTCAGCATCGAGATGTTCCGCAAGGGCATCGACACCTCGATTTACTTCTGCGAAGAAATCAGCGCTTCGGCCTGACCGCAGACTAGTTGAACTAGAAAGGACACAACCATTTTGCCCACCCCGCATGAGTATGCTGCGTCCCAGGCAACGCGCTTCCGGGAACAGCTCAAAGACTTCATCCGCATTCCCAGCATCAGCACGCTGCCCGAACGCAGCGCCGATGTGCGCCGGGCCGCCGAGTGGCTGGCTGAAGATATGCGCCGCATTGGTTTCCAGACGGTCGAGATTCTACCCACGAACGGACACCCCGTCGTCTATGGGGAATGGCTCGGAGCCGGCCCCAATGCGCCGACGGTGCTGGTCTACGGACACTACGATGTGCAGCCCGCAGTCATGAGCGACGGCTGGGACAGCGATCCGTTCGAGCCAGTCGAGCGCGACGGCCGTCTCTACGCGCGGGGCGCATCCGACGATAAAGGCCAAGTCTTCGCCCAGGTGAAAGCGGTCGAATCGATCTTGTCGGCCATCGGAACCTGCCCGGCCAACCTCAAGTTCTTGATCGAGGGTGAAGAGGAAGTCGGTTCCCCGAACCTTGCGGCGTTCGTGCGCACTCACCGAGACCGGCTCAAGGCGGATGTATGCGTGGTTTCTGATACGGGGATGCGGACACCCGACCAGCCTGTGATCTGTTACGCTACACGCGGGCTGATGTACCTCGAATTCGAAGTCACCGGACCCAAACAGGATTTGCACAGCGGCACGTACGGCGGGATCGTGCATAACCCGGCACAGGCGCTCGCCGAGATCATCGCCCAACTGCACCATCCCGATGGGAGCGTCGCTGTGCCGGGATTCTACGATGAGGTCGTCCCGCTCCGCCCCGATGAGCGCGAAGCACTGCAACAGAGCGCAATGCCGGATACCTTCTGGCAGCAGAGCAGCGGCGTCCCGGCTTTGTGGGGCGAGAACGGCTACGCGCTGCACGAGCGCGTCGGAGCGCGGCCATCGCTGGAGATCAACGGTATGGTGAGCGGCTTTTACGGAGCCGGATCCAAGACAGTCCTTCCAGCCAAAGCGCTGGCGAAGATAAGCTGCCGGCTGGTTCCCAACCAAGACCCGCACCGAATCTTTGAGCAGGTACGGGATTATCTGGCGAAACTCACCCCGCCGACCGTACGGAGCGAAGTCCGTTTGCTTTCGGAAGCATTCCCGGCGGTTATGGACATCCGGTCGCCGGCGATGGAAGCCGCGCTGACCGCCTACGAAAAAGGTTGGGGAAAGCGACCCGTTTTCGAGCGAGGCGGCGGCACACTGCCCATCCTGGCCGATTTCCAGCGCGAACTGGGTGGGCTGCCGATCCTGCTGATGGGCTTTGGTCTGAGCGATGACGGTGCCCACGGCCCCAATGAGCGCTTCAGCCTGGAGATGTTCCACAAAGGCATCGATACGGCCATCTACTTCCTGGATGAGATCGGCAAGCAGGGTTTGCATCCTGCTGGATAGCCGGAGCGTTCACAAGCCCGTCTGAAGGACACGGCGGTACGGGGTGCCCTTCAGACCGGGCGATCCGGATCGCTCGACTCCTCAAGGCGATCCAGAGCACGAGGCCAGACGGGAATGTAGGGCGACTCTGGGAAACCTTCGTCGAGATCGTCCGTCTTCTCGACATGACCTTCGACCTCGTATTCATGGATGATCTTCACATCTTCTTCCTCGCCAAAGGGGTTCAAACGTGCGGCGCGCATTTGGGCACGCGCATCCAGACGCTCGATGCGGTCGATGAGCTGAACAAGGGCGACAACACGCTGATGGAGCGGGGCATCCTCGATGGCGTCGCGAATAGAACCGAGAAGATAATTCGCCTCGGCGGTCATGGCGGGGATAAAGGCTGCGAGGGGATCGTCAGGGGTATCGGATGTGGGCTGCCCAGTCTGAGGGGAAACGGGCTGATTTTGCGGCGGAATTGGCGGCAATGGCGTCAGTGCCGTCAGGGTCAGATGCGCCTCTTTACGCCACCGGTGGATGGTACGTTCACTGATTCCGGTCTGCCGAGCGGTGCGGGCAACATCCCCTCCGTTGGCGATGAGCCGTTCGAGAACGATACGCTTCTCAGTTGAGCCATAGTGACGGGGCATAGTCGAGTCCTCCTTTGTTCGCTGATGCTCACCGCTGGGAATTCGGACCGGCAGCGAGCCGAATATCCTGAAAACCGCAGCAAGCTAGACTCATTATAGAACAAAAGAGCTACGAAAGGGTGACATTTTGTCTACTCTTTATCATAAAATCTGATGGAATAAGATTTAACCGTAAAAGGCGCAAAGAGACGCCAAACCATAAAATAGGCTGGGTAGGATTCAGCGGACGGCATTCTTGCCGTCCCTACGGGGGAACAGGGAACAACGGACAGCCAGAAGGCTGTCCCTACGGGGGCAGAAGGTGGGAGAAGCTGCTTTCGAGGGGGGACTTAGCCACCGGCCCAAGCACCACGGAAGCGCGACCAGTCTTGGTCAGTCATCTGCCACTCGGCATAGACGGCCGCACCGCGGACAACTGCTCCCGCATCGCCAGCTTGTTTGATGCCATCCCGAATGCCCGCCACGGCGGTATCGATATTTTCCACAGCAGCGTCATGCGCTGGCGGCTGCGACTCATAGGCGGGCACACCGATTAACAGGCGGGTCGAGGACTCCAGTGTGGCGATGGCATTGGCGAAGGCACGCACCTGGTAAGCCATCCAAGTCGAATAATCTTCAGGATTACTGAAGCCACTGTTATAGGCAGTCACAATCATTTCGTCGGCGATCAGGGCAACCCGCTGTTTATAAGCTTCCTCCCAGACCGTTCCCGGCGCGATGCGGGGTGGCAGTGGAATGCCGACATTGACGGGCGTCCAATCCGGCGGGACTGCGGCGGCCAACAAGCTGTTTGCGCCGATGCTGCCCCGCACCTGGCGCAGGAGGGAGAGGTAATTTTCGTCCCCATCGAGGACCGGAACCACATTCAGCACAACGCCATCGAACCGAAATTCATTGGTCATACGCTGGCTGAAATCGGCGATAATTTTTTGAACGTTGGCATCTCCTAAGCGACTGCTACCATCTGTGCCGAGGGCGTCGATGCTGAGCCAGCCATACAGGTTGGCATCAGGATAAGCCGCTTTGAACTGCTGAATGAAGGTCTTGATCTGGTTAAGGCGGGCCGTATCTGACCAGGCGTTGTTCGGCTGGAGCAGACTGACCCAGGCATACACTGTTCCGATTTGGTGCTCGCGGAGCTGCTGAACGAATGCCCGGAGCGCTTCATCACCGGGATAGTCGTAAGTCCACTGCGTGCCGATCCAAATGGCATTTGGCCCAGCCGCAATATCCGAAGGTTTTAGGGCACCGATCAAAAACACGACAGCGACGAGAAGAACAACCGCGGCAGCTCCATACAGGATAATGGGATTACCGGGCAGCCGAATTTGCGGCAGTTCGAATCCCCCTGAGGGCCTGATCTGGCGCAGGACGCCGGAGGGCTGAGCCATGGCCTGGCGGCGCTCTTTGCGCCGCAGGTGACGCTCGCGGGCACGGTTGGCACGTGGTTCCGGTGATGATGGTGACTCTGGCGTTTCCATGTGATTTCCTCACAGACCTAGCCGGGAAAGCAGCGGCGGCCCCAGCACCAGCCCGCCCACCAATACAGACGCGACTACTCCCAGCAGCACAGCGGCCGCGGCCACATCTTTGGCGACCTTCGCCATCGGATGGTACTCCGGAGAAGCTAGATTGACGACGGCCTCGACGGCGGCATTCAAAAATTCCGCCATCCAGACCAGTGTAATAGTCATAATGAGGGCAGCCAGCCCCATGAAATCGACCTGGAGCCATAAGGCTAGGGCCATCACACCGATGCTCGCCACGGACATGATACGGGTATTCTTCTGATAGCGCAGCATGTACAGCCAACCCGCGAGCGCATAGCCGAAGCTTTGTATCCGGTTGGGGCTGGTAATCATGCTGTACTCATCCGGGTTGATCTTCATGGTGCTGGTGAGTGCATCGATCACCCGCTTAGGACTCGAAGTCATCGAGATCGCCCTCCAAAGCCGGAACCAAGTTGGTCGAGATGCCCAGCGCGGTGAGCGCGCGCGCCTGCGCCGCCCACATGTCTGCCCGCCGCGCTAGGGTATCATGATCGTACCCCAGCAGGTGCAGCGTCCCGTGAACAACCAGCAGCGACAAGCTGTCATCGAGGTTATGCCCCTCGCGTTCGGCTTGGGCTGAAGCATATGGAAACGCGATGACCAGATCGCCCAGATAGGGAGCCTCATCCTCAATCACGACCGGTGGGGCATCCGCTGGGAACGAGAGGACATCCGTTGGCGCGTCGATCTGACGGAACTGGTGATTCAGAACACGCACGGCTTCGTCGGTGTCGATGACAACAGTCAGACCGGTTCCGACTTGAACTGCGTGCTGTGCCAGGACGGTTCCCGCTGCCTGCTGCAAGCGCCCAGTGTTCACCGGGAACTGGCCTTCGTTTAGGATATCAACTGCATAATTGGTCATTGTTCTTCCGGGCCGTCTTTCTTCACGGGCTGCTGGCCGTTTGTGCCAAAGCGCCCCGCCCGCGATTCAGGCGAGCGCGGCAGCGGAGGAACGTCCGGCAGCGGGGCTTCATCGCTGTCCTCCACCAGCAGCGTAATCGCCGGGACATCTTTGGTCTGGACACGCGGCGCATCACTGGCCTCGACTGGCAGAAGCGTCACCGGCCCGCGCTCGACTTCGGTAGAACGGGCGGCATCGGGGCCGATCCGCTCCACCAGCGTTCGCCCGACGCTGGGGACTTCATTGGGTTCAGCCACTTTGAGCTGCGGCGGATAGTTGATTCGTGGATGGAAAACCGCCTGGAGCATCTCGACGAAGATCTTACGAATGGCGCGGATGTCATTGAGGGTAAGGCCCGATTCATCCAACTGGCCGGTCTGAATCTTGCTATCAATGATCTGCTGGACAGTATCGGCAATGTCCTGCTTGCGAGCCGGTTTGCGCGAACGAACAGCCGCCTCGCAGCTATCGGCCAACATGAGAATGGCCGTTTCGCGGCTCTGCGGTTTCGGCCCTGGATAGGTGAACTGCTCGACATCGACGACTTCATGCTCGCCAGCGCGCTGGAGGGCCTGCTGGTAGAAATAGAGCACCTGCGTGCCGTGATGTTCCAGGATGAAATCTCGGAGCCGGGCAGGCAGATGGTACTGGCGGGCCAATTTTTCGCCATCGGTGACGTGGCTGATGATGAGAGCGGCACTGCGGGCGGGGTCATCGAGCGCGTCGTGTGGATTGATGCCTTCGACCTGATTTTCGGTGAAGAAGGCTGGGTTCATCATCTTGCCCACATCGTGGTAAAGCGCGGCCACACGCACTAGATCGGCATTCGCGCCGATGGTATTGGCGGCTTGTTCAGAGAGGTTCGCGACCTGGAGCGAATGCTGGTATGTCCCCGGCGCTTCCCGCAGGACACGCTGCAAGAGCGGCTGGTTCGGCTGGCTCAGCTCGACCAGCTTCATGCCGGTCGGGAGGTTGAACAGCACTGTCACCACATAGATTCCGGCCAAGGCGACAGCCGCTGCCAAAAGGCCGTTGATGAAGGCATAAATCAGCCGCTCACCCAGCAGGACTTCACTACCGGAGGCTAGCGCCCCTTGATAGAACACCAGGATCACTGCCACATTCGACAGCGACACGATGATTCCTGGCATGAAATAACCGTTCAAGCGCTCAGGACGCCGCAAAGTCAGCGCGGCCATCAGCCCACCAACGCCGACGAACATGGCATACTCCAGCGATCCAGCCTGCATCAAGCCGATGAGCGCGGCCAGCCCTAACGAACCCAGCACGGCCATCTCGGCACCGACCAGCGCAACGAAGAGCATGGCAAGCGCGGCAGTCGGATAGAGATCAAGCTGGCCGTATAACCCGGAAATGCGTGCGCCGAAGAGCAGAATCAAAAATGTTGCAGCGAGCAGCGCCATCATCCGAGATGATTTGAAGAGGTCGATTCGGAACCGGGCCACATACAGCCCGGCAATTACCAACACCAAGTTGCTCACTAAAATGGCGCGGATGATGTCCTGTATGCGCCGGGGGGTGGGTTCGAGCAGGCCAAGGACGTCGAGCGCCTCATAAGCGGCAGCATCGATGGTCTCGCCCGCGCGGACGATGACCTGGCCGCGCTCGAAACTGCGCCGCACACTGACTTCTGCCGCGGCAGCAGCGCGGGCGGATTCGGTGGCTTCGGCATTCAGCATCGTGTTCGGGCGGACGAGATCACGCACCACGGCAACAACCACCGCCGCCTGCTGCTCGGTGAAGCGCACACTGACCTGCATAGGCAACTGCGCAATCACCGAACTTAAGGAACTGTCCCGAATTTCACCCTGCATGACCCGTTCTAGGACGGCTTTGATCTGATCGCGCACATCCGACCAGGAGCGATCATCCATGTCGAGGATCTGCGCGATGATGCTGTCATCCAGCCGCACCAGATCGATCTGGCGCAGGTCAGCCGCCCGCTGAGCGGCTGAGCCATAGGGGTCATGCCGGATGTTCTCGATGTAATCGAGAACCTGGGCCGCGAGATCGACCTGATGGCGAGAAATGGCCGGATCAGGGGGGAAGTAAATGGGCGCCACCTGGTCGCGAACTTCCCGCTGGCGCTGTTCAGTCAGCACAGCGCTCACGAAGGGTGGGAGCGAAATCGGCGCACGGATATCCTGAGGGGCGGAGTCGCCGATTTGGAGAGAAGCCAGATTATTGATGCTGGGAAACAAACTGTCATAGGCGACGATGACCGTGGTGACCAGCACAAAGCAGGCAGCCGCCACAACCAACCCAGTGACATGCAGAATGCGATGCGTCTGGGACGATGGCAGTTGGAAGTAGCGCTGGAGCCGACCCTCAAGCCAATCGATCATCGTGATCTCAGCTCAACAGCTCTTTGACGACCTCGTTCACCAGTTTACCATCGGCCAAGCCCTTCACGCGCGGCATGAGCACGCCCATCAGCTTGCCCATCTCTTTGGCAGAAGTTACGCCAGTTTGGGCGATCACTTCGCGAACGATAGCAGCTATTTCCTCGCGGGAAAGCTGGCGCGGCAGGAATTCTTCCAGAATAGCCAATTCTTGTTTTTCCCGCTCGACGATCTCAGCGCGCCCTAACTTGGCCGCCTCATCAATGCTTTCCTGGCGCTTCTTGGCTTCTTTTTGGAGCACGGCCACGACATCCTCGGCGCTGAGGGTCTTCTGCGAATCGACCTCGACCTGCTTGATGGCGCTGGTCAAGACGCGGATCACATCGCGGCGCTGGTTGTCTTTGGCGATCATGGCTTCTTTGAGCGCTACTTGAAGTTTGGCCTTTATGTCATCCATGTCGTTTCTCCATGTCGTTCGACCTCATCCAAAATGGGTGAGGCGCTGATCTGGTTGGCATCTAATCGATCCAGGCGGGCCGGCGTGATGAGATTGGTCAGGACGCGCGGATGCACCGCCTTGACACGCACATAGTGATCGGTGTAGCCGGTGTTGATAAATCCCTGACCGGTGGCCCCACTGATATTTTCCCACAAAACTGACAGCGTGTGCCCAGTCCACTGAGCCGCAAAGCGCCGCTCAGCCGCTTCGGAATGGGCAATCAAACGGGCACTGCGTTCTTTCTGCACGTCTTCGGGCACTCTGCCGCGCATCCGCGCTGCAGCCGTCCCGGGCCGTGGGCTGTAGCGGAAGACATGCAGACCGGCAAAGTCCATTTCATGAATGAAAGCCTCGCTGACCGCAAATTCATGGCTGGTCTCACCGGGGAAGCCGACAATCACATCGGTAGTGATACTCACGCCGGGGATGCGCTCGCGGGCAGCCCGGACCAACGCTCGGAACTGTGACTGCGAAGTACGGCGCAGCATGCGCTTCAAGGTAGCGTCACAGCCGCTTTGCAGCGGAAGGTGCAAATGCCGACAAAGGCGAGGACTGCTCCAAAGGTCGAAGAAATCCGGCGACAGATCCCAGGGTTCCAACGAGGACAATCGCAGGCGTGGGACACCGGTATCAGCCAGGATCGCCCGCACTAGACGGGACAAACCGGCTTTGTCCCGCAGATCATGCCCATAGCTGCCGAGGTGAACACCGGTCAGCACAACTTCCTGAAAGCCGAGAACATGGAGAGCACGGATTTCGGCGACGATTTCCGGCAGCGGGCGGCTGCGGCCTGGCCCGCGCGCAATGGTCGTCACACAGAAGGTACAGGCGTTATCACAGCCATCCTGCACTTTGACGAACGCTCGCGTCCGTCCTGCTGCACCCAGCCGGGATGTCCGGCTAAGCGGTTCCAGATCAAACGGCTCGACGGGCTGCCCCGTCACCAGTTCAACCAGACGGTCTTTGGAGAGGTTATCGACGACCCGCTCTACGCCGGGCAGGGCGTGAATTTCCGCGGGGGCAATTTGCGCGTAGCAACCGGTGACAGTCAGTTTAGCGTCTGGTCGTTCACGGTGAAGCTGCCGAACCAACTGGCGGCTACTGCGCCCTGCATCGTTGGTCACGGCACAGGTGTTGACGATAACCTGATCGGCTGCGAAAACATCGTCCACAATCTCGTGTCCCTGCTGCTGGAACTGCCGAGCCATGGCGTCGATTTCGGCCTGGTTCAGGCGGCAGCCGAGCGTGCGTAAATGTACTTTCATGACTCTGGCCCCAGGATCACCAGATTGTCGAAATCAACAACAACTCCGGATTCGTCAAAGGTCTGGGCAGCCATGCCGATCTGGCCGCTTGGGATAGAAGCATCGACCAGGGTATCCTGCATTGTGCCGCCCTGACAGAATCCGTCAAACGTGAAGGTGCTCTGCGCGTTGGGGTCATCAGGGATGCAAAGCTGCACAAGGCTGCCATTGATGTAGAATTGGAAGGTATCCCCTTTGGCGACTACCCGCAGATAGTTGGATACATCTAAGCCCGGCTGGATCAACGGCGAGGGGATCCAGGTACTCAAGTCTTTCTGCACGCCGTTGATCGAGCGCACGACCCGGTAGTAACCATCACTGCTGATGAGGAAGAGATAGAAGGCATCATCTGTAAAAGCGGTATTGCTCTTGTTGTCGAGCCGGAAGATCACTCCGAAGGCGTTGTTGAGCGGCCCAGAGACCGCGCGGGCTTCTACGCGGAGGTCAAAATCGGCAAAGTGAGGCTGAGTTTCCGCAAAAGGCAAGCTGTTGAAGTCGCCGACATCAATGCGGAGCGCCCCTTGTTCGGTGACAGCGGCCTTGAGGCGTCCTTCGGACAAATTCCATTCGTCCAGATTATGCTCGAAATCGGCAGTATAAGCGACGACACCCGGCTCCACCGGGACGACATAATGCCAGTTGGAGGTGAGCCGGTTGGAAACCCAGGCAAGAGCAAAGAATAGGACCGAAAACAGCAGAAAACGAAACTGGCGCAAGGGATACAACCTCTCAACGCCCGAAAACAGATTGTTTCCGATTCTAACATGGCCGTTAGGGGGCGTAAACGTTCAGCTTCCCACGCTGGGCACGGCTTCGTAGAAGCGGGTCAAAAGCTCCTGGAAACGGGGATCACCGCCGGAAAGGCGCACCGCCCGCACGAGCCAGTTTTCCGCTTCCGTCCAGTTGCCAAGTGCTTGATAGGCTGCCGAGACTTCAGCCGCATAAGCTGGATTGACAGGGTCCAACGCGGCTGCCCAGAGCAGCGCATCCAGACCGCCGAACACATCGCCGTGGAACCGCAGGTGAATGCCCTGAAGGAAACGCACCGGCGGGGAATTCGGCGCGGACGCAACAGCAGCATCGATCTGGGGGGCACCATTCTTGCCCTGCTGATCCCGCGCGAGGCCGGCATAGGCCAGGGCTTCGGGGGCACGGGTGGCATCGCTGGCAGCCAGACTGACCGTCTCGGCAAAGGGCCACAGCCCATGCTGCCCCAGCACGGCCGCTGCATTCACCAGCACGGCCGGATCATCGGGACGACTCCCGAGCGCAGCCAGGAGATCATTGACCACAAGACGATAATCCGGGGACTGACCGGCGGCTCTGAGATGGTCAACGGCCTCTGAAGGGCTGAAGGAAAGCTGAACCAATCCCAGCGAGAAATGCGCCCAGGCATCTCCGGGAACGAGGTTAAGCAGTTGGTCAAGCGCGATCACGGCCTGCGACCAGCGCTGCAATTCGAGGTAAGCTTCGGCCAGCCGCCGCTGGAGGGTCAGATCGGCTTCGGTTACGCTGGCCGCGATTTCCCACAAGCGGACCGCACGGGGCAAATTGCCAACCGACTGCCACAGATCACCGGCTGCCACAGCGCGTTCGGCTGTCCAACCCGACTGGGCAGCCTGAGACTCAATGGCATAGAGAGACTGCATCGGGCGGGCACGAGACAGAGCGGCCCACCGAGCCGCATGCACATCACTTAAAGGATTGAGGGAAAAGGCAACCCACAACAGCACCAGATGAACTAAATGCCGCGGCAGCCGCAGCCTCATCCAGCGCGGCCCTCCAGGGCGGTCTTGACGATCCGCTCGACCTCATCGGGCGTAAACGGCTTGATCAGATAATCCCAGACGCCGTGCAGCTTGCCTACCAGGCGGTTCGCCGGATCGCCATAGGCCGTAATGACGATCACGATGGGCATGTTGTCTTTGTATTTGTCTTTGAGCGCTTCCAGGAACTTCCAGCCGCTCATATCCGGCAGGCCGATATCCAGCAGCACCACATCTGGGTGAAGTTCTTCATAACGGCTCATGGCTTTGCCGCCATGCGTTTCGTAGGTCGCGCGGAGGTTCATCCGTTCCAGAGTCGCCTGAATGACTTCGGCAAGTTCGGTTGTATCTTCAATGATTAACACCGAATGCACTTGAGCGTTCATCGCCTGCGGCACTTTCTGGCTGAACGGAGCAGCCTGAATTTCGGCGGTGGTGCGCGAAGAATCCTGGTCGTCGTTGTCATCCTTGCCCTCTGGCGGCGTCAATACGACAGCCGGGAGCAGCCCTGTTTCGGCCACAGGGGGAATACCGAACCCCGTCTTCACCACAGGGATATTGGTCGTCTCAGCCGGATAAGATGGCTCACGAATTTCATCCGATGACGGCGCACCTTCGGCAATCTCATCTCTCACCCGGTCGAACGTGGAGGTAAAACTTTTTTTCATGCAGACCCTCCACACAAGCCAAACCAACTTGAAAACACTGCATCATCGAAATTTAGTTTCAAGACGAAAGTGTACCAACATTTGGCTTACTTTTCACTAAAATCGGGCAGGTATCAAGAAATTCTAACAACAATGCAATGTCGCCGGGCAGTGTGCTTTTGTGCTATCCTGTCGCCATCGATCAGAATTGGCGCTCAGTGATGCGATTTCTGGAAAAGCAGCTCACGCTTTACCTCATCCCGGCTGTCAGCAGCCTTGTGATGGTCTGCGTCCTGGGTTTCACGGTCATGCCTGGCCGCGCTCAGGTTATCGATGCGGTGCATTCGGTTTGCCCAGGGACGGGCCTACAGCTTCGCCAGACCAGTTTCAAGCCTGGCGGGATTATCCTGGCTGCATTCGACCGGGGCAGTATGTGGGTCTACAACATCGACAGCAACCGGCGCTATCCGCTGCCGGAAACCAACCCGTGTGGAACCAACTGCCGCCTTTCGCGGGATGCTCGCTGGATCACTTATGTCGATTCGCAGACGCAGCAGTATGCCCGGATGCGGCTGGATGGAACCGAGAGAACTCCGCTGATCGATTATGCTGCCGATGTGGAGTGGTGGTCGGAGGACACGCTACTGGTGTGGACGCCGACCAAGCAGGCTTACCTCCAGAAGATCGCTGGCGGTGAGCGCGAGTACCTGAACGTCCGAGGGGTGAGCCTGGTGCAGCCGGGTGGACGCTGGGGACTGCGGGTCGAACCTAATGGCGACCACTTCGAGCGATTTCTGACTGACCTCACCCTGACCACAACGGACACCCCCTCCCCCAGCATTGACCTTGGAACTGACCGGCCTTACTTCAATGCAGCAGCATGGTCGCGGGATGGACGCTGGCTGGCCTACGTCGCCCCGGTGATCGCAACTGCCGATGTCAACGTGCTGGGCAGCGAAATCTTCGGCATCCAGCCAGGGGCAGAGGCTGTGCCGGTTCAATGGACACGGCTGGCCTGGGCATACGGAAGCGTGCGCATCAACGGCAGGACCAGCACTGAACTGAGCTGGTCGCCAGACAGCCGGTATATTGCCTTCTGGGTCATCGCACTAACTGGCCCTGACCCGGCTTCTAACACGGGCACAGCGGTTATCCATGTCCTCGATACCCAGAGCGGAGAAACCCGCTCGTACTGCGGCTTCGCCACGACCGAACACACGCCTAACCCACCCCGGCTGATTTGGTCGCCGGACAGCACGCATATCGCCTTCGGCGGGAATATACCCGGTGACAATAAAGGCTACCTGCTGCTGGCGCTCGACATTGAGAGTGGAGTCTTCACCCAACTGAGCGAGGGGATCTATCCCACGTTCGGCGGAGCGGATCCAATTGCTTGGGGATTGGGGCCATGATGACTCTGATCCTCTGGCGCGCGCTGGGATCGCCGCCGGTACACAGCCCGCTGTTCAAGCGAATCCTGGCCGAGGCTGAGGACTCGCCGTGGGGCTGGTTCATCTACCGGATGCTGACCCAGAATCAGGTCTGGCTGTGGTCGCTGCTGTTCGTGATTGACATGCGGGCAGCAGTGCTGATGGTCTTCAGCGGCACGCTCTACGGCGCCGGTCTCGCCAGCCAGGTAAGCCGGCAGGTCGATCAGGAACGGCGCAGCGCCACCTACGATCTGCTGTGCCTAAGTCCGAATGGAGCTGCCGGGATGATCTGGTCGGTGTGGATGGCCTGCCTGCACTATCGACAGGCGTTCCAGTCGGTCAACGCGCGGGAAATCTGGTCGGTGCGGCTGGTGCTGTTCATGCCGCTGATTATCTCGGCGCAGTTGGTCATGCAGCGCTGCTTCGACAATGCCCATACATGGACAATTCCCTGGATTTTGGCGCTGCTGCTGATCCTGCTGGCGGATCACATCCAGTCGATCACGACGGCTGGGGTAATCGGGGCGTTGGGGCCGCATCTCGCTCCGAGCCGGGTAGACGGCCAGCTCTGCGCGACCAGCCTGTTCGTGGGCTTCCAGGCCGTCACATATGGGTTGGCCGCAGCCTGCGCCGTTATCCTCAGTGAGGCCAGCCTCTTGGGAGCCATCGCAGCACCATACCGAGATTGGTTGATTCCGGCGCTCACTGTGATGATTTTCGGCCTTTCGCGTGAATATATCTTACGGAAACTCTGGAGCCAGCTTGCAGGACAGCTTAACACCACGCCGAGGGAGCTATCCCACTTATGGAGACAGCCGGTTCCCCTCGAAAGCCAAACCCTGCTCACAAGCGATATGACACAGGCCGTACATCTCCGTGAAACCTTCCTACACGACACACCAGCGGCTTTTGCTGAGCTGGGCGCTCTGGCGCCGATTAACAGCCCCGCCGAGCCAACATCCCCTTGAACAGCGGATGCTCGCGGGTGAGCCAGTGAATCTGCCGTGGACAGTGGCCTGCCTGACTATCGCCATCGCGCCGCTGGTGCTGCTGCCGGCCATCATCCTGCTCAGTGCAGCGTATGGGCTGCGCTGGGCAGTGCAGATCGCCGGGCGGATCGCAGCGGAGCATGAAGCGGGCCGGTACGATTTGCTAGCAGTGCTGCCAGACGGGACATCCGGGTTGGCCCGTGCGGTGACAGCAGCCTGCCTGCACCAGAACGGATCACTCCAGCAGATTCAATCGGTTGGGGCATGGATTCTGCGGGGATTCTTCGCGCTGGTCCTGATGCTCTCCTTCGCTAATCTATCCGCGCTAGCGGCAAACGATTCGGAATACTCAACCTATTCCGTCTTCATCGCTCTGTTCTATTTGGCGACACTGCTGGCGGCTGCTTATATCGATCATGTACATTCGGTCGTTCTGGCGATCCTCGTTGGGATGTGGATCGCGACAGCAGCTCGACGACGCCTGGACGCGGCTGGGGGAGCCTTTTTCGTCTATCTGCTGCTCCAGATCACGGCATACCTCATCACCCTAGTCGGAGGATTCACAGTGCTGCCTTCTATCGCAGCTGTTTTCCCGATGGGGGCGGGAGCCAGCGCGGTCGTGGTGGCGATCCTGCGGCTGGCTCTGTTCTTCAGCATCCGAGAGGCGATGATCCGGGTGCTGTGGCCGGTGGTACAGGGTGAAATCGGAGCTGTGGATTGAGAAGACCCTCCCAGACAGCACCAGCACAGGGATCAATAAGTCTCCCACACCGGATCGCCGCTGAGGATGCGGCGAAGCTGCCGCGGGAAGCGCGTGCGGCTGATCGGCTTGCCGATAAAACCATCAAAGCCGGCGGCCATACACTTGGGAATCTCGGTATCGGCATCCTGCGCGGTGACGGCTACGACGAGGACACCTTTCAGGCGGCCCTCAGCACGGATTTTCTTGAGGACCTCGTAGCCGTTGGTCTTGGGCAGATTCAGATCGAGGAAGATAACGTGCGGGCGGGGGCGCATGGCAAGCGCCAGTTCGACGACGCCCTCACCGTTGGTATTCATGTAGGCCTGCAAGCCCAGGTGGCGCATCATGACACCAATGATTGCCATACCCCCAGCGTCATCTTCCACAGCCAGAGCGCTGTATTTGCTAAAATCGATGTCCGTCGATTGAACCATTTTCCAGACCCTTTCCCGCAGCGGAGTGAAAAGGGAAAACCCGTTTGATGCCGACTCAACAAACCGATGATGTGCTGGCGCACGATTGTAACGCTGCTGACCACATATACAAGCTGTCCGGCAGACTCATTGTAACGGTTTTGGCAATTTTAATGTCTTCAGGCGGATGCAGCTTGATGCGAAGCGTGGAGCCAAGCGCCACGCCTCCCCCAACTACAACGCCTGTGGGCATCGAACTTGCAGCGGAGGGCTGGGAGCTGCTGGCTCCGGGTCTAGAGCAGCGCACTTTACAGCCAGAGGCCGAGTCGATCAGTTCGCAGATCATCGCGGTGCGAGTCGATCCGAGCCAGTACCGCTTCCGTGTGCACTACCAACCCGGCAACCCGCTGCGGACGAGCGAATGGGCAGAGATGCTGTCGGATGCTGTGGTGATCGTCAACGCCAACTTCTTCGACCCAGAGAATCGCATCCTCGGCTTGCTGGTGGCTGACGGCGTGGTCTACGGCCGCAGCTATGCCGACCGGGGGGGGACCTTCACAGTGCAGAACGGTGCGGTGCGGGTACGCTCCAACCTGCGCGAACCTTATCAGGGTGAGGCGCTGGAACAGGCCGTTCAGGCCTTCCCCATGCTGGTGCTGGATGGTCTGGCAGCGTTCCAGTCTGAGCGGCAGGAATTCCCCTCGCGGCGCACCGCTGTCGCCCAGGATGACCAGGGGCGCATCTTGCTGATGGCAACTCCGTTTTTTGGGATGACCCTGGAGGGGTTGAGCCGCTATCTGGCCGAAGCCGGATTGGGCATCCAGACGGCGCTGAACCTCGACGGCGGCGGCTCGACCTTGATGGTGTTGGGAACAGGCGCAGAGCGCGAACGGGTCGTCTCTAGCTTCGACGCGGTTCCGGCAGTGCTGGCAGTATACAGTCTCGATTCGTGAAGTAACCCGTTGGTCAGCACAGGATTTGGCGTTATCGTTAGGCAGCCGATTGAATACAGCCGAAGACCGGAGGCCAGACTATGCAAAAGTGGGAATATTTGGTGGTGTACGTCCAGGCTCCAGAATCTAATCCGAATGCGGACAATCGAGAAGTTGATGAACACCTCAAGGCCGATAAATACACCGAACACCTCAACAAATACGCCAGCGGCGGCTGGGAACTGATGCAGTTCGAGTGGGCCGGCGACCAGGGCGCACGGGCGCTCTTCAAGCGGCCAAGGGGGTGAGTACACACATTGAACAAAGCAGACCTACTCCGAGAACTGGACAAATCACGCGGCGAGATGCTAGGCGTGTTGGACCTGGCTGACGTCACACACGAAATCTATCCCGGTTGGACGCTCCGGCAGATCCTGGCCCACTTGACCGGGTGGGATGAAGCCGTAACCGCTTCACTACAGGCATTCCTGGAAGGCTCCGATGCGGCCATTGCCTCGTACCGAGGGATCAACGAATACAACGCCCGCTCGGTGGAAACACGTGCCGACCTGAGCTACGAACAGACTCGCCGTGAATGGGAGATTGCCCGCTCTGAACTCCGCGCGGCGTTAGAAGCCATCCCGGAGACACAGCTTGACACCGAGATGACCTATCCCTGGGGGACAAGGGGAGCACTCCGAGAATTGATCGGTGTGATTTACTCCCACGAGGGAGAACATGCCGAAGAAATCCGCGGATTGCTAAGAAAGGGAGAAGACTCTAACGGCGTCTAAAGGGAAACCGTGTCGTTCAGATCTGTTCAAAAAGGGAAAACATGAGTTCAAAGTCACGATCTCGGTCACGCGCAAAGGCCAACACACTCCCGACCCGCTGGCTGATCACTGCTGCGGCAGTGGTGATCCTGGGTGCAGTGCTCGTACTGGCATCCGGATCATTGAGTCCACAGGCGGCCCCGGTTTCTCAAGGGACACTGCCGCTGGAGATTTCGGTCTCGCAGGCAGCGACCATGCGCGAGCAAGGCGCGTTCATCTTGGATGTGCGCCAACCCGAAGAATGGAATGCTGTGCATATTGAGAACGCGACATTGATTCCATTGGGCGAACTCCCCAACCGCCTCAATGAGGTCCCGCGCGACCGTGATGTCGTGGTCGTCTGCCGCTCAGGCAACCGCAGCCAGAGCGGGCGCGATATTCTGCTCCAAGCGGGTTTCACCCAGGTGACGAGCATGGCCGGTGGAATGAATGACTGGGCTGCCAGCGGCTACGCTACGGTCAGCGGCCCGTAGCCGCATCACCAGCGTTCAATAAGGCAACTTTAGGGGCGAGGGGGTCATCCGATCCCCTCGCTGCTTTTCTCTATGGAATTAGGGGCCAATAATGATAATGCCGCGAGTAGGTGTGGGGCCTGGCTCGTTGGTAGGTAGGCTTGGGGGCAAAGTTGGATCGGGCGGGGGCGTGGTCGGAACAGGCGTGTTGGGCGGGATAGGTGTATCCGATGGAGGGGGTGGGTTGGTTGGCTGCGGCACAGTCGTGGGCGGGGGGTTGGTGTTGGTTGGCTGCGGCACAACCGTCGGCGAGGGGTTGGTATTGGTGGCTGCCGGAGGCTGTGCAGGCTGTTCAGTTGGAACCCTAGGAAGATCCGCCGGGGGATTCTGGGTAATGGGCGGCGGCACATAGACTGGCGTGGGAACATCTGTAGGCGTGTGAGTCGGCGCCAGGCGAGTAGGACGGGGACGTGTTGGTGTTGGCGTTGGTTCAGGTGACGGAGTGGGTGTTGGTGATGCAGCGAGGGTAGGTTCAGCAGTAATCGCTTTCGAGGTGGTTCGCGGGCGACTATTTTATAAACAGCTCATCGCAGTCACCATAGGTCTGCACCTGGTCATCCAGCACGTAGACGTGTTTCTTGTGTAGATTGATCCCGATCCAATCTGACAGGACTTCTTCTACGCGGGCGGTTTCACTGCCGGATAATCGGTCAATGATAGGCTCTCCGAGGTCTGGTTGTGGATAAACCTCCGCAAAGGGTTTGCCGTCCTCTACCTTTGCCTGACAGGGCAAGCTGGATAGATCTAGAGCCACACGAATGGCTGTCGGCGTGAAAGTAGCCGCCGGTGTAGTAGGTGAAGGGGTTGGGGATAGGGACGGGCTGAGCGAGGGCGTGAGTGTTGGCGCCGGGGTGGACGTAGGTTCATCTGTTGGTGTGGGCATCAAGGTCGGCGCTGGGGTGTGGGAAGCAGGTACTGAGGTCGCAGTAGGCTCTGTAGATTTTGGCGTGTTCTCTGGCGCAACGGCAGTAAGGGTTTGGGCAAATTTGGTTCCATCAAGCTGTGCCAAAGCTTGGATAGTTTCTTCAAGATCTTGCATGGTCTGCGCTTGGTCATTGGCAACAATTTGAAGCTGTACTTGTTGATACGAGAAATATGTTCCGATCACAATACCTATTATTGCGATAGAACTTCCAAACACGAAGAAGCTTCTGTTTTGACGGTTCTCTTTCTTAAATTCTTCTCGCAAGTCGCTCATAATGACGCGGGTCTTTGTGGTGTCACTCGTCACTAGAGGTGTATGGACAAAGGGCGTGGTCTGCCCCATTCCAGTCAGTGTCCGGTAGATTTGCTCAAGGCGGTTGGCAATGGCATCGAAACTCGCAGCGCGTCGATTAGAGGCTCGTTCTAGGAGTTCGCTACAGATCAAGCGCTCTAGTTCGGGAGGGACCTGAACGTCAGGAACATCAATGGACAGCGAACCATTCTCATAGCTGCGAATGAGATTTCGGGTTTCGTGTTCACTGGACGACAAAAAGGGATTGCGCCCTGTGATTATCTCATAAAGCATAATGCCGAAAGACCACGCATCGGTAGCTTTGTTGGGTTCAATTCTGCTGTTCTGCTTGCAAGCTTCGGGAGGCCAATACTGTATTGTGCCCACCCGGAAAGGGCCAACATGCAGTCCCGTGCGGCTGGAGGTCATCTCGGAGTGAGAAACACCAAAGTCAGCTAGTTTGACAATACCTGCATTGGAGATCAGGACATTGGAGGGCTTGATATCGCAATGGATTATGCTGCGTTTGTGCGCACGATCCAGTACTTTCGCAAGGTCATAAGCAATGCTGACTGCCAGGACAACAGGCAAACGATGATGTGGGCGGGTCTCGATCATGTTTGCCAGGGAGTTATCAATGTACTCCATCGCAATGTAGTAATCCTGGCCGTGCTTGAATTCCTCCAGAACTTGAACAACATTCGGCTGTCCTTGGAACTTCTGCAGCACATGGTACTCGTGCTGAAACCGCGCAATTCGCTGGTTAGCACTCTGTTCTGAGCCGGATGAAAGTTTTAAGCGTTTGAGGGCAACATGAGTTCGGGTACTGCGATCAAAAGCACGCAGTACCAAAGCCATTTCACTTTCGTTGATTAGTTCCAGGACTTCATAGCGGTGATGAATCAGTTCCGCTGACATATTTGAAAGAATGTAATGTCAATAGGATAAAAGATTGATGCTTGGGATTATATCTTGAGTTTGTTACAAGTCATGAGAAAGTAAGGAAATCGTTATCTTTGCACTAAACCAAAAAGAGCGCAGTGTGGCTGCGCTCTGAAATAAAGCCGTCAAGAGGATTATAGGCTATGACTTCTGGTCAATCCAAACCGGAAGGTGACCGAGGGCAATGATATTCTGCCAGGCTGCGCGGTCGCCTTCGGTGAAGATGGCAGCTTCTGCTACGACATTGGCGCCGGCCTTGCCGAGAATCAAGCGCATTCCCTGGAGCGTGCTGCCGGTCGAGATGACATCATCGACGATGACCACGCGCTTTCCGCCGACGATCTGACGATCCTTTTCGTCCAAGTAGAGGGTCTGCGGCGCGCCTGTGGTGATACTGAGAGTCTCCGACTGGAGCGCATCGCCCATGTAGGGCTTGTAGGATTTGCGGAGAACAACGTAAGGCAGATTGTTCAGCCGAACCGAGAGGGCATAAGCCAGCGGAATCGATTTGGCCTCAGCCGTCACCAGGGCATCGGGCTGGTGCGCCGCGATAAGCGGAGTAAGCTGGCTGCTGGCTGCTTCGACGAACTCGGTATCGCCGAGGATATTGAGGATGGCAATGCGGATGCCCGGCTTGATCTGAAACAGGCGCAGGTCGCGTTTGACGCCGCCGACCTCGACCGCAAACGTTTCAGGGTGTTCCATAAATCGATCTCCCTCGCGGTTCAAGAAAGTATATCCCTATTACGTTTGCTTTATAGCGCGTGGAAGCCGCGTTGTACAGGTTCAACCGCTGGTCACAGGTGGCGCTTGTTCGGCGATTCATTGAACCTTACAATGAGAGAAGCAGTCTGTTGACGATATTCAGGAGGCCGACATGGCTGGCAATACTCACCGCACCCGCTTTGCCTTCTTCAAGGGCCGGATTGTGCCGATTGCAGAAGCGCAGATCAGCGTGATGACTCATGCGCTCAACTATGGAACTGGTGTTTTTGGAGGACTGCGCGCCTACTGGAATGATTCTGAAGAACAGCTCTTTATTTTCCGCCCCTATGACCATTTCCAGCGCTTCATTCAATCGGCGCATTTGATGCGGATTGAAGTGCGCTACACGCCTGATGAACTGGTACACGTTCTCTGCGATCTGCTGCGGGCGGAAGGATTCCGAGAAAATACGTACATCCGCCCACTGGCCTACAAATCGTCCGAGGTGATCGGCGTGCGGCTGAACGATCTCGACGATGACGTGACGATGTTCAGCCTGCCGTTCGGGAGCTATGTCCCCAACGAAGAAGGCTCACACGTCTGTTTCTCGGCCTGGCGGCGCGTGGAAGATAATGCCATCCCGGCCCGCGGTAAGATTGTTGGCGCGTATGCCAACTCCGCGCTCATTAAGACGGATGCACTCCTGGCCGGGTACGACGAAGCCATCGTGTTGAACGAGAACGGGCATGTCTCCGAGATGAGCGCGGCCAACATCTTCATCGTGCGGAACGGCAAGGTCATCACCCCTCCGGTCAACTCGAATGTACTAGAAGGGATTGTGCGCCGCTCGCTGATGCAGTTGTTCCATGACCAGATGGGCATCGAGGTCATCGAACGCGACATCGACCGCAGCGAAGTCTACATTGCTGACGAGGTCTTCATGTGCGGGACCGGCGTTCAGGTGGCGGCCATCACCCAGGTCGAACACCGGGATATCGGCACTGGCAAGATCGGCCCGATCACCCAGCAGATCCGCAGCTTGTTCTTCGATGTAGTCAGCGGACGTGTACCGAAGTACCGGGATTGGCTCACGCCGGTCTACGTCATGGAACCCGCATAAGCCTGCTTCTATTCACCCAAAAACAAAACCGGGGCATTGATCGATGCCCCGGTTTGCCCCCCTGACAGCCGCTGAGGCTTAGCTCAGCGCGAACACTCTACCTACATAATTCTGCTCGCGGGCATACGCCATGAGCGAGTCGCGGAAGTTCGGATGGGCGATATTCACCAGCGCATGGACTCGTTCGGAGATGGTGCGGCCATACAAGTCAGCCACCCCGTATTCGGTTGCGACGAAACGCACGTCATTGCGACTGGTGGTAACCCCCGCGCCCGGTTTGAGCTGCGCAACGATACGGCTGACTGTATCCCCCTTGGCTGTGCTGGGCAGCGCGATGAAGGACATCCCTCCTTTGCTGCGGGAAGCCCCGCGCACGAAATCAACCTGCCCTCCCACACCGGAGAAGAACTTCGGGCCGATGCTATCCGCGCATACCTGCCCAGTCAGATCGACTTCCAGCGCCGAGTTGATCGAGATCATGCGGTCATTCTTGGCGATGATGAACGGATCATTGACATACTCGGTAGGATGCAGCTCGATGACCGGGTTATCGTCGATGTATTCGTAGAGTTTCTGCGATCCCAGGACGAATCCCGCGACAACCTTGCCGGGATGCAGCGTTTTCGCCGCATTGGTGATGACGCCGCGCTCGATCATATCCATCACGCCATCCGAGAAAAGTTCGGTGTGGATACCCAGATTTTTGTGATTGGTCAGCCGACGCAGCACTGCATCAGGAATGCCACCGATGCCCATTTGGAGCGTCGCTGCATCCGGGACCAGTTCGGCGATGTGTTGAGCGATACGATCCTGAATGGGGGAAGCTGGTTCTGGCAGCACTTCCGGCAGCTTGTAATCCACTTCAATAAAGTAATCGATCTGGTTGACGTGAATGAAGCTGTCGCCTAACGTGCGCGGCATGTTGGGATTCACTTCGGCAATGACAAGGCCGGCAGTTTCGGCAGCGCTTTTGGTAACACCACACTCTACGCCAAAGGAGCAGTACCCGTGTTCATCCGGCGGGCTGACGTGAATCACCGCCACATCCAACACCAGACGACCGGAGCGGAAAAGCAAGGGAATCTCACTCAGGAAGACTGGCGTGAAATCTGCCAGACCATCATTGACGAGTTTGCGGACTTTGCTGCTGATAAAGAGACTGTTGATGCGGAAGTGGTCAGCCATCTCGGCGGTGATGTAATCACCTGCACCCAGATCGAGGAGCTGCACCAGTTCGACTGCCTGAAGTTCATGATAGCGTTCACGCAGGGCAGATACGAAACGTTGGGGTGTTGAGCAGTTGCCCGTCAGGAATACCCGATTTCCTGAGATCACCTTCTGGGCCGCTTCTTCCGCGGTGATGCGTCGATGTTGCCAATTCATGGGATTCGAACTACCTCTCCGTGGGATTACAGTGTCTTGATACCCTACCAGTCTACGCAAGAATCCAGGCTCAGCAAAAGTGACGAATATCCTCAGGGTTACCGGATTTTTGATACTAGAGGCTTCACTTTCGCACCCCCTACAATCCAGTTAGAGAAACGGCATCAGGAAAGGACGCCATCATGCTGAAACATGTACTTGTGCCGTTGGATGGGTCGAAGCTGGCTGAGGATGCGCTCGAATATGCCCTCAACATCATCGAACCCAAGGGCAAAGTCACCCTGGTGACGGCCGTTGAAGTGCCGGAAGTGCCGGTCTACGGCTACTACCCTCCTGCAACTGTGCCCGATGTAGAAACAGCCAAGACCGACTTGCTGCCTTATGCCAAACATTACCTGGAAGGTGTAGCTGACAGCCTGACCAAGCGCGAGTTCCAGGTGACCATTGAAGCTCACATCGGCGATCCTGCCGAGGTCATCACCGAAACCGCTGAGAAATACCACGTCGATGCGATTGTGATGTCCACGCATGGGCGTTCCGGGCTGAGCCGCTGGCTCTTCGGCAGCGTGACCAACAAGGTGCTGGGAACCAAAGTATGCCCGGTGTTTGTGATTCCGAGCAAGCAGTCTTCTAACGGCAAGGGATAGGGACAGTCCCAACATCCACATCCTCTTTGGAAAGCCAGCCAGTGATTGAAATGCAGCGGGCGCTCTGGTAATCGAGAGTGCCCGCTGTGGTTATCAACTGGTAGGTGGTGTTTCCGACTGGTCCGCTTCGGTAAGCGGTGGAACCAGCTCCCGGATGTTGTGTTTGACCGCGTAAGCCGCGGCTTCTGCCCGGTTCGACGCGCCGATCTTTGACAGCACACTGCTGACGTAGTTACGAACGGTACCTTCACCCAGATACATCCGCATGGCAATCTGGCGGTTAGTGAGTCCTTCGGCCACCAGCGCCAGTACAGCCAGTTCCTGTGAGGTCAGGCTGGAGAAGGCTGCCGCGTTCTGCGCTTCGACCGCTTTACGCATCTGCGCGAAGACACTGGTTGTCATCGATGGGTCGAGCATCCCCTCCCCCCGGCTGACGCGATCCACCGCCAGGATCAGTTCATTATCGCCGATCCGCTTCAGCACATAACCCGACGCACCGGACTGAATGGCGGCAAACAGCAGTTCGTCTTCAGCATAGGATGTGAGCATGATGACCCGACAGTCGGGGACCTTCTCGACGATCTGGCGGCAGGCTTCGATCCCGGAGAGGCCGGGCATCCGCACATCCAGAACAGCCACATCGGGCTGAGTCTCAATGGCCCGCGTCACCGCTTCTTCGCCCGTGCCAGCCTCCGCTACAACACGAAAACGCCCCTGTCTTTCCAGGAGCGCACGCAAGCCGGCTCGCACGACCGAATGATCGTCGGCGATCAATATCCGAACTTGATTAGACATTCTAGACCACCTATTCGCGCACTCCAGGGTAGATACGTTACAATCCTAGACATGAGACAATAGTGTATGCAGAATGTCACATGACAAATAGTGCAACCTATCACGGAAAAGACAGTACATCTATCATTATTTCGAGGCTGAAAGAAATTGCCTCCGCAGTGATGTATGCAGCCGAGGCGGGGAAACTGGAACAGGTCCTCGAACGAATAGCCCAAATCTCCCGCGAATTAGTAAGCGCGAAATATGCAGCCCTAGGTATCCCCGATGGTCGAGGGGGGCTGCGCTACTTCAAGACTGCCGGGCTGACCAAAGAACAGCTTGCGCGTTTTGATCATCTGCCGACGGGCCGTGGATTGATTGGAGCGATCATGCGTGAACGCCAATCCATCCGCCTGGAGAACATGCAGTTGGATTCACGCTCGGCAGGCTTCTGCGGCCCGCACCCTGTGATGACCAGCCTGCTCGGCGTGCCGATCCAGATCGGACAGCAGTTGTTCGGCACACTCTATCTCTGCGACCGTGAAGACGGCCAACCCTTTACTGATGAAGATCAGGAACTTATCGAGACCATGGCCGGCTATGCTGCCGTCGCTATTGCCAGCTCGCAAATCAACGACCGCCAGAGCCGTCTGGCAACCCTGGAAGAGCGCGAACGCATCGGCATGGAACTGCATGACGGCATCATCCAATCCCTTTATGCCATCGGGATGCATCTCGATCTGATGCGGATGAATCAAATTGTCTCCGCCGACGAACTTGGCGAAGCCATCCATAATCTCAACACTGTGATTGAGGACATCCGCCGCTACATCATGAAGCTGCACCGGGGAGACCGTCCAGCACGCACCGTCGCCGATTCGATGCGTGAGCTGCTGGACCGACTGCACACGCCGGACAGCCTGTCGATCGAACTTGAGGCGCCTGACGAACCCCCTCCCTTCACTCCTGCTGTCTTTGAAGCTGTTTGCCAGATGGCGAACGAAGCGATCAGCAATGCGGTGCGCCATGCCGACGCTCGCCGGATTCGCATTGTAGTCGAACAGCAAGGCCTCCAATTTACTGTGCAGATCACCGACGATGGCAAAGGCTTCGATCTCTTCGAGCTGACCCACAACAGCGGCTTGGGGCTGCGAAACTTGCAGCAGCGGGCTGCGTTGAACGGTGGGACTGTCCACATCGACACTCAACCGGGGCAAGGCACGCGCGTGACTATCAGCCTGCCGACTCGATTAGTGTGATTCAGCAGGCGCGTGGTTTACAGCATAATAGGGCTTCATTTCCAGCAAGAAGTTGTGCATTTTTGCACAAATTTCTCACTTGCCGGGCTGTTCTCTGCGGCCTTATGCGCCGCCGTACATGTATCACGCCAATTGTGTTACGTTTGGCAGTAGCTTAACCTGCGGCAGAAAATCTATAGTGAGGTCAGTAAACAACGCCTAATTGGGGCAAACTGCCAGGTGGAAGAGGTACTGCCATGCTCGAAAATGTGACTGTGCGCGAGTGGATGACCAGCCCCGTGCTGACGATTTCGCCAACCGCATCGATCAGCAGCGCCCACCAGATCATGAAAGAGAATGGGGTGCGGCGTCTCCCGGTAGTTGACCACGATCGTCTCGTTGGGATCATCACGATCGGCGATGTGCGCGAAGCCAGTCCGTCTGATGCCACCACCCTCAGCATCTGGGAACTGAACTACCTGTGGGCGCAGTTGACGGTCGAGAAGATCATGACTCGCCATCCCTACACCATCGAGGCCAGCCGTTCTATTCTTGACGCGGCTCAGATCATGCTAGATAAGAAAGTCAGCGGTCTGCCGGTCGTTGATGAAGACGGCAAGCTGGTTGGGATGATTACTGAATCGGATGTCTTCCGAATGCTGGTCAAACAACGTCAGACGGAGCGTGTCTCTGGATAAGTCTGGCCTGATGGTGTATTTGGCAGGTGTAGAGACCTGCCCTTCAGCCTGCCCGCCCATCTCTCCATCGATCTCAACAGGCAGGCTGAATTTATTTGTGTCTAGGCACTCTTTGCCGGATGAGATGTCTGTCTCGGAGATTTGCTATGAATGTATCCGACATCATGACCCAGAAACCGGCCACCATCCGGCTGAATACCACCTTGCGTGAGGCGCTGGAATTGATGGATCAGGTCGGCTGCCATCACCTGCCGGTCCTCAACGGCGATAACCATGTGATCGGTATCATCAGTGACCGCGACTGCCGGACGGCCTTGAATTCCCCCTATATCATGCGCGAGCGCTGGCAGGACGAAGAACTAGCCAACCACATTCAGGCACGCATGATTATGACACCAGCGCCTATTGTGGTTGCACCGGATGCCCGTGCCGCCGAAGCCGCGCGGTTGATGCTCCAGAACCGCATAAGCTGCCTGCCAGTTATGCGCGATGAAACGCTGGTTGGCATTGTGACCCGCTCGGACATTCTCATGGCATTCATCACGGCAGAAGAGCGCACCCAAAAGCGCAGTCATGTTGACTCGCTGGCCTAGTCAAGCATCCTTCAGGTTCATCAAGTCCACAGCGCAATCCAACCCGGATCGCAGCTTTGTTTTGCCAAACACATCTCTCGTGTTCAGGGGTCATCGTGATAACATCCCCTATGCGAACCTGCTCAGTTCGGCGACAATGGATCGAGCCGAACGCTGCAACCCAGCGAAACCCGGTGCGTACTGAGGAATAGCACAGTGGTTGCATAGGAGAGCTATGGTGATGAATCCGTCACGAGTCGTCATTCGCACACGCGCATTAGAGAAAACCCTGCCCCTCGGCAAGACCAGCGTTCACGCCCTACGTGGGGTAGACCTGGATATTTACGCCGGCGAGATCGTCGGGATCGTTGGGCCGTCTGGCAGCGGCAAGAGCACCCTGCTGGGTTTGATCGGCGGCCTGGATACCCCCACCGGTGGCAGCATCGAGATCGACGGCATCGATATTACTCGGATGAACGAGGACCAGCTTACGGAGATCCGCAACGAAAAGATCGGATTCATTTTCCAGTTCTTCAACCTGATCCCGACCCTTACGGCGCTGGAGAACGTTGCGCTGCCGATCCAGTTCGCCCGTAAGCCGCAATTCAAGCCAGACAAACGCGCGCGGGAACTGCTGAGCGCGTTTGGCCTGAAGGATCGCCTGCGCCACCGCCCATCGGAGCTTTCCGGCGGGCAGCAGCAGCGCGTCGCGATTGCGCGGGCCTTGGCAAACAATCCGCCATTACTCCTGGCCGACGAACCAACTGGGAACCTCGACACCGAATCCGGCGCGATGGTCATGGAAACGCTCGAACAAATCCGCAGCGAATCCGGCACGACGGTCGTCATCGTGACTCATGATCCCAAGCTTGCCAGCCGCGCGGATCGGATCATCACCCTGGTTGATGGGCATATTGTGAACGGAGCAAGCGTACCCTCGCACAGATAAGGCACTGCCGCGACAGGTTAATTCCCTGCCGCGGCAGATTGCATTAGAATGTCCTTTGGGAACTGCACAACGGGATGTGTTCTGCACATGAAAGCCGACTTTGCGCTCGATTACGACGTTCTGACGATAGAGCGCCCACACAAGTTATATCTGCTGGCAAGACTGGTCTCTGGCCCAGCTCTTCAGGCGCGCAAGCGGCGGCCTTTGAATTTGAGCCTGGTGCTAGACCGGAGCGGATCCATGGCCGGCGACAAGTTGGACTACACCCGCCAGGCTGCCCGTTTTCTAGTGCAAAATCTCACCGAGTCCGATCTGCTGTCAGTTGTCCTCTACAATGAAAGCGTCGAGACCCTCCTCCAGCCGGAACCGGTCATCCACAAGGACAGCATCATCCAGCGGCTCAACGACATCAAAGCCAGCGGGATGACCAACTTGAGCGGCGGTTGGCTGCAAGGCTGCGCTTTGGTCGAGCAAAATGCCACCGAGGAGTTTCTCAACCGCGTCATCCTGATCAGTGACGGCCTGGCAAACCGGGGCATCGTCAGCCCCGACCAGATCATCAATCTGGTGAAACAGAAACGCACCCGCAGCGTGACCACCACAGCCATGGGACTGGGTAAGGATTTCAACGAAGACCTGATGATGGCAATGGCCGACGCAGGCGGCGGAGCCTATTACTTTATTGAAAGCCCCGAATCCGCGCCGGCCATCTTCCAGGAAGAACTGCGCGGCCTGCTCAACGTGGTTGGGCAGAACCTGACCATCAGCGTGGTGATGACCGACCACATCACCCATGTCAGCCAGTTGAATGCCTACAACATGCACATGGACGGGCAGCGGGCATCCTTCAGTTTGGGAGATGTCTTCGCCAATGAGGTCAAAACGCTGGTGCTGGAATTGTCTATTCCCGCACTGTCTACTGCCGGTCAGATCGAAATTGCTACTCTCTGCTTCGAATATGACGCGATTACCGAACAGGGCAGCGAGCACCAGCATTTTGATCTGCCAATCATCGTCAATCTCGTTGAAACCGAACATCCCGTCCCTGCCCCGGATGTGGATGTACGCCGTTCCGTACTGCTGCTCCAAGCAGCTCGTGCCCGCCGCGAGGCCATCTCTGCCGCCGACACTGGCGACTATGGGCGGGCCTCCCAAGTACTCCGGCAAATTGCCCTCGATATCGAGGACTCTCAGATCGAGCACCACGCATTGAATGAAGAGCGCCAAGCGCTCCTCAAACAAGCCGAGGAAATGCGCCGCGGCGCGGACTACTACGACAGCTACAACCGCAAGTCGATGTCCACGCAAGCCATGTATACCATGATCGACCGACACGAAAGCACCCAGTCGCTGCGGATGCGGGAGGTCGAGCGACTGCTCAAACAACCGGAGACTGAAAAAAAGCCCGGCGTCACTCCAACCCACCTCACCTGGCGTGAGCAGAGCATGCCTCTCAACGGTGAACTCTTCCGTGTCGGACGCGCCCCCCAGAACGAAATCGTCATGGACGCCAAGAACATCTCCCGCTTTCACTGCCAGATCAAGCGCGTAGACAACCTGCTGATCCTCGAAGATCTCGGCAGCACTAACGGGACCTATGTCAACGAGATGCGTCTGACCGAGCCGCATGTCCTCAGCGTTGGCGATGTTGCGCGCATCGGCTACGAACAGTTGATCTTCCACGACCAGGGGTGAGATCAGACATTAGCAAACTGAATAAACAAAACAGGGCGCTCATCACGCCCTGTTGTTTACCGGTGGCTTGCGCCGAATCCCTAACTCAGATAATCCCGCAGGTTATGTGCCAGGCGCGGATGCCGCAAGCTGCGGAGCGCCTCTTTTTCCAACTGGCGGATGCGCTCACGGCTGAGACCGAATTTGTTGGCGATCTCTTCCAGCGTGTGCGGTTCACCGCCGCCCAACCCGAACCGCAGCCGCAGGATGTGGCTCTGGCGGGGGGTAAGTTCGCTCAGGACTTCTTCAATCGTTTCCTGGAGCAGGTGCTGCGTGGCGGTCTCGACCGGGCTGGGGGAGTCCTGATCTTCAATGAAGTCGCCAAACTCGCTGTCGCCATCATCACCAACCGGCCGTTCTAGGGCGATGGCATGCTGGCTGGCATCCATCATCCCGCGGACACTCTCCGCCGGCAAATCCATCTCCAGCGCGATTTCTTCAGGAGACGGTCGCCTGCCGAGGCTCTGTTCGAGATGCTGCGCGGTGCGGTACATCTGGCGGATGCGCTCGGTCATATGCAGCGGAATACGGATCGTCCGGGTCTTCTGCGCCAACGCGCGGGTGATCGCCTGGCGAATCCACCATGTGGCATAGGTGCTGAAGCGGTTACCCCGTTTGTAATCGTATTTGTCTACCGCCCGCATTAGGCCGACATTGCCTTCCTGGATCAAGTCCGGGAAGGGCAGACCCTGGCCCATATACCGCTTGGCGATGCTGACCACCAGCCGCGTATTGGCACGTCCCAGATGTTCGCGCGCCAACTGGCCCTCCTGGATCAGTCGATCCATGTGGCTGCACCACTTCGCGCCGTAGAGTTCGCGGCTGCCAGGACGGAACAGGACGCGGCGGGCGTCTTTTCCAATTTCTATACGTTTTGCAAGTTCAATTTCTTCTTGTGCAGTCAGGAGGGGTTCTTGTGCCATCTGGCGGAAATACAGCCCGACGGGGTCATCGGCTGAGACGGCGTTGATGTCACCCACACTGGGGTCTTGGGGGAGTTCTTCGGGTTCAAATTCAAGTTCAATGTCGTCGAGCGGTCCCATGTCCAGGCGCATCGGCATTGGCGGTTCACTCTCCTGGCGGATCTCAATCCCTAGTTCATCCAGTTCGACCAAGATGGCTTCGATTACGTTGGCATCCTCCCCATCTTCATCTAGTAACTCGAGAACATCATCAAACGTGAGATAGCCGCGCTGGTCGGCCCGGTTCATGAGTTCTTGTATCAAGTTGATACCCTCTGGGCGTACTCGATGTACGAATGTCTTCCAGTCAATCAGCGTGCTGACCGCGCTGGGGCATCACGCCGCCGACCGCCAAACATCTTCATTCTAGCACACTTCTCAGTCAATTGTGAATAAACCATCAATATGTAGTGACGTAAGAAAAGAACTTGTATTTGCTCAATATTAAGGGTTGGTAATGTGCTTATGAATTCATCCCGAATTTTCCACAGATTCATGATAAACTAGGTAAATCTGAATTGCACTCAATGGTTGAATCCTCTATAAATGAAGATAGAAGGTTTGCTCCAGGATAAGGTACTGTAGATGGCAACACGACGATTCACAGGGGATCTTCAGCCTGATCCCAACTTTCCGCTCGACAATGAAGCCCCTTCGATACCGCAGCAGCCGGTCCAACCTCAGCAGCCTCGAGCAGCCAGTGCCCAATCCGGCCAAGCGCGACCTTCAGCAGGCGGACGTCCTGGCTCACATCTTCCCCGGACATTGACGCAGGTCTTGAATGAGGCTAACGAGCGGGTCATCCAGGGTGACCTGGTAGACTACGTGCCCATGTCAACGGGTTTCGATCCGTTGGACGGCTTCATTGGCGGCGGGCTTCGCAAGACTGAGCTTGTGCTGCTCGGCGGCGCGCAGGGTATCGGTAAAACCATTGCCACCCTGCAGATCGCCCGCAATATTGCCATGCGGCCCGACCAGTATGCCTTTTACCTATCCTACGAACACACCGAAACCCACCTGATGCACCGCCTACTCTGCTTGGAGAGCGTCAATCCGCCGGAGATCGACCTCAGCCGCGGCGTCAAGCTGCGCGACCTGTACCAGATCATCGTGGCCGAGCGCGCCAAGGGATTTATGGGCCGCGATCCCAACGCGCCCGGTTCTCTCCAGGCCATCCTGAAGGAAAATCCCAAGACGGCTCCTGCGCTGGCGCGGATGGCGCGCTACTCTGACCGGATGATCTTGGTGAAAGCCAGCCCGGCTGTGACCACCCTCAAGGCTATCAAAGAGATGACCGCGCGCCTCTGCGACGCCACCGGCGGCAACGTCACGGTCTTCGTCGACTATCTGCAGAAAGTGGCCGTCTATCCTGAACGCCCCCGTGATGAAAACGACAAAGTCACCATCATCGTCGAGGGTCTGAAAGATATCGCCCTGTCGCTGGATGTGCCGGTATGGGCGATTGTGGCCGCCGACCGCGAAGGACTCAAGAGCAAGCGCATTCATCTGTTCCACCTGCGGGGCAGCAGCGCGCTCGATTACGAGTCCGACATCGCGATCATCATGAACAACAAGTACCACATCCTCTCGAAGGATCATGTCGCCTTCAACCCGTATACAGCCAAGCAGTTCCGGGATTGGGTAGTCTTCACAGTGGAGAAGAACCGCGCAGGCCGCGCCATGTCGGACATGGAGTTTCAGCTCCACGGCCAGCACTTCGCCTTCGACCCGCGCGGTCAGAAGGTACAGCAGCAGTTGATTGACGACAAGGTGATCGAAAGCTAAGATTATCTGACATATGAACTCGGTTGAGGGGCGCATGAAGACCGTGCGCCCTTTTCATTCAATGTCCTAGCGAGGCTGTCGGTGTGAGCGGTCTGCACATCGTTTTCCGGTATCTTGTCGATGCGCTCCGGCGTGTTGATAACATTCATTCAGTTCGCATCCTAGACGAAGGCGCGCTGGTTGTAGATGTGGCCCAGCCCAGCTTTCACGAGGAGATCGTCATCTATCTCTTGGCGGGCGAACTCTCCGTCGGTTTCGTCAAGAAGACCCTGAATGCCAATACCCAGCGAGACAAGCATACCCTCTTCATTTTGTCGCTCGACTTGATCGCCCCCGACGGCCAAACCGCTTTCATGAGCGACGCCCTGCGCCTACTGCTCCATGCCTACGGCGATAAAGTCTATGCCTATCGCCTCGATGAAGGCCGCATCGCCATTGTTCCGGTCAGCATCAGCCGCGACCGCCGGATTCACTGCGGCGATCCGGTTAACCTCGCCGATCTCAGCGGAGAATATGCGACCTTCGACAACAAGTATCTACTGGGCGTCCGCAAGGTCGCTGGGTTTACCTCACAGCATAGTTATGAGCAGATCATCCAAGCTGTCGAGGATGATCCTCTCCAGCCCTTTTATGACCTGCTGGACATCCCCAACAGCGCCAGCCTGGCGGAGATCAAGAAAGCCTACCGCCGCAAAGCCCACCACCTGCATCCTGACCGCGACCCATCACCCGGCGCAACCGAACGAATGCAGGTGCTCAACGAGGCCTACGCCAAAATCCTCGAACGGTTTGAATAATCAGGAGCATCCAAACAAAAAGCCGGATGCAGGCACATCCGGCTGTCGTCATGTCACACTACCTATCGAGACTGAGCTGCTTATTCAGCTTCTAGCGACACTTCTCGCAGCTTGATGTAGTTCAGCTTGGAAAGCTCCCGCACCTGCTGTTCGGCGCGGTAGCTGCTGCGGACGAGCGGACCGCTCTCCACCCACTTGAAGCCCATTTCGAGGCCGATCCGCTGGAACTCGTCGAATTCCTCCGGCAGATAGAAGCGCTCAACTGCCAAGTGCTGCTTGCTCGGCTGGAGGTACTGCCCGATGGTCAAGATGTCCACGCCGAGACCTACTAGATCGCGCATCACTGCTACCACTTCATCAAACGTTTCGCCCAGCCCGACCATAATGCCGCTCTTGGTCAGCACCAGCGGATCCATCTTCTTGGCATTCCCCAGCGTCTTCATCGCCCACTCGTACTTGTCCTGGGGCTGCACCTTCTTGAACAGGCGCGGCACGGTTTCCACGTTGTGGTTGAGGATTTCCGGCTGTGCGTCCATCACGATCTTGAGCGACGACTCGCTGCCCTTGAAATCCGGGATCAGCACTTCGATACTGCATCCTGGCTGAAGCTGCCGGATCCGCTTGATCACCATCGCGAACAACGGAGCACCCCCATCCGGACGCTCATCACGGTTCACACTAGTGATCACCACATGCTTCAAACCCAGCGCTCGCACGGACTCGGCCACGCGGTTTGGCTCCGCCCAATCGATTGGGCTGGGCCGCCCCGTCTTGATGTCGCAGAACCCGCACGAGCGCGTACAGGTATCCCCACCCATCAGGAAAGTGGCTGTGCGCTTACCCCAGCATTCCGCAATGTTCGGGCACTGCGCTTCTTCACACACTGTGTGGAGTTTTTGGCCGCGCATCAGGCCGTAGACTTCTTTGTATTCGTCGCTTGTTGGCGCTTTGACTTTGATCCACGGCGGACGCCGACGCGGATGGTTCGGATCAGGCTGCCACCCCTCGGACGAAGCCAACGGAATGGCATTCGGGTCGATCAATGCATTCACGATAAAGTCCTTCCACAATTGATGGTCATTATAGTGGATTCAACCCGCAGAGTCACCCGCTCAGGCTCTATTTGGACGCCGCTTGCAGCCTTCTAATTGTGTCCGTGGTGCAACAAATTTTGAGGGTGTAGGCCGACATCGATCTGCTTCAGTGATCTAACACGTACCCTGACGACTTCTAGGGGGTATACGGTGTATAATATACTGTGAGAAGCGTTTAGAGATATTCAACCGTGTCCATACCAACTGTAGAAGACCCATTGGGCCGTTGAAGAGCATGAGATCACTGCCCAATCTTTGACCGAACCATTCCTATTCGGAAGCAGTTCCCTTGGCCGCATAGTAGAAATGCAGCCAATATACCTGACGGAAGTGTGTTCCTTGTGCCAGCCAAATAAGATTCGAGCGTTATCCGGCCTTAAGCAGTGGCTGCAAGCAGACCCTGCCCGTCACTATTCGACAAGAACCCAGATCATCCTTCAAGGGCTTTTCATATATGTCCTTATTCAGATTCTGTTCAATGGCTTCCTCTGGCTTAACCACATTCCATCTGTGCTGTTTCTTGACCTGATGGAGGGCACCGTTCTCCAACACGTTCGACAGCTTGCGGAGGGCGCCTACATCTATCCAGCTCCGAGGCCGGAATATGTGCCGTTAGCCTATAACCCCCTGTACTATGTCATCAGCGTGCCGTTTGGTTGGATCTTTGGCCTAGGGCTGCCGACGCTGCGGTTCGTTGCAGTCCTAGGAATGGCTGGGACCGGCCTAATGCTTTTCATGGTTGTTTTTCAGAAGACACGCTCTCGATGGTGGGCTTTAATAACAATAGGTTTGTTCGCAGCCGCTTATCGGGTCATGGACACCTATCTGGATAATGCTCACTCTGACTCCTGGTTCTTATTCACAGCGCTCCTGGGAACATACATGATTAGCCAGAATCATTCACGAGCCTGGAATTTGACAGGGGTACTAGTGCTGGCAGCTTCGTTCTGGTTCAAACAACATGGGGCTGTATTCACCATCGGTGGC
>DAOUCY010000055.1:0-6429 GCA_034431625.1 Anaerolineae bacterium | reverse complement strand
CTGTCCCGCGCTGACCTTGAACATCTCGGATGGATCGAGCAGCGTTTCGTCCTTCGCAATCGCATCAAGCAGCGCCTCCTCGAAACCACTCTCGCCCTCGGTCAATGCATCCAGCCCGGTAAGCCCGATGTCGCCGGTGAGCAGCTTGGCTGCACGCTGCTTGCGACTCATCAATTGGACGGCGGTATGTTCCATCGTGCCCTCAGCGAAGATGTAGTACGTCTTGCAGTGGCCGTGCGTCTGGTTGAGTCGATACGCCCGCGCTGCCGCCTGCATCATCGTGCCCAGATTGAACGTGATTTCGTGGAAGATCAACGTTGGGAAGTGGATCAAATCCAGGCCAGTTTTCACCAGCTCAGGATTACACACGACCACGTTCACGCCAGCCGCAATCTGCGCTTCGATGACCTTCTCGCGTCGTTCCGCTGCGACCGTGTTCTTGAGGATGTAGGGCACAGCGCCGGGTACGTGTTTACGGATGAGCGCTTCGATGCGCGGCTGGATGTCCTTCGTTGCGGTCTGCCGCAGATACACCACGCACGGACGACCTGCTGCCAGTTCCTCCCTCAGCAGGTCGATGAGCGCCTGCTCTTTGGCGTAGATGCGATCCTCACCGTAGGAAGGGATGCGGGTGACGATGTGCGGGCGCTTCTCGCCGGTGATGGGATGTTTGATGTTGTGGATGACCTCCGTCGGACGAAACGGCGTGTTCACCCAGCCCATGCTCCATTGAAGATAGGCGCCCCGAAAAGTCTGGTCGCCCTCCCAGCGCCGCTGGATGAGGTAATCCTTCAGCAAACTGCGGGTGCGGTCGTACTGGTCGTAGATGTCGCTGTCCATCTCGACGGGCAGCGCGATCTCTTCGTAGTGCGGCAATGCCTTTCCGAGATCGGCCAGTGAGAAGAAGATCGCGTGATCCAGCACCTCGGCTACCAGCAGCGGCGAGACTCCGGGGGCTTCTTCATATGGACGCTCATACGTCGATGTGCCTGTGTAAGCACCTGTGTTGCTGTCATACGTCGGGCGTTCTTCGACGACCTGTTCGCGCACACCCATGTCCGACACCCAGCTCGACTCGGCGCGACCACGTTGTTTGCTACCGCCTTCGATGATTGTCTGGAAGTGGATTGTCCCGCGTTCCTTGCGACTGAGGCGATCCGCGCCGCCCCAGTTGTAGCGCTGGCGCACGCGCTCATTGAGGTGATATTCGATGTTGAACAGTGACGAGGCTTTGCCGTTGAACGGTGTGCCGGTCATCGCCAGAACCTTCTTTGAGACCCCTGCCAATCGTCCGAATGCCTCGCCGTTGCCCGTGTCGCCATGTGCGGCCTCATGCGCCTCATCCCAGATCAGCAGATACACCCGGTCTGGATAGGCACGTTTGATGTACTCATCCAGCCGGTAACGCGGGTTCTTCTTCGGATACTTCTCGCCTGCTGCTGGGCGCGAACCATTGTCCCGCGCTTCCTGCCACAGCGGAGCCTGACACACGCTACACGTCCGCTTGCCGGACTTCAGCCAGCTTTCGGAAGCGGGCATCGAAACGCCTTTCTTCTCCTGCATAACCGTTTGACCGCAGGTCGGACACTTCGGCACGCGCTGTTTGACGATGCGCTGACTCGGCTCATACCCTTCGGGTGTAGGCTGGTTGTATCGCCAGAGCGCGACGGGTTCACCGCGCCAGACAACGGCGATATCCCGACTGCATCCCAGCTTGGTCAGATCGCGCTTGATGAGGCCGATTTTCGGCACACCGGCTCCGATTTTCTCAGCACGGGACATGAAACGCTTCACATCTTCGTGCCTGTCGATTCGCTCGACTACACTGTTCGGATGGATGCTGAGCAGTTCGCGCTTCCACTTCTCGACCAGGTGCGGCGGACACACAATCAAAATGACCTGTTCGGGTCGCATCTCATCTGCGATTTTACTCACCGCGCCGGACGCAATCGCAATCGCGGCAGTGGCTCCCATCGCGGTCTTGCCCGTCCCCATCATCCCACAGAGCAGGATACTATCACGCTTCTCAAAGCCTTTGGTGATGGCGGCGATGACGTGCTTCTGCGCGGCGTATAGCGGATACTTGCCCTTCAAGCGGATGCGATCCAGCCAGCGCGACAGGCCGTTCATGTCGAACTGATAGGCAGGGCTGAACTTGTTGTTCAGGTAGCCAGCCAGTGCCTTTTTGTTGCCGGTGATGAACTCCAGCAGCGCATCGTCGCCGTCCATCTCGACCAACGTGCCATCGTCGGCCAGTAGCGTGAGCGTCGTCGATGGCTTCAGGCGGATGGTGGTTTTTTTGACCTGGCGTTCCGGGTCGTTAGGGTCGCTTTCAACATCAACGCGGGCGATCTGCTCGACGTGCTGCGTCTTGCCACGAATGGCGACTGTACCGTAGGTTTCGGTGTCGATAACCGCGCCATCCGCCACACCTGCCGCCAGCACCAGCGCGAGATGACCAGGACGCGGCGCAACAACCGGTTCAATCTGCGGCGGGGGTTGCGGGATTTCCAGCAACGCCTGAAAACCGTTGGTCTTCCACGCGCCCTGCTCATCAATGAGCTTCAAGCCCTGCGCTTTATCAATCACGTCCGGCGCGAACACGAAGCGGGTGATCGTCTTGGGCGCGGGCAGCTTGTAAATCGGTTCCGGCTGGATTTCCAGCAGTTGCGGCGCAGCTTTCTGTGCCATGATGCACTCGTACAATGCTTCCGGGTTGGCCTGCAAGCCCTTGATCGCTGCCACGATGATCTGGTCGTATTCGTTCAAGTGTTTGCCCGGAAGTGCCCACACATCAACGCGAGAGCTGTTTTTGGATAGGAACGCGGCGGCATCCTCCGTGAGATGGTGCAGGTACACCACCCAGAACACCAGCCCTCCGTCCTGAATCCATTTCCACGAATGGCGCAGATACCGAAACTCGATGCGCTTATTACCTGATGCGCTGGAATCATGGTCGTAGGGCGGATTGAACCAGCCACAATCAAAGGCGTTGTTGCTGGCGATCAGGCGTTCCACGTCGCAGCGAACCGCCTGCTTCGGTCCGAAACGGGCGATGCACTGCTCGGCGCGGGCACCGTCCAACTCGTTGGCGTAGGGCGTGACGTTCCATGCGCGTGCTGCCACTTCCAGAAATTCACCCTCACCAGCATACGGATCAAGCAGTTTGTGAGCGGGCGTGGCAGGCGTGACGAGCGAGGTGATCGCTGCGTGATGTTTGGGGTCAATGGCAAAAAAGCCCATCACTTCCCGATTTTCCATGCGGGACATTTTCAGCCTTTCTAAACGCAAACAGCCCCTGAATTTCAGAGGCTGTTGATTGGTCGATTGAAGTTGTGTTTCAGGCGTTTTGCGGCAGGCGGATAATGCCCTGACTCAATCCGCCGGTCATGAGCCGTGTCCATGAGTCCACGTCCAGGTCAACGGCCAGCACATCCAGACCACCCGCGCCGCGTGTCTTACGGACGAGCATCGCGCTCTGTCCCGCCTGCCACAGGTAGCCGGTCCAGTCGGGAAACACGGGCACCTTCACTAGCTTGGTGACGTGGTGGCGCAGCTGCGCCATTGCCTGTTCATCAGACACATGGAAGATGAACGTCGTGCTTTTGCCGCCGTAGTTCGGCACAGTCAGCAGTTCGTGGCACAGGATCAGTGAGGTGAACTTGGCTTCGGGGATATTCTGCATGAACGCGGCATACATGCCCGTATTGCCCTCACCGGCGGTCAGCTCGATGCCCGGCGCATCCCACGGAACACACGACACCTGATCACCCTTCGCCAGTTTCGCACGGATCGCTTCAACTGCCATGCGCGGCCCACCCATATTCAGGTAGATACACACGCCTTCATGCACAGCGTACCCGTAAGCCCACACGTTGCCCGTGATGCTACCAGTTAGCTCGCCGCAGGGTGTTTGCGGGATACGCACCAGCACACGCTTGCCTTTGCTGGTTGCGTTGGGCTGTAAGACGGGTAGAGCCTCTGCCTTTGTCTGACGGATGGCGGTGATGACCGCATCCGATTTTGTGTCTTCGGACACATCCAACACCGGTTTGATGATGCGGATTTTGGGGACTTCTACCTCCTCTGGTGTGTCGTCCGGTTCGAGAGCTTCCGGCTGATGACCGCCTGCAACCAGCGACTGCTTAATCTCGGCATCGGTCAGCGGTGGAACTGCTCCGGGTGGCACAACTGCTCCGCGTGTGATGCGGATACCCTGCACCGGTTCGAGACTGGTCAACTCGCGCTCGAAGAACCACCCTGTGCCGATATTTTCAAAATCGACATCGTAGCTCCAGCCATGCGAAGCATTGCGGTTGTATAGCCGGGTGATCGTTCCGCGTGTACCGGTTGGAATGGGTTTGCCATCAGGCGATACCAGATCGTGCCGGGCATAGACCGTTTCATCCAGCGTGTACAGACGTGGTGTCTCTGGCTGAGGCTTAGGCTGAATATCTACGCCTAGAATCACCTCCGCTTCTTCATCTGAACAGGGCGCGTCATCCTCTCGCTGTGTGTCAATTAGCGCCTGTACCACCTCCGGCAGCGCCTGACCAATAAAGTACCATGCCTTTTGCCGCTTGCTCCAACGGCAACCCCAACGTTTGAGCAAGTCGCGGTGCGGATAGGTATCGCCTCTTAACCACCACCAGGGCGTATCGTTCTCACTGCGCTGGCTTTTCTCAGCTGTGATGCCCGCAATCGCCGCTTCCGCTGCGCCGGTGGATGCCGACACGATCAGCATCCCGGTCGGGTTGAACCCCGGACCGCTGCGTCCGATCACCGGCGCGTAGTCCGGTGACTTCAGGCTGGGAAACTCGACCCAGGCATCGTCCTGCCAGCGGTAGACCGCCGGACGGTGCGTCTGACGGGTGATGGCTTCCGCGCTCACCAGCTCTGTGTCTGACACCTTGAGCAGGATGTAGCCATGCCGCACGGTAACCTCAGCGTCGATCTGGATGTAGCGGTACGACGCCTGTTTGGAGGACACGTCCCGCGCCCGGTCGACGTAGAGTGCCAGCAGCACCGCACTCGCGGCACTGCTGTAACCAATCTTGTACGCCGATACCGTCTTTCCGGTATGACGGTTTTTGACTCTGTGTGACCCGTAACTGGATATGGCGATTATGGTATCCATCGCTAAACCTCCGCACCGAAGTTAATCAGGTGAGCGTCTTTGCCGCGCCCACGCATGTAATCGAACCCTGCTTTCGTGCCTGGACTCGAACCATCCCACACGAAGAGACCAATCTGAGCGGTGTCCGCCAGCCAGCGATCGCGCACCGTGTAGCGGTTGAGCAGATGCCCGCTGGCCGCCCTGTACGTGTCCCGATGAACCTTGACGTACTGCCCGTGCTTGCAACCGCCGTTGCGTGGGAAGTTGCCTGGACCCGCCACGATCACCGGCGTCTTCAGCCGTCGGCACTCGCGTACCACTGCCATATCCACACCCTTCGGGTTGTCCCCGACGATGACGGTATAGCCGCGTTCATGAGCGCGACGCACCGCACGGCGGGCGTAGTCCAGCATCTGCGCGGTCGCCTCACGCGATCCGGCGATCATCAGGTGGGTGGTCGTCGTCACCAGCTTCGTCGCGGTCAACCCATGATTGAGCCGTGCTTCCTGCGCCAGCCCATCCGCCTCGGCGTTCTGTTCACGCGGCACCCAGGTCACGGTGACCTGATGTCCTGCCAGCAACCCGTGCAGCTGCTCCCACAGGACGCGGTTCGCTACCAGCTTCTTGTTAGCCGTCAGCCAGCCGCGCTCAATCCAACCGGTCATCCACTCGTTGACGCCACGTGCCACATACTGCGAGTCGGTGATCAGCGTGACGGTCTGGTTCGCTCCCTTGAGCGCGTGGTCAAGAGTGTCTACGCCTTGTAGCCCGTTCACCGCCGCCGTCAGTTCCATCGCGTTGACGGTCGTCCCCGCCGCACTGCCGCTGAGGGCCTTGCGATGTTTGCCGCAGGACAGCACCGCCGCCCAGCCGCCAATGCGCGTCTGTGTCTGGCAGGAGCCGTCCGTGTAGATCGTAATTTCGGTCATAGCACACCTCCTGAAAGGTGAAATGTAATGTTTGTGAGCAAAAAAGACGCTCACCACGATCCGCAGACTGTGATGAGCGTGAGAAGTCGAAAATGAAGTTCATACCGCCTATCGGTGCGAGACCGACGCAGCTGTGACCCTGCGCCTGTCCGTTTTTCACAGCCTGGATGCGCCCCGGCAGCCCGCAGTTATCATCCTGCACGCCGACCACGAGACGTTGACCCTTCCAGTCTGGTGTGTTCACAATACACCAGCACCCACGACCGCTGTAGCACCGTCCAACCGGGTTGTTGGGGGCGGGGATGGCATATCGGATCAGCGCGACCGTCTGTAGGAGACCGTCGGGGCACAGTGGCTCCGGGAAAACTTACGACGCGCCCTTTC
>DAOUCY010000054.1:0-3969 GCA_034431625.1 Anaerolineae bacterium | reverse complement strand
GCGCTCCATCTGCATTCCCCGAATGACATCGCCCATCACACCAGCGACATCGCCGCCACCCGACACTTTCAACTGCCCCAGCATGACCTGCATTTGCAGGCGGGCGGCATTCGCCAGCGCCTCAGCACTCGCTTCCAGTCGCGCTGCCACCTGGTCGAAGCGGCTCATATCCCCTTTGCCATCTTTTTCCATCATCGCCCCCAGCGTCGAGTGTGTTCCCGTAGAAGCTTTCAGCGCATCGGAGACATGCTGTTCCATCTCTTCGCTGTTCATCTCCGCCGCGTAATCACTGCGTTCCTGACGACGGCGGGCATCCGATTTGCCTTCACCTTCTGCGATATCATTTAAAGGCACAGCAGCGACAGGCGTAAACATCCCCGTGCGCCGCGCTCGGGCTGGCGTGAAACCTGCAACCATCTCGCCATTTTCATCCTCAAACCAGTCAGCATCGTTCTGTGGATGTGCGCTGCGTTTGCGTTTGGCATCTTTCGGCAGCGTCCAGCCTTCCAGCGCTTCGCCGACTGCCGGAACCAGCATCGGACGCGATACGACTCGTCCGTATTCATCATATTCGGCTTTGGCGGGGTCGCGGTCACTCAGCAGCGCTGCGCCGACTAAAGGTGCAGCGGCACGCCCAATGACCGGAATGTTCCGTGCCACCTGCCGCGTCGCCGCGCCTTCGGTGAACTGCTCGGCAGCGTCGCCTAACGCTGTCCCACGCAAACCAGGGAGATGCGTTAGAGTGCGGGCAGCACCGCTCAGACTGTTGAATCCGCCGAACATCAAGCCTGCCGTCTGCGCTGTTGTTGCACCATTGTTCAGCGCGTTCATGCCTGCCAGCGCATTCGACCCCATGCTGGTCATCAGGGAAGCGCCTCCTGTCGCGGCAGCGGTTGCCCCCGTTACTGCGGCGGACGTGACTGAACCGGGCGAGAGCAGGACACTGCCCGACACCTGACCCATCGCATTGAACAGGCGGTTGAAGCTGTTCCAGACCGCTTTGATGCCTGACCACATCGTAATCACGATGAAGACCAGACAGATCAGCCCAATGCCAATGATGGCAGCAGCGCTGCCGGTTGCCGCGCCCGCCAGAAAGAAGCCAATCACCAGCGCCTGAATCAGGGCAATGATAGTGGTCTGCACGATCAGTTCAATCCACTGGTTGATGATGCTGTGGGCGATGCTCTCGGTGCGTTTGAAGAAGGCAAACAGAATCGCCACCCCAAACGAGACAAAAGTGATGCCCATCGCAATCGTGATGAGCAGATGCACGATCTGTTCCACCAATCCAAACAGCAGGAGCGGCCACGCCGTCAGCGCCCGCTGCTGGGATGAGCCTGCCATTGACACCGCGCCGTCTCGCACTGAATCTTCGACCCCATCCCATGTGATGGGCGAAACATTATGGTCAAAGTAATTGCCTTCCATGTTCCAATCCATCGGCACGACGGATGTACCACCTGCCCCTGCCCACGTCGAAGGATTGGGGTTTTGCAGGTAAATGCCGCAGCCGGGCGAGTAGACGGGCTGGGGATAACCCATGACATCCTGGGCGTGACCGCGCAGATACGCCATTGCAATATCCAACCCATCAATCGGTCCGGGTCCCGTAGCACCTGGCAGGTAAACATCAAACTGGTCGCACAGCGGTCCTAAATCCAGATCGTTGGAATTGACCTGCGCCAGCGACGAAAAATCTCCGGCATTCTCGTCCAGTCCCTGAAGGACGCTCAGGTACATCACCTGACTGATATTCAGGCGGAAGGTGTTCATGCCCTGATAGAAACTGGGACCAATGGTGAAGAACAACACCCCTGCCACATACCACATGATGGCACTGCGGGGCGCGACGACATCCAGCCGGATAAATGCCGCCAGCAGATAAGTGATCCCCAGCACCAGCAGCGCGACCACAAACACCACACTGACGGCAACGCTCAGACTGTCATTCGTCTGGGCGATGATCGGCATGAAGGCATTTTCGATCAGCCAGTTATTGACTAATTTCACGGTGTAGCCTGCCATCAGCAGCGCCTCTTGCAGGCTCCAGTGAACCCCGGCGATCAGGACGATGACGCTGTAGAACAGCTCATCAATCATCCGTGCGAAATCAGGCATGGTTATTCCTTTCTTCTAATCGGTGACATCGCCGGAGCAGTAGGGATTGGCGGCGTTGACCCAGGTGATACGATTGCCGCCCTCGCCGTCCAGCAGGTAGGCAAACTGGTTGACGCTCCCGACAGGGATGTATGCCGCCAGTCGATAGACTCGCGTCGAGCCAGGTGTGAGGGGGTCATAGTTTTCATTGGTGAACCCTGCCGCCGCCATTGCCACTTCTGAGGTTTGCCATGTTCCCGGCTCTTCGCCGCTGGCGGTGGTGATACGGGTAATCACCATCAGGGCGATGGGGATGGTTTCGTAAGTGGCACTCCCCAGATTGCGGATTTCCAGCCGCCAGGTCACCAGATTGCGCGACCCGGCGGGCTGACTCTGCACATTTTGCAGGCGGAAACGCAGACGCAGCGCCGCACCGGACTGCCCGACAAACACGGCATCCCCGACATAAAAGTCCCGCGGTGGGCTGATCGTGTAGGGGGTCGGCGGTGGCGGCAGGGTGGGCAACGGTGTCCCTGCCAGTGTCGTCGCCGTAGCCTGTGGTACGCTGGTCGGGCAGGTGTACGAAGCCAGATCAGTCACAACCGTGCCGCACGCCAACACTGCAAAGAGCAGCATGATCGGCGCGACTAGGAGATAGATCGAGCGCAGCAGCATCGAACGCTGCACCTGCGCCAGAGACAGTTCATTCTTCATCACAGTTTTCCTCATTTAAGGAATCAGACCGGGTTGGTTGCCAGGCGTGAGCAGCAGCGTAAACCGCAGATTGCCACCGCGCCGACTGTTGGGAAGCTGCCAGACTTTGCCAAAATACGGCACGACGACCCGCGCCTGTGCGGAAGTCACCACCTGAAGCTGGGCAAAGCCGCTGCTGTCCGTGAATGCCTGGGCGATGACGCGGTTTGTTCCCACTTCCACCACCCGCACCGAAATGCCCGACACGCCTTCCGCCGGATCAACCGCGCGGTTGCCGTTCTCGTCGTAGGCGATGACGACGGATACCGTCACCAGCGCGGGTGGAATGGGGGTCGTGGTCGCCTGCACTGTCGGCGGCGCACCGACCAGTTCCACGCCTGCGGCGGGCATCGGCTGAGGGGTAGGCGTATAGGTTTCGACAGGTGGCGGAATAATCAACGTGTTTGCTGACCCACGAAACACCTGCACGGCATCCAGCGCCAGCACATAGCCTTCGCTCTGTGGATTGCGCTCCTGGGCGCCGCGAAGTTCCAGCGTGTGCGTCCCGCGTCCAACGGTGTAAACCCGTGTGCCGGGGAACGCCAGTTCCGGCGCAAAGGCATCTACGGTGTCGATCACCACGCCATCCACCACGACCTGAAAGATGCCCATGTTGCGGGCAGCGACGTAGCGGATGCGTAAGCCTTCGCCTTCAAACGTGAAGCTGGCATAACTCTGCCCATTTTCACTGCGGTGATACTGCCCCCGACTGGCATTCATATGGAGACGTGGCTCCCAGGGCGTGCTGTAATGTACTGCCGGATTGTCCGACTCGAACCTGTACCAGCCTTCATAGGGCGGTGGCTCATTCGTTGCATCCGGCAGTGGCTCGATGGGCTGCGGTGGTGCGGACAGCAGGATCGTGCCGAAGGGAAAATTCGTTGCTGTGGGCGGGATATAGACACCCGGCATGACTGCGCTGATTTCGACCACCCGCGTCGAGAGTGTCGGGGTCAGCGTTGGTGTAAAGGTCGCCGTTGGCGTCGCGGTGTAGGTCGGGGTGAGTGTTGCCGTCGCGGTGGGTGTGTCGGTTGCCAGTGGCGTGCGCGTTGGTGTATCCGAGGGAATCAGCGAAGGCAGCACCATCAGGGTGGGCAGCGCCGCTGTCGCCTGTTC
>DAOUCY010000053.1:0-14212 GCA_034431625.1 Anaerolineae bacterium | reverse complement strand
TCATCGGTGACAATCATGCCGCCTTCGCCGGTGGTGATGGTTTTGGTGGCGTAAAAGGAAAAGCAGACGGCATGTTGCGTGATGCGTGATGTGTGATGTGGTGAGTCCTGCAGAGATTGGCCAATTATCCTCCCCTTGTAGCGCGTGGGAAAGGCATGGGCGGCGTCTTCGATGACGGCCAAGTTGTGGCGGGCAGCAATCTCACCGATCGCATCAAGGTCGGCGGACAGACCGGCAATGTGCACGGGAATGATGGCTTTCGTGCGCGGTGTGATGGCCGCTTCGATTTGTTCCGGGTTGATGTTGCAGTCTTCGGCGCAGACATCCACCAGCACAGGCTTGGCGTCGAAATAGCGCACGACCTCGGCGGTGGCGGCAAAGGTGTAGGGAGTCGTAATCACCTCATCCCCCCGTTGCAGACCAACCGCCTCCAATGCCAGGTGCATGGCCGCCGTGCACGAATTGACGGCGATGGCGTGTCTGCCGCCGACGGCGGCTGCAAACCCAGATTCGAATTGGCGGGTTTTGGGGCCTGTGGTGACCCAACCGGAGTTCAGCGCCTCACCAATCTGCTGTAACTCAGTTTGATCGGTATCAGGCAGGGCAAAGGGCAAAAAGGACTCTCGCATGGTCTATATCTGACTTCCGATTCTAGCGGGCTTATGAGCTTTCATAACTCAAGGTTTGATAATCAGACCGAGATAATGCGTACGCAACAAGGGTATGACTGTTAGGGATGGATAAAGCAAATTCGTCAGCCTACCCAAACGACGGGAAATTGGCGGCGCCAATGTGATACTCCGTAAATGGAGGGTGAAACCGGGAAACAATCTTTGGATGTCCTGACGTCGCATGGGACGAGTATTTTGATTATAGCTAGGATAGCGAAAGTCATACCAGATGACTGCACCACCAGACTTGAGCATCCTTGCCCCCTCGGCTGCAACATTATAGGCCATTGCATCATCAAGTATTGAACTGAAAACGGTAAAATAGAGCACCAAATCGAAGGATTGATCCTCAAATTGCAGTCTTTCGGCGTTTGCCAGTTCAAAACGCAGGTTGGGATGCCTTTTCTTTGCCAATGCTATGCGTTCTTCAAGCAAATCAATACCAACCAGATGGTCTGGATCGGCACCCCACTGGACGAAGTTGGCAAGGATGCCACCCATTCCACATCCCACATCAAGAATGTGACGATGGGTAAGCGGCATGAATCCGTAGGTGTACAGAAGTGTAGACAAGGCAGCTTGTCGTTCTCGGTAGGCATAGATATTGCCCGCGTTGGACGTAGACCATGTAGCAAATTTGCCGCTTTCAGCGTAGCCTTGATAGGTGCGCTTTATCCGTTCCACCTCATTTGGCATTGTGGTCAGCTCCTTTACCTGTTGCGGGATGTTTCGATCTACGCCCCCAACGATCCGCAAAACGGATCAATCCCGCAAGGAAACCGCTTCCATATCCCAGGTGAAGAATTACAAAGACGAGTGGCAATCGCATCATATGGGGCCACCCTCTGTTTGCTGCGAGCCAAAGTGAAATAGCCAGATTGGCAATCGCATAAATTCCTACAGCCAACACTAGCAACCAGCGGCCAAGCCTAAAGAAAAGAGCCAGCAAGGCCGATACTAGCAGCACTGCCACCAGCAGCGGTGGCGCAAATTGACGTGGTTGCATCTGACGAGGATGCTTTTGCAGTACGCGTACCTTCCAGAAGCCATATTGAAAATACTGTCGCCACAGCGCGCTCGGTGAATTTCTTCCTGTGTATATCGACTTGATGTGGGGGCTGAGCAGAATCCTGCCGCCGTGCTCGCGCAGCCGGTAGTTGAATTCATCATCCTGGTTGCGAACAAATTCCTCGTCAAAAAGGCCAATACGTTCAAAAACATCTCTACGCCACGCCCCTAGGTAAACGGTATCCACCCATTCTTGTTGATTGGAATAGTGAAATCTGGCCCCCCCGACTCCAAAGGGAGTACTCGTAGCCAACGCCACAGTTCTGCCGAATGGGGTTTTGCCAACGGCTGTCATCTTCCCACCGACGTTATCGGCGCCGCTACTGTTCAACGCAGCCACACACTGCTGTACATAGTCGGGGGCGATCTCTGTATGTCCATCGACGCGCACAATAACATCACCGCGGGCAACTTGCAGGGCGCGGTTGATGCCAGCAGGAACAATCAACGCTGGATTGTCCAGAACCTGGATAGAGATACTTGTATGCTGTAAACGTAACCGTTCGATGATTTCTCGTGTAGTATCCGTTGACATCCCATCGGCGACTAGAACTTCCATACAATTGGCTGGGTAGTTCTGTGCCAGAACAGCGCCTAAGCTGCGTTCGATAAAACCAGCCTCATTGCGGATCGGCATGATTATTGACACGAACGGGTTATTTTGCATAACGTAACATTATCCTAATGGTGGTGATGTAGAGACCTTCTGCCAAACAGGATTGAAACTTCTCGTGTATATCGACTCGTCGGTCTGGCGCTTAAGCACCCAAACTTCTTCTTTCCCAGCGATACCAGCGATCACCAAAAGGAGTATGAGCCGCCAACCGCATAATGGCCGCTTTCTTCTGCAAGTTCATCTACGTTCTCCTTTCACCTGCGAAGAGCTTGCCAGCCGATTGATTGTATCCTCGACAAGTTCCACGAGCCTCTTCCCCAGAACCGGCCAATCAATGGTCTCAAGTGCTTTTTGCCGGGCGGCTTGCCCCAGTCGCTCTCTGTACTCGGAAGAGAGCAAGAGCGCAACGCAACAGGACGCAAATTCCACATTGTTGTCCGCAATTAAGGCGGATTGACCATGTGTCAGCGCAAAACCACGAACACCCTGCGCTGTAGACACAATCGGCATTGCCATGGCCATCGCCTCTGCGATTTTGAGCTTAGACCCGTGTGTCTCCTCGAAGGGCGCCACAAATACATGACTTTGGTTGAAATAGGGACGCATGTCTTCTACTCGACCCGTAAAGCGCAGCGCGGAAAACGGCCTGAACTCCAACTGAGCTTGCGGGCTGAAATTGCCTGCGACAAGCAATTCGACATTGGGAATGCGTTGCTGGATGAGCGGCAATGTGTTGCAGACAAATTGCCGCAGAGCTGTCACGTTCCGCCCAGCAGACGTGCCAGTGAAGAGAAGACGGGGTCGATTGCTTTGAGAAGTTCGATCCGGGGTCAAGTAGGCGCAATCCACACCGTTCTCGATGACATCCACCTGAGCCTGGGGAGCAAGCGCTAGGGTAAGCTGCCGGTCTTCCTCGCAGACTGAGATGATGCGTCCGACGTTGCCATAAATGCGCGGGAAATGCTTACGCGCCAGCCAGTGGTTTATCCTAGCTGCGAGGCGTGTTGATGCACCTGTAGTTTGGGAAGCATAGACTCGCCAGAATTCTACGTCGGCGTCGCATTGATTCAGAATCCAATTCGGTGCTGGCCGATCTATCACGAGAGCACCCCAGTGACCTACGCTGGTGAAAACGATGCCAGGAAATTGTTCGATTGCACGGCATACTTCTGGATGCGCCTGCAAGGATACTTTGAGAACAGCACTATGGTAGGGATAGCCTAGCTGTAGAATCTTCAGCGCCGTCCGAAACTTATCACCTAAGAGAACATCCTTTAAGGGAACTACGGAAAGAGATTTGGTCAAACCATTAAGCTTAACTGTCTGTTCTTCGGATAAAGGGCAACGAGACAGTACTAGAAGTTCTATCTCGAAAGCCCTGCCTAGCTCAGTGAGCAGCCCTAAGGAACGCAACATGGCGCCGCTATGTGCCGGCCACGGGCTTTCCCATGCTAGGAACATCAGTCTTTGGGGCGTCATTGGGGCTGCACTCCCTTCAGAGCAGCTACAAGAACCAACCAAGCCCACCACTCGGGTGACAGATAACCGCCCACGGCAAACAAATAGGCGATTGAAAATACAAAAAGGGGCAACGTGAGAGAGAACCGTTTACGCCGGCCTCGGAAGACAGCAGCTATAAGCCACATGTTGAGCGCAAGTCCTATCCACCCCATAGTAACTATAACATATGCCCATCCGGAAACGATTACTAGTCGCGTGCGATCTCCTGTGACCCAGGCAAGATAGTCTCGACTCAGGTATTTTTCGAATGTTTCCCATACTACCGGGTTATTGCCATCCATACCTACACCTGTGCCAAGCAAAATGGATCGCAAGTCATTGGCCGGGGCAATCATCAGATCTATCGTTGTTCGAAGGCGATAGTTGGAAGAATTATCCACACCTGACAGTATATTTATCAGGCGATTCTGCAGAAATGGTGCAACAAGAACAATCGTAGTGATGACTAGCAATAAGCTGCCCACTAAGAGCCTTTTGTGGCGCAAGATAATACCTGGGTTGGTAGATATATAGAACAGCAAAAATATAACGAACACAGCCCATGCAGTAAATGAGACTGAGGCAATAACACCACCTACAGCCATCAGAATCGCTCCATACTGGAATGATCTTGACCTACGGTCTGAAGGGGAGAGAGATAGGAGAGTCAAACACAGCACAACCAAGACAACCATCCCCAAACCGTAATAAGAATACTCGGATGATATTCCTCTCGACCTAAACAAGCCGGCAAAGCGAAATGCATCGCTTTCTGCATTTGACCCGCCGAGAGCAAACTCATCAGGCAACGGGATCCAAATAACACCAAATATGTTAGCTAAAATGAATTGTACAACTCCAAGTCCCCCAAACAGGTATGCGCTCCAATTCACCCATTTAGTCAATGTGGGCAGCTGCGATTCGCTGATTTGAAATCGACCAGAGATCGTCAGCAAGCCGGCACACATTGCCAGGAGTGCGAAGGAACGGGGCCACTGAGGATCGCTGAGTCCTTGAAAAAAAACACCATGTACAACAAATTCGTATAGGAGCAACACCATCGCCGGGAAGAGTAGTCTGCTGGTTCGATATCTCAGGCGAAGCCAACTAATCGTTCCGAAGATGAACAGAATAGCGGTATACAGTATTGTCAGTGTTACCGGAAAGCCCAGAAACCAAAACAGCAGAACATTGCTCCACAACAGTCCTGTCGCAACCAGGGCCAGCAGAACTGCCTGGGGCGCTTTGCGCAGCCGCTTAGCCTCACGATATCGGAGCTGGACTGGCTCTATTGATTGGTTTATCCTCAGAGTTTGGCAGTCATTTACAGATGCAGATGCAACGTCATTCTTCATGGTCTTGGCAACATGTCCTTGCTCGTCGTCTCACGGCTGAAGCTGACCAAGTAACCTACGCGCATCTTCTAAATATGCCGCTTCCCAAGTGTCTGGAACGAACTGAATGCTCTTCTCAAGGTATTTCCGTGCATCAGTTCTTTGTCCGGAATCCCACAACGCTTTTGCCATCAGATAGTTTAGCCAGCCATCATTGGGTGTCAGCACAAGCCCCTGCCTATAGAATTGCATTGCCTGAGGTAATTTGCCCTGGTTTGCCAAAGAAAGCCCCAACCACAGATATGTCCGGGGATAATCTGGGTCATTTAACATGGCCTGACTGAAGTACATCTCTGCCGTCACAAAATCGCGTTCATCTAAATACAGCAGTCCAAGAACCAAATTGGACCAGAAAATATTCCCCGATTGTAGTGCTCGCTCGCATACGACCTTTGCTTGGGTTAAGTTATCTTGACGTCTGAGTAACTCACAAAAATTCAGTAAGAACTCACCTTTGCTCGGTAGAGGACGATCAGTGATGGACCAACTGATCTGATAATTGTTCAGGGCAGTCACGAAGTTACCTGAACTTTCAGCAGCCAGACCTCGCATCCCAAAATAAACGTCTATGTCCGGCAGGCGCCTCCAGTAAGCCAATGCCCGATCCTCATCGCCCATGCGCGACAAAGCATTCCCGGCATCAAGTATAAAGAATGGATCGTATGGAAACCCAGCGTCTTCCCACACCGAGATCGCGTCTTTTGTCTGACCAAGCGCCAACATTATCCTTGCCAATCGGGTAATCTCATCAACAGACGCTTTGTGCAGATTCACTGCTTTCCTCTGTAGATACTCTGCTTGACGCCAATGTGCAGAGGATTCTTGTGACGAATACCCCCGAGCAAATTGCAGACTGGCAGCATTTCGAAAGGCTGGGGCAAATACCACCAAAGCCGAAAGTACAATCACTAGAATGCAAACTGTCGTCCAAAACAATCGATTTGTGCACATATGCGATTTTGCAGCAGAGATCAATGAAAGTACCTTCGGTAGGATATCTCGTATCTGAGGTTCCGGCTGCGTTCACGAATAAAACGCGCAGGCACCCCACCAACCAGAGCATAAGGAGCAACGTCTTTGGTTACCACGGCACTCACGGCAACGACTGCCCCTTCACCTATAGCGATCCCCGGCAAGACTGTTGAGCGACCACCGATGATGGCATAGTCATGAATGGATACTTTGCCTGACTTGGTGCCATAATCGGGATCATCTATATCGTGCTCGAGTGTCCAGATGTGACATTGGATGCCGATATCTACACAATCTCCGATTTCCAGCCCTGATCGCCCATCCAAAATGGCGTCAAAATGAACTACTGAGTGATCTCCGATCTTTATCCGTTCCGGTGAAAAAAGACGAACGCCCATTTCTACGTTTGTCCCACGACCAATCTTCATTCCATAGATATACCGCAAGACCCAATGGCGGATGGTAAAGGATGGCAAAAATGTGATCACGCGGTTGTAGATGCCAAGGTGCAACCATCGCAAGAAGCCCAGGCACGGCCAACTCTTAATGCGCTCCACTTTCATGCTTTCAAACTCCGGACGTATCTCCCTGGGTGAACACCCAACTTTCGAGACAACACAGCTAGTATATGCAGTGGATAGTGACGCCATACTGCTAACAAAACATCAGATGTAGTGCCGTATAATCGGTTGAGTCGAACCATCTCTGCAGCTATTTGCCACTCCTTCGTGATAACTCCGTTTTGCCCTGTGTAATGGTAATCAAGGACCACGTCTGGAATGAGTCCCATCTTGATGCCCCTTGATGCCGCCCGTGTCCAGAATTCGACATCGCCACAAGCGTACTCTACTGACATCAGCCCGATTTGATCGAATACCCGCCGGCGAATGAACGCTGAGATACTCTGAAGTCCTGTCTGCTGGCGAAGCCAATGCCGCGTCGTCAATCGAGCCGGATTCAGCGAGCTTGTTGTCTCGATGTAACGTGCTTGCCCATTTCGGACTTCCCAAAACGCTGTCTGTCCAAAAACAATGTCGATGTCAGGATGCTTGGCGAGATAGTCGCTCGCGAGCTGAAATGCCCCCGAACGCAATACGTCATCATCGCTCATGAACTTGATGACTTCGCCTCTGGCCAGGCCGATTCCCTTGTTCAGTGCATCATACTCGCCGGCGTCTGGCTCTGATATCCACCGTACCCTTTCACCAAAAGACCGTAGCACCTCTACCGTGCTGTCCTTAGATGCAGCATCGATGACGATGATTTCCAGTTGGGGATAGGCATCTTTGTTTAGTGCATGAAGCACGCGTGCTAGAGATTGGCACCGGTTACGCGTGGGAATGACTACAGAAATCGTCAGTGGCTCAATCATCAAGTTATGATGCCTTCTTCTTAAGTTGTCCAATGAAGTAAATAGCATCGTAGTACGGCATTACAGGTATATGGGGCAATGGTTTGCGCGTGGTCCTACGATATAGCGGGGCGAAATTATCCTCCAAGAACGTGTCAATCACCTGGCGTCCCACCATCAGGGGATGCCCAGATTCATAGTATTGGCCACTAACCAGTTCCGATACCATCTCTGGCTCATAGTATTTATCAGCGAAGATCAAGATGGCATCATCAGCAGCAATCTTGATTATGTTCTCGAAAATACGATCGATGTCATAACAATGCTCGATCACGTTGATGATAACAATCAGGTCATATGCAGAACCATCTGTAGGCATGTCTTCGATTGAAGAGGCATGAAGGCGTTCGATAGGTATGCTTCTGGCGCCGTAATTCAGCACCGAAGGCATAATTTGACGTATCATCCTCCGCACTACACGTGAGGGAAAGTTAGCTGCAAGCGTTCGCGTGAAAAAACCATCACAATGCAGAGTATGCTGATCATATCTGCAATTTGGCAGATCCAGGTACGACATGATCAGAGGATCCAGCAGCGAACATTTCTGAATCGAACATTTGTTACCGATGATGCGCAAGTTGGTGAATGGTCCACAACCCAACTCAATCGCGTTGGCAAAGTTACGATTGCGGATCGCTCCATATTCAGCGAATTCCGCAGCGTGATCTTCGTTCCTATCGTCACGCGCTGAAGCACGCGTGAGCCAGTATCCTAATTCAAACTCTTGTGCTTCTTTCCATCGTGTTTTTGGAACGGATTTGATTCCCTGGTCAGTTAGGAACCCTGCATCATTTTTCCCTTCAATGGCAATTCGAGCTTCTTCTCCTTGCAGGATACGTCCCGTTGCATCAACATACCAATAGTCTTTTGTCATTTTGCTTCCTTTAGGTCTTGCTTCTGGGTCTGTGATCTTTCCAAGTCTCATCCAGTACCTTCAATGTGCCTTCAGCGCAAGCCTCAGGTGTCCACTGTCTTACACGTTCGCGCGCTGCTGCACCCATTCTTTGCCGCAGCTCTGGATCCGATAGCAGGCGATGCAACCCATCGGCAATGCTTTGCACATCGTAAGTATTCACACACACTGCTGCCTCGCCAACTGTTTCCAGCATCGAACCAAAATTGGATGTTAGTATCGGACAACCACACGCCATTGCTTCCATTAAGGCGAGGCTATGGCCTTCATACAACGACGGAAAGGCGAACACGTCGCACCCTGAGTACAGATACGGCATGACGTCGTTCGGGACGTGCTTCAACATCAAAACCCGATTCGCTATATCGGGTTTGGAGGCAATCAAAGCCAGCAAGCCATCGTCATGCCCAACGCCTGCCAGAACGAGTTGATGTTCTTGATAGCTCGACGATAACATTGAAAACGCCTCAACCAGGGCGGATACGTTTTTGCTCACTCGCAACGTCCCCGCATACAAAATGTATGGTGCAGCAATCCCGAAGTTGTCTACCCAAGGGAGCCAATCGATCCTTCGACTATAGTGCTCTTGGTCAATCCCGTTGTAGACCAGCCGGATGTTTTTAGGCGGTTGATGCCAGGTCCGCACAAGATCGTCAACGGTGCTATTTGAAATCGCAATTAGCATGTCGGAGGCGCTCAACACGCGTTTGTAGATGTAACGGAAATAGATCGCGGTAGAGCGAGCACTGGTGAAAAACCAATGGCTCATTCCATGTACAGCAGAGACAACCGGAAGATTCTTGCGTCGCATTACCAAACCAAACAGATCGGCCTGGAACAATATGTCAATGCTGTCACGCCTCAAATGTCCGTCAAGCACAAAGTTGTTCCAAGCCACCATTGCCGCAATATGATCAATGCCGCCGTCCCCACCTGGAACATCTAGGCTCCTCAAGTGGCGAGGATTGATGCCGTTACACTGCGCTAGAGATGCATATTTCGGTCGCACATAGGCGATGAAGTCCACGCCCATTCGCTGCCATTGCTGAAAGAGCGTCAATCCATAATTGGCGCCTCCACCCAGGATATGCGAATAATTCAACACGGACACACCGATTCGCATAATGTCCTCAATCCTTATGTCGGCAAGTCAGACGAAAATCCTGCTTCATCCCGACCGTATCACTTTGGCACCGTGGTCGACCTTTCAACGGCTACTCCCCGTTGATCTGTCAGGCGTACTTTCATCTCATGCGCTAACTTCAGCGCCAAAGGTTCGCGCACCAACCAGAGACCTAGCAATTCGCCACTCACGGCAGCTATGAGAATGATTAGCAGGCCAGCAACCGGTGGGGTATCCTGAACCAGGTAGTTGGCGCCGCCAGCGAACAGCATTGAAGCCACTCCCACCGCCCCAAAACGCCAGACATCAACTCTTCTTATCTGCCAATATCCAAAATCCTTGCGCACCACGAGACTACGCAAGACTCCTACTATCGTCAAGGAAATGCCCGTCACCATGGCTGCACCTACTACACCCAGGCGCCTACTAACTACCATGTGCAGAACAAAGACGAGCGGCACCATCGCGACTTCTATCCACGCGTTCTTCTTGTGCTGACCTCCCATGCTCAGTACATTGGCTGGCATTGCACCAAGGATGGAATAGACGAGGAAGCACGCAGCTAGTATCCGCAGTGACCACTGTGCCTCCGTTACGGCAAATGAAGCTCCAAACAACGAAAGAAACCATTCTGCGCCTATGAACAGTGTTATTGCAATGGGCAGATTGCCATAGCCGCACCACATCCCCACCTCATTACTAGTCATCTCTAGTTGTCTATGACTTCCCTGCGCAAGCAGAGACGCGACCGCGGGAGCGAAGAAACTGGATACAGCGGCGATAACATAGGTTAACATGAATGCGAACTGAAAGGTAAGTGCATAGAGTCCTACCTCGCGTGGACTCCAGAATAGGCCAAGCATTACGTTGCCCATCCACAGCCAAAGATAGTTGGCGACAGTAAAGACAAAGACCGCGCTGCCGACAACGACAATCGCTTTCGAACCTCCGTGCGGTATTCTAGCATTTCCCGTTCCCATGGCTCTTTGCGCCAACAAGAAACCGATTGCCGCAGAGATCAACCAAGCAACTGATAGCGCAGCGGCAAAAGATAACAGGCCAAGGTCGAGCACCCACGCAAATCCCACCACTGCGAGCCATATCAGCGGCATAGCAATGCTGTTCGCCACCACCTGATGCCCCACATGTCCTAAACCCAGGCTGACACCATTGGAGATCGCCAACATGATTGCAAAAGGCACGCCAAGCGCCAAAGTCACCAGCACTCCAGTAAGAGGTTCCTGTCGAAACACCCAGTGACCTAGTGGCCATGCTGCCAGAACAATCAGAATCATCCCGACTACACCACTGACAGCCCCCATGCGGAGCGCCCATCGAGCCCCGCCCCGCACTGCCGGCATGTCAGATGTTCTTTCGGCCACGAACTTGCTGATACTGACATTCATCCCAAGCATCAGCACGGCTACACTCCAATTGATGATAGTAACCGCCAGGAGGAGTGTGCCGATTTGATCTGGCCCTAACGCCCGGGCTGTCATCCAGTTCCGCAGATAGCTTGCAGCAACAGCAATCACACTGCCCAGCAAAGATATCGCCGTGGCAAAAGCCATCTTCCTGCGCAAGCTCATCAACTATCGTCTCCCCGAATCTCACAGAATGGGGTGATAGTATTGAATGGTTTCAGCAATACCATCTTGAAGAGGCGTAAATTCGAAATCCGGAAAGTACTGTCGGAAAAGATGATCGTCCATTACTTTCTTTGGAGAACCGTCTTGATAGCGTGTGTTATAAGCCACTTGTCCTTGATAGCCAGCGGCCTGTGAGATCAATGCCACCAATTCTCTGACTGTCTGACCTCCATTTTGTGCAATATTGACAAGTTCTAAGGAAGTCAAGCCGCTTTCTACCACACGCCGTATCACGCGTGCAAAGTCCTTGATGTATAGCCATTCTCGAATTGGCTTGCCGGTACCCCAGATTTCGACTTGTTCCTCATTGTGTTTGACAGCCCTCACAAATTTGATGATCATGGCATTAAGTGCATGTGTCTTGTTGGGATTGGTGCTGTCATAAGGGCCGTACATATTAGGAACAGCCAAGTTCACTGACCGCACCCCATACTGATTGAAATAGCACTTTGATGCCACCCACATCATCCTGCGGGTGCTACCATACGATAATACAGAAGGGTGGAGGGGCCCATCCCAGAAGTTCTCTTCCTTGTAAAGATCCATTATGCCTGGATAGCCGCAATTTGCGATAGGATTAATCACAATAACTTCGCGCATTTGTTGAGCGATCTTGTAAGTATTGAGTATGATCCGCATGTTGATGTCCAGAACATCCGCTGCAAAGTCGGTCACATAGTTCACGCTCCCGACCATCGCAGCGCAGTTCACGATGTAATCTGGACGAAACGCATCCAGCTTTGTCCATGACTCAGAAAGATCAAGCAAATCACATCCTGTTGTGCGGCTGAAAACAGCTACTTCTATCCCAGCTGCTTCCAGCTCTGCGCGTACATTTCGCCCTGCGAAACCAGTTCCACCCAAAATTGCGACACGTAGATGTTTCACCTATTCTCCTCTTTCGCACGGGAATATTCTGCTAAGTAGTGCGAGCAGGCTTGGCGGGTACTCCAACCACAACCGATTGTGGTTCCACATCCCCGATAACCACTGCACCGGCGCCAATTACACAATCGGCGCCAATAGAGACTTTGGGCAAAACTATAGCCCCGGCTCCTACAAATACTCGATCCCCTATACATACCTTGCCCAACAATCGGCATCCTGGTGCAAGCGTGCTGTAATCGCCCACAATGCAATCATGATGAATCACTGCATCGGCATTCACCTTGCATCCAATCCCTATCTTTGCACTTGCCAGGATTTTGCAGCCATGTTGAATCACGCATCCACTTCCAAGACTGGCGCTCGGGGAGACTAGTGCAAGGGGTGAAACTAGTGAACCAAGGGATTGGATACCATAGATTGATTCCACAAGTTTTTGCTTGAGTTTTGGTGTATCTAGCGCCATGATCGCTTTGATGCCTGGAAACTGGCGACTCACTTCGGCCCATGCCAAATCAGAGCCTAACCAATGATGCCCCAGGGTGTCTGCTCCTGCATCTGGATCGATGATTCCGATCAGACGCAGCTCAGGCAGACTCTCTACTAGTTCGATAACTTCCTTCTCTGCGCAGATAACTGCAACTTCATGCATGTAAATCACCAACCCGACCTGATAGTATCGATGATCTTGTCAACATCTTCTTCACTCAACGCCTCATGCACCGGTATAGACACTTGCCGCTCGTTGAACTCCGCCTGACCATACAGATCCTCACGTAGACCACCGAAGACCGTATTATGATCAATCCGCAGATGCACCACCGATGCGGGAATACCATACGAAGCTAGCTTTCGAATGAAGTCTTCCCGCCGCTCTACGAGAATCGTAAACAACCAGTACGCGTGGGTGCGATCAGGATCTGAGCGAAGTAACTGCAAACCTGGTACACATGCAAGTTGCTCACGGTAAAGCAGACCAATCTGCTGGCGACGAGCCAGCCGTAACGAAAAGGTTTCTAGATTACCTAATCCCAGCGATGCAGCCAAATCGTTCATGTGATATTTGAAGCCTACCCCATCAATGTCATAGACGCGCTCACCGAGAACGGATGGTTGGCTATTAGCTCTGTCAATGCCAAACCAACGACGAACAAGTGCGTTATGAGCATCTGAGATGTCCGTGCAACAAAGTGCGCCACCATCACCCGTTGTGAGGTGCTTTATCGCCTGAAACGAAAATGCAGTGAAGCGCGAAACGGCACCTATCGGCTTACCTTTGTAGGTCGCGCCTAATGCATGCGCAGCATCTTCAACCACCGCTAATCCGTGTTGATCTCCGATAGCATTGATTTCATCCATGTCACACGGATAGCCACCCCAGTGTACCGGGATGATTGCTTTAGTGCGTGAAGTGAGTTTTGTGAGAATCGAATGCGGTGAGATATTGCCTGTTGTCGGATCGATATCAGCAAAAACAGGTATCGCTTCCTGCATCAAGATTACCAAGCCTGTAGCGACAAAGGTCTGTGCGGGCAGAATAACTTCGTCCCCTGCTCCGACACCTGCTAGGACGAGTGCAAGATGCAGGGCTGAAGTGCCACTATTCAGAGCAACGGGGTTGTAGAGGCCAAGCTGTGCACTAAGCTGTTCTTCGAATTCCTTGACTCGCTTCCCTTCACTCAGATACGTTGATAGCAGGGTTTGAGTGGTCAGTTCAATGGACCGAGATGAAACGTGCGTTACAAAGAAATCCATAATTGTCCTGCCTGTATGCTCTGATTGCTAGTGCAGGCGGCCGAAATAGGCAATATCACCTGCTCAGCGTGTTTTGTCTTGTCACGCAACACGTGACACGGAACCATCGACTTGTCTGCGACCACGTTGCATTGTTGGGTTAAATTAACCCAAGTTGCTACCTATTGACCGAAGATGGCAAAGATGGAGGAAGCCAAGACGAAAAGCATGGTCTTGAGTTCGAAGCCATCCGCTGTGACGGCGTGAATATGTTTG
>DAOUCY010000052.1:0-12538 GCA_034431625.1 Anaerolineae bacterium | reverse complement strand
TCGCCTCCAGTGTCACCACGCTCATCACCTTCGCCGGTCCCTAATCCCCCATCCCACACGCAGCGCGAGGCGCGGATGCGCTTCGCGCCTTTTCTGTATGAAAGGAGTGGCTGTATGGCAGCCGACTTCAAATCGCATGTGCTTTTGCGGGATGAGAAAGGGTTCTTCGGCATCCCCTTCAAACGCCTGCTGCTGGGCGGTGTGGGCGGCGGCTTGACCTATACCGTCTTCAACATCGTGATGCCCGGTTGGGCGATTCCGGCAGGCGTGGTGCTTGCCCTCTTCGTCCTCATCATGACCGGGACGCGCGGTGGACTTCCGCTCTGGCAGCGGCTGATGTACCGCGTGCGTGGTTCACTGCTGCTGGCGGCTGCTCGTGATACCAAAGGTCTCTTTGGCAATCTGGCGAAGTCGCTGGAACTGCCCATCGAACTGGTGAAGCTGGATGCGGCAGTGGTCTTTGCGCCCGCCCAGCCCAACTACGACATCGACATGCGCGAGTGGGTGACGTTCGCCCGCGCTGCGGAGGCAGATCGGGACGATGGGCTGGTGTTTGTGGATGCCCCGATGACGGAGGTCATCCGCTGATGAGTACCGTCCGTACCTTCGTCATCGAACCCTTTGACATCATGCTGCACGCGACGGAAGAAGGTGTGCAGTCGCTTCAGGCGCGCTTCTCGACCTGGCTGCGAACCCTGCGCGAACCCGCACGCTTCGTCTGTTGGCAGATGCCCGCCACGCTCAATGACAAAATCAGCAGCCTGAGCCGTAAGGCTCAGGAAGTCGATGATGCGCGGCGACGCGCCTTGCTGATGGAATACCGTCGTCACTTCGAGAGCCTGAACGACAGCGCCGAGTACCAGCGGGCGTTGTGTGGCATGGCGCTGTGGAGCGATCAGAATCCACGCGCCTTAGCCGGTGGTATGGCTTCGGCATTTGAAACACAGGTGGCAGAAGGCGCATGGCCGTCGCTGTTTGAAGGACGCTACGAAATCCGCGAGACTCCGTTCTGGCATCTGGCTCCGGCAGGTCGTCCCGGTGGTCGTCCGTACTGGTCGATCCTGACTTCTTACGAGTTCGCTCCAGCGACGTGGAATTTCTTTCGTCCATTACCGCCGCTGCTCCGGCTCAATTTCCCGCTGGCGCTCTCGGTGGACATCTCGAAAACCTATGATCGCAATGCGGCGATTGATGCGCTGGAAGGCATCATCCAGGCGTATCAGGTGCATCTGGCAGGCGCGACAGGCGAAGACAGCCGCTCAGTCCAGCGCATTGCCGACTGCCGCAAGGCATTGCAGGAGATCAACAACGGTGACGCCCTGCATATGGTGCAGCTTACGATTGCCATTGCCGCTGATGATCTGAACACTCTCAAGGAACGGGTGCAAACGGTGGTCAACGAGACACGGGCATGGTTCTCGCTCAGGCAGGAAGTCGGCGAACTGCTGGCGCGTTCCATTGGGTTCTTTACTGCCAAACACACCAGAGACATCAATGTGCCGACGACCACCTGGCCCGTCACTTCCCGCGAACTCGCCGTGATGCTCTCGCCGCTCGGCTACCGCAAGCTGTCGGCGACGGATGGCATCCTGCGCGGGGAAGCGGTGGGCGCGTCCTACCCCGTGTTCCACAACTCGTGGCGCGACAAACGTGCCACCCATGAAATCTGGGTGGGAGTCAGCGGTTTCGGGAAAACGTTCGGACTGAACTGCTATCTGACGCGGGAGTATGCCGAGAATGGCATCCCTTTCGACCTGCTCGAACCGATGGGCCATGGCAAGCACATCGCGGATGCCTTCGGTTTGCCCTGGTATGTCATGAGCGCCAAAGCGACCAAACTCAACCCGCAGGATGTGATGTTTCCGACGCTGATTGAACAGGTATCCCATGTCACCCGCATTTATGAAACGGTACTGGGACGCACACTGTCCGGGGCACAGCGCGAGAACCTGGAACGCGGTTTGTTGGGTGAGGCGCTGGAAATCCTGTATCGCGGCTTCCCCGACCTCAGTAAGGTCAGTCCTGAACTTGCGCCGACCTGCGATGTCGTCTGCGATGTGCTGTCGGGACTGGGCGACAAAGAAGCTACCCGACACATCGCCAAAAATCTGGCGGATGAAATCGCTGGACTCTGCACCGGGTCGGGACCGTGGGCGGAATTCCTCAATGGTGCGACCAACGTGGATTTGTCACGCGGTGGCAGGCAGCAGATTGAGCCGCGTGTCTTCAGCTTCCACGAACTCGAAAGCGACCCTATCTTACAAGCGCTGGCGTATACGCAGGTACTTTCTGCCATCCGGCGTGACAGCCTGATCGACGAACAGCCGCGCATCATTGCGGTGGATGAGGTCTACCGCCTGATGCGGCATCCGTCGCTCTTGGACTTCCTGATTGAAGCGGCGAAGACCTTCCGCACGAGACGCAAAAAGCTCATTTGTGTGGATCAGCAGATGTCGATCTTTTTGCAGGGGAAAGCGCGGCTGGTGTTTGAGAACTGCCCCATCCGCGTGGTCTTCTCGCAGCGGCAGGGGATGAATGTCTTCCACGAAGATGCCGCCTTCCAGCATCTCAACCAGCAGCACCGTGACATCATCGCCGCGCTGCCGCGCTTTCACTACGTCCTCGATATTCAGGACGAAGGTCTCTGGTATCTGTACAACCGCCCGGCGGCGGGGGAGATCGCCCGCTTCCAAACCACCTGAAGGATTTTTACTCGATGGAGGATGAACCGTGTCGAAAAAGACCACTGCAAGTCCGTTTCAGGCGCTCGAAGAAGAGGCTTACCACGCCTTCCGCGAATGGCCGGTCTGGCTGGTTCTCAGAGAGCGCGAGTTGGCTGCCCACCTCGATGTTGGGAAGCCGTCAGTTCGCCCGCCAACTGCTGCGGACGCTGACCCACCATCTGCAAAGCAGCGCCGCGATTAGACGTTGGATGACTGAGGAGGAAGAAACGTGAAACTGGTGATTGTGGAATCCCCGGCGAAGTCCAAAAAGATTGCCGGATTTCTGGGGCAGGGCTGGCGGGTGGAGGCGTGTCTGGGACACATCCGCGACCTGCCCGAAGCCGAACTGGGGGTGGAAGTCGCCGCTGACTTCCGCCCGACCTATGAAGTGCTGCCCGGCAAAGGCAATGTGGTCAAAAAGCTGCTCAAGGCGATTAAGGATGCCGAAGCGGTCTACGTCGCCACTGACCCGGATCGGGAAGGCGAAGCGATTGCCTGGCATCTGCTGAAGCTGGCGAATGTACCGAAAGATAAACCTGTTTACCGGGCGCTGTTTCACGCCATTACGCAGGACGCGGTACGCGAAGCTGTCGCTCATCCCCGTGCGCTCGATGTGAATCTGGTCGAAGCGCAGCAGGCACGGCGCATTGTGGATCGACTGGTAGGCTACCTGGCTTCGCCGCTGGCGGCCAAAGCGCTGGATGGCAAGTTCTCCGCCGGGCGTGTGCAGAGTGTCTGCCTGCGCCTGGTGGTCGAGCGCGAACGTGAGATCGAGACCTTTACCCCTGAAATGTACTGGACGCTGGCGCTTAAACTGCTGGCTGACGGTACGGAGTTCACGGCGAAGCTGCACCGTGTCAAAGGCGCAGACAGCGCCTTCAAGACCCGCGAACCACTGGACAAACTGGTGACCCTGCTGCAACCAGCGCAGATGTGGGTCGGCAAAGCGGGACGGACGGTGAAGCCGCGCCAGCCGCTGCCGCCCTTCACCACCTCCTCGCTTCAGCAGGCAGCATCCAAAGGTCTGGGGCTATCACCTGACAGGACAATGGCGCTGGCCCAGACGCTCTACGAGCAGGGCTGGATCACCTACATGCGGACGGATGGTGTGTCCATCGCGCCCGAAGCGCAGATGGCGGCGCGGGATTACATCGCCCGTGAACATGGTTCGGACTACCTGCCGCCAGAGCCACCCACCTACACCGTCAAAACCGCCAACGCGCAGGAGGCGCACGAAGCCATCCGCCCGACGGATGTGAACCGTCTGCCGCAAGACGTGGAGGGTGATGGAGCAGCGCTGTACGCCCTGATCTGGAAACGCTTCATCGCCTCACAGATGTCACCTGCGCTCTACACCATCACCGGCGCGGTCATCTACGCGGGCAAGATACAGGGTCAGCCGTTCCCACTGGAATTTCGGGCGCAGGGACGTTCACTGCTGTTCGACGGCTTCCTCAAGGTCTATGAAGAACCCGCCGATGAGGGCGAAGACGGGAACGAAGACACTGGAACGCTACCGCCGCTTAAAGATAACCAGGTCCTGAAGCTGGTCGCGCCGCTGGTGGAAGACCATCAGACCCGCGCCCCCGCCCGCTACACCGAAGCGGCGCTGGTGCAGGCGCTGGAACAGCGCGGAATAGGTCGCCCTTCCACCTACGCCAGCATGGTCAAAACCGTGAAAGACAAAGGTTATGTGAAGGTCAGCCAGAAGCGGCTTGTACCCACCGAAAACGGCATCGCGCTGTGCGACTTCCTGACCGCGCACTTTGCCGATGTGCTGGCTTACGACTACACCGCCCGACTGGAAGACCAGCTGGACCGGATCGCGGCAGGCAGCACAACCCGGCTGGAGGTGCTGCGAACATTCTGGGACGGCTTCAATCCGCACCTGAGCAAAGCAACGGAATACGCGCTCGCGCAGGTCAAGGCGCGGCACTCGCCCAAACCGTTAACCCTGCGTCCGGCGGAGGAGCAAGCGCATGAGTGACATCGACCTGATGCCCGAACCGCCACCTATCGACTATGACGACTGGCTACCGCCGCCACCGGATGAACCCTATTTCATGCCGGATGATCCGTTCCCGGACGACCTGTTCAGCAGCGCACCGCCGCCGGATTACGACTATGTGCCTGTCGATGATCCCTGGCTGCCCGACGATGAGCGTTTCATGCCTGAGGATGTTCAGCACCTGCCCGATGTCCCACCCTTATCACAGGACGGCTTGCAGGGGTTTGAGCAGCCCGAACCAGCCGATGAAGGCTGGGGCTGGCATGATGCCCGGTTGATTGGGGTGGAGCGCGACACTGACGATGGCATACGCTACGAGATTGGCGCGCTGGATGTGTATGCCAACGTCAACACAGGTGATCTGGGCGGGAGCTATCTGCCTGTTGCCTCGTTTGACGATGTGGATGTGGCATCGGCTTTCTACCACAGCCTTCAGGAGCAGATCCACGATCAGGGGCTGCCTGCCTATCAGGTGCCGGAGTTTGCGGAAGCCCGCGCTGCGGAGATGAACCCGGAGCCGGAGAACTGGCGTGGGGCGACGCTCAAAGAATATGCCGCCTATGAACACCTGCGCGATCTGGAGGATGGCGGCATCGGTGGGCGCGACGAACCGCCTGACCATGCCGTTGATCCGCTCATTCAGACGGCGGTTGCACTGGGGGGTGTGGTGATTGAACCCGAACTGGAAGCGCCCCAGATCGAAGATGGCTCGGCATTTCAGGCGTTGAGCGCGATTGGTATTGAAGCCGAGAACTTCGACCCGACCAAAGATCCGCCGCCCTTTTATGATGCTGAAACCGGGACGGCCTACTGGATTGGGGTCTTTCAGCCCGACAAGGAAGACCGCGAGAACTGTGTCACCTCCATTCTGTCGCTGGGGCGCAACCCGGAAACAGGGGAGATAGAAGCGCAGCTTGCGCCTTGTGTCCCCGGCGAATGGGACAAGGCGTATGCCTCGGCAGAGTACCTGATTCAGGTGGCGCAGAAGGGCGGGATTGACCGCTGCTTCGATGCCGCCGAGGGCATGGCGCTGGCAACCGACCAGCGCGCACTGTGGGAGAACGAACGCGGGGTGGCGCTCGAACCGGACGCGGCACGTGAGATTGCCGACTACACCCGTGATGCCTGGGAGGTGGAACTGTGAGCGATACAACCGAAGTGAAAACCCGCAGTTTCACCATTCGCCTCACCCCTGAAGATCAGGCGGCGCTGGCGGAATTGTGTGACCTGTACGGGCTGGATCGCCCTGGCAGCCTCCGCCGCGCCGTGCGCCAGGCGCTGGCATGGAAGAAGAAGCTGAGCAAGTCCGGCTATTTCGTCCCGGCGGGCGAAACAGAGCCGCCGGAGTTCCTGATCCGGCTGGAGCGAAAGGACGCGCATGAGTGATACCGACATGGTGCGTCACACCGCCGAAGATGGCTCGGTTTATGCCGTCGAGGTTGTGCTGCCGGAGCGCGACGGCTACGGAGCGCAGTACGGCGTGGATCTAGTGCGGGCTTCGACAGATCGTTACGGGCTGGAACATGAGCAGCGGCTGCGCTTAGGGGCGTATTCGTCGTGGGGGTCGGCTGAAGAACACCAGCGCGAAGTTGAAGCCGCGCTGGAACAAGATGGACTGGATGGGCTGGGTGAAGATGCCCAGCGGGTGGCGCAGATGCCCTATCTCGACGGGCAGTATCTGGCGCTGGTCTTCCCGACAGATGGCTCAACGGGGGACAGCGCCAAAGTCCATCTGCTCTATCTGAGCGGCGAACAGGTGACGGCGGCGCTGGTCGCGGATGGACGCACCGAAGACATGGAAAACCTGTGCGAGCAGTTGGATCGCGCCTGGATCGAAGGTGGGAACGAACGCCTGCTGACGACAGCACAGCACGAAGCGGAAGTGCGGGGACAGGTCGCCCCCGGCACGCCGCTGTTTGAGGCTGCACGCAACCCTGATTTGCCGGATGATATGCCCTTTACCTTTGGCGAGGGGATGCAGCCGTATAACGCGCAGGGGATTGGTCACGCCCATCACGTCGATGGCGGCGGGACGGCGCACTGGTTCGCAGTGGTCGAGAACGCTGAACCAGAAGCAGAACCCTATGAACTGCGCTACTTCCGGGCGCTGGAAACGAGTGATGGGGCGCTCAAGCATGATTCCTATCCCGTCATGCCCCTGCCTGACGACGATCCCGGTTCGGTCTGGCCGCTGCCGGGTCTGGAGATGTATCTGGTAAAGGGCGATGTCTACATGGCGCAGCAGTTTGCCCACGATGTCGCCGACCATCATGGGCAGGCATTCCCTGATCCGCTGGATTTGCCTGCGCTCAATCCTGAGCCGGAATACTACTTTGGCTACGGGGTCGGTCCGAACAATGAGCCGTCGCTGGAAGCGGTCAAGACCTGGATGGATGGCAGTGAACGCCGCTTCGACACGTTCACGATTGCCGAGTACGGCATGTGGGATGAAGCGCAGACCGATGAACGTGAACTGGAAGCTGCCCTAAAAACACAGGGGCTGGAAGCCGCCCTGAATCAGGCGGAACGCATGGCGGTGGCGGGTGGTTATCTCGACCCCAACCGCGCCGATGGGCGGGTCTTCTTTGAAGACGATGCCCCGCCCGACCCCTTTACCACCGAACGAACACGAGCAATGGAGCGTGAGATGCAGCACGACGAAAATCAGCAAGACCCGGAATACAGTATCACTGCGATTGCTGCCAACGGCAGTTCGCATCTGGATGTCACCAAACAATGGGGCGAAGACCAGCGCGCCCACCTCATCATCCCGCAGCCGGATTGGGAAGCGGCGCGGACACATGCCGAGTTCGCCAGCGACCTGCTTCAGCAGGAGATGCTTCAGGGCGCGATGACCTATGTGGAACTGGTGGGTGTCGAAGCCGGGGTGATCGACCCGCAGCGCGACGACCCGCGTCTCTTTACGGAGGGTCCGCCGGATCCATTCACTACCATCCGTGAGCGTGAACTGGCATCGACAATGGATGTCACTGAAATGGACACCGAACCCTATACCCCGCTCACGCTGGAACCAGAAGCGCCCGATTACCCGACGATGTACCGCGAGTTTGCCGCCGAAGCTGCCCGTGAGCGCGAGGCGAACGCGGCGCTGGAAGGCGCGGCATGGTTTGAGGCGACCTTCGAGCAATCCGAAACCGAACTGCTGCAACCGGTGCACGATACCGTGAATTATGCAGTGGTGGTGCAGGAAACCGACCCCTGGACGCGGGAATTGATGGTCGAGAAATACTGGCGCGAACTCAACGGCTATCTGGGGATGCAGTCAGTCACGGTGGATACGTGGGACTCGGAGGACGAACAGGGGCGTGAACAGGCAGAGCAGGCGCGGGCGGCGCTGCTCGAAATCCACGACCAACGTGGGCTGGAAGCCATGATGCACAAAGCCGAATTGATGGCAGTGCAGAATGACTGGCTCGATGGGGATCGCGCTGATCCGCGCCTGTTTACGCAGGGACCGCCGGATCGCTTCGAGACGCTGGCGCAGCAGTTGGAAGGGGAAATCAATCCCTACTGGAACACCGATGGCGAGAAGATCGACGACCCTGCGCCGCAGGCAGAGGGCGAAAACCCCTACTGGCGGCTTGAGCCGATTCCCGTGAATGACCCGGATGGCGAACCGTTGGGACATGCCCTGCACATGGTCGTCTACCCCAACGTGGAACATGACCCGAATGCGGTGGGCAGTCCGGCAATGGCGGCGGACGAGCCGTTCCGCATGCTGGAGATGGCGCACTTCGAGACCCCGGAGGCAGTGGACAGATTCGGCAAGGAATTCAGTGGCTATCTCATCCCCGGACTGCTGGATGGCCCGGAACTGGCAGTGGAAGTGGCACGGCTGGAAGGATTGTCTGCCGAGTGGAAAACACTCGAAGGCGACGACCTGAAAGCCTACCAAAATGCTGAATTGACCCTCACCCGTGACCCGGCAGACTGGCATGTCTACAACCCGAACGCGGAGCGCGATGCCCGCATCGCGGCAGAAGGGCTGTACAGTGATCCGATTCAGCAGGTCATCGAGCGCGATGAACCGGAAATCGCCTCCGGCGCACCAGAACTGGACTTTTAAGCGATGACCACGCTCAAACCACAGACTGCGCTGGGCGGCTTTGCCCTTATTACGCTGCTGTTGGCTGGCGCTGCTGTCGGACGGGCATTCGGTATGAGCTTGGGCGAAGCCCTTTATCTGACCGGGCTGGCGCTGGTGGTATTGGGCTGGTTGGGTAATCGGATGATGCTGCGATACTGCGCCAACCCACCCGAAGATCGAGGGGCATAGCCGATGTTCTACTGGTTATTCACTGAGGGGCGGGCGCTGCTGGGCGGCTTGCTCGCCCCCCTCCTGTGTCTGACACTCACCGCGCCCATCATGGTCAGCGCTATGCTGGGGGCGGGCATCCAGCGCACCAACGAAGCACAGGGCACAGTGAGCTGGAAGCGCAGCGCGAAGCTCTTTGTTCACCTGATCGTCATACTGGGTGTTTCCGCCGTCTATCTCATGCTGCTCGGTGACATGGCGGTGCAACCGCTGCGCGGGCGGCAGTCCACCAACAGCTTCGTCCAGTTGCTCGTTGGTGCGCCACCCAATGTGAACGCCATGCGGCTGTTTATGTTCGGCATGATGCTGGTCATGCTCTGGTTCTTCCTGACGATTGGGCTGCACAGTGGCATCAAGAACGGCGGCTGGCTGCGCGAACGGGTAGATCGTCTGCGAAATCCGCAGGTCAAACGTGGGGCGCTCGGTTCATCGCACTTTTGCACCATGCGCGAGTACAAACGCTTCCGCCGCGAAGATGCCGAAGGTCTGTCGCTCCTCGGCGCATTCTGGGGGGAGCAAAAGCGTCGTCTCGATCTGGGTATGGGACGGTTTTCGCTCAGCGGCGAAGATGTGGCGCGTGGTATCCTGACACTTGGCGGTCCGGGTTCGGGTAAGACCCAGGGCATTATCCTGCCTGCGATTGCGGATCGGATGCTGGCAGGTCACTCGCTGGTGGTGGCTGACCCGCAGGGTGAAATCACCGGGCATGTGCTGAAGTATGCGGCTGTCACTCGTCATCTGGTCGTCGTGCATGACCCTACTAGCGCCATTGGTCCGCGTTACAACCTGGCGGAAGGCATTGACAATGTGTCCGATGCCCGTGCTATTGCGGATGTGTTGGTGCCCTCGGCGGCAGGCGACAACCGTTTCTGGACGGACAGCGCAGCGGCATTGCTGGCGGCTTGCCTAATCCGTTTTCCCAATCTGGGCGAAATCTACAATGCCATGAACGACCTCAAAGGGCTGGCGGGCAAACTGGCATCCCAAAAAGATGACGCGGCGCTGCTGGCGAACAGCTTCATCGCGTCAGTGGGGTCGGATGGCAAAGTCGCCTCGAATGTGGTGGCGACGCTGGCGACGGCGCTCACCGGATGGGCTTCTACTGATGTGCGTGCCAACACCAGTGCTTCGGATTTTGATGCGGACCTGATTGTGGGTCAGCCCACCGTGGTTGTCCTGACCTGTCCGGGGCGTATGCGGGCAGTCTATGCTTCGTATCTGGGTGCGACGCTGCGTAAGCTGATGCTTGACCTCGACACCATTGGCGAACGCAATAAAGGTCCACTGCCTGTTCCGGTGGGTGTCATCCTCGATGAATTCCCGACGCTGGGCAAGCTCGATAGTCTGGTCGCCGATGTCAACCTCGTCCGTAAGCGCCGCATCTCCATCATGATTGGGGCACAGACCAAAGGGCAGTTCCACATGATTTATGGCAATGAAGGCACACAGGCATTGTTCACAGGTCTGGCAACCCAGGTGATTTACGGCGGCTGTGATGCCGACACCGCTGAGTTTTACAGCAAAGCCAGTGGCACAGCGACCACCGATGCGAATGCTGATGATCCGAATTCGCATCTGCGCCAGCGCCCGCTGTTGACCGTCGATGAGGTGGTTACGCCCCAGGTCGGCAACTGCACCATCTTTGCCCGTTATGTGGAGGCGAGCTTTGCCACCCAGGTCGTCCTGAACGCTCGCCTGACACGCTTTTATGAGCGCGACGACTGGAAACAGCGGCTCAATGCGGCTCAAGATGTCCAGCCGCTGCTCCTGGAACGGGGTATTTCGCTCAATTTGCAGCCTGTCGAAACACCCATACCCGCTGTTCCCAACTCGAATACATCTGCATCCACTGTGAATACACCCTCCACCCTGGAAATAGCCGCATTGATGGCGAGAGTCGCTGCTGAGACTCAGAAGCAAACCAATGGCAATGTCCAAACCATAAGCACGAGTGAAATGCGTAACAGGCATGAAAAGCGCAAGCGTGCTGTGAAAGAGGTGACTTCATGACCCTGACGAAAAACGTGATGGTACGGGAAATCGGGCGGCGCACGCGGCTGAAGAACCGCGATGTGCAGGTGATGCTGGAAGCGCTGATTGAGGTCTGGACTGAGGAATTAATCGGTGGCGGACGAATTGAACTGGAAAAGCTTTTTGTCCTGGAAGTCCAGACGATTGACCGGGGCGAAAATGCCGGGGCGCTCAATGGCAGTGATGCGCCGCGTATGATTCAGCGTGTGATCCTGCGCGTGAGTAAGCGGCTAAAACAGTCTCTGAATCATTCTGGGGAACAACATGAATAAGCAGGGTTGTGATCAGAACAAGCGGGTTTCTACCGTTGGCGAATCCAGTAAATGCCTGCTTCATCACACTTCACTTCAAATCTTGTTGGATAATCTGCCAGAAACTTGAGCAGGCTCTTGTATTTCTTGCCCGGCTGCCCCAGTCGTTTGGGCTTGAGATGGTAGAAGGTCTCATAGAGACACTGTGAGACCCGGCTGAAATTGACCCATTCCTCATGCTGTGCCCGGATGAAATCATCTGCTGTCTGTAAAACATCCTCCGTGCTGTAGTCCCGGACTGCCTGCGCTGCGATTTCACGCTTGCGCTGGGTGTTGCGCGAGTGCGAGCGTTTGTTCTTCGGCTTTTTGGGAGACTCAATTAGTTCGTAGGCAGAGCCATAGTCACGGATGATACGCTCGCGCAGCGCTTCCAGTTGATCCGGTGCGACCCCGAAGGCGGTGACAGAATAGTCCCAATCTCGTGAGCGGATCAGATCGCGTTCCAGCCTGGCAAAACAAGTATCGCATAAGCCGAGGTCATTCACGGCAAACGGTAGGTCACACGCCACACAAAAGGTGTCGGTCAATTCGCCGGTGCTGTCATCCTCTGAATAATCCATCGTCTTCTCCTGAAATCCGGTCAGGGATTGCCTCTATCATAGCAACATTTTATTGGTGGTTGAAAGGCATCACGTTCAGCTTCGCGGAAACCATGCATCCAGGTCATTCGGCGCTGGCTGTTCCGGTTCGATTTCCGGTTCTTCCCGCAGAAGCTGCCATTCTGGACCGACAATCCGATCCAGTGCCGCGCTGAAATGGCGGCTGGCAATCTCGCGGAACAATACATCATGTCCGCGCTCCTTGTTGTTGTACACCGCTGCCCGGTCTACCCCGTCCAGCGGTGCGGTTCCCGGTAAGACGACGTGAGTATGAAGCTGCTGCATCGTTTCTTCCTCATCGTCCATCTTTGCCTCGCGGTCATGCAGAATATAGCTGTACTCCGGCACACCGAAACCGCGCTCCAGATAATAATCCTCGACGATACGCTCCGTCAGGTCACACACCAGGTCGCGCCGTTCTGCCTCTGGAATGAGTGCCATTAGGGTGTGTCCGCAAACTCGGTTAAAATGGGTGGATGACCAAACGACATGAATTAACCGACGCGCAGTGGGAGAAAATAAAACCGCTG
>DAOUCY010000051.1:0-4822 GCA_034431625.1 Anaerolineae bacterium | reverse complement strand
TGATGCGGGGCAGATGGACGTGCGAGATGTTTTCAGCATCAATCATGAGAGCGATTTTGGATGCCACGAGGAACCTTCCTTACTTCAAATCAAATCCTGATAACTATAGCATGAAAACGATAAGACTAAGCCTTGAGAGAAGTGCGCGGTGCTGCCCATTCGAGTACCACCGGAGACGACATCCTCCCTGGGCGGTGACCAGCACAGCGGAGAGGGCTTTGGTGCACCACATGTTCTACCAAATGGTGTACCACATGTTCACCCGTTGATGAAAAAGATGTGCGATGATAGATGCATCGGAACGGGGGCGCGATCTGAGAAGTGGTCAAGGATAAGGTGATGCGCGGGATACGTTCATTGATGCTATGCGTGTATTTGCTGGTATGTTTGTCTGTGGTTTTCTCCCAGGAAGAAATTTCTTACATCGGTGAGATTGCGTGGTCACCTGCAAATGAGCTGTTGGTGTCTGCGCCATCCGGACTGTACCTCTACTCGGCAGGAACTATCCAACCCCTTTCTACCTATCCAACGAACCATCCTGCTTTCAGCCCTGATGGCAGTCTGCTGGCCTATGCAATTGTTTCACATGAGCTGCCAGAAGTCGTAGTGCAGCGTAGCAGTGACGACCAGCCATTGTTCTCATTTACAGTGGATGCGGATCGTATTGGTGCGCTCGCATTCAATTTAGACTCTTCGCTATTGGCCGTAGTTCTCAATCGTCCAGGTCAGGAGCCCTGGCAGAGCATCAACACAACAGAGATTTGGAGTATTTCCACTCAGCAGCGCATTCGCATTCTTGATTTGACCTTACCCCAGTTTAGCGGACGGAGAAAATGTCCGTTAGACTGAGCGTAAGGAGAGAACGATGGGACGCTACAAGAAGTACACAGACGAGTTCAAACGGGATGTGTTGGCGATGGTGGCGGAGGGAACGCGGACGATCGCGCAGATCGAACGCGACCTGGATCTGACACCAGGACTGATCTACAAGTGGCAGCAGCGCTACCGAGTGCAGCAGGAGCGGCTGGAACCGAGCGAAACGCGGGCGGAGCAAGCGGAGCTGCGGCGGTTGAAGCGTGAGCTGGAGATCGTCAAGCAGGAGCGGGATATCCTAAAAAAAGCGATCCAGGTGTTCTCGCGGGGAGAGTCGTGAGCCGCTACCGCTTCATCGCCGAGGAGCGGACGGTATATCCGGTGCGTCGGATGTGTGCGGTGCTGAAGGTGTCGGTGAGCGGGTTCTATGAGTGGCTGAAGCGCGCGCCCAGTCGCCGGGCGCAAGCCAATCGCGGGCTGAGCGCACGGATCCGAGCAGTTCATGAGGCGAGCCGCCAGACTTATGGGACGCTGCGCGTTCAGGCAGAGCTGCGGGCACAAGGTGAGCGGGTAGGCAAACAGCGGATTACGCGGCTGATGCGCCAGATGGGTTTACAGACCAAAGGGCGACGACGCTTCAAGACGACCACTCAGCGGGACGCGACACACCGCCGCGCTCCGAACCTGCTGGCAGGCGATTTCACGGCCAAGCAGTCGAATGAAAAGTGGCTGTCGGACATCACCTACATCGCGACCCACGAGGGGTGGCTCTATCTGGCAGGCATTCAGGATGTGTTTTCACGGCGCATTGTGGGGTGGTCGATGAGTGAACGGGCGACCCAAGCCCTGGTCTGCGATGCGTGGAAGCTGGCTGTGGGGCGGTGTGGCACGCCCCGCCTGCACCATTCCGACCAGGGCAGTCAATACACCAGCGATGAGTATCTGCGCCTGCTGCAGAACGACCAGGTGACCCTCAGCATGAGTGATGTCGGTCGCTGCTATGACAACGCCATGCAGGAGAGCTTCTGGGGAACGCTGAAGACCGAGTGTGCCGACCGTCCGTTTCCAACCCGCGCGGCAGCACGCAAGGCGATCTTCGAGTACATCGAGGTGTGGTACAACCGTCAGCGGCGGCACTCAGCCCTGGGCTATCTCAGCCCTGCTGAATTCGAGCAACTCGCTTGCCCCTGACATTCTTCCCGTCCGTTGAATCGGGGTTAGGTCAATTTCCATATTGAGAATGGTGGTAGTCTTTCGTGGGGTAGTAGTCTTGATCGATTGTGGATGATGGGATCTGACTATAATGGCGTGTTCACTTTCCTCAATGCTGTGAATACTGATACTGCTGCGCCTATTTCTTCCCTGATGATCGCGGCATTTCCTCTGGGTAGTATTGCAGCGTTGAATAACCACTGGGCCATCTTTCCTACAGCGATTGATGCTCCTGAAGTGCCTGGTTTCATTATCTACCGCCTGGATACAGCCACAGCCGAGCCACAGCCTCATCGTATAATTGAATTCGATCAACTGTTCTTTGGACTTACCATCAGCGAGATAGGTGATCAGGTAGCCTTTGGCATAGATAGAGATGCAGGCTTTTTCGGGGTTTTCGATGTTGAACAAGGGCGTGTCATCTATACTGGTCAGACGGAAGAATCGATACGTGATCTCCTGTTCAATCCAGATGGCAACTTGCTAGCGGTCACAACCCACTCCCGGTCAAGATACACGCAAGATGTTGAAATCTGGGATGCGGAGTTGATGGTTCGCCTGGACACAATCAGTGTTTCTTCCGCTGTTGTTGAGTAACCCTCAGTGTGCCGTGACACGACCATTCCCGCCAAGACTCCTGCACGCACCCATACGCATTTCGCAGGATCGCCCATCCACCATCACAAAGCGGTGTATAATAGATAGCATGTTCTGATCAGCAGAGGTGCTGCCCATGACCACAGACAACCGCTATCTCCACCTCATCCGGCAGGATTGCTCGCTGTCGTTGGAGGTGCTACGTGGGCGCCGCTGACCGGGACGGCGACGGTGAGCCTTTCGAGGAGACGATGGCACGCCTTACAGGCGGCACTGAGCGCGTAGTTCGCCGAGGGCACACGGCTGGAGCAGGTGATCACCGAGAATCTGCGGCGCCTGGGGTATGATAAGTAATGCCACCCGATCATGAGACGCTGAAGAAGGCTTTGTGAGGCAAAATCGATGAATGACGAATGCCTGTACTGCCCAGACTTCATGAAATGCGGTGTTCGAGGCGGTGTGAAAGGAAAGGCGACATCATGAGTGAAAATACAAAAACCATCCTCACACTGGAAGAACTCCGCGCTCGCCGTGACGAGATTCTTGCATTGGCGGAACAGAGCGGTGCATTCAACGTGCGTGTGTTTGGTAGTGTGGCGCGGGGCGAAGCGACACCGAAAAGCGATGTCGATTTCATCGTCTCGATGCGTGAGGGTGCAAGCATGTTTGATGTAGTTGGCCTATGGCAGGATTTGCAGGATCTGCTGGGGTGTGAGGTGAGCCTGGTTACTGACGATGAGCACCCACGCCAGGAGCGTTTTCTGCGGCGAGTACTGAAAGATGCTGTTCCCTTATGAGCAAAAACACAGCGGATTATCTAAATGATCTCTTGCAGGAACTGGACGACATCCTCACATTTACCACTGACGGTGAGGCGGCGTTCATGCGGGATGTAAAAACCCAGAAGGCCGTCATCCGATCCTATGAGGTGATCGGCGAGATTGGCAAACGCTTGCCTGATGATTTCCGTACCGCAAGTCCCCAGATCGACTGGCGTAAGCTCATCACCTTTCGTGATTTTCTGGCGCACAATTATGAGTTCATCGGCTTACGTTTTGTGTGGGATGCCGTCAAGCATGCGCCTCAGCTGCGGGCAGCTATACAAGCCTTGCTAGAAGGCCTGCCTGCTGACGAGGACGACTCGTGAGCTACCGAGAGCGCACGGCTGGAGCAGGTGATCACCGAGAATCTGCGGCGATTGGGGTATGAGAGCAATGCATGAGTGCCTGTATTGCAAAGGTGAACTGGCTGGCACGCACGTCGTCATCTACTGCCGCGATTCGGGGGGCGATGAACAGGATCGCAGCGCCACGCAGCAGATCGACTCTGCCCGCGAATACTACTAGCATCAGCCTTTTATCTGGTGATCCTCGATAAATTTACTAATCCAGCCGATCATATCCTTGACCCGTTCTGGCTTGAGGTTTTCGAATTGTCCGTGCGCGGCTTGATTACGAATCTCCACCCAGACCTTAATCTGTTTGCTATCTACAACATCAAAGAAACCAGCTTTTTCAAGTTCGCCAACCAGCATACCAAGTGTTTTGTTCGTGCCATTACCGTTAGTAACAACAATAGGCGGTGAATGACGCACACAAAGCATCCGGAGAAAGTTCTCCAGGACTGCACCCGCCAAAACGGCCGCAGGGATATGCCCGTATGTTTCTTTTCCGCCCTCATTCAGGAGTTCCTGGGCTTGTTGCATCAAGTCGACGGTGACTTTGTCCTGAATTTGATACTCGATGTGAAGAAAACCATCCTGCAAATCAAGAAGCGTTGCTCGCAATTTACCAATGAACTTATCAATATTGTCGCTTGAAGGAGGCCTCACTTCCTCCAAAAACGCCGTACTATCATGGCATAACTGATCAAGAATTGTCTTCGATCGCTGGTATAACTCCTGATACTTCTTATTCTCCAGGGAATTGGCTTTTGAAAGATTATCCCAGTGAGCAACGAGCTTCTGTAGGTGTTGGAGGTATTTGTCTTTAGATTGCGAAACAGACATCAGGCAACAACTTTCCGGACAAGATTCGCCAGTAAATCATCTTCCAACATCATTTCGCCGATTATACACGTATCCGGTTATTCAAGCGCGGAAATTCAGTATATACTAGATAGCATGTTCTGATCAGCAGAGGTGCTGCCCATGACCACAGACAACCGCTATCTCCACCTCATCCGGCAGGACTGCCCGCTG
>DAOUCY010000050.1:0-159948 GCA_034431625.1 Anaerolineae bacterium | reverse complement strand
AAGGCTGGTGAGTTGAATCACAGGCTGGCTGGACGTTGCAGCACATCCAGAAATTAGCCCCAAAGTTAAAACCAGGACACACAGCCCGATCGCTGATCGCCGCATCGCTCCTCCCACAACTATGATTTATCCAATTTGTCTATGATTAACCATCACCTCACTCATGATTGTGTTATTAGATCGATTCTAAATAAAATGTTCTGTTATCATCAGTGACAATTGACCTGAACACGCGCAATAAAACTCATCATTTCAGTGGTTTGTACTTTTTTTAGCCTGTACAAGTTCGATCAAATCAGTCGTGGGTCTCCCAATGCAGCCTGCTCGATACCAATCGGTTCTTCAACATGTTCTTTTGGTGGGCTTTTATATCGCTGGTGAGTGTACTACCTCGGCGTGCATTATTATGGATAGGGGAATTGAACCAGAACGCGAGGCTTCGAATGGCGGATCAACATTCTAACTGAATACAAAAAGCCAACAATTCTAGGTTGGCTTTAAGTTAGTACTACGTTTGAGAAAAGTTTGTGACCCCGGCAGGACTCGAACCTGCAACCAATTGATTAAGAGTCAACTGCTCTGCCAATTGAGCTACGGAGCCACTTGATAATGGATTATAGCCAGCCGCCGCGCCCCGTCAAGACTCTACTTCAGCCGGATCACCAACGCCGCCGCGCTGTTGAAGGCATCGGCGGCTGCCCCGCTGAGCTGTAAACCCGTCGCGGCTGAGCTGGCTGGGCTGCCTTCTGCGCATGCCGTAGTGAATAACTGCTGGCTTTGCCGCAGCAAAGCCAATCCGGTATTGACCATCCCCGCCGCCAGACTGAGATTTTCCGACTGCTGCGCCATGTCGTCCGGCAGCACATAATCCGCCGGGATTTGATCCGCGCTGACCGGACTGCTGCAGCCGTTCGTGCCGCCCGAATCCTGCGATTCAGTCCAGTAGCGGATGAGCAGCGCGTTGGGGCTGTCAGGCGCGGTCATGTCGGTGATGATCCCGTCAAGCGCCTGAAGGTGCGTTCGCATGTCGTTGGACGGAGCCACCGCTTCGGTCGTGGGCGCGGGTGCTGCGTCCACAGGCGCAGCTACTTCAGCCGCCAATGCCACCTGGATCGGCGCCAGTGATTGGATCACGGCGATGACTTCGCCCATCGGGCCGCCGAACTCCGAGGCTGGGATGGTCTCGCCACCTTCGCAGACGCGCGCATAGGCACTCCGAGCGGATTGGTAAGCGGCCAGCGCTGCGTTGAGGTCACTCGCTGCTTGGGCCAGATCGGGGAAGTCACGAGCATTGGCTTCGGAAAGCTGGAGTGACTCGACCGTATCAAAGAACTCGGCACAGTTCATCTCGCCGCCGCCCAGCACCGCTTGGTACTGCGCTTGAAGCTTGGTAACACTGCTGCTCAGCCGAGCCAGATTGTCCTGAAGCCGGGCAGTCAATGCCGGACGGTCAAGCGTATCTAACTGGACGCTGGCGGACACGGTTGCCGGTGGATTAGGCTCGGCAGTTGGGGCTGACGTCTGGGCGGGGGCGGATCCGCGCAGCAGCGGGGGCAGCACAAAGGCCATTGCCGCGACGATTACCGCCGAAATCAGCAGCCCCAGGATGACTTTGGCAACAGTGCGAACCGGAATGGGAATCCGGCGGCCCATCTTGCCATGCAGGGCAATATCTTGCAGCAGCTTGATCGTGCCGTCTTGATCTTTGGCGAGGGCATCTTCCAGCTTGCGGAACATGCCCAGTGCGTAGCGGGCATCCTCGCGGACGCGCGGGTCAGGATCGTTCTTGTAAGCCTGGACGAGCGCGGTGATGGCCGTTGGATCACCCGCTTCACCAAGCCAGGCCGCAGCCTGACGGCGCGTTTTCGGGTCTTTGGCGGAAAGCTGTTTGATGTTTTCTGTAACCTGCGCTTCAAAAGCATCCAGATCGGGCATAGCCAGGTGTTCTCCAGCAGTGATGGATGATGCGCTGTGTTTCTATCATACGGCAACACGCGCAATGGCGAAAGACGGCCAGCAGGGAATTATGCCTCAATTGTCGATACGCGCCGCTTTCTGTGGTGAGTCCACATTGGTATGGAATGGTCTTGTTGTCATCCTGTCGTAATGGTATCTTTAATTAGAGCTAGTCTGCATTGGTGGTCTTCACATGTTGAACTCCCCTAAACTTACCATTACGCTGGATCGAGATGGCGAAGAACCCATCTACCGCCAGTTGATCCGCCACATCCGTGCCCAGATTGAAAGCGGAACCCTTCCGGCTGGTACACGTCTGCCGGCCAGCCGTGATCTTGCCCACCAACTGAACATCAGCCGCATCAGCGTGGTCAACGCCTACGCGGAACTTCGTTCTGAAGGTTTTCTGAGCGCCCATGCTGGGCGGGGAACCTTCATTGCGGGGGAAACCAACAATGCACCTCCCCCATCCAATGGTAAGAACGGCTCCGCTGCCCATGCTCCAGAGACTCCCACAACGCCCGACCGTTCTATCCGCGAAATGATGCGCATGGCCCGCAAGCCGGGCATCATCAACTTCGCGCAGGGCGCGCCGCCGGCGGATTTCTTTCCCCTCCAGCATTTGCGCGACAGCATCAACACCGTCCTCGACCGGGATGGAGCTAAGGCGCTCGGCTACGAGATCACCGAAGGATTCCCCCCGCTGCGGGCGGCTGTCCGCGATTATGTCAGTGCCCTCGGCATCCGCTGCACCGCTGACCAGGTGTTGATCACCGGCGGAACGCAGCAGGGCATCGATCTGGTGATCCAGGCGCTGCTTTCCGAAGGTGAACTGCTCGTCACCGAGAATCCGACCTATCTAGGGATGATCGATATCGCCAGGGCGCGGCGGGTACAGATTCACGGGATTGATGTAGATGAAAATGGCATCCGCTTGGACATGCTGGAAAACTACATCATCGATAACCGCCCGCGTCTGATCTACGTCATGCCTACCTTCCAGAATCCCGCCGGCACGGTCATGCCCCTGCACCGCCGCCGCCAGCTTCTCAATCTGGCAAATGACTACCAGATACCTGTGCTAGAAGATGGGGTTTATCATGAGCTGCGCTTCGAGGGCGAGTCGCTGCCGCCGCTCAAGGCGCTGGATGACACCGGCATCGTCATCCATGCCAGCGGCTTCACCAAGATGATGCTGCCGGGACTCCGCATCGGCTATATCATCTGCACCTCGAACCACTTCGAGCGGCTGGTGCGCGTCAAGCAGGCCGCCGATGTTTCGACCCCTAGCCTCAACCAGCGGGCAATGCAGCTTCTGCTGGAACGTGGCGTCCTTTCCCAGCAGTTGGAGCGCAACAACCGCGAACTCCGCCGCCGCCGCGATGTCGCCCTGGCTGCTGCCGCGCGCTTCCTGCCCCCCGGATCGCGCTGGAACGCGCCTGTTGGCGGGCTGTACCTGTGGGTGCAGTTCCCGACCAGCGGCCCGACCGCTGCTGAGGTCTTCATCACCGCCATTCACATGGGGGTCGGCTACGGCATCGGCACCGTCTTTTATACCAACGGCTGCGGCAGTCACCGCCTGCGGATCAACTACGCTTCGCAGCGGCCTGCCGATATAGAGGAAGGCTTCCGGCGTATTGGCCGAGCCTGGCGCGAGGTCGCGCTCGAATACGACGAACTCGAAAAGGCGCCGCTGTTCTGACGACTCATGCCGGCACAACCCACCACCTCACCCTCGACCACCGCCGCGCTGTGGCCTGATCCGCGCGTCCGGTTGGCATTGGTGACAGCCGTTCTGCTGCTGGCAGCCGCCTTCCGCATCTACCACCTCAACCAGCGCCCAATCTGGACAGATGAAGGCACGACCACCTTCAACCTGTTCAATATGCCAGATTTGATCCAGTCGCTCGCCACCCGCGACCATCACCCGCCGCTGTACTACATGATGATGCAGGTCTGGGTGCGGCTGACCGGGGATACCGTCGTGGCGATGCGCGCCTTCTCGGCGCTGTTCGGCGTGCTGTGCGTGGCGCTGATGATCCCGCTGGCGCGGCAGTTCTGGACGGCTCCGCCGGGCGCGGCTGCCGGGTCGATCCCGATCCTGGCGGCGCTGGTGCTGGCGCTCTCCGATCCCGATATTGACCTGGCGCAGGACATCCGTTTTTATACCCTCCGCACGTTCCTGGTGATGCTGAGTGTCTTCTTCTACTTGCGCTGGGTTCACCGTCCGAGTCGGGGACGGGCGCTGTGGTGGGTGGGGGTGAACACGGCTCTGCTGCACGTCAACTACCAGGGCGCGTTCATCCTGCTCTTTGAGGGGCTGCACGCGCTGGCCTTCCTGCGCGGGCGGATGCGCTGGGCAGCCTTCGGCTGGATGGCGCTGGTGGTGGCGATTTTCCTGCCCTGGTTCGTTGGCTGGGGCTATGGCCAATTGGATAACGAGCAGGGGATCAACTCGACGCTGCCTTCGACCTTTGAGACCTTTCGCGAACTGGTCTTCAAGTTCCTGGGCCAGCAGTGGCCGCTGATGGCCGGGCTGATGCTGCTGGGGCTGGTGACGGTGCAGATAGCTCCCCGGTTGGCGGCGCGGCTGTGGCCGGAGGCGGATCGCGTCTTCCTGCTGGTGATCTGGATCGCCCTGACACTGCTCATCAGCTTTGTCGCCAACCAGTGGTTCAGCATCCTCTCACCGCGCCGGGTCATGCTGATCTCCCCGGCGATTGCCCTGCTGGTCGCGCGCGGGTTGGCGACCTTCCCGCTTACGCCCCGGCTTTTTCTGGCCGCCGTACTGTTAGTCTACGGGGCGGCGACGGTCGATGACTACTATCCTAAAGCGCCCTGGGACAAAGTCGGTGCCGATTTAGGCCGCTATGCCGAGCCGGGCGATATGGCCCTGATGGAAATCTACTACGACGATACGGTGATGTTCTACTATGCTGGCCGGGCGCTGCCGCCTGGGACGGTCACCAAGAGCCTGCGGATGTGGCGCCAGTTCGAACCGGAGACCTATCCGGCCGGCGTCCTCGATCTGCTCGGCCAGCATGCCACCGTCTGGTTGGTGCATTGGAGTCCGGATCGCTCGGCTTTCGATTTCTTGGCGCAGACTGGGCACGTCCAGACGGCGGTGATGACCACCGACCATTGGGGCAACGCGCTGAACGTCTACCGCTTCGATGTGCTGCCGCCGGACTCGATCACCACCTACCAGAACGGCATGATCCTCCGGCAGGCCGTGACCCACCCGGAGCAGCTCCGCGTCGATCTGTGGTGGTCAGCGGATGTACCGCTGGGTGTGGATTACACCACCTCGGTGATCCTGCTGGACGCGGACGACCAGTTGGTCGCCCAGCACGATGCTTTCCCGTTCGAGAACCGCCGCCCGACCACAGGCTGGATGCCCGGTGAGGTGGTCTATGACCCGCACCCGCTGGCCATAATTGGGGGCGGCTCGCTCCCGCCGGGGCGCTATACCGTTGCTGTCCAGATTTACACCTACTGGGATGGGGTCAAATTCCCAACCCTTCAGGGCGATCCGTGGCAGGTGATCGGGACAGTAGAAATTAAGCACTGATCCTGCCGCTTCATCTCCCAGTCGTGCTCACCCTTCCGAGAACGTCCAGCGTGTCGCCGTGTTCGGGAAGTCCCTCTCCAACCAGGCCATCGCCCGGCGCGGTTTGAGCCGGATCAGCGCCCCAGCCGCCAGCACATCCCCGACCTGCATCTGGTACTTGGGCGCGTAGACTGCGCCCACGGCCTCTAGCACTGCCGGCTCTCGGATGAACTCCGCTTCTCCCTCCAGGATTACCACCTCGTCTCCACTTTCCAAGTGAACTGTCAGCGCGGGATTCGCCGCCAGATTCCGGGCTTTCCGCGCCTGGAGATCGCTACCGAAGTACAGTGCTCCCTCGTGCCATACGCCCCATACCGGCGCAGCATGAGGCCGTCCCTCCGGCGTCACGCTGATGATCCAGTAGTTCCGTGCCGCCGCCATCTGTTCCTCGACCCAGTTCCATGTCAGCAGGTGATCGTGCTTGGTTGGGTCGATCCCATAGCTGGCAGGCATCTGCGGTCGAGAAATGCTCGGAGAAGACAGAGTCATGTCGATTTCCTCCACTGGCGTTAAGGATTCGATGCTATGCTCTAGCGCAGCACAGGATATACGCGGAGCGCCCGGCCGTCTATGCGACTAAAGCAGGAAGAATACGAAATCCACCCCATCGACTACGATCTGCTCGATGCGTATGCCGATCCTGACGAAGACGATGCCTCGCCGCAGCCGGTTTGGACGTGGCAGCGTATCGCCCTGGCGTTGATCGCCCTTCTCATCCTGCTCTCCCTGCTAGCCTACGAGATCGCGCCCCTCATCGACCTGTGGCTGAACCCCCCGCCGACTCCCGATCTGCCGCCCATCTTCGAGCCGCGCGATCGGGTGTAAAGGCTGCCCTCAGGGGTTACGAACCTGTACGATCTTGCCGTTGACATTCACGCTGCCGTTGGCGTCTCCCTGGAGGTTCCAGTCCTCAGCTTGGACTAGATTGAACCAGAAATCGCCCCGTGTCCGTAAACCGGGCAGCTTGAGTTTCTCCGCCAGCGCATACAGGTTGTCCCGGCGGATCTGCGCCACGCGCGTGATGAAAGTCTGCTCGGTGATGCCGTTCTGCCCCAACCGTGATTTGGGAGGGACGCCCAACTCCTGCTCGGCCTTCGGCAGGATGAAATTGTACTTGCCATGCTGGATCGCCATATCGAAGATCAGCGCGCAGCCCAGCGCAGACTGCACCCCGCGCGGCGCGATGCTTAGCTCCATCACGCCGCCCCAATAGCCTTCCGTCGCCACCTCGTCCTGAACCTGCTGCATGGCCGGCTCACCCGCCGCCGTAATGAACAAGCTGCGCAGCGTCGCGTCCTGCCGCAGCGATTCGTCTTTCGCGTTCAGCCGTGGCAGATACCCGCGCAGCCCATCGGCAGCCGGCCCGCTGGCGCGTTCCAAATAGCGGTTTAGCACGGTCATCAGGCTGCCGGACGCCAGCGTGAACTGGAAACGCCCGTAGCTGATGATGCCGCTGTCGTAGGTCTGGTAGGTCGCATACCCACCGCCCTCAAACGCCGCTGTGATGTTGAAGGCCGCCTTCCGCACCCTTTCTATCGTGCCGGGCAGGGGAGCCGCAATAGGCGCGGGTGCTGGCGCCGGAGCCGGTGCAGCCGGAGATGCTGGCGTTGGTGCGGGCACAGCCGGAACCGGCGCAGGATTGGCTGGCGCTAGAGATGGTGCAGCCGGTGAGGGCGAGGCCCCACTACCCCGCGTGAGTGAAAATCCGATCACTGGCTGCGGCACAACTGGATACCCGAAGGCGCTACCATCCCCCACGACGTCGATCAGGTCATCCCGCACCCAGCCGTCGCGCCCATCCGGGAAGCGCAGCCGGAACCATTGGTAGGTCTTTCCCTGAAGAGCGGTGTTTTTGTCATCTGCCCGAACTTCCAGCACCAGCAGGTTCGCCATCCCCACCGGAGCCTTGAAGATCAATACATAGGTTGTGTTCGGGCCGGAGCGAACATTCACCTCGACCACAGCCGGATTCTCGCGGATGCCCCGTATGGTGGCGCAAAAAGGAGTCGTCATCACTAAGTCCCTTTTTATTTGTTTCAGGTCGCATGACGAATCTTAGCATGGACTGCCGCTGCCCGCTTAGGGTGCTGCTGCATCCTGCGCTGCGGCTTGCCGGAGGCAGGCTGAACCCGTGACCGTCAGCAAAAAAGGACTGGTCGGTGTGACCAGCCCTCTGAGGCCCGGATTGGCGCGAACCGTGTGTGGAACTACTGAAGAACAGGAAGCGAGTTGATTAGACCGGAGAGCATCTTGTAATCGACCGGCTTCTGAAGATACGTCAGATTGAGGCTTTCCAGCGTAGCCCGGTCGGGGCGCTGGCCGGCAGTCAGCAAAAACATCGGGCGGATATCCCCACGCTTGCGGAGCATCCGCGCCACGTCGATCCCATTGACCACACCGATCCAAAGATCGATGAAGATCGCCCGCGCCGATTGGTACTGCGGGGTGTTCAGCAGACGCAGGGTCTGTTCATCCGCTTCTGGAAGATGCAAAACCTGAACGCCGCGCGACTCCATCCCCATGCTGAAGAGTTCGGCTTCCAGGAGGTCGTCTTCGATGTAGATGATCTCGATCTCATCCATAAAGTTGATCTGTATTCCCTCCTCCCCGCGCAGTAGTTTGTAGTTCTGTACCTAATCATACGCCAGGATTGAATCCTGTAACCTTAAGGAGTCAACCAGATTCTTAAAGGAGGGTTTGAATCATGTGGGATGGGTCAGTAACCCAGGATGTCGGCGACTTCGGCAGCGGCCTGTTTCGTCGCGCCCAGAATGAAGGACATGCGGGCGTTTTTCTCCGCCAGCACCGCGACCGAGGCGCGTCCTGCTGGATAGACCACCATGACGCCTTCTTCGCCTTCCATCAGCAGGCGTTCCAATTCGCCCTGCTGCAGCCGGCCCAGCGTGCGTTCGGCCAGTCCGATCAGCGTGGCAGACATGGCCGCGACCTGCGGGCTGCCGGTGGGGTTTTGGTGGGGGTTCTCATCGTCGCCGGGCGGGAAGGCAGCCACCAGCAGGCCATCAACATTGACGATGACAGTCGCTTTAATGCCCACGACCGAACCGAAGAGTGTTTCCAGGGCTTTTTCTAGACGTTCCTGGCGAGTTGGCTGCTGAACCATACGGGGAAGCGCCTCACTGATGGACAGAAATCACGGGCTGAATGCCCCAACCGAAACAGAACACAACTCCTCCAGTATACTGGAACATTGTTTCCGCCTCAACACACGCGCGGTTGGATTCCCTTAACGATCCTGGTTCATCTCTGCTCGCAGATAGTCGATTGGCCGGCCAATCTCCCTATTTGGTGAATGTATCCAATGAATTTGACAAAGCCTGTATTAAAACTCATCATTTACTCATTTCAGTTTCGCGCTATCTTCGCAACCTACCATCGGGAGATCAAGGATGCGCGCGAAGTCCGCTCCATTCAGCCGCCTCATCGACCGTCTGTTGGATGGGCTGCCGCTGCTGCTGGCGCTGCTGGCCGCTTTCATCGTCGCTTCGTTTCTGCTGCTGGCGCTGAATGCCAATCCGCTGGCTGCTTTCCAGTCGATGCTCACCGGCGCGTTCGGGACAGAAAACTCGACGGCGGAGACGCTGGTCAAGGCCATCCCCATCCTCTTCATCGGCATCGGCATCTGCGTCGCTTTCCGCAGCGGCGTGACCAACGTTGGTGGCGAAGGCCAGATGATCATGGGCGCGCTGGCCGGGACGGCCGTGGCGCTCTCGCTTGGCAGCGCCTCCGGCCCGGTGATCATCGTGCTGGCGCTGGCGGCGGGGTTTGCCGCTGGGGCGCTCTTCGCCGGGATTGCCGGGTTCCTGAAAGCCTATTTCAACGTCAATGAAATCCTCAGCACCATCATGCTGAACCAGGTGGCAGTACAGTTGATGAACTTCCTGCTCAACGGCATCATGCTCGACCCGCAGGAAGCCGGCATTAACCGTATCCCCAAGACCGCCCGCATCGTTGACCAGGCCGAACTGCCCCGGCTGGTGCTCTCGCTTCCGCAGGGCATCGCTTCCCTTTTCGGCTTGGAGGCTGTCGAACTGTTTGCCCGCACCCGGCTGCACACCGGTTTGGTGATTGCCATTCTGCTGGCGCTGCTCATTTACCTGCTGCTCTGGCGCACGACCATCGGCTACCGCATCCGCGCTGTGGGGGCCAACCCACGCGCGGCGCGCTATGCCGGGATCGACGTCCGCCGCCAGATGGTGCTCTCGATGCTGCTGGCGGGCGGCTGCGCTGGGCTGGCCGGTGTGGTGCAGGTCCTCGGCTTGCAGTACCGCCTGCAGACCGATGGATCTCCGGCAGGCTTCACTGCCGGGGCGGGCTTCAACGGCATCGTCGCGGCACTGTTCGGCGGACTCAACCCCATCGGGACAATTCCGGCCTCGATCTTCTTCGGCGGGCTTCTGGTCGGCGCTCAGAAAATGCAGCGTGACCTGGGCGTCCCGGCGGCGCTCATCACTGCCATCAACGGCCTGATCGTGATCTTCGTGGTCGGCAGCCAGTGGTTCGTCCACTGGCGGGCGCAGCGCCGTCTGCTCCTGGCTACCTCGCTCCAAGGCGTGGAGGAGAAGCGATGATCGAGCAAATCTTCACTGCTAGCGTCTTCGCCTCGATGATCCGGCTGGCAACGCCCTACATCTTCGCTTCCTTGGGCGAGATGTTCGGCCAGCGCAGCGGCGTCCTCAACCTGGGCGTGGATGGTATCATGCTGATGGGCGCATTCTTCGCCTTCTACGCCGTGCTACTGACCAACAGCCTTGTCATCGGCATCCTGACGGCCGTCGTCGTCGGTCTGCTCCTCGGCTTGGCAACCGCTTTCATCAGCGTGACGCTCAAAGCCGAGCAGGGCATCAGCGGCATCGGCATGTATCTATTCGGGCTGGGCATGAGCGAGCTGCTCTTCCAGAAATGGGTGGGCACGCCCAAATCGGTCGAGGGCTTCCCGCGCATCTATTTCCCCGGACTGAGCGACATCCAGTTCTTGGGAATTGGCGAAATCTTCTTCAGCCACAACCTTCTCGTGTACGTCGCCTTTGCGCTCGTGCCGATCTCCGCCTACATCCTCAACCGTACCAGCTTCGGGCTGGCGATCCGCGCCGTCGGACAGACGCCGGAAGCCGCCGACGCCATGGGCGTGAGCGTCACCCGCGTGCGCTACATCACCGTGACGCTCGGTGGCATCCTCTCGGCCGTTGCTGGGGCGTCGCTCTCGATTGCTCTGCTGGATGTCTTCCAGCAGAACTTGACCAGTGGTTCCGGTTTCATCGCCGTGGCGCTGGTCTATTTTGGCCGCTGGCGTCCGGTCGGGGTGATGACCGGGGCGCTGCTGTTCAGCTTCGTGAACGCGCTCCAGCTTCAGATCGGCGCGCTCGGCTTCGATATTCCGTCGGAATTTGCAGTGATGGCTCCCTATGTCATCACCATCATCGCCCTGGTCTTCGCCTCCAAACAGACCGAAAAGCCGACGGCGCTGACCAAACCGTTCCAGCGTGGGGAGTGAGCTGGCAGTTGCATGGCATCAGGGTACACCCCTGTTCCAGATGTCTATAGTGGGAGTCATGAACGAGGAGTCTCAAGGATGAACAAGCACATGTTCCGAGTCGGTCTTCTCCTGATGGCTGCGGTGCTGCTGCTGGCCGGCGTGGTGCCAGCCGCTCGCGGCCAAGACGATGTCTTCCGCGTCGCGGCGGTCGCCCCCAGCGCCACCAACGACCTGGCCTTCAGCCAAAGCATGTTCGATGCCCTGACCATGATCCAGGAAGAGATGGGCGCCGACAAGTTCGAATTCACCTTCCAAGAAGGAACCTTCGTCGTCGATGATGCTGCCGTCGCCCTCCGCGAATGGGCAGCATCAGGCGAATACGACCTGGTGATCGCCCACGGTTCGCAGTACGGCGCGATCATCGAAGAACTTGCGCCAGAATTCCCGGATGTCGCCTTCGCTTGGGGCACGGATGTCAACACCTTCGGCCTGCCCAACGTGACTGCCTACTCAGCAGCGTCGGAGCAGGGTGGCTACATCAACGGCGTCATCGCTGCCGGCATGACCAAATCCAACGTCGTCGGCGTCATCGGCCCGATTGAAGTTGGCGATGCCAAGCTGTATGTTGATGGCTTCAAGGCCGGCGTCGCGGCGGCCAATCCGGATATCAATGTCCTCGTGACCTATATCCAGTCGTTCAGCGATGTCCCGCTGGCGACCGAAGCCGCCACCACCCATGTCGCCAACGGCGCGGACATCCTCACCGGTACGGCACAGATGGTCGTCGGCCCGATTGCTGTCGCCAAAGAGAATAAGCTCAAGTGGTTCGGCACCCAGTCCAGCCAGGCCGAACTGGCTGGTGAAGCTGGCGTGCTCTTCCAGGTCTACCGCTGGGATGTGGTGCTTAGAGACCTGATCGCCGGCATCGCTGAGGGCAAGCTCGGCGGTGAAAGCTACACCCTGACGCTGGAAAACGGCGGCCTGGAGATGCAGATCAGCGACATGGCTGGCATGTCAGAAGAAGAGGTTGCCGCTCTGCAAGAGCAGGTCGATGAACTCGTCGCCCAGATCAGCGCCGGTGAGATCACCATCCTGCCGGAAGCTGAACCGACTCCGGAAGCCACGCCGGGCAGCTAGAAGCCAGTGCGCGTGTAAAATAGGTTTCATGGGGACGGGGTCCTGCCGTCCCCTGTGAGTAGGGACGTCATTCTTGGCGTCCGAAACTGCTTTAGAATAACTGTTATTGAGTTGAAGGTCGGATCACGATGACGACCGCTTCTGCTGCAGTCCTTCCCAGCGGCCACCGCCGTATCGACCTGCTGGAAATGCGGGGAATCGTCAAACGCTTTCCCGGCGTTCTGGCCGTCAATCACGTCGATTTCGATGTCCGCTCCGGAGAAGTTCACGCCCTACTGGGGGAAAACGGCGCCGGCAAATCGACGCTGATGAAGATGCTTTACGGCCTGTACCAGCCCGACGGCGGCACGGTGCGTCTCAACGATCAGGAAGTCCGCATCCGTTCCCCACACGATGCCATCCAGCAGGGCATCGGCATGATCCACCAGCACTTCATGCTCGTCCCTTCCCTGACCGTAGCCGAAAATGTCGCTCTCGGTCTGAACACCGGCGGCTGGCAGCTCGATCTCCGTCGGGTCGCGCGGGAACTCAGCGCCCTCTCCGAACGCTACCGCCTCAAGATCGACCCGAACCGCCCGATCTGGCAGTTGGCCGTCGGCGAACAGCAGCGCGTCGAAATCCTGCGGGCGATCTATCGCGGTGCGGCCCTGCTCATTCTCGATGAACCCACCGCTGTGCTCACCCCCCAGGAAGTCGATGACCTCTTCCGCATCCTGCGGCAGATGACCGCCGACGGCCACGCGCTGATCTTCATTTCCCATAAGCTCCACGAGGTGCTGGCCGTCAGTACGCGCATCACCGTGCTGCGCGATGGCCGCAAAGTCGCCACCATTCCCGCCAGCGATGCCACCAAGCCCAAACTGGCCGAGATGATGGTCGGCCGGCCCGTCGTCCTCGAATACCAGCGTGCAGCCTGCCAGCCCAACGGCGAACGCCTCAAGTTGAGCGGCGTCAGCGCCCTCAGCGACCGGGGCGACGCAGGACTGCGTGAGGTCTCGCTGACTGTCCACGGCGGTGAGATCGTCGGGGTGGCCGGCGTTTCCGGCAACGGCCAGCAGGAACTCGCCCAGGTGATCACCGGACTGCGTCCCGTCACGGCTGGACGCATCACCATCACCGGACAGGACGTGACCAACCGTCCACCCTCGGCTGTGCGAGCGCGCGGTGTCGCCTATATTCCCGAAGAGCGTATGGTCGATGGCGTCATCAAAGAGTTCAGCGTGGCCGAAAATCTGGTGCTGCAAACCCACGGCCAGGAACCCTTCGCCCGCGGCGGCCTGCTGATGAATTTCAAGGCCATCGAGCAGGCTTGCCTCGAAGCCATTCGCGCCTACGAAATCAAGACCCCCAGCACCGAAACCGCCATCCGCCATCTCTCCGGCGGCAACATTCAAAAGCTCGTGCTCGCCCGTGAACTCTCGCGTGATCCGCAGGTGCTGGTCGCTGCCCAGCCGACGCGCGGCGTGGATATCGGCGCAACCGAGTACATTCACCAGCGCCTGCTGGAAGAACGCGCCAAAGGCACGGCCATCCTGCTCATTTCGGAAGACCTGGATGAAATCCGCGCCCTCTCCGACCGTATCGCCGTCATGTACGAAGGCCAAATTGTCGGTATGCTGGAAAATAGCCCCAACCTTGACCTCAGCCATGTGGGGGTGTTGATGGCCGGCGGGCGTCTGGAAGGAACCGAAGCGAGATGAAACTCTGGAACCATTACCACATGCCCACCTCACTCGACGAGGCCGCCGCCCTGCTGCGCCGCTATGACGGCCGGGCGCGCATCATCGCCGGCGGGACGGATTTGCTCGTCGATATGAAGGCCGAGGCACACGCGCCGTTTGAGGCGCTGGTGGATGTCACCCGCATCCCAGAGCTGCAAGTCCTCGATGCTCAAAGCGAAACCATCTTGATCGGCGCAGGCGTAACTCATACGCGCATCGTCGCTTCGGCGGCGCTGGCGGCCTTCGCCACCTGTCTGGTCGAAAGCTGCGGCGTGATCGGCGGCCCTCAAGTTCGCAATGTCGGCACGCTCGGCGGCAATGTCGCCCACGCCCTGCCTGCCGGGGACGGCACGACCTCGCTGGTCGCGCTGGATGCCGAGGCGGACATCCTCCAAAACGGCCAGCGCCGCTGGCTTACGCTGCGTGACTTGTTCGTCGGACCAGGCCAATCCCTGCTCGATCCAGCCCGCGATCTGCTCGTCGGCTTCCGCTTCCGGCGGGCGGCGGCGAGCGAAAGCAGCGCTTTCAAACGGGTGATGCGCCCGCAGGGCGTCGCCCTGCCCATCCTCGGCTGCGCCGTCTGGGTGCGCCTCGACGAGCGCCGCGAACGCTTCCAATCGGCGCGAGTCTGCATCGCCCCAGCCGGGCCGATTCCCCTGCGCATTGAAGCAGTCGAACAGGGGCTGGCTGACCAACTAGCCTCGCCAGAAACCATCGAGCAGGCCGTCGCGCTGGCCCAGGCCAATCTCAAGCTGCGAACTAGCAAATACCGCGCCACAGCCGAATACCGGGAGGAGATGGCTGCCGTTCTGCTCCGGCGCACCTTGGCGCTGGCCGTCGAGCGGGCGCGCGCTGGCGCTGCTGTTCCCGAAGCCGCGGAGGTGTGACGGGAGTCGGTCTCTCAGGGTGATCTTTGCGTTCTTTGCGTCTGTGCGGTTCAATTCTTGTACGGCTGTACCACCGCCTTGATAAAATGATCGGGGTGGAAATTCTTCTCAAGAGAAGAGACGGGTTTACTGGAAGGAGAATGCGACGATGGCACAGCTCATGATTACCGTAAATGGACGGGCGCTCACGCGCGAGGTGGACGAGTCCCGCACGTTGGCGCAGTTCCTGCGCTATGACCTCGGTCTGACCGGAACCAAGATCGGCTGCGAAGAGGCCGAATGCGGCATCTGCACTGTCCTTGTGGACGGCGTGCCCGTCGATTCCTGCATCTATCCGGTCTGGAAGGCCCAGGGCTGCCAGGTCACGACCATCGAAGGGCTGGCCCACGGTGACCAGCTTCACCCCCTCCAAAGCGAATTTATTCACCACGGAGCCGTCCAATGCGGCTTCTGTACGCCCGGCCTGATTATGACAGCCTCGGCCCTGATCGGCGAGAACCTCGATCCCTCGCCGGACGACATCAAGCACGCCCTCAAAGACACCTTCTGCCGCTGCACCGGCTATGCCAGCGTCATCCAGGCCATCCAGTCGGCAGCCCGCATCAAGCGCGGGGCCGAGCCTCTGCCCGTCAACGATCCCCCCGTCGATGAACCGCTGGAGGTCATCAGCCGCTCAGTTCCGCCAGTCGAAGTCGTCGAGAAAGTCACCGGGCGTGCCAAGTTCACTGACGATTACACTTTCCCCGGCATGGTCTACGGGCGGACGCTGCGCTCGCCGCATCCCCACGCCCGCATCCTCAGCATCGATACCCGCCGGGCGAAGGCGCTGCTCGGCGTCCTGGCCGTCCTCACCCACGAAGATGTCCCCGGTGAGAACCTGCACGGCCTCGTCTTCCGCGATTGGCCGGTGCTCTGCGATACCGTCGTCCGCTACGTCGGCGATGCCGTTGCCATCGTCGCCGCCGAAACCGAGGACATCGCCGCCCAGGCGCTCGATCTGATCGAGGTCGTCTACGAACCCCTAACCGTCGTGGCCGACCCCAAATTTGCCCATTCGCCGGAAGCCCCCATCCTCCATCCCAACCATCCCACAGGCAACCTGCTCAAGCACATCAAAGTGCGCCACGGCGACATCGACAAAGGCTTTGCCGAAGCTGATGTGATCGTCGAGCGCGAATACCGCACCCCCACCACCGAACATGCCTTCCTGGAACCGGAATGCTCGATTGGTGTCCCGGCTGGCTTCGACGCTGACCATCCCAAGCTCACCGTCTACGTCGGCTCGCAGATCCCCTACCAGGATCGCGACCAGATCGCCAAGGCGATGAACCTGCCTCACTCCGCTGTCCGCGTCATCGGCACGCTGATCGGCGGCGGTTTCGGCGGCAAGGAGGACATCGCCGGGCAGATTCACGCGGCCATGCTCGCCACTGCCACCGGCCGACCCGTCAAGATGCTCTATACCCGTCAAGAGTCGCTCATCTTCCATCCCAAGCGCCACGCCACCATCATCCGCATCAAAACCGGCGCGACCCGTGATGGCCGCCTCACTGCTGTCGAAGCCGAACTCTACGGCGACGGCGGCGCTTATGCCTCGCTCTCCGACAAGGTGATGACGCGGGCGACTACCCACGCCACCGGCCCCTACAACGTCCCCAACGCCAAGATCGACTGCTACGCCATGTACACCAACAACACCCCCTCAGGCGCCTTCCGGGGATTCGGCGTCACCCAATCAGCCTTCGCTGTCGAGCAGAACATGGACCTGCTAGCCGACGCGCTCGGCCTCGATCCGCTGGAATTCCGCCGCATCAACGCCCAAAAGATCGGCGTCACCACCGCCACCGGTCAGCTCCTGCGTGAGTCCGTCGGTTTGATCGAGACCATCGACAAAGTGCGCGGTGACATGGTCGCCCACGGGAACGGACACGGTTTCCGTTGGGCTTGGCGCGAAGGCAGCCGCGCCTATGCCTGGGGCGTCGCCTGCGCCTACAAGAACACCGGCTTGGGCGGAGGCGCGCCGGATCGCTCCGAGGCCGAAGTCGAAGCGTTCGAGGACGGCACGCTGGAGGTTCGCACCGCTGCCGCCGATATGGGACAGGGTATCGCCCATGTGGCCGCCCAATGCGCTGCCGAGGAAATGCATGTCAAGTACGAGCGCGTCAAAGTCCTCCTCTGCGATACCGACCTGACCCCCAACGGCGGCCCAACCACCGCCTCCCGCCAAACCTTCGTCACCGGCAATGCCGTCCGCCTCGCCGCCGGGGCGCTGCGCGAAGCCATCCGCAATTCCGCTGCCGAGATGCTCGATGTTGAGCCGGAGAAAATCCGCTACGAAGAAGGGCTGCTGCGGTATAACGGCGACCGCGTCGAGCTGGGCGAAGTCGTCCGCTGGATGAAGAGCCACGGCCTCTCACCCCGCGTCCGGCATGATTATCTCGCCCCGGCCACCCAACCGCTCGGCACAGGCGGCGACATGCACTTTGCCTTCAGCTACGCCACCCAGGCCGCGCTGGTCGAAGTCAACCTAGAGACCGGAGCCGTGCGCGTCCTCAAGGTCGTTTCCGGCACGGACATCGGCCGGGCGATCAACCCGCTCATGCTCCAGGGGCAGATCGAAGGCGGCATCGTCATGGCGCTCGGCAACTGCCTGACCGAGTCCTTCATCTTGGAAGACGGCGTACCCTGGTCGCGCCTGCTCTCCCGCTACAAGATGCCCAGCATCAAGCATGCGCCAGAGATCATCTCCCACTTGGTCGAACACCGCGCTAGCGAAGGGCCGTATGGCGCCAAGGGCGTCGGCGAAATCCCGTCGATTAACACCTCGCCGGCCATCTGCAACGCCATTGCCCGCGCCACTGGCGTGCGGATTTTCTCCCTGCCGGTCGACCAGGATGCGCTCTTGCGCGCGCTCAAGCACGGCCAGACCGAGGTCTACACCGCTTGGCACGATGTCAAGTGAAGTAGGCACACTGGCTGGAAAAAAATCATTGAACCCTCATCCGGGTAAGCTTTTCCGCACGTCCCGCACGCGCCGCATGAAGGCGCTGACGCGCTGCTCATCGACTTCGTTCCAGATGTAGCCATCGCGCTTGAAATGCGTGGCCGTGATCGTCCCGTCGGCGATGGCGAGCTGCTCCGCCACGTTGTCAATGGTCACGCCCGTGTTGGCGAAGACGGCCGTCTCCGGCACAGCCGCCTTGACCCGCTGGAGGATCGCCATGGAAGTCGCCGCGCCTGCCGTCAGGCCGGAGACGCACAGCGCGTCCGGCCGGGCGACGAACACCGTCGAACGGGCGATCTCGGCCACATCCCGCTGCGCCAGATACACCGCTGACTCCGGCACGATGTTGTAAAATAGCTTGATCTGCTGGCCGCCGACCGCGTGCTGGTGACGGATGACTGCCCCGGCATTCGTGTTCCACAGGCCGTAATCGCTGGCGTATACCCCGCTGAAGACTTCTCGCACAAACTGCCCGCCCGTTGCCACCGCCACATCGATGGACGCATTCGGGTCCCAGAGGACATTCACACCATACGGCACGCGAATCTCGCTCCGCAGTTCGCCGATCACCCGCGCCATGCACGCCAGTGTGATCGGTTCCACCGTGGTCAGGTAGGGCAGGCTGGCCTCGTTGGAGAACATCACCCCGTCCACGCCGCCGCGCTGGAGAGCATGCAGGTCTTGGCGGGCACTTTCGATGATGAAGTCCATCCCCTTTTCGCGGTCATAGCCGGGGTCGCCGGGCAGCGCCTTCAGATGGCACATGGCTATGATCGGTTTACGAACGCCGAACAGCGTTTTCAACCACTCCACGATTTGGCTCCTTCCTGGATGAGTGTACGGAGCCAATCGTAACACGTGCCGGGATCAGACGAAATGCAGCAGGCGAATTTTCCACTCCCCGGAGTCATCCCGTTCCAGCACTGCCGTGCAAGTGCGGTTAGAATTGCTGAGACTCTCCTGCGTATCCCGGCGGATCTGCACGCTGAAAGCCGCGTAGACCAGCGCCTCCGCCAGCCGGACGATCTGCTGCACGCTGATCGCGCAGTAGGTTGGCACACCTGTTGGTTCGCCTGGCAGCAGGAACATGCCCTCGCCATCCTCTTCATGCTGTACATCGATCACCGTGGGTGCAGCGGTGAACAATCGGTTCAGCAGCGCCGTATCCTCCTGGGCATTCCAGGCCTGCTCCAGCCACATCAGGGCTTGCCGAATGGCGCGGCTGCCATCGGTCGAGTCCGGGCTGGCCTGTGCGCTGTCCATGATACCCTGCCGCGTCACTGGCGCTATAGGGTCATCAGGAAAGCGATCAAGTCGGCGATGTCGCGCTCGCTGAAGTGTTCAGCATATTTGGGGTACATGATCGGGCGGAAGCCGGGCACGACATACGCTTCAGGATCGATGATGCTCTGGTGGAGATACGCTTCGGCGCTCAAACCCGGCACGCGCTCCCCGGCACGCGCTGCAATCCCGGCCATCACCGGCCCCAGCGAAAATCCATCTGGTTGGAGCGCATGGCAGGATACGCACGGCGGCGAGCCGTTGGTGCCGTGCTTAAAGAGGTTTTCGCCCTGCGCCGCATCCCCTTGAACTGCTGCCAGTGGTTGGAGCGGCAGGACGGCCAGCCAGTTCGTCAGTTCCAGCGTGCAGCCGCTCAAAATGATAACCACCACCAACAGGCTAAGCAGACGCTTCATCATTCCTATCCTCATCGTGACCCATCCTTAGGGGGCACTGGCAGTTGCTTCCCTCGATACCAGCCTGCTCCCCCTCGCTGCAAAGTGGAAAAAGCGCCGGGGAGAGGATCAAAGAAACGGGGCCGCCCAGGGGCAGCCCCATCCAGCCCGTGAACTACATGCCCACGTTCAGCTTGAGCACACCGCCGGTCATCCCCGGCGCAAAGGCAATCGTGCCGAAGCTGACGTACAGCGACCCATCCGGCCCCTTCGCCAGCCCGAACGGAGTAATCAGACCTTCCGCCACGGGTGTCGCGCCGTTGGCATCAACCATCACCACGCGGCCAGGGCCAGGCCCCTGCTCGGTGAACAGCACCAGTTCGACCGCATACAGCTTGTCCCCATCCAGCAGGATGTCCGAGACCGCGTTCAAACCGCCAAAGGTTTCCTTCAGTTCGCCGCCTGACCAGTGTTCGATCTTGGCCGCGCCCGGAGCCAACCCCGCGCCCAGGAAGCCGATGTACAGGTCGCCGTTCTCGGCCACTTCAACCGCCGTCGGAACCGGGTTATCCGTCCAGGCATGGACGACCTTCAGCCCGTCCGCCGCCGTCCAGGACAGCAGGTCATTCCCGCCTGCATCGGTGATGTACAGCGTGCCGTCCGGCCCCCAGGCAATGTCCGAAACATTCGTATCGAAACCCGCGCCATCTGGGTCCTGGCTGGCTTCAATCGCGTTCAGGTTGATGATTCGCTTGACGGCCAGCGTTTTGGCATCCAGCTCAGCAATCGAGTCCATCCAGAAGGCGCCTGTTGTCGCCGGCCCCGAACCGCTGAACAGCACCCACAGTGAATCCCCGTGCGGAATCGCTCGGTACAACCCCACGACTTCCGACGGGCTGGCATAGCTGGGGAAGCCTGCGCTGACATCGGTGCTGCTTCCATCCGGCGCAACCGAGATGATCTTCCCTGTCATTCCCATCTGGTAGTTGGTTTCCCCTTCTGGCCCAGGCACCATCATCGCCACCTCGCCGCCATTCCCAACGACCGTGACGATCAAGTTGCCGTTAGCATCAAAAGCGATGCCGCGCGGCGTGTTCAGGTCGCCGATGACCAATTCGCCAGGCAGCGGCGGCATCTCCTGCGCCAGCGCCGGGACAACTGCCCCCAGGGCCAGGACGACCAGGACGGCCAGTCCGACCCATGAAATCTTCCGCATTCCCTTCATCTTCAAGCTCTCCTCAGAAGAACTATTCCCACGATCACAACGACCGTGTTTCCCAACCTATCGATGGACAACCCAAAGGCGCTTCACCCACATGTTCATCGGGATCTGCTCCTTCCTTCGTGCAGCCATCTGGTCTTCACGGTAGCGCTGGGCGCTGTCCGGTCTCCAGATCATTTGCTGCTCACTTTTTGTTCAGTCCGCTTGTCCATCTGCGGACTTATCCCTACAATAAGAATTCAGCGTAAAGAAATCGTGAACTGAATCGCGGCGCTGGGTCAGGTTGTGCTTTTCCGTGATCGCAGGAGCGCCTTATGTTGCGGCTGCAACTCCTCGGCGGACTGAACCTCACGCTCGATGACCACCCCCTCACTGGCTTCATCAGCAGCAAGGCGCAGGCGCTTCTCTGCTATCTGGCGATCAACCACGCCCAATCCCACCTGCGCTCCCGCCTTGCCGCGCTCTTCTGGGCCGATATGCCCGATGAAGACGCCGCCGCCAACCTCCGCCAGGCCATCGCCAATCTCAAGAAGCTCCTTGAACCCTACTTGGCGATCACCCGCCAATCCGTCCAGTTCAACCCGGCTGCCCCCTTTTGGCTGGATGTCGCTGCCTTCGAGTCCTCCGGTGATGTGTCGCTCTACCGCGGCGATCTGCTGGTCGGTTTCCACGTGGCCGATGCCCCAGACTTCGAGGACTGGCTTTCAGCCGAGCGTGAACGCCTCCACGATCTGGCGCTAGCAGCCCTACGGAAGCAGGCCGAGCGCGATCAAGTCAATGGCGACGATGCGGCGGCCATCGCGGCGCTGACTCGCCTGGTCGCCATCGACCCGCTGCAAGAGGACGCTCACCGCCAGTTGATGCGCCTGCTGGCGCTGAACGGGCAGCGCGGCGCGGCACTGGCCCAGTACGAAACCTGCGCCGCGGTTCTCCGCCGTGAACTTGATGTCGAGCCGGAACCAGAAACAATCCGCCTCTTCGAGCGCATCAAATCGGCCCAGCGTTGGGTCAGTTTGCCCGCCGAGACCACGCCCTTCATTGGCCGCGATGCTGAATTAACGGAACTAACCCGCCGCCTGGCCGACCCCACCTGTCACTTCGTCACCATCGTCGGCCTGGGCGGAATCGGCAAGACCCGGTTGGCCCTCCGCTTGGCCCACCGCCAGGCCAACCGGATGCTCCACGGCGCGGTGCTGGTCGATCTGACCGCAGCCACCACGACCGAGGTCTTTTTCATCGCCATCGCCGAGTCTCTGGGGATTACCCTTTCGGCCGATCTCAGCCCGCGCCGCCAGCTTCTCGATATCCTGCGCGACAAAGAACTCCTGCTCGTCCTCGACAACTATGAGCAGTTAGCCGGCTTAGCAGACGAATTCCTCAATGAGCTGCTCCGGGTCGGCACGGATGTCCGCTTGGTCGTCACGTCTCGCCAGCGCCTCAATCTGCGCGGTGAATGGGTGCTCGTGCTGGATGGCCTCCCTGTCGATGGCCCAGCCTCGGCGCTGGCGTTGTTCTATGAGACCGCCCGCCGCGTGCGTGGCGATGACCTCATGACCGGCCAGTCTCAGGCAGCCGTCTGCCGGATCTGCCAGATGGTTGGCGGGATGCCGCTGGCCCTAGAACTGGCTGCTGCCTGGACGCGCCTGCTCACTGCCGAGGAACTGGCCGAAGAGATCGCCTCCAATCTGAACGCGCTGGAAACTACCCTGACGGGTGTCGAAGCCCGCCACCGTAGCCTGCGCGCCGTCTTCGACTATTCCTGGGAGCTTCTTGCCCCGCGGGAGCGGGATGTCCTCATGGGGCTGTCCATCTTTGCCGCTGGCTTTACCCGTGAATCCGCTCACGCGGTTGTCGGCGCTTCGCTGCCCCTCCTGCTCGGTTTGTCCGACCGTATGCTCATTCGCCGCCAACCCGATGGCCGTTTCTCGTTCCACGAAATGATCCGCCAGTACCTCGCCGAGAAGCGCATCCATTCAGGCACTGCCGGGGACATCGAACAGGCTTATGTCGGTTACTTCGTCCAGTTTGCCCAGCAGCACGAAAACCGCGTCAAATCGTCTGCCCAGCAGTCAGCCCTTCAGAAAATGACCGCCGACATTGATAACCTGCACCTGGCCTGGGAGATCGCCCTCCACCGCCGAGACAGCGCCGCTCTGCTCGCTCTGCTTCCAAGCTTGTCGCTCTATCACGATCTGACGGCCACCTGGCTCATCGGCGAAACGCTGCTCAAGGCATCCGCCAGCCACTTTGCCAGCTTCCCTCTGGAGTCCTATGCCCTCTGGCTTTCGCAGATGGCGCTGTTCGCTTCCCGCCTGGATCGCATCGAGGAAGCCCAGCGCCTCGCCGAGGAATGTTTAGCTCGCCTTGACGGGCGTCATGCCGAAAATGTCGAATCCGCCAGCCGCGCCATGAGCGTTCTCGGCGTCATTGCAGACGCCCGCGGCCATCATGTCGAGGCGGAAGCCTGCTACAGCCAGGCCCTGAGTCTGCGCAAGGCTGCCGGTGACCAGTGGGGCTGCGCCAACTGCTATATCAACCTGGCCGGCGCACGCGGGCGGCAGGGTGATCTCGCCGAGGCGCGCCATCTCGCCGAGGTTGGCCTGGCAGTCGCCTTAACCCTCGGCAGCCCCTGGCTCATCACCCGCCTGCAGATCGTCCTCGGCCTCATTGCTGAAATGAACGGCGAACTCGATCGCGCCGCTGAACTCCACTATGCCAACCTGTTGATCTATCAGGAGCAGGGCAATACGGAAGGTCTGGCCTTGACTTATAATGGTCTCGGATTGGTCGCCCTCAAACGCCAAGATTACGCTAGTGCCTGGACGTATCTGACTCAGGCGCTGGAACTCAACCGGCAGCTTGGCGTGCGCCAGTGGGAAGCGCATACCACCTTTCGCCTCGCCGAGACCCTCCGCGGCATGGGGGAGGATCGCCAAGCCCTGTCCTACTACCGTGAAAGCCTCGCCATCTACCAGTCCATCGGCCACGATGAGGCCATCCACCTCATCGAGCAGGAAATCGCCCGTCTTGAAAACCAGCCCTGATCCCTCGCCAGAAAGAGCCTGTTTTCTGCTACAATGACCGCGTGCGACCGGGCGGAGCAGTGGGGACAGCCATGACCACAGCAGGCTTACTCGATAACCTCAACAAACAGCAGATCGAAGCCGTGACTGCGCCGGATGGCCCGGTGCTGGTGCTGGCCGGGCCAGGCAGCGGCAAAACCCGTGTCCTAACCCACCGCATCGCCTACCTCATCCGCGAGCGCGGCCTGCATGCCGCTTCCCTCGTCGCCGTCACCTTCACCAACAAAGCCGCTGGCGAGATGAAAAACCGCGTCGAATCCCTCCTCGGTGGCAAGCTCCACGGCCTCCAGATCGGTACTTTCCATTCCATCTGTGCCCGCCTGCTCCGCCGCGAAGCCGAGCATACCGACCAGCGCGCCGACTACCTCATCTACGACACCGACGACCAGCTCGCCGTTGTCACCCAAGCCCTCACCGAACTCAACCTGGACTCAAAGAAGTACCGCCCCCGCCAGATGCTCAACGCCATCTCCGCCGCCAAGAACGAACTCATCGGCCCGCAGGACTTCCGCGGGCAGGGCTACCAGGGCGAAGTCATCGCCCGCGTCTACCAGCGCTACCAGCAAATCCTCGTCGCCAACAACGCCCGCGACTTCGACGACCTGCTCATGGATACCGCCATCCTCTTCCGTGACCATCCCGACGTGCTGGAGAAGTACCAGCGCTTCTATGACTATCTGCTCGTGGATGAGTTCCAGGATACCAACGCCGCCCAGTACGTCCTCGTGCGCCAGTTGGCCGCCCCGCAGAACAACATCTTCGTCGTCGGTGATGAAGACCAGGCCATCTACGGCTTCCGCGGTGCTGATTACCGCAACGTCCTTCAGTTCCGCAAGGACTATCCCAACGCCCGCATCATCCTCCTCGAACAGAACTACCGCTCCACCCAGGTCGTCCTGGATGCCGCCCGCGCCGTCATCGACAAAAACACCCAGCGCACCCCCAAAGCCCTCTTCACCGACCGTCCCGGCGGTGCACCCGTCACCATCTACGAAGCCTACAGCGACTCCGAAGAAGCCGAGTATGTCGCCGCCCAGATCGAGAATTTGATGCGTCGGCAGGGCTTGGAGTACAAAGACTTCGCCATTATGTACCGCACCAACGCCCAATCTCGCGCTCTGGAAGATACCCTCATCCGCGAAGCCATCCCTTACAAGCTGGTCGGCGGCGTCGGCTTCTACAAGCGCCGTGAAATCCGTGACCTGCTCGCCTACCTACGGTTGGTCAACAACCCCGACGACAGCGTCAGCTTTAACCGCATCGTCAATGTCCCCAAGCGCGGCATCGGCAAGAAATCGGTGGAGGATTTCCTGGCCTGGGCCGCCAAGCGCCGTTACACCACCGGCCAGGCCCTAGAAGCCCTTGCCGATGGCGAGGCCTCGACGCTGCCCAACAGCGCCGTCAAGAAGTTCGTCGAGTTCTGGCGGCTCCTCCAGCAGTGGCAGCAGATCGCCGCCTCCAACGATCTTCTCGCCCTGCTCGATGAAATCATCGTCCAAACCCATTACAACCTGCACCTCATCGAAACCAGCGATACCGCCGAAGAAGCCCACGAACGCGACGGCAACGTCAAAGAACTCCGTGGCCTCCTGGCCGAAAAGCGCGGTATCCCCCTCAACGAATTTCTCGAAGAAATCGCCCTCGTCGCCGATGTCGATACCGTCGTCGAAGGAGTCAATGCCGTCACCCTCTTGACTCTGCACGCCGCCAAAGGGCTGGAATATCCTGTCGTCTTCATCACCGGCTTGGAAGAAGGCCTGCTCCCACATCAGCGTGCCTTCGATGAACCCGACGGCATGGCCGAAGAGCGCCGCCTCTTCTATGTCGGCCTCACCCGTGCCATGCATCAAGTCGTCCTCACCTATGCTTTCCGCCGCCTCATGTATGGCGACAGCGCTCCCGGTGTGCCTTCCCGCTTCCTGAGGGATATTCCCGGCGCGTTGATCGATGGCGCCTCCCCCAAACTGACCCAGCAGCGCACCCAGCACGCTTATCTGGAGGACACCACCTGGAATTACGAACCTTCCGCTCGTCCCCGCCTGCCGGGGCGTTCGATCAGTGCCGGCTTAGGTCGTCCCGCTGCCCCGCCGCCTAAAAAGCCTGCCTCCACCCAGTTCAAAGCCGGGCAGAAGGTCCGTCACGCCAAGTTCGGCGACGGTGTCGTCATCCAAAGCCGCCCCAGCGGCGACGATGAAGAAGTCACCGTCGCCTTCAGCACCGGCATCAAATCCCTGGTCGCCAGCATCGCCAAGCTCACTGTCGTGGGCTGAACGAGCACTCCCCGTCCGCTGCTGCCCCCGCATCCCGCCGTCCCGGAACTGCGGGACGGCATTCTTGTCGTCTTCCTGGTCTTTCTGTACATCATGTTGCGCACCTTTGCGTTCTTTGCGGTTAAATCATCGATCCCCCACGATTGGATCCCCAAAGAGTAGACAAAATGTCACCCTAAACGCCCCATTTTGTGCTATCGTGGATACAGAGCAGGTTAGGAGCGCGCTTGGAGTCGTCCGCACGCACTCCCTTGAAGAGCAGCGCTGCACCACTGCTTGACTCGCGCGAACAGCTTCCAAATGAGAATCACAAAACCCATTCTCATTCTTATCATTCGCAAGAGTCTCATATCATTCGCGGGTTCTAGTGCTGGCATCTCAGGACACTCCCGCTTCACGAGCGTGTGTCCCCAGAAAGGTTCGTCGTTGTGGATTTTGTGCGCAGCAGTGCGCCGGTGATTGCGCTCATCCTGGCCGTCCTCGGGAACCTCGGCTTTGTCGTCGGTGTGGTCGTCTTCCTGCGCGGATCACGTGATCCAGCGCATCCGGTTGCCCGCCCGGCGGCAGCTTGGTTCATCGGCGGGGGGGTGTGTATCTTGGCCGGCGCGTTCTTGCTGCTCTGGAGCACCTCGGCGGGATGAGCGCCCCTGCCTCCGTTAACATTCTGCGCTCACGTTTAAGAACTGCAAAAGAATCGGCGAATCAGAGTCCGCCCCATTGCCGTCCGCGCCTGGGTTTGTTAAGCTTGGCATCCTCAAATTGTTGTACGGCGACGAGGGGCGCATGACAACCCAACGGCAGTCGGCTCAGCTTCAGCGAGGGCGTCGCCGCCGCATCCTGGTCGAAAACCTGACGGCCTACGCTTTCCTGATGCCGGCGGGTATCCTCATCTTCATCTTCGGCATCTTCCCGCTGATCTTTGCCTTCTTTGTCAGCCTCCATCGCTGGCGTCGCTTCCCGGATGAATACGTAGGTATCCAAAATTACCTCCGAGCGCTTGGCGACTTCGCCTATCTGCTCTTCTTCTGGTTCGGGATCGCCCTGCTGGTCTGGGGAGCGGTCTGGTTGTTCCGCGCCCTCCAGCGCGAGGTCATCGTCAAGCGCCGGTGGCGAGCGCTGGCGCTGCTGGTCGCAGGTGGGGTGAACGCAGTGGCAGTGCTGCTCTTCCTCCAGTGGTTCAGCCGCCTGCTGCCCGCCGTGCTCAACATCCCGCGTGAACTGCGCGGCCAAGATGCCGGCGGAGGCCTGTTCCTCGCCAAGTTCATCGAAAGCTTCCGCCTTCCAGAGGTGCAGTCTGCCGGCAGTGAACTGCTCCTAGCCGCCCTCATCAGCGCGGCGCTGAGCGCGTTAGCGCTGCGCAGCCTGCGCCTGGATTCCGGCGGCGGGCTGCTCTGGCGCTTCACCGCCGGTGGACTCCTCATGGCCCTAGGCCTGCTGACCCTCGACATGGTGCTCCGGTCGCTCCAAACCGCCGCAGATGCGGCGCGCGCGTCCGGGATGGAGCTGTCCGTCGGCTTCCAGGTGCTGGTCATCAGTGCCGGGGCAGGACTGCTGCTGGCGGCTTATGCCCTCTGGCGTGCCAGCATCCAGGCCGCCAGCGATCGCCGGTTGCTGCTCGGAGGGATGGCAGCGGCGGTGCTGGCCGTCGGCGGCTATGCTCTGGTGGCGGAAGTCCCGCGCATGCTCGCCAGCGCCGATAGGAACATGCTGGAAGGCTTCAGCGTCACCATCATGTACTCGTTCGGTTCCGTACCCATTCAACTAGCCATCGGCTTGGGGCTGGCCTACCTGCTCTTCCAGAAGGTGAAGGGCAAAACCATCTTCCGCATGATCTTTTTCCTGCCTTACGTCATGCCCTTCATCGCCACTTCTATGGTCTTTACTCTCCTCTTTTCCCACCGCCAAGACTCGATCATCAACCACCTCGTCGGCTTCTTCGGCATCCCGCCGCAGAAATGGCTCCTGGAGCCAACCGGCGTCGGGCGGCTGATCTTCGGCCCCCAGCTCCCGGATTGGCTGGCCGGCCCCGGCCTGGCGCTGGTCGTCATCATCATCTACACCGTCTGGACCTATGCCGGGTATGCGACGGTGGTGTTTCTGGCCGGCCTGGGCAGCATCTCCAACGAGCTGTACGAAGCCGCCCGTATCGACGGCGCGTCGGGATGGGGCGTCTTCCGATACATCACCCTGCCGTTACTCTCACCAACGACCTTCTTCTTGTCCCTGGTCGCCACCATCGGCACGTTCCAAGCCTTTACTCAGCTTTGGGTGATGCGCACTCCGGCCTCAACCCGCGCCGTAGATACAGTGAGCATCTACATCTTTGAGCGCATCACCGATGCCAGCCCCAACTACGGCTATGGCGCGGCGCTGTCCTTCGTGCTCTTCATGGTTATCCTGCTGCTGACCTTCATCCAGAACCGGGTAGCAGCCCGGAGGGTGTTCTATGGTTGATCTTGCCCGTCCGGCAGCGGCTCCGTCCGTGCAGGCAGCCGCCTCTCCCCGTCCGCTCCCGTTCAGCTTCAGCCGCCTGCTGACCTACGCGGTGCTGCTCTTCGGGGCGGTGCTCGCCCTCGGCCCGTTCATCTGGATGCTGAGCGCCTCGCTCATGAATTCAAGCGAGATCGCGGCTGGCCGGCTCTTCCCTGGAACACTGCGGTTCGAGAACTATCCCACCGCCTGGGAGCTGGGCAGCCTCGGCCGCTTCATGTGGAACAGCGTCCGGATCACCGGGATCACCGTGTTCGGGGAACTCCTGTTCTGCATCCCCGCCGCCTATGCCTTTGCCCGCATGCAGTTCTATGGTCGCAGCGCTCTGTTCAGCCTGATGCTCGCCACCATGATGATCCCGGCCATCGCTACGCTCATCCCCAATTACCTCACGGTCGTCTGGTTGAGCCGCTTGGGCGAAAGCGTCTGCGGCGAAGCCTGCAAGTGGCTGGATAACTGGCCCTCCCTGACCGTCCCATTCATGGCTTCCGCCTTCAGCATTTTCCTGCTCCGCCAGTTCTTCGCCCAGATTCCGCTGGAACTCTGGGAAGCCGCCCGCATCGACGGCGCGGGGCATATTCGCTTCCTCTGGTCCGTCATCCTGCCGCTGTCGCGTGCGCCGGTCATGACCGTGGCGCTCTTCGCCTTTATCGGCTCATGGAACGCCCTCATGTGGCCGCTCTTGGTCGTACAGAGCGATGCTTGGCGGCCCATCGCCTTTGGCCTGCAAAAGTTCGTCAACTCGGATATTCCCAACGAGCAGCATCTGCAAATGGCCGCCGCAATGATCATGATCGCGCCCATGCTGGTGCTGTATTTCTTCACGCAGAAGCAGTTCACCGAAGGAATTGCTTCATCGGGCTTGAAGGGCTGATCCGCCCTGTTTTTTGGCTCCCTCCACTGCGCACCAGCGCGGTGTTGTTCAGCCAGCCGCGTGTGAGGGGCTTGACGCGCGGGGGCATTGTTCAGTCAGTGAATTCCGACCATCTTGAATAGGAGAGGACTCAGTATGCGCAAAGTTTTCCTTCTGGTGTTGATCCTGCTGCTCGGCCTCAGCGCCGGCGCGATGGGCGTCTCGGCCCAGCAGTCCACTGCTACACCCGAACCCACGCCGTCGCCGACTCCGCTGCCCCCGGTGGCTTTCAGCCAGACGGCTGCCGAATTCACCGGCGAGTCCGACAATTTCGCAGGCATCGATCCCAGCGGCGTGACCGTGACCTACTGGCATCAGTACAACAACCCCTATCAGCTTTCGGTCATTAGCGGTCTCGTGAACGCTTTCAACGCCACCAATCCCTATGGAATCACGGTGCAGGCGCTCGCGCAGGGCAACTACAACGACATCCGCAGCCTGGTCAACAACGCCATCATCTCCGGCGATCTGCCCAATCTCGTGGCCGGGTTCCCCAACGACGCCCTCAGCTATGCGCTGGATGATGTGGTCGTCGATCTCAATCCGTACATGGCCGATGCCAAGTGGGGTTACTCTGCCGAAGCCGCCGCTGAGCTGAACATGCCGATCCTGTCCGGTTGGGTCAATGCGGATGGGCAGCAGCTCGGCTGGGTGAACCAGGTTTCCGCCAATGTGCTGGCGGTCAATACGGGAATGCTCAAGGAGCTGGGCTTCAGCAGCGCTCCCAAGACACTCGATGAATTCAAGCAGATCTCCTGTGCCGCTGCCCAGAGCGATCTAACCGGCGCGGAAGGCGGCAAAGTCCAGGGCTTCCCTATCGTCGCAGATGCTTCCCAGTTCGAATCCTTCGTTGCCAGCATCGGCGGCAGCCTCTTCGTGGAGGGTCAGTGGAACTTCATGACCGAGCAGTCGCTCACCGTTTTGCAGCTCCTCGCCGATATGTATAAGGAAGGCTGCGCCTACATCCCCCAGGAACGCTTCGGCAACACCAATGACTTCGCCCGCGGCCTCAACCCGATGGCGCTCGGCAGCACCGCCGGCATCCCCATCATCATCAGCAACATCCAAAATGCTGGTGATGTCGTGACCGATTGGGAAGTCACCGTGACGCCGCCGCTCGCCGAGGGCGATACACCCGCACTCCAGTTGTTCACGCCGGGGATCATGGTCTTCACTGGAACTCCGGAAGAACAGTTGGCCTCGTGGATCTTCCTGCGCTTCTTCTCGCAGGCCGATGTCAGCCAGCAGTGGGCCGAGGCGATGTCGTTCTTCCCCATCAACCTCACGGCCGCGGCCAACCTCAAGCCAGCCAACCCTTACTTCGGTGCGATCAATACACTCCTCGCCAGCGGCACGGTAAGTGTGTATATTTCGCCGCAGCAGCTCAGCTATGGTGCGGTGCGCGATATCCTGGCGACGGGCATCGCCGATGTGACCTCAAATGGCATGGATGTCATGGAAGTGGCCCAGCGCATGACGGATGAGGCCAACCAAGCGCTGGCGGATTCGCAGTAAGGTCTGCTGGTAAAACTTGTAGCAAGCGCGCTTTGACGGCGCGGATTGGGCAGGCAGGCGGCATCTCACGGCGGTGCCGCTTGCCGCAGGTCTCTCTGCTAAAAATAAAAAGCGGCTCTACAAGCCGCTTTTCACCATGGCAGTGCAGTTCCAATTTAGAGGCGGCGGACGAGGTTCGAAAAGATGTTGCCGATAGCCGGGCCAAGCAGCGCCAGGATGACGATGACTACAACAGCCACCAGTACCAGGATCAGCGCGTATTCTACCAGACCTTGTCCTTCTTCACGGGGTTGGTACAACATGGGATAATCCCTCCTGAATGATGATCGATGCGAACAATGAAACTGAGACAATCAAGACTTATGATTTTACTCTACCATGTCTCTAGCATTGAAATCGCAAAGAAGACTTAAGGTTTTGTTAATTTAATGACAATGATTGGTTGGGGTAGTCAGTTTGAGGGCGGTGGCGGGACATTTTCCAGATGCAGCCGGAGTTGCTCAAGAGCTGCCCGCACCTTTAGGTCTTGGAGCGCATCCACTTCTAGGAGCCGGCTGACCCAGTACTGGTCGTTCATGTTGGTGGCGTAGACGGCATTCAAATAGCGTGAGGTCAGTCCGTTCTGGAAGAGTGAGGGATACTCTTGGGCAGCATGGAAGCGAACGGTTGCCAGTACAAACTCGACGTTCCGCATCCGGCCGTCGATCTTGAGCGTAAGCTTCTGTCGGGCCGCCTTGCCGAAGCCGCAGGCGTCAGCCGCGCGGCTGACCGCATCGACTCGTTCGACCAATTGGCGCGACCAAACAACAATCGGGGGTAGCGCGGCCATGCTGGGCTTCTCGCCGCGCAGCGTCATCTTGAGGGCTAGGATGAAGGCGCGCAGCACGCGCTGAGTGCGGTTCATGAGTCGGGGCAGCTCCTCAGCGCCGGCGTGATCGGCGCAGAAACTCGATGCCAGCACCCAGCAGGATGCCAACCTGGACGATCAGGGCGGCAGCCAGCCAGGGTGATGTCCCGCTGGAGAATGGACTGCTGGCGGTCTCGGTCGTAACCCGGATAAGGGTAGGGATAGGCGTGCTGGCGGTAGCAGCGCTTTGGGGCGTAGCCGAGGGCAGAATTAAGGCGGCGGGTACGGCGTTGGCTGTGGCGATGGCAGCGCGCGTGGGGACAGGCAGCGCAGTCGGCGTGACAGTCGGTAGCTCTGGCGTTGGGCTGGGTTGATCCGTCGGCGGCTCAGCAGTAGGGGTTGCCGCCAGCGGATCACCGGGCGTGGGAGTGTAAGTCCCGGCTTTAGGGGGCACAAGGATGATTGTACCCACCTTGAGTCCCCGGTAGTCGGCTTCAGTGAGACCGTTGAGCGCCAGGATCGCCGGGATGTCCGCCCAGGTGTAGCCGTAGATCAGCGCGATCTGGCCGAGCGTATCGCCTTCCTGGATTTCATGCTTGATGTTGCCGAATTCGTCCAAGCCAACGACGTAAGAGGGCTGCTGCGGTGCCCCGCCAGGACGGTTCCCGCTGCCAGCAGGCGCGGGCGGTACGTAATCTGGCCCGCCAGGATTGCCAAAGACCAGCACGAAGCTGGTTCCGGGCGCGCCCTGGGCGGAGGCGATGCCGATCTCTTTATAGCGGGTGTTGACCAACCCGGCGTAGTGAATGCTGGAATTCACCCAAAAAGTCCAGGCGGAGTCGGTAGTGGCATTCGTCCCGCAGTAGATGTTCTCGCTGACGTCGGCAGTCGTGTAGCCAGAGGCCAGCGCCCGGCTGCGCGGGTTGGAGCCGTCCGGGTGCGTGTGGGCGACGGCGCAGTTGTTGGCGATCATCCACTGCGCCTGGCTGGATGCAGCCGCAGTCAGCGCCCCATTGAGGCTGTAGGGTGGTAGACCCCGAGCATTCCGCAGGCTGTTGATGCGTCCCAACAGGTCGCTGGTCGCATCCTGGGCAGAAGCGCTGCCGGCAGCAAACAAGAAAACGACCAGACACAGGCTCATCACCAGCCTCAGGCACCGGGGCAGTGCTGCCATGTCTCTTTCAACCGTTTTCGTTGACCTCAACACGTTTGCGATCCACTCCTTGACAGGACGAGATTGTAGCACAGCGGCCGGAGGCTCCGCAGCAGGAAACCTGATGATTGGATGAGAATAGAAAATGACCGCATAACTTTTACGACTATTAAGGGTTTTTTATAGTACGTTTGGGAATGCTTCATGATTCGTTGAACTTTGTCCGGGGTTTGCCCCAGAGGAGAAACCACCCCCATGCTTGAGACTACCGTGATCCAGGTCATCCTGGTTGTCATCACCAGCTATCTGCTCGGTTCGATCCCAACTGCCTATCTAGTCGCCAAACGGCGCGGAATCAACATTTTCGAAGTCGGCAGCGGCAATATGGGCGCGACCAATGTGATCCGCTCGATGGGGATGGGCTGGGGCTTGTTTGTGTGGCTGTGTGACAGCTTGAAAGGCGTGGCGGCAGTCCTGCTGGCAAATGCCCTCTGGCCAGAGAACCGGGCCGCAGCGACGGCCATTTCGGCCACGGTGGCGGTCGTCGGGCACAACTGGTCACTGTTCGCCACCCTGCTGACCGGGACGCTGCGCGGCGGCAAGGGCGCGGCGATCTGGTTCGGTACCATGTTCATGATCGCGCCGATTCAGGTCTTGGTGGGAATGTCTGTCCTGGGTGGGTTGGTGATCGCGCTGACGCGCTACGTGTCGCTTGCCGTGCTGACCATGTTCGCCATCTCGACGCTGTGGCTCATCGTTCTGATCGGCCAGCGCGAACTGCCAGTCGAGTACACCTTCTACTCGCTCGTGGTCACGCTGCTCATCCTGCTGCGCTTCCGCGAGAACATCCAGCGCCTGCTTTCCGGCACCGAACGCCGCTTGGGTGATCCAGCGTAACAGCGTAAGGTAAAACGCATTTTATTACGCAATCTATCAGAGCGGCGCGTGAGGCACGAAATCGCCCGCCGTTTGTTTTATTTCCCTGCGCGCGTTCAGCCGCGAATGGAGTTCGCCAGCGCCTCCAAACGGGCAAAACGCTCAGCATCAATCTCGACATGGTAAACTTGGGCGATCACCTGCGTCCAGCCATGCACGAAGTAGCCCCAACCGTCTTCGATCTTCACCTGGCGGCTCTCCTTCTGGGCAATAGCCTGGTGCATGAAGTCCAGTTCGCCCCGGTAGTTCAGCTCCCAGGCGATGCCGTGTTTGGGGAACTGCCCGGCGTTAGTGATGGGCGAGCCAGGCGTATCCTTACCCATTCCGGTAGCATTGATGACAATCGTACCTTCCGGCATCTGCTCCATGATCGCGTCGTTGCGGCGTGGATCGTCATTCAGGATGTACTCAAACTGGATGTCGGTTTGCAGCCCTCTGACCATCTCGCGCAGGTGATCCAGCCGCCCCTGAGAGCGGTTGACGACCACGAAGCGCCGGGGACGATCCCCAGCATCGGCCTTGCGGATCAGATGTAGGGCAATGGCGACGGCCGAGCCGCCGGCCCCGAAGCACAGGATGTGACCGCCGCTCCGCGCGAAGTAACCCGGCTCGATGATGGCATCCAGGCTGAGGCCAGAGGTGATCGGGTCTTTGGCATGCCCTTCCAGCTTGCCATCCCGCTTAGAAATCGAGGAGACCTCGCCGCACAGCACCGCATACGGATCGAGGTAGTCGAACATATCGCGGGCGGCTTCAAGCAGGTTGATTTTGTGTGCGGTGACCAGTCCACCCAGCGACATCGGGTCGTATTTGATCTGCGCGACAGCCCGGCGGTAGACTTCCGGATCGTCATTGAGCTTGCAGTCGATCCCCTCCAGTACCACTTCTGGATGCCCCAGTTCAGCCGTCCAAAGCGGGAACACCCGGTTAATCGAGGATTTTCCCGTGGTGACGCCGATGAAGTAGAACGTCGGGCGGGCCTTATGCACAATCGGATAGGGTGAGCTTGGGGACATACAGGGTCGCTTTCTGGTCAAATAGCCGCAAAATACGCCCCATCGCGGCCAACTTGTAATGATAGGATAATAAGCATTCTAGCAGCAGCGTCTTCTGCTGTCAATTCGACCACGTTCAGCCGCAAAAACTGCCTGACCGCTTCACTTTGCCGTCAGGCAGTTTTGTGGCACACTCGGTGTCGCGAAGCTCTGACGCAAAATGTTATGCACAGAAGTGAGGCGCGGCATGTCAAGACGCCATTTGATAATGCTGATGATCGGACTGCTGGTTGTTCTGATTCTGGCGATGGGGTCGCTCCCGCTGACGGCGCAGGAGAGTGCCTTTGCGACGAATACCCCGGCGGGATCGCTGCCCCAAGCGACTGCTGTGCCGCTCTTCTTTGCCACCAACACCCCACCTCCACCCGTCCCGTCAGGGCCGGACGCGCCGGTAGACCGCTACGCGCTGCGGCGTTGGGATGAGGCAGCAATGGTGGAGGTCTTAATCGCTCAGGTGGGCAAGCTGCGTCCCGACGATTTGACCGCGGCCAAGAGCATTCAACTGCTCCAGGCAGAGCTGGCGCGGCGGTTCCCCGGTGCACCATCCAATCCGGCGCTGCGCGAACGCTTGCTGCGGGCGATGCTGGCCGCCCCGCGCGGTAGCGTCGATCTGCGCCCGGTAGTGCGTCCGTTCATCGAAGCGGCACTGAACAGGCAGCGGCCGTCGTTCGAGCTGCCTGGCACATTCAACGAACAAGGTTTCGAGGTGAGTGTCACCCCGGCCAACCTCGATAACGTCGGCGGCCTGGATGCCGTGTTGATGACCCGCTACCCAGCCGGCGCGGCCGGCAGCGGGTTGGTCTATCAAGACTATACCCTGGCAGTCATTGACCCCCGGGGGAACTACGGGATGCCAGACGCTTCGCCCTCGTTTCCAGCGATCCCGTTCGACGGGCGGGAAGTGCTGGCGCTGAGCTATCTGGGTGATCTGAACGGCGACGGTCTGGCAGAACTGGCCGTCGGCACATCCCGCCCTGGCGATCTGAATGCAGAACTGGCGATCTTCGGCTGGCGCAGCGGCACGGCCGCCAGTCTGGTCGCTCCGGGGCAGCAGGTGTACTGGCTAGATCAGATTGATTGGAACCCGCAGTCGGGCAGCTTCACTGCAGTAGAAGCGCGGGAAGAGTCCGCGGATTGGGGCTGCCGTGCACGGCGCGAGGTAACCTGGACGTGGAGCTTCAACTTCTTCCGTCCGCCAGCACAGGGAGCCGAGTTTGCCCCGGAGAACAGCCTGGCTTGCTCGCTGGCGCAGGTCGAGAGCGGAACACCATTTTTCGCCATGCCGGTGTCGATGGCTGTTCAGACCCTCCAGCAGGCGCTGCGCCTGGCGGGCGATGCGGACGGATACGCCCAGCAGCGTGCTCAGATGATGCTGGCAGTCCTGTATGTGTTCAACGGTCAGGCAGCGGATGCGCTCGATCAAGTAGAAGCGCTCCGTCGGGAAGCCGAGCCGGGAAGCTGGCTGGAGCGTCAGGTGCGCGTCTTCCAAGAAGCCGCTGCCCGTCCCGATATGACGCCGCTGAAAATCTGTGCCGCGCTGGAGGCATCCGGGCCTGCCGGAGCCTGTGACGTGAATGCTGCGCTCAGCCGTGTATTTACCGAGCAGCCGCTGCGTCAGGGCGAACCCTTAGAAGCCCAGACCGCCCGCCTGGGTCTGACGATCATCGACCGGGTGACGATCACCGCCGTGGGGCGCGTCTCGCGTGAAGCGGTGCGCTTTGATCTGGGCGAACAAACTTGGTGGGCCTTTGCGCCCATCGGCAAGGAGAGCTACACCGCCGAGCCGATTGCCCCGCCGCTGGGTTACACGCCGCGCGATGTGCCAACTCTGCGCGTCAGCGTTCCGCCCGCGGCCTATCTGACTTTCTTCGCAGGTGATTTTCCGGCCACTCTCGCGCTGCTCGATAATGCCGCGCGCGCCAACCCCGGCGTCCCGCTGGACTCGTCCGTGCGCTTCCTGCGGGCGCTCACCACCGATCTGCTCGGCGACCGCACCAACGCCCGCAATGCCTACTACGAACTCTGGCGCGACGATCCCACTTCACCCTGGGGGCAGTTGGCTGGGGAACATCTCGAACGCCGCTGAATGCAAGGAGCTGTCAATGAAGCTGGCGACATTCAAACACAATGGGCGCACCCATCTTGGCGAAGTTCGCGGGGATCGGGTGTATCTGACCAGTATGGGAGAGTCCCTCGATTATATGATCCAGCGCGGCATGCTGCCGGTTATCCGCAGCGAATCCCTGCCGCTGAGCGAAGTCAAGCTGGACGTGCCGGTACAGCCGAGCAAAATCATCGCCATCGGGCGGAATTACAGCGAACATGCCAAAGAGACCGGCAGCGATATTCCCAAAGCCCCGCTCATCTTCGCCAAGCTGCCGAGTGCCTTGGTCGGGCACGGTGATGCCATCACTTGGCGCGCGTCCATCACACAGGAAGTCGATTGGGAGGGTGAGCTGGCAGTCGTGATCGGGCGGCGGGCGCGGCGCGTCCGTGAAAGCGATGCCCTCAAGCACGTCTTCGGCTATACCATCGCCAACGATGTCTCCGCGCGAGACTTGCAGATGCGGATCGACGCGCAGTGGACCCGTGCCAAGGGCCTGGATACTTTCTGCCCGCTGGGGCCGTGGGTCGTCACCGCCGATGCCATCCCCAATCCCCAAACCCTCACCATCCGCACCAGGGTCAACGGCGTGCTCATGCAGGATGGGCATACCCGCGATATGATCTTCCCGGTCGCGCAGTTGGTGAGCTACTGTTCGGAGATGTTCACGCTCAATCCGGGCGATCTGATCTTGACAGGGACTCCTTCCGGCGTGGGCGTGGGCATGACCCCGCCAACGTTCCTCAAGGACGGGGACACGGTCGAGGTGGAAATCGACCAGATCGGCACGCTCAGCAATCCCTGCCGCATCGAGCCGGAATAGCCGCACGAACCCTGGGTCAGCTTTGGGGCGAACAGGCAGGTCGCCCCGAAATCTTGCCGGCCTCACGGCCGGACGATGCTCGGATTGTCCTACCAGTCGGCTGAAATCCACATTGGGGATGTGGCTGGGTCGCAGCTTTCACTTCAAGAAATTCTAACCGTGGAGGATGGCGGCTGGGTTCTGGGACTCCCAGTAGTCAGCGAGGATGGGCGTTACTTAGCGGCCGCCGACTCGGATAGCATCATCCGCGTTTGGCAGCGCTGACTCCAACCCCTTGTCTTCAAGAGTGACCAAATGGTTTTCCAAAATGTCACCCTTTCCACTCCATTTTGTGCTATCGTAGGCATACAGGTATGAACGCCGTTGTTGGCGTCCGGTTAGACTCCCTCTCCCAGTGAGCGCAGCGAACGTTCGGGAGAGGGTCGGGGTGAGGGCACCCGATTCGCATATTCTCACATTCTCATTCTTATCATTCTTATCACTTCTCGCATCAAGTATCGCATTTTCTCATCAACTATAAACAATGAACGACGCTTTCCCTGTGCATCCGCCCCCCAAACGTGCTAAAGTTCACCCTGGCCGCAGGTGTATACCCGTCAGGCAGCGGCTGTGAGGACTGCATCATGTTGAAAACCCTGGCTGAACTCGCCCACCCGCTTCTGAACCTCCCGCCCGTCCGCCGGACGCGCCGCAATCACGGCCTGGAGCATGCCACCATCACCGTCCTGAGCGGCAAACGCTACCGCCTCTCTGGCCGCAGCGATGACCGCGGCTTCATCCTCCTCGGTGACGTCCCCACCAGCGCCGTTCAAACCGCCGCTGCCGAAGCCCTGCGCCGCATGCGCGCCGGCGAGCACCATCTAGCCGTGCATCCCAACTGCGGCACCAACCTGGTCACGACTGGCTTCCTGGTCAGCCTGGTCGGCCTGGTCGGCCTGGGCGGAGCCAGCCGCCGGGTCGGTTTCAACCGCCTCCCCCTGGTCATGAGCGCCATGATGGGCGTCATTCTCTACGGTCCGCTGCTCGGGATGCGCCTTCAGCAGCACTTCACCACCGAGGGCGATCCCGGCGATCTCGAACTGGTCGATGTCGAGCGGCGCGAGGTCAAACTCCCCATCGGCGGCACAATGACCGTCCATCGCGTCAACACCCGCAACGGCTGATCCAGCATGTCCAAGACCCTCAAGACGTTCTTCCTCCTCCACGGTGAGGATGACTTCAGCCTAGAACAAGAAGTCGCCGCCCTCCGTGCCAAGATGGGTGATGCTGCTAACGGTGACCTCAACACCACCGAGTTTGACGGTGCGTCCGCCACCGTGCCCGAAATCCTCAACGCCGTCTCGTCCTATCCCTTCCTCTCCGACCGCCGCCTCGTCATCGTCAAAGGCTTGGTCGGCTGGATCACCCGCAAGGGTGCGGGCGAAACCGGAAAGAGGGCACTGGAACAGCTCGTTGAAGCCCTCCCCGGCCTGCCCGAATGGTCGCGCCTGGTTTTCGTCGAGCGCCAGGCGCTCCCCGAATCCAACAAACTGGTCAAACTAGCCAAAGAACTCCCCACCGGCTACGAGAAGGTCTTCACCGCCCCCTCGGACAGCACCTCCTGGATTATCCGCCGTGCTCGTGATGCCTATAACGCCGAGATCGAACCCCGCGCCGCCGCCGCCCTCGCCAGCATCACCGCCGGTGATCTGCGCCTGGCTGATAGCGAACTGCTCAAACTCGTCAGCTATGTGGACGGCCAGCGTCCCGTCACCGAAGACGATGTGGCCCTCTTAACCCCCTATCTGGCCGAGGCCCGCGTCTTCGATATGGTCGATGCCCTGGCGGAAGGCCGCGCTGCCGCCGCGCTGACCATGCTCCACCGCGTCCTGATGGAAAAAGATCAAGACCCCTTCAAGGTCTACGGCATGGTTGTCCGGCAGTTCCGTCTGCTGCTGACCGCCAAAGAGTATCTGGTGCTGGGCGGCGCGGTTCCTAATATGGCCGAGGCGCTTAAGCTGAATCCCTTCGTCGCCAAGAAGCTTGCCCAACAGTCGCGCAGCTTCTCTCTGGAAGAACTTGAACGCATCTACCGCGCACTCGGCGAAAACGACTACAAGATGAAAACCGGTCGCATCGAACCGAAGCTTGCCCTCGATTTGCTGGTGGCCGGTCTAGGCCGCTGACCTCCTCAGAGCAGTCCAATCGAGTGCTGCTGTTTGGAAAACGCGCTGTCAATGGGTATGATGTCATCTGCAATGCAATAAAACATCAGCGGAGTCGGTCGTCTGTTGTGATGAAGGGGGTATGAGTTCCGCGGAACAGCCGTTGCTCAATCGCTGTTCCCACTCACCTATCGACTGCTTGAGACCATTAACCTGGGATCCTGCTCATCGCGTTGGAACCATGAGCACCCCCAAACAGCTGGGAGGTGAACATCGTCAGCCGAATTGCCATCTTGCACTATGCTAGTCCCCCGGCCGTTGGTGGCGTGGAGTCCATCATAGCTCACCACGCCCGTGGCCTCGTGGATCGGGGAATTTCTGTACGTGTCATCAGTGGTGACGGAGGCGTCTTCGATGAGCGTGTCGAGACCCACCTGCACCCTCTCTTCGGTTCCCGCGACCCTCGGATACTTGCCGTCAAACAGGAGCTTGACCAGGGCCTCGTCTCAGAGGCCTTCATCCATTTGGTCGGCGAGATACATGCCCTCCTCGACCCGGCTTTGAGCGGCTGCGATGTCTGTGTTGTCCACAACGCACACACCCTGCACAAAAATCTTGCGCTCACCGCGGCGCTCCACCGGCTGCGACATCCCCGGCTCATTGCCTGGTGTCACGATCTCGCCTGGACAAATCCGCTCTACCAAGCCGAACTGCATCCTGCCTATCCCTGGACTCTGCTGCGCGAAGCCTGGCCGAATACCCGCTATGTCACCATCTCAGAAGCCCGGCAGGTTGAATTAGCCGGCCTGCTGCGCCTCCCCACCGGAGAAATCACCGTCGTCACGGCAGGCATCGATGCAGCCCGCTTTCTCCAATGGACGGAAACCACGCGCTTTTTGGAAGACAGGCTGCATCTGCTCGACGCAGACATCATCTTGCTGCTGCCTGCCCGGTTGACGCGCCGGAAAAATATCGGGCTGGCTCTGCGCGTGCTGGCTGCGCTGCGTCAACGAGATGGTCTGGATGACCGCCTGATCGTTACTGGGCCGCCCGGCCCCCACAATCCGGCTAATCTGGGGTATCTGGGCGAGCTGCTCGAACTGCGCCAGCAGCTTGGGCTGGTGAAGTCAGCGCATTTCCTCTACGAGATGGCAGACCCACAGCTTGTCCCGGACGATCTGACGATGGCAAATCTGTACCAGTTGGCCGATGCGCTCCTGTTTCCCAGTTTACAAGAAGGATTCGGCATTCCTCTCTTGGAGGCCGGACTGGTGGGACTGCCGGTTTTCTGCTCAGCCCTGCCTCCCTTCCAGCAGATCGGGCAGAGCGACGTGATGACTTTTCAGCCAAACCGCGATCCACCAGAACAGATTGCCCAGCTAATTCAAAGCTATTTCGCGGATAACCCGCGCCAGCGCCTCAAGAATCGTGTCCGCCGCCAATACCGTTGGGACACGATCATTACCAGACAATTGATCCCCCTACTGGAGAGCCGATGAGAACCTATACTGCGATGCTGGTCTTGACTGGAAAGGACCATCCAAATGCTTGGATGGATTTTGCCACCCGCCTTCTCCCACCGGGGAGTGAACTTCACCTGCGTGGTTTGGTGACAGTCCCGGCTGAAAAGTCGCTCAGTGAAGGCGCTCTCCTCGCGCGCGAATGGCGCGAAGCCTATCGCACCGCTGCTCTGAATTCGGCTTTGCTCCACGATGAAGTCGGCGTCTTTGTGGACTACCAGCCTTTTCAGCGTGTGTTCGATGAAATCCGGGAGAACAAGTTTGATCTGTTGTTGGTCGAGTGGAATCCACTGGATGAAACACTCGGCGGCATCCCCGTCGAGACAATCTTGCAGCAGACTCCTTGCGACCTGGTGTTGATCAGCGACATTGACCATATAAATTCCTCGCAGCCAGTCCTGTTGGCGCTGCGCGGCGGCCCCAACCTCTCTATTGGTGTCCGTGTTGCACGGGCGTTAGCTGGCGACCAGCCAATCACGCTCTTTCACGCCATCGACCAGCACAAAGCTGCTCCAGACCTGGAAACAGTAATGCGCGTCGTTCCCCAGATCGTGCGTACCATCACCGCTGTGACTGGCAGCATCACCGGAATCGTGCGCGAGTCTGCCGGGCATGATGTCATTGTGATGGGCGTTGGACTTCGACATGGCAGCATGATGCAGCCTGCACCCCCACACATCTTCCGGCAAGTATATGAACGCACCCAAAAACCAATGGTGCTGGTGCGCGCTGCAAAGATGGAATCGCTCGAATTCCATGCTCCGCACGTCCTCATCCGCTTAGATGAGCCGCTGTCAACCCGCGTGGATCGCTGGTTTGCAGAGAACACCTTCCACAGCAGCGAGTTCGATGACCTCAACCACCTGCTGGCGCTCAAGGAGAAGCAGGGTGTAACGATCAGCTTGGCACTGCCTGCCCTTAACGAAGAGTCCACAGTAGGTACTGTGATCGAGACCATCAAATCGGCGCTGGTCGATGAAGTTCCCCTGCTCGATGAGATGGTCCTCGTGGACAGCAATTCCACGGATAACACGGTCGCTATCGCCCAGGCGCAGGGTATTCCAACCTATATTCACCAACAGCTTCTAGTTGATGAAGTCGGCAGCTACCACGGCAAGGGTGAAGCGCTCTGGAAGAGCCTGTACGTCACCAAAGGCGATATCATCGTCTGGATCGACACCGACATAACCAACATCCATCCACGCTTTGTTTATGGGCTGATTGGCCCGCTGCTCAAACACAAGCGGGTGCAGTACGTCAAAGGATTCTATGTGCGCCCTCTGGAAGTCGATGGCACGCTTCAAGCCTACGGTGGTGGACGAGTCACCGAACTGGTGGCAAGGCCTTTGCTCAATCTCTTCTACCCGGAGCTTTCGGGCATCATCCAGCCTCTATCGGGCGAATACGCTGGCCGGCGCGCTGCCCTGGAGCAGATTCCCTTCTTTACCGGTTACGGCGTTGAGACTGGGATGCTGATCGACATCCTCGACCGCTTCGGTCTAGATGCGATCGCTCAGAGCGACCTGGAAACGCGCATCCACTATAATCAGCCGCTCGTGAATCTGAGCAAAATGTCCTTTGCCATCCTTCAGGTCTTCATCGCCCGCCTGGAGTCCCGGTTCGGTGTTGAACTGCTGGACAAAGCCAACCGCAGCATGAAGCTCATCATCCAGGAACCAGAACGCTTCGCCCTGGAAATTGCAGAGATCGCCGATCACGAACGCCCGCCAATGATCACCGTACCAGCATATAGAACCTATTCAATGAGTTAGCGGCTCCAGCCGCGCGGTGAAGTGGCGCAGGACAGGTGACTGCGAGACAATGCGGTAAGGCGGCAGCGATTCCCGCTGGGCATAGACTTCCAGAATCACCTCGGCCAGATAGTCGACGTGACTCTGAGTGTACGTCCGGCGCGGAAAAGCCAAGCGCACCAGGTCCATCCGGGCAGGTTGCTCGCTGCCGTCGGGTTGCAAGCCGAACATCACCGTGCCAATCTCGACGCCGCGCACCCCACCCAGCAGGTACAAGGCGTTGTTCAGAGACCAGGCCGGGTACTGCATCGGCGTCAGGTTCGGCAGCATCTCCCGCGCATCCAGATAGACAGCATGGCCACCGGTCGGCTCTACAATGGGCACACCCGCTGCAATCAGTCGGTCGCCCAGGTAGGCAATCGAACGGATCCGGTAGCGCAGGTAGTGTTCGTCCAAGGCTTCGTACAACCCTTGGGCAATCGCTTCTAGATCGTAGCCGGCCATCCCACCATAGGTTGGGAACCCTTCGGTGAGGATTTCCAGGTTGCGGCACTGCGCGGCCAGCGCATCATCGTTCACTGCTAGGAAACCACCGATGTTCGCCATCCCGTCCTTTTTGGCGCTCATCGTGCAGCCGTCAGCATAGCTGAATAGTTCGCGGGCGATCTCTTGTGGTGTCTTGTCAGCGTAGCCTTCCTCGCGCGTCTTGATGAACCAACTGTTCTCTGCAAAGCGGCAGGCGTCGATGAAGAAGGGAATGCCATTGCCCCGGGCAATCGCGCTGACCGCACGGACGTTCGCCATGCTCACCGGTTGACCGCCGCCCGAATTGTTGGTGACGGTCAGCATGATGGCTGGGATGCGCTCCCGCCCCACGCTGCGAATGGTCTCCTCCAGCGCGGCGATATCCATGTTACCCTTGAACGGGTGGATCAGGCGTGGTTGGCTGCCTTCAGCGATGACCAGGTCGCGCGCTTCAGCGCCAGTATGCTCGACATGAGCGCGAGTGGTATCGAAATGGGTGTTGTTAGGGATGACATCGCCGGGCTTGGCGATGGTCGTGAACAGGATATGCTCGGCAGCGCGGCCCTGATGGGTCGGGATAACGTGCTTGAATCCAGTAATGTCCCGCACAGCCGCTTCGAAGCGGTAGAACGACGACGCCCCAGCATAGGACTCGTCGCTGGCGATCATCCCGGCCCACTGGCGCGAGGACATCGCCCCGGTTCCGCTGTCGGTTAGCAGGTCGATCAGCACATCCTCGGCGTGCAGAAGAAACGGATTGTACCCAGCCGCCTGGAGCGCGGCTTCACGCTGTGCCAGCGTCGTGAAGCGGATTGGCTCTACCGAGCGGATGCGGAATGGCTCAATGATCGTCTTCGGATGAAAGTCGCGCATAGGGAAATCCTTCAACAGTTGAATATAGCCAAAGTCTCTATACCGCTGATTATGGCACTGCTGAGGTGAAAAAAGAACTCCGCTGGTTTGCAGCATGGATGCCCGCATTTCAACCCCATCCCCCACCTCGCCGCCACACCTCCACTGTGTTATAATCTCGTAACGCTTAAGAAGTGCCTTTCAATCTACGACGGTCCGTCCAAAAGATTCCCTACTCATGACCGCATCTGCTCTTCCCGATTTAGAAGTTACCGTCGGCGATCTTGTCCTCGACCTGCTGCGGTCGCGCTCAGAATACCCCGAGCTGATCCTCAGCGCCCCGCAGGACGCCCGCGGCGATGTTTCGGCTAACGCCGTCCGCGTCTCGCAGCATTACATCTCGGCTCTGCTGGCCTACGGCTTCCGTGCCGACCAGCAGGAACTTCGCGAGGCCGCCGATTGGTTTGCCACGCCGTTCCCCAGCGAGCTTCACCGCCGCATCGACGCCTCAGAGATGAACCGGCTGGAAGCACTGCTCAGCCTGCGCCCGACCAGCGAATACGTCTACCCGCGCCTGGAGCAGTTGATTCGCCAACGCATGTCCGATGATTACTTCGATATTGGCGGTGCACCGGCGTTTGATACCCTCTGGGCGATCAAGGTGATGTCCCAGGCGCGCGATGCCGGTATCCTCAACGGCCTGATGACCGAGGACGCGCTGCGCGACTGGGCCGCACGGATGGTCGAAGCTAACCACCGCGACAAAGACTTAGCGCTGGCGCTGCGCCTCCGCCATGACCTGAAGGCCAAGCTTTCCGCTGCCCAACAGAAGAAAACCGTTGAGAAGCTGGTCGCCATTGCCGAGCAAAGCGGCGGCTTTTGGGGGTTGGCGCAGGATATGCGCGTGCTCGGCGAGAGCATGCGCCGCGGCCAGCTCGCTCCGGAACAGATTGCTGAACACCGCGAAGTCGTCCGCGAGATGATCCTGAGCACCTGCTACGTCATCGAGAACATGATGCCGCTGGCTGAGGTGCATCCCCAGGCGATGCCAGCCGTCCACCGGGCGATGGAACTGTGGTGGGGGGTCTTCAGCGGTCCTGATGCCGTGGATACCCTGCGGCTGCTCTTCCCCAATCCGTATGACTACCTGCTGATCGTCAGCCGCACGCTGGTTTCGGCACGCGCTTATACCGGCCAACCGCTGATTCATTGGGGCGCGGCCTACATTCACCGCAAGCTCGCTGCCCAGCAGATCCGCCCGGTCGAGCCGCCGGATACCGAAAGCATCCGCCAGGCGCTGCGCAACTGGATCCGCGTTGACCTGGAAAAGCCGCCGGAGCCGCTCCGCCTGGGCATGTCCGACAGCAGCGTGGCGCGGATTTACCCCTACGTCGCCAATCCGATGCAGCCTGAAGAGGACTCCTTCCGGCTGAACATTCCCAACGCTGATTCGCTGATTGTCAAGTACGGGCCAGTCGAAGAGATTGAACAGGAGCGGGAGAACTACGCCCGGCTGCCCCCGGCCATCCGCGACTGCTTCGTGAACATCCCCCAGCCAAGCTACATCGACCCCCTGCGGCGGCGAGCTTTCGTCATCATGGCCGACCTACACCGGTACCGGACGCTCTCCGACACGCTCAGCAAAGTGCCGCAGATCCACGAGGCCATCGTGCAGGAGCTGGGGCCGTTCCTGGTGCGGGTGCATCAGGCTGGGGATGGGGGCAAGCGCCGCTACGTCCAGGAAGGGCTGCTGCTCCAGCTTTACCTGCTGCCGATGCAGCAGCACCTCCGCCGCATCTTCCAGTACGCGCTGGAGAACCGCCTACTGGATACGGACGAGCGCCAGCGCAGCGCCGACCAGCTCCAGCGGGCACTGATCGACCGGATCGGCCAACTGGTACGCTACCAGTTGGAGCTGGAGGACTTCCCGATTGCCTGCATGCACGGCGACCTGCACTCGCGCAACATCATGGTGCGGCGGCTCAAGCAGCGCCGCGAGGGCGGTGACCGGGACAGCGAGGTGGATTTCAAGCTGATCGACCTGGAGAAGTTCCGGCGGCACGGGGATGCGGCGCTGGACGCGGGCGAACTGCTGGTTGACCTCTCGCTGGTGCGCTCGACGCGGAACAACGACCCGGCTCGCGATCCCGTCGCAGCGCTGATCCGCGCCGTGGAGAAAACCTACGCCGACTTCGCTGCCGAGCGCGAGGATGCGACCTTCTCGGTGCGGATGCTGGTGGGGCAGGCGCGGGCGCTGCTGCGGATTGCCAAGGGGCGCACCAAGCAGGGCGAGCTGGCCTTGAAGGAGAGCCGCAAGGGGCCGGCCATCCGGGTGGCCTTCGAGGTGCTGGACTTCGCCGAGACAGCTTTGCAGCACCTGGACGACGCGGTCAAGGGGCTGAAGTAGGGGTCAACAGGTGAATATTAATTAAAATATTGCAGGAATAACGGAATGCTCGGAATGGGGCGATGAGAAACGTGATAAGAATGATAAGAATGAGAATGTGAGAATATGCGAATCTAGTGTCCTCACCCCCGGCCCCTCCCCATTGCAATGGGGTTTTGTATTCGTATGCTTACGATAGCACAAAATGGGACGTTTAGGGTGACATTTTGTCTACTTTTGCGCCATAAAATCGGAAGGAATAAGATTTAACCGCAAAAGCGCAAAGGACGCGAAGAAAAAGAAGAAGCGGACGGGCAGAAGCCCGTCCCTACGAGTGGGATGAGTAAGTGGGCACTTCCTGAAGGGGCTTCCTCCGACTGTCAAGAGAACGTCCGGGGATCCGCGCAAAGGCGCTGAGACCTCAATCCACGCTAGACGCCAGGCGGCGGCCCCAAGGTATCTGTCCCATAGCGTTTGAGGCTGGTTACGATGAAATCAACATCGTGCGGAACATCTGGGGGCGGTGGAAGGGTGAGCGCGCCAGCCGGTTCACCTGTCTCAAAGAACCACTGATCGAGGCCAGCGGCGATGCCAAAGCCAAACCAACGCGCCGTGCCGGACAAGACCTGAAAGGTATGGGGGACATGAGGGGGAATATAGGCGAAAGTGCCCGGCCCAGCTACGCGGGTTTCCTCGCCGATAGTAAACCGAATCTCGCCTTCCAGGATGTACCAGACTTCGGCCTCACGGGTGTGAACGTGCAGCGGCACAGCCATCTGGCGGTCTGCGAGGCCTTCCAGTGCCCAGAAGTGCCCGCCTGTTTCTTCCCCAAGGGCTTTGAAATTGAGCAGCGCCCCCAGATGCCACAAGGCGCGGCCCTGGCCGTTCTGCAGAAGATAGGGTTTGATTGGAGTCTGACTGGTCATTTTGAGCCGCCTTTTCTGTTCTATCCAACACTGAAGATGAGGATAGCGGTGTTGGCCGACAGACGCATCGGGGATATCCCCTAACTTCATCCCCTATCTTCAAGTGACTGTGGGGTGAGTTTTCTGCTGGCGGCAACTGCGGCAATTTCGGCGCGGCTGCGGAGGTCCAACTTGTTGAGGATTCGGCTGATATGATGCTCAACCGTCTTGGCGCTAATCACCAAACGTTCTGCGATTTCCCGGTTGGTTAATCCTTGGGCGACAAACTCGGTGATTTGGAATTCACGCTGGGTTAGCGGCTTGTGGAGGCGCGGTCCGCTTCCTGCGCCTACGCCCAAGCGGCGTAATAGACTGACGGCCTGGGCAACATCGTGCGTCGCGTTGATCCGCTCAAAGGTGGCAAGGGCAGCCTTCGCCCAGACGACTGCTCCGGGCGGATCTGTGTCTTGTAAGGCACGGGCCATATGGAGGCGGATCTGCCCGGCCAAAGGCATTTGCTGAAATACTTTAAGCTGATCGAGGGCGGCAACGAAACATTGACGAGCCAGAGCTGGTCTGCCACCGTGAAGATAGACGCGACCGCGGAGCAGTTCGGCTTGGGCGACAAGTTGGCTGCTCTGCGTGCCCTGGGCTAATTCGATGAGCTGAGTGACGATCTGGTGAGCACCCTCGGCGTCTTCTTGGGAAAGGAGTACCTCGACCAAAAGGACAAGGTTGGGGAGATGGTTGAGCGTGTAGGGAGGGCACGCTTGAAGCGACTGTTCGAGAATGGCTTTGGCAATATCCATTTCTCTCTTTGCCAGATGCAGCCGCGCCATTGGGACCGCAGCAGAATCTTGATCCTGCAAGCCCTGCAAGAGGACTTGTGCTTCTTCCAGACGCCCTTGAAAGACCCGCAGATCGGCGAGGCGGATAACCGCATGAAAACGCAGACCTTGATGCCCCGAACCAAAGGCGCGTACTGCTTCGACCAAGGCGGCTTCCGCTTCCTGCCAGCGTCCTAAGGTAGTGAGGATGCTGCCGTAGGTGGTGCGGCAGTAGGCTGAGAGGAACGAACAGTGATGCTGCTCGGCAAACTGCCAAGCTTTTTGACACCATTGTTCGCTGCGGATGAGATCACCGGCAGCCTCACAGGCGGAGAGCATCACACAGAAAATCTCACTGATGACCATAAAATCATTGACTTCACCGCTGGTGGTCATGGTCATGGCTTCATCTAGGTGATGCATTCCGTCAGGGATGCGGTTCTGCAGCACTTTTGCCAAGCCACAAAAGGCCAGCGCAAAGGCTTCCAGGCCGGCGTCATGGAATTCACGAGCGATTTCAACGGCGCAGGTCGAGGTTTGTTCCAGCTCTTGTGGATTTTCGACCATGGAGGCGCGAAGCAGGCTGCACCAGGCACGTTCTGGGCAGCGAGGCAGAAGCTGCGCTAAGCTCTGAGCACGGGCAAACCAACCATACATGGCAGTGATGTTGGAATGAAGAAACACCTGCTCACGGGCTAACCAACAGGCGATCACTGCCGCTTTTTTATTCTGCCCCGACGACTTGAAGCGATTATAAGCGGCAGTGCGATGTTGGTGTGAGGCGGGAATTTCGTTGAGCCACCAGCAGGCGACTCCCAGGCCGTCGAAAGCTTCCGGGGTTTCGTACCGCAGTAAGGCTTGTTCAAAGTAGTGCTTGGCGCCCAGCCAATCTGCTCGTCGCAAAGCGGCCCAGCCATCGTCAATGAGGTGCTGTACGTCTGGTGTCATCTCATCAGACCATTCACCGACTGATAGGTGAGATTATAGAGCAAGTCTGGTTCCAGCAGGTGACAGGTTGATCGAGATGCTGGGGCGGCTGTCGCCAACTGCTGATCGCAATTGGCGAGATAGGCTACAATAGAGGCGTGAAGGAGGACATCCGCCATGCTCCAACGCCTGCTTATCCTGCTGACTCTGGCGCTGATCGCCGGAGGGCTGCTGACCGGGGGCATTATCTTCGCCCAAGTTCCAACGGCCACGCCGATCCCCGGCGTGACGCCGCTGGCACCGACAGTCTTTTACATCACCACGCTGGTTCCGACCCCGACGCCGGGGTGTGCTGCGCCGCTCAACTTGTCGATTGGGGGGACGGCTATCGTTCGCGCCGGGACATATGTCCGCACGCAGCCGAGCGAATCCAGCCCGTGGGTGAATTACTACCAGGACGCGGTGACGGTGACAGTGGTCGGCGGGCCGGTGTGCGATGGGATGCGGTACAACTGGTGGGAAATCCGCGGGCCTGGGAATGACGGGTGGATTGCGGAGGGCAGTCCAGCAGGGTACTTCCTGCGGCTGGGGGAACCCGCACCGGGAACGGTCTGCGGGGAAGCAGCGGCCTTACAGGTGGGCGGTACGGCCAAGCTGCTGCGCGATGTGCGCGTTCGGGATGCGGCCGGACTGGGCGGACTGGTGCTGACGGTTGCGCCGGCAGGGGCCGAGGTGGAGGTACTGGACGGGCCGCGCTGCGCGGATGGTTACCAGTGGTGGCGGGTGCGGGTGACGGTGCTGAATGTGGTGTACACCGGATGGATTGCCGATGTGGGCCAAGGACTGCCGCTGGTGGTGGATGTGGAAGCGCTCAACCAGCCGGTGTGTGATTTCCCGAAGGGGCTGAGCATCGGCGGACGCGGCTACGTGGATTATGAGGATGGGCGACCGAAGAATATGCGGATCGGGCCTGGGCTGGGTTACGAAGTGGCGGCGACGCTGCTGGACGGCATCGGCTTCGAGGTGCTGTCGGGGCCGGTCTGCGCAGATGGGTACAACTGGTGGGAGATTCGCATCCTGTCGCGGCCGGACGTGAGCGGGTGGCTGGCGGATGTGTGGATCACGCCGCTGCGGTTGGATAAGAACCGGCCGACGTGAGGCGGATTTCGCTGCGCCAGACCCACCAGGCCTGGACTGCCCAAAGCAGGAGCAGGAGAGCGGTGGTGTAGTAGGCGGAAAAGTCACGACCGATGAAGATGGTCGTGTTGAGGAGCAGGATGAGCGCCAGGCCGAGACGCGGGCGCTTTTGAAAGAGCGGGATGATGCCGACGGCCATGACAGTCAGGGCGCTGTTGCCGGCGGAATAAGGCGCGACGAGCAGGGCAGCGGCAGTGAGCATCCCGGCTTTTTCCCGGCTGAAAGTGCGGACGGAGCGCCAAACGATCCAGGTAGTGGCGGCCAGGATCAAACCGAGCGCGGCCAGATAGAAGACGGCGGGAATGCCGGCACGGTTGAAAGCGGCGCGCAGGCTGACGTCCATGAGCGAGCCGAAGTCGGGCGTGAGGCGGATCGTCCGCAGCCAGTCATCGCCCATCCAAGCGAGCGTACCCACGACGATAAGCAGCACAGCAGCGGCGGCCTGCATTGACTGGCGACGCGGCCAGCGCTGGAGCACACAGACCCCTAAGGCCAGAACAAATAAGCCACCCACCTGGGGCTTGGATGTCGCCAGCAGGACACCGGCGACCAAGCCGAGGACATGCTGCCTGCGGTAGGCCCAGAGGCTGAGGAGGATGCCGGCGATGACCAGCCCCTCGAAGTTGCCGTCAGCCAGGTGGCGCAAGGTGGGGATGGAGACGATGAGGAGCAGGATGCCGGCATACGTCCGCCAGCGGGGCGTGACCCGGGGGACGCTGGCGACCTCGACGGCGACGGTCAAGAGGGCGAGCAGGCCCCAACTGGCGCGCATCGAGAGGAGGCCGAGCGGGGCGACCATGAGTGCAGTCCAGGGTGGGTTAATGAAACCAGGTTCATAGCGGGCCTGGCCGCCGGCCATCGAACGGTAGAGGGTGATCCAGTCGATGCCGAGCGAAGTTCCTTCGATGGGGAGCTGCTCGAAGAAGGCAATGAACATCCCGACAGCCAGCAGCAGGAGGACAGCGGCGATCAGGATGAGGAGGAGATTGGGACGGGGGCGGCGCAAGGTAGACATACAGGTGGCCTCGAAGTTCAGCAGTCCGAACATCCGAGGATAGTGTAGCCCGGAAGGGGCACAGACAAGCCTTGATGTTGGCTAGAGGCAGCTAAACGGATTGGGGGAAGCCCCCCCCGTGGTTCCCTCTCCGCTGCGCAGCGGAGAGGGAGGGCGAATCTGCATTGGGGGGAAGATAGGCGCCTCAACCGATGCCGAAGGCGCGCAGCACCAGCGGGATCAGCAGGCCGAGGATGAAGAGCGTACCGTAGCCCCGGTTGAGGTGCATGGCAAAGGCCACATACCAGAGCGGCCAGACGGGCCAGTTCTCCGGCTTCTGGGCGGGCTTGGGGGATGAATAGGCTTTCCAGACTGTGACCAGACGAGGCAGCGCCAGCAGGGTGAGCAGCGTCCAGACTGGGGCGATTCCAGCAGCGACCAGGGCAATCACCAAAACGTAGAAGAGGATGAAGGTGATCTTGTTGAGCAGGAGGGCGTTGCGCTCGCCGAGCAGAACAGGAACCGAGTTGACGCCGACAGGTTTGTCGTTGGGGATTTTGTCGGTGTGCTTGCCGATCAGCACTGAGGCGACGATCAGGCCGTAGGGCAGAGTCATGAGCAGGGTGTTGGTATCGATGCTGCCGGTGATGGCGTAGACCGTGCCGCCAGTCATAAGCGGCCCCCAGACGATCAAGGCGGTGATTTCGCCGAGCGCCCAGCGCTTGAGGAAGGCAGTATAGCCGAGGCTCAGCACCAGTCCGGCGACGGCGAAGACGATCACCAGCGGGCCGCTGACCGAGGCCAGGTAGAGCATAATCAGACCGTCGATGAAGGTCAGTACGAAGGAGACCTGCAGCAGGCGCGCGGGGGTGGTCAGGCCGCCGAGGACAGGATGGGTACTGTACTGCGAGCGGGGGTAATCCTCGGTATCGACGCCGCGGCGGATATCGGTCCAGTCATTGATGAGGTTGTTGGTGGCGTGGGCGAAGACGATGCCGATGACGCTGAGGAAGGCCAAAAAGAGCTTGAAGAGCGTGTTCTCGACGAATGCACCCTGGTAGGCGGCCAGGAGCACACCGATGAAGCCAGAAGTGAAGGTCATTGAGAAGACGCAGGCGCGGGAGATCACCAGCCAGCGGGTGAATCCATCGGCGAGGTGGATATCTGGGCAGTTGCAGGTATTGATGGCGGTGGCCCAGCGCCGAACGAGCGGCATCGAGTGGGCGACAGGCCGGGTTTGGGTTCCAGTTGCCATAATAAGCGCATCCTTAGATTGGTTGACGGTAGATACGGCTTATTCTATCCCAGGCGACTGAAGGGCAGATGAGAATTCAGCGGCAGGGGCAGCGGATGGGATGGGCTGCCGCAGGGCAATCCGCATGCGGATGCCGTGCTTGGGACGCACCGTGACCATTTGCTGCGGGACGATCTGCTGGCCGGGCAGGAGCACCAGATCGACCTGCTGGATCATGGTCGCCAGGATGAGGCGGGCTTCCATGAGGGCGAAGGTGCTGCCGATGCAGATGCGCGGGCCGCCGCCGAAGGGTATGTAGGAGTGCCGGATGAGGTGGGCTTCGTTCTCCGGGGCGAAGCGCTCCGGCTTGAAGGCTTCTGGCTCCGGGAACAGGTCGGGGTCGTGGTGCATGGCATAGATGCTGAGCAGGATCAGCGCCCCTTTGGGGATGGTGTAGCCGCCGATTTGGACATCCTCCACCGGCTCGCGGCTGACGCCGGGCGCGGGTGGGTACAGCCGCATGGCTTCTTTGACGACCTGCTCGGTGTAGGGCAGATGGGCAAGGTCAGCCACTGCTGCCGGGCGGCCTTCCAGCACCGAATCGACTTCGGCGCGGAGTTTGGCGGCGGCATCCGGATTCTGTGAGAGCAGATACCACGTCCAGGCGAGGGCCATGGCGGTGGTTTCGTGCCCGGCGAGGAAGATGGTCATGAGTTCGTCGCGGAGCTGGCGGTCAGTCATGCCGGTGCCGTCGTCATCTTGGGCGGCCAAGAGCATTGAGAGCAAGTCGCCGCGGTCTTCGCCGGACTGCCGACGTTCGGCGATGATGCGTTCGAGGATGGCATCCAGCTCGACGATGGCGCGGCGGACGCGCATCCGCTGGCGCGTTGGGACCCATTCGGGCGGGGTGAAGACGGCGGTGATGCGGGCGTTGGAGGCATCGAGGATTTCGTTCATGAGCGCGCCGACGTGATCGGCATCGCCGGAGACATCGGCATCGAAGAGGGTGCGGGCGACGATCTGAAGGGTGAGCTTCATCATCTCGCGGTCGATGTAGATGTCCTGGCCGCTGCGCCAGCGGTCGAGCATCTGGCGGGTGTAGGCGACCATCGTTTCGGCGTAGGTTTCGATGCGGCGGTAGTGGAAGGCAGGTTGGGAGAGTTTGCGCTGGCGCTTCCAGAAATCGCCTTCGCTCAGGAGCAGACCGTTGCCCAAGAAGGGTGCGAGCGCCTGGCGGAAAAGTTTGGCTTTGTGGAACTGACTAGCCTGCTTGACGAGCACATCGTTTACGAGGTCGGGATCGGTGATCTGGTAGAATTCGACCGGGCCAAAGCGGGTGAAGCTGATCCGTCCGAAGCGTTCGCGGGTGGTCAAGGCCAGCGCCAGAGTATCGACAGGCGGCTGGGTCAGCATCAAATAGAGGGTGTGGGCCAGGCCGAAGCGGTCGCCGGGGGGAAGTTCGTAGGACATGGGATTCGTTCTCCTCACTAACGGAATGCTCCATATGTTACGATATTCACAATCTCTGAGTCAATTAGTGTAACGATGGCGGGGAAGGCGATGCGTGGCGGGCAAGCTGACTTTTGACCGCCGCCGCGGCTGCCGTTACAATCTCGGCACGATGAGTCCCGATGGCTACACTTCACGTTTACAGAACCGACCGCGGCGCGTCTTGGTGACCGGCGGCGGCACATTCTTGGGCGATAACATCGCAGCGGCGCTGCTAGCCGAAGGCGTGGAGGTGACGCTGCTGGTGCGTCCCGGCGCGGAGGAGCGTCTGGGGCCGCTGGCGCAGCGCGTTCGCTGGTACAGCGCGGATGTGTGGACGCCAGCCAGCCTGCGGGGGCGGGCACGCGGCCATGCCAGCGTGATCCACACGGTCGGCAGCCTCCAGGCCGACCCACGGCAGGGGCTGACGCATCACTGGCTGAACTTCGTCTCGGCGCGGAATGTCGCCAACATGTGCGTGAGCGACGGCGTGCCCCACATGGTGCTGATGAGCAGCGTCCGCGCCCCGTGGATCAACGGTTCGTATCTGCGCGCCAAGCGAGAAGCGGAGAATTACATGGGACGGGTGGGACTGCAAGCCACGATCATCCGCGCGCCGATTGCCTACCGGCGGGGGGAGCGCCGCCACCCGTTCTTCATCCTGATGACCCTGCTGGGGAGCACGCCGGTGCTCTCGTGGTTCGCCTTCGGGCGGATCGCGCCGATGCCGGTGGATATGCTGGCGCGGGGGGTGGCGCGGATCACGCTGGACCCGGAGCGCAGCCGGACGATCTACTACGCGCCCGATCTGCGGCGGCGGAATACGGCCCGTGAGGCGCGGCTGGCAGCGCCGCTGCTGCCCCAAGAAAAGGTCATGCCATCGCTGCGGGATGTGCATCCGTTCAAGCTGCTGGACGAGGACACACCGTTCGGGTGGCTGCCGCCAGACAAGAAGTAGGGGTTAGGGATTGGGGACTACGCTGGTGACAGGCAGCGCCTGACGGAGGCGTCCCCCCTACCCTGCGGGAAACATCGACTAGACGAGCCACCCATTCGGGAAAAGACTCGGCATAGCCGCGCATGTAGTCAGCTTCAGAGACGCCGGTCACTACGACCGGCAGCCCCAGCGCCATTTGATCGAGGGTCACCGGAGAATCCCCATTCAACAGCTTGGCCGAAAAGTGCCCTCACCCATCCTCATTGTAGCGCACAGCGAGTGACTGCTAACGCGGGGATGAGGGATCACGGAGGCGTTTGGTGACACGGGCGATGATTTCCTCAGCGGTTTCTTCGATGGGGCGGTCGGTCACATCGACCACGGTGAAGCGACCGCGGCGGAAAAGCTGCCGAGCAAACTCGACCTCCTCGAACAGGTCTTCAGGGCGGGAGTAGGTATTCTTCAGCGAGAGACCCATGCGCTGCTGGCGGAACTGGCGGAACTGGACTAACTGGCCGGGATCGATGTTCAGGCCGACGACGCGGCGGTGGTCGATCTCGAATAACTTTTTGGGCGGCTGCACCTCGCGCATCAGGGGGACATTGGCCACGCGCCAGCCCTGCATGGAGAGGTAGATGCTCAGAGGGGTCTTGCCCACGCGGGAGACACCAGTGAGCACAATCTCGGCTAGGTGCAGGTCTTCGACACGCTTGCCGTCGTCATGGTCGATGGCGAACTCCATGGACTCGATGCGCTTGAAGTAGGGTTCACGCAGGCGGTGGTATAACCCCGGCTGACCGATGGGCTGCTGGCCGAGCAGACGGGCTAGATGCAGCAGAAGCTGTCCCTGAAGGTCGATGGTGGTCACGTTGTGGGCATGGGCGTGCGAGGTTAAGGTCGAACGCAACTCGGAATCGACCAGGGTATGGACGATCAGGCCGTTGTTAGCGGCGGCCTGTTCGATGATGGCTTGGACTTGGGCTTCTGTGCGCACCTCACCAATGATGTGCACCGGAATATCGACATCTTTGAATTGGGCCAGCGTTGAGCGAACGATGCGTTCACCGCTCGTGCCCTGCCCGCCGGATACTACGAAAATTTCTGGCGTTTTACCGTTCATGGTGTTTTGCCTTTTGCTACGACCAGGGGTGTCCTGGTCGATGGGTTTTGAGTTTCTGAGCTAAGGAACACCGATTTGCTGTCGTCCGTAGGGCACATGCACGGGCGCGCGGCTATGAGCGGGTGGTGAGATAGGCGGCGACCTTCTCGGCAGCCGCGCGTCCGCCGGCGATGCGTTCGGCCAATCCGAGGCCGTGGTAGTCGCTGCCAGCCATGGCGATGCCCGGCGGCAGCATGGCGAGCAGCGCGTCCATTTCTGCCCGGAAGGTCGCTTGATGCGGCGGCAGCGGGTCGGCTTCCGGCCACCTGTCCAGACGGCGGATGACCGGGGCGCCCTGGGCCTTGATCTGCTCGCAGATGATGGCTGTCAGCGCGTCCGGTTCCACCAGGGAAGGCGGCACACGCAACCCGACATGCAGCAGCAGGTGTCCAGGCGGGACGCGCTGTGGGGCCTGTGTCCACTCGTAGAAGGCCACGGCCATGTCCCAGGGGAAAAGCGGAGAATGCGGCAGGTCAACCTCTCGGAAGCCGAGTGAGATGCGGGTGATAAAGTCATAGCCATAGTCGGCCAGTTTGAGACTGAGTTCTGGCTGCAAGGCGCGGAGCATGCGCTCGGCAAAGCGAGCCGGAGCGGCGACGATGACGGCGGCGGCATCCAGCACCAGGCCATTTTCCAAGCAGAGGGTATATTGGCCGCCAAGCTGGCCGATGCTGCTGACGGCCATGCGATGCAGGATCGCACCGGTGAGGGGTTTTGCTAGGGCGTCGATGAGCATCTGCGTGCCCTCGGAGAATGCGACCAGATCGCGGCGGTGGCTGTCGTGGACAGGGATGAGCGCGCCAGCCAGCCCCAGCGGCTCGAGGAACGACCAGTCGGCGCGGCGCGGGAAGGCGAAGGGGCCGCCATCCAGCACGAACCCGTCGCGGCGCTCGCTGATGATGCTCCCACCAAGGCGGTGTTTGACCTCGATGAGGCGATAGGGGATGCCATGCTGCTGCAACTCGTAGGCTGCGGCCAGCCCGCTCAACCCTCCGCCAATGATGACGACATCACGCATGTCATGGCCTCCAAACCAGGTATTGGTCGCGCAGGACGCTCCGCGAAAGCAGCCGCACATCGCCACCCTGGGCATTCATCAGGTAGACATCGAAAACCGAGATGAAAGCGATCCAGCGTCCATCCGGCGACCAGACCGGATCGCGGTCGTTGACGGCGCGGGCGGTCAGGCGGCGGGCATCGCAGGGCACAGGCTGATCCAGACAGATGGTATCCAGTGAGTAGATTTCAAAGTTGCCATCCCGGTCGGTGCTGAAGGCGATTTCGCGCCCATCCGGCGACCAATCGGGGAAGCCATCAAAGTCACGGTTTTCGGTAAGGCGTTTGGCTTCACAACCGCTGTGCCCGCTCTCGTCGCAGTCTACCTCAATCATATAGAGTTCGTAAAAGATGTCACGGGTGGACATGAAGACAATGCGGCGGCTATCCGGCGACCAGATTGGGTAGGCGTCGATGATACCGTTGCGGGTGAGCTGGCGCAGGTTAGAGCCGTCAGTGTCCATGACGTAGAGGTCGCAGTTGTTGTCGCAGTCGGACATGAACAGCAGGCGGCGGCCATCCGGCGACCAGCGCAGCAGAGCGGCGCGGTGAGCGGCTAACTGCTGGATGTCCGTGCCGTCTGGCCGGATGCGATAGATGCCGACTTGACGTGGCAGGATCGACGTGTAGGTGATCCACTGGCCGTCGGGTGACCAGGCAGGATAGGCGCTGGGCGCGCCAGTCAGCGCCAGACGGCGCAGCTCGCCGCTGGCAACATCCAAGAGGTACAGATCGGTGCGGCCGTCGCGGTGGGAGTAAAAGACCATGTGCTCTCCGTCCGGAGACCAGGCTGGACGGGAGTCCTCGCCGGGGCTGAGGGTGAGGTTAACGGCCAGCCCGCGGGTGATGTCCATCAGGTAGATTTCGTAATTGCCGCTGCTGCCGGCGTAATAGGTCAGTTCAGGCAGGTGGGGGAGGACAACTCTTGAGAGAACAGGCAGCGCCAGGCTCAGCGCCACCAGCGGGACTGCCAGCCAGAGCGCAGCTTGGAAGACAAGTGCCAGCATCGGGTGGAAGGCCTTCAGCCGCGAAGCAGGGGCGCGGTGTTACGGACGGCTTGAGTCATCGGAATCCGGATGTGGAAAGACGTGCCTTTGCCCAATTCGCTTTTCACCTGGATTTCACCGTGATGGGTATCGACGATCATCCTGACGATGGTCAGCCCCAGGCCAACACCTCCACTGTCGACCGGGCGCGAGGCATCGCCCCGGAAGAACGGCTTGAAGATATGCGGGAGCGCTTCCGGGTCGATCCCAGCTCCTGTATCCCGAACTTCAATCAGCACGCTGTGGTCTGTATCCAGACGGGTGGCAAGTTCGATCAAGCCGCCTTCAGCGGTGAAGGTGATGGCGTTGTTCAACAGGTGGCTGATGGCCTGTTCCATTTTGGTCGTATCGAGCATAAACGGCACAAGCAGCGGATCAGGCGAGAAAGTGATCCGGATGCGTTTCTGGCGCGCCTTGAGGTCGTGCTTCTGGACTAACCGTTCGATCAGGCTGTTCAGGTCGGCGAGGTTGAGGCTGGGTTGGCCCAGCATGGAGACCATGTGCAGGCTTTCCAACTGGGTGGTGAGATGGCTGACGGCATTGTGGATCACATCGAGTTTTTCCTGCACGGGGGTGCGGGCGGCGTCTTCCAAGCGGCGCTCGATGAGGTAGCGGCTGGTCTCGATGGTGGAGAGAAGGGTGCGGAAATCGTGGGAGACGGCCTGGACGAACTGGTTGACCATGGTTATCTGCTCGTGCTCCAGCGCCATGCGCAGTTGGTCGGCTTCCGCTTGTTTGCGCTCGGTGATGTCTTTGGCAATGGCGTAGTAACCGGCCAGCCGGGTATGGTCGTCATTCCAGACGGGGTAGCGATCTATGCTCAGCCAGCGAAGGGTACCGTCCTTGGTATAGAAGCGATACTCGCCGTGACAGGATTGGCCCTGGCTGACGCTTTCGCGATCTTTGAGCAGCCGCTCAAGGTCATCCACGTGAATCCGTGCGGCGAACTGATCGCTCGTCAATTCATCCGGCGTGTAGCCGGTGACTCGCAGGTAAGATGCCCCGGTAATCCATTCACGGATTTTGCTGCCATCAGGATTAAAGCGATAGAAGTAGGCAAAATCGCTGATTAATTCCGAGATCAGGCGGTAGCGTTCTTCGCTGGCCTTGAGGGCGAGTTCCGCTTCTTTCCGTTCAGTGATATCGGTTGCCACACCGTAATAGCGGATTACCCGCTGGCGGGAGGCATCCCAGACTGGGTGGCGGTCGATCTGCAGCCAGCGCACCTGCCCGTCTTGGGTGATGATGCGGCGTTCAGAATGAGTCATCTCTCCCGCAATGGCGCGCTGAACCTCCTGCTGCACGGCTTCAACCTCGTCGGGATGGTAGAGCTTGAAGCCGAGGCGATTATCGGCTTCATTGAGTTCGTGAGGGAGGTATCCGGTCAAGCGGCTGAAGGAGTCCTGGGTGACCCAATCGGTGCGCAAGCTGCCGTCCGGCTCAACCTGCGTGGAATAAGCGTAATCAGAGATCAATTCGGTGATAATGCGGTAACGTTCTTCTCCGGCTTTGAGCGCCTCATTCTGCTCGGCTTCACCGCGCCGCCAGTGCACGTCGAACAGGACAATCAATGCGCCGCAGAGCGCGTTAAAGCTCAAAGGGCCGAGGTAGATTTCTGAGGCACGGATGCCGGGAACGAAAGGACCGAGCAGCAGGAGTCCGGCGATGTGAGCTATCGAGAGATACAAGGCGATTTGAGGGCCAAAGAACAGACTGCCGAACAGGGTTGAAATGACCAGATAGAAGAGCGCGTTATAGGAGGTGATGCCACCAATCCACAGCGTGGGGAGGAAGATGGCTAAATCACTGGCTACAATGAGGATGGTACTGCCTAGACGATAACGGCCAAACCGGCTCAGTGCATAGCTTATGATTACAGCAGAAATCACCACGACGCCGAAGAAGAACCAGTTGTTGGCATCCCGGATTTCGGTGGTGGTCTGCTTGGGGATGAAGATGAGAATCGAGAGCACCAGCGCCGCCGCTAAGGTGAGGGAAGCCATGAGCCGCGACTGGCGGCGTTCGCGCGGGTTTTGCACAGTGGAAAGGGGTTCGGTCAGGCGTACCCACCACGCTCGGAGGAAAGCAAACAGAGGGGAATTTGCCTCAAAATGCATTCGATAGTTTACACTCTAGACTGGCTGGTTAGACGCAGTATAACATAGATTGTTTCACCATTACTTGAGATTTTGCCGCTTGCGCAGCACCCTATTGGAGGACTCATGGCTCCCACGTTTCCGCGCGTCCTGGTGATCGCCGCGCACCCTGATGACATCGAATTCGGCGCCGCCGGGACGATTGCCCGGTGGACGGATGAAGGCGCGGCTGTCACTTTCTGCATCGTCACTGATGGCGCGGCGGGCAGCAATGAACCGGGGGCTGATCTGAAGGCGCTTTCGCTCACGCGGCAGGATGAACAGCGGGCGGCGGCAGCGGTGCTGGGGGTACAGGAGGTGATCTTCCTGGGATACCCGGATGGGACGCTCCAGCCGACATTGGAACTGCGCCGCGATTTGACCCGGTTGATCCGGCAGATTCGGCCTGACTGCGTGATGATCCAGGACCCGACGGTGTTTTTCGCCGGGGATTTCTATATCAACCACCCCGATCACCGCGCGGCAGGCGAGGCGGCGCTTTACGCAGTCTTCCCCAGCGCGGGGACGCGGCCGATCTTCCCAGAACTGCTGGCGGAAGGGTACGAGCCGTTCGATGTGCCGCAGCTCTGGATGATGTTTGCCAATCATGCCGAGATGGTAGTGGACATCAGCACCGTGCTGGATCGCAAGATCGAGGCGCTGCTGTGCCACAAGTCCCAGGTGGGGCCGGAAGTGGGCGAGATGGTGCGCGGTTGGGCACGTGACGACGGCAAAGCTCACGGCTATGCTGGTGCCGAGACCTTCCGCGTGATGCGGCTGAAGCGCGATGCTGCAACTGACGGGAGCTAATAAGCTCCTTTGCTCATCAGCACAGCCGGGATCGTCTGGATGAGAATCTGGATATCGAGCCAGATCGAGTAGTTGCGGATGTAGTTCATGTCCAGGCGGACGCGCTCTTCATAAGTGAGTTCGCTGCGCCCAGTGACCTGCCACAGACCGGTGATGCCGGGCTTGACAGTATGCAGGTTCAGTCCCCATTTGCCATATTTCTCGACCTCTTCCATGGTGATCATACGCGGCCCGACCAAGCTCATCTCGCCGCGAAGGACATTGAAGAGCTGGGGCAGCTCATCGATGCTGGTTTTGCGCAGGAAGGCGCCAACACGGGTGATGCGCGGGTCATCCTTGAGCTTGAAGAACTTGTTCCATTCTTCCCTCGCTCTGGGGTCACGAGCGAGCAGTTCTTCCAAGACTTCTTTGGAATTGATCACCATTGTGCGGAACTTGAAGGCATCGAATTCCTTGCCGCCTACGCCGACCACGCGCCGCCGGTAGATAATCGGGCCGGGGTCGGTCAGCTTCATGACGATGGCGATGCCGAGGAAGAGCGGCGAGAGCAAGATTAATCCCACAGTCGCGCCGACGTAATCCAGCACAGCTTTGGCGACAACATTGATGCCGGTCAGCCGCACCCGGTTGACACTGACCATCGGCACGCTGGCGACATCCTGAATCTGCACGCCGGTGGTGATGATTTCATACATGCCCGATGACAGCCACATGCTGACCTGCTCGGAGTTGACGAAGCTGCGGAATAACTCGACCATGTTCGCGCGATGGATGCCGCTGGTGGCGACGATCAGCCGTTCCACGCCAAAGCGTTGAGTCAAGGTCTGGGCACGGCTGGTCGGGCCGTGGACGACCAGTCCTGGCAGGATTTCCTCGCCCGGCTTGCGGTTGTCGTCTAGAAAGCCGAGGATGTTGATTCCGGCTGCTGGACTCGCCAGGAGCTGCTCAGCGATGGCGATGCCTTCGTCGTTGGCGCCGACGATGTAGGCTGTGGAGCAGAAATGGCCGCGGCGCCGCAGCGCGTAGATCAGACGCCGGAACGTGAACCGCTCGATGAAGATCAGGATGACCGAAAAGACCCAGGCGGCTAACAACCAACCACGCGCTAGGACAAGCGTTGGGTCGAGGTAGCCGACGAAGATAACAAAGACGAAAGCGGCGGTACAGGCATTGAAGGCGCTGGCATATTCCCGCAGGCCGCCGAACAGGATGGCCGGGTCGTACAGCCGGAAGATCACCAGGACGACCAGCCACATCGGGATGAAGATGGCGGCATAGCGAAGATAGTAATCGGGGTTGGCCTGGCCGCCTGGATCGAACAGCGCCTCCGTGGGCGCGATGAAGCGGATGGCATAGGCAGCAGAAAAAGCGATGACCAGGACTATTGCATCCAGGATGAGCAAGACGGCCTGAACGACCCGCATTTTGCGGCGGCCATCCTGGCGGATCATCCCGACCAGATTGATTGGTCTGAACCGCGGGCTAAGCGAGTCCAGATCAACCGGATTCATCACGTCGCTGCTCATTCGGGGTCACTCCTCACACCATTTCGGACTGAATGATAATGAATGAACCAGTCCGGTTAAACACCTGACTAAGCTGGTGCGGCAGCGGCGCGATAAAGGGCTTCCAGCCGCACGGCAGCACTGTCCCAATTGTGATAGGTTTCGACATACCGGCGTCCGGCTGCACCGACGGACTCTCGCTCCTGGACAGAACCCAGCAGCCGGATGATCTCGCCGGCGATGGCTTGCGGTGTGGCTCCCACGCGCAAGTCACGGCCGATTTCGGCTTGCAGCGCAGAGCATGCTTGCGGTGAACAGACCACTGGAGTCTGCATCGCCATGGCTTCCAGCACCTTGTTTTGAATGCCGACGCCATAACGCACGGTGCTGAGCGCCACGGCTGCCTCCGCCAGATAAGGGCGCAGATCCGGCACAGAGCCGGTGACGGTGACATTCGGGCGCTGGCCGAGGGCCTGTACCGAGGGCGCGGGGTCTTTGCCGACGATGTAGAGTTCTGCCTGGGGCAGTTCCCGCCAGACCAGCGGCATAATCTTCTCGACCAGGTCTTCGACGGCGGCAATATTGGCATGGTAGCTCATCTTGCCGGTGAAGACGAGCCGCAGCGGTTTGCGAGCGATAGGCTGGGGTTGGAAGTAATCCAGATCGACACCGTTGGGGATGACGGTGATGCGCTCGGCAGCGCTGCCCAATTCGACCAGCGCCTGGCGGTCGGCTTGGCTGGTGACGGTCACCTGGCGGAAGCGTTCGGTCAGTCGGCCTTCAAAGCGCCGGGTGCGTTCCAAATCGAGGAGAGCGATCAGGCGGCTCTTGAGGCTGGGGGCATCTTGCAGCACCTTGCCGAACAGGAGCGAGATGCTATCCACCGAGTCAAACACCACTGGCAGCGCCCCCAGTGAGCCGGCCAGCACTGCGCCGCGCAGATGCTCAATGTGGGCGGCATCGAACTGATCAGCGGCCAGCCGTGCCCGTGCCGCCCGGTCGAAGTCCGGTGAGCGCGAGTAAGCCGCCTGCACGGGGAATCCAGTCGGTAGGGCGGCGACCGCATTGAGCAGAGTGCGCAGCTTGGAATGGGGAATGATCTCCACGGCCCGGCACAACCGGCGCAGTTCGGGCAGCGATTCCCCCTCGTCACCGGGCGGCTGTAAGGCCATCAGCGTGACCTCGTTACCGCGCCGCACCAGCGCTTTGAGCAGGTTGTAGGGCCGCACCCGGATCAGGGATGGCAGATAGGGCGAGACGAAAAGGAGCCGCATGGTGGATTACCTCTGTCCCGCGTAGATGGCTTCCAGCGGCAGGCAGGCCTGCCGGTAGTCATAGACCTCGACGGCTGTGCGCCGGCCTGCCTCGGTGATACGCTGGTTGAGCGCGGCATCGGTTAACAACCGGATGGTCTGCTCGGCGAAGTCCTCTGGCGAATCGGCCACCAGGATATCACGTTCGTGCTGGACGGCAATGCCTTCGCAGCCGACGGTGGTGCTGACTATCGGGAGACCCTGGGAGAGGGCGTTCAGGATTTTGACGCGCATCCCGCCACCCGCTTTCAGCGGCACTACCATCATACTCGCATCGCGCAGATACGGCAGCGGGTCTTCGACATAGCCAGTCACTTTCAGCGAGGGGTCGGTTTGTTCGCGCGATTTGATGCTTTCCGGCGGCCGCGCCCCGATCAGCGTGCAGCGGACATCCGGCACACGGGCTTTGATGCGCGGGTAGATTTCATCCAGGAACCAGGTGATGCCCTCAATGTTCGGCGGCCAGTACATCGTTCCAATGTGGACGATGTGGGGGCCGGAGGGCTGTCGGTCGATCAGCGGCTGCTCATCGACATCGATGGCAATCGGGATGACAGTCATCTCTGGCCGCGCTCCAGCCTCGATGAGCGCCTGTTTGTCCTCTTCGCTGACGGCGGTGACAGCCTCAAAGGCACGGCACAGGTCGCCTTCGTAGCGCTTGAGCAGCCGCCAATCGCGCATGAGGATGTATTTCATCGGCTTGGTGACGGGAAGAGTCTCGGCCAGCCGCTTGTAGAGGACCCAGAGCGCGTTGTGCAAGTCGAGGACACGGCGGCTGTTGGTGAAAGGCAGGGCGTACTGCCCCATGTTGAGCTGGTCGGCTTGGACGATATCGAAGCGCGGCCCGGCGGCCAGCTCCCGCAGCGCGGCGCGCATTTGCGGGCGCTCGTCGCGCAGCATCATCCAGGGCTGGTTCTTCAGCAGACTGACGACCAGGTAGAACAGGTCGCGCAGCGGCGACCGCGTGATCGGCACGGTCACGACCTTTTCGCACAGGGTTTCTAGGTGGCGGATATGTTCGGGCTTATCGGTATCGCGGGTGAACGAGACCAGCGTGACCGCGTGGCGTTTCGCCAGGAACTTGACGACGTTGTAGGTCTTGGCCTTGGGACCGCTGTCGGGCGGATACGGCAGCACCTGGGTGAGCAGCAGAACACGCATGAAACCGTCGGACTCCTTCAGACAGCGATGGGGCTGTGACTTCCCTGGTGAATCAGCGCGGCAGCACGGCGGGCATGAGTGATGATGGCTTCGGCAGTGGGCAACGCGGGATACACCTGCATTGTGTTGACCAGGAACAAGCCCGCATAGGGCGTCTGCACGGCCGGCGCGGTGGCGCGCATATTGACACTGTACACCGGCTCGGTATAGCGCGAACGGCTGACAGCGAAATGAACCACATCCTGTGGATCGAACTGCGGGAAAATCAACTTGAGATGGCTCAGCCAGGCCTCGCGGATCACCTCGTCGGATACGCCCATCCAGTCGTTGTCGGGCGCGATATAACGCGGCAGGTACACGACTGAATACTCTGGGCGTTCAGGATGCGGGGTCTCGATAATGGTGGCGAAGGGATAGGCCGGGTCGGTCAGGTTGAGCGTCCAGTAGCCGGAAAGGGGCTGCTTCAAGACCAGCACCGGGCAGATCAGGCCGAGGTATTTACTCTTTTGGAGCTGTTCCAGATAGCTGGGAGAAGCACCAGGCAGAAGCAGCGCCGCGCTAGGACTGGCGACTGCCGCCGCGACCGCATCGAATTCTAGTGCGCCCTCCAGGGTGCGGATACGTCCCAACCGCCCGCTGCTGACTTCGATTTCGCGGACGCGCACATTCGTTTCGACTCGGCCGCCCCGCCGGGTGATGTCGGCGGCCAGGGCCGCGATGAGCGAGTAATGCCCGCGCCGCAGGTAGCCGATGCTGCCTTCCATCTGAGGCGCGCGCCGGATGCCGCTCATGCGGTTCAGCCACGACCAGATGTACACGGCTGAAACGCTGTCATAGGCGCCGTCGAACTTGGCTTCCAGCAGCGGCTTCCAGATGCGCTCGAAAGCCTGCGTGCCGCCGCTGCGGATCAGCCAGTCCCGTGCGGGCTGGCTATCCAGCGCCTGCCAGCCATCAGGCAGCCGCGCCTGGAGGATCATCCCACCCAGACGGAATCGATCCTTGATACCCAAGACCGGAAAGGACAGAAAATCGAAGATGCTGCTCATCGGATGCACTTGGTTCTGGTGGACAAAACCGGTGCGAGCATTGGTGAAGACCAATTCATCTTCCAGCCCCATCCGTGTGCACAGCTCGCGGACCGCCCGATCCGACGGCAGAATTGGATGCTGCGAGCGGGAGACGCGCAGGCCATCCGAGAACTGCCATTCGCCGTTGTGACCGCCCAACTCGGCCGTTTGTTCCAGGACCGTTACTTCATGACCGTATTCTGCCAGGAAGCTCCCCAGCGCCAGGCCGGTCAAACCACCACCGATAATTCCGACTTTCACGATGCGCTCTTCTGCTCACTGCGGGCTACAATCCAGACGCCGGTCACGATCACCGCGAAGCCGAGGATGCGCGGCAGCGTCACGGCTTCATGGAACAGCAGCGCCCCGCCGACCAGCACGGCCATATACGTCAGGCTGAGAAAGGGATAGGCGAAGCTCAGATCGGCCCGCGCCAGGGCGAACAGCCACAGCAGTGTGCTGATCGCAAACACGGCCACGCCCACGATGACCAGCGGATTGGCCGCCATCTGCAACAGCGACTCCAAACTGAATTGCAGTTTGCCAATGCTGTTCATCCCAGCTTTCAGGATCAACTGGCCGATGGCCCCGGTTCCAACGCTGGCAAGCAGCAGTCCAATGGCCTGTACGTTGCGGGGCGCAGTGGTTTTCGGAGTAGGCTGCGGTGTCATGCGGAGTGTTCCTTCTAGCGCGGGCGTGGTGTCAGAGAGCATCGCGGCTCCTCTCGTTTAACTGTACTGCCAGGCCCGAATGGGCACAAAGTAAGCTCACCATAAACGTACCTAAGCTTCCCTTACAGCCACCTATCGCGCTCGCGTGCTGACGTGATCTTGCGGCGGCTTACCGTCTTTTCCCTGTGGAGGGGACGCGCTGCATCTTGCATCCAGTCTCCCCAGAGTAGGTCATTCGTCCTGTTGTCCTTTACGCAAAATTCAGGCACAATCCATTTATGAAGTGTTGACTAAAAATTGATTAATGGGGTAATCTCAATGAATAAAGACATCGACTCGGATATTGGTGAAACGCGCCCGACCCAACCGACCAGGTCAAACCCTATGACGCTTTCGATCCCGCTGCGCCCTACCTCGACCCAACCGGCTCCCCGGCCAGCTAAGACGACGCTGCTGGTCTTCGTGCGTGACCCGGCTCTGCGCCTTCAAGTGAAAACACTGCTGGAACACTTCTACACGCTGATTCCGGCGGCGGATGTGACAGCGTTGGGACGGGCGCTCAAAACGACTCCGGTGGTGGCAGTGCTGATGGATTTCAACGCCGCCGTAGTGCGGGCGCTGCGGAGCCGTTACAGCCGCGCCGATCTGCCAATCTTGGTGCTCTCACCGGGGGCGAACAGCGCCGCTGTGGTCGAAGCGCTCAATACGGGAGCGAATGACTGCCTGACCGACATTCTCGAACCGGACGTGTTCCAGGCACGGATCGCCGCTCAAGTCGCCATTCAGCGCCGCCAGGCTGCTCAACGGCAGGTCATCCAGCGGCTCCGCAAAGCCTACGATACCAAAGACCGCTGCCTGCGGATCGCCATTCACGACCTCAAGAATCCACTCAATAACCTGCGCTTGGCGAGCTACTTCCTACGGACGACCGTGCCGGATGATCCGGCAACAGCCGAGGCGCTGCGAGCCATCGACGAGTCTATCGTGGGGATGAGCGATCTCATCACGGCTTACCTCGAAACCGCTTCGCTCGAACAAGGGAAGACCGAACTGAATCTGGAAACAGTTGATCTGGATACGACCTTCTGGGCCGTCATGGCCCAGCACCAGTCGGCCGCGGATCGCAAGCAGGTGACGCTGCGGCTGGGCGCGACTGATGGTGTCGTCCAGGCCGACCGCGGTCGCCTGATGCAGATCATCGGCAACTTGGTCAGCAACGCCGTCAAGTACAGCGATCCTGGCGGCACGGTGACGCTCAGCAGCCGAGTGAACGGCGGCTATGCCCGCATCCAGGTGTCGGACGAAGGCCCTGGCATTCCCGAAGATGAACGCGAGGCGCTCTTCGAGCCGTTCAGCAAGCTCAGTCCACGCCCGACTGCCGGCGAGTCCAGCACGGGGCTAGGGCTGTGGATTGTCAGCGAACTTGCCAAGCTGCATCAAGGCCGCGCAGGCGTAGACTGCCCACCAAGCGGTGGTTCCGTCTTCTGGGTTGATCTGCCGGCGGCTCCCGCAGAAGAGGCCAGCGCCGCCTCGTAGTCTTTCTACCGAATCACTACCCCACCGATGGCGTCCAACAGTGCCGCCCCGGTCAGACCATTCGCCAGCGCCGCCTGAATCGTGCTGAACATGCTGCGGACGCTCGCCGTGCCATCCGGCCCAATGAAGGTCATGTCTAGGTAGCCAAGCTGGGCGGGGAGACCGGACAAGTTGGACAGCACGTCGTATGTGCGGATGATGATTTTGGCCAGCGCATCCGTCGCGAGGGTCGACTCCACCGGGACAGTGAGGTAAAAGTCGGTGGTCATGGCCGCGAAGTAAGCCACCTGCGCCTGATTCGCGTCCATGTAAACGCAGTTTTCGCCGTAGGCTTCTGCTAGCACCTGGGTAAAAGGAACTGATGCCGCTGCCAGCGCGGTCATAGTCTGGCTGGTCACATCCGGCAAATCCTGCCTGGCCCACTGCCAGGCACACGGTGGCGGCGCGGTCGGCGACAAATCGGCACTGTAAGGCAGCGGCGTAGGCGACGGTGTGAGAATGGGAGCAGAAAAGCCGCAGCACTCGAACATCAGGCGCAACGAAAAGAGTCCGCCACAGCCCATCAGCAGGATAAGCAGCGCGATGCTCACTGCAATACGCATCTGTCGCTCAGCGCGGTGTACCATGATGGGAGGTTCCTTTCCTGAAACGTCCGCACAAGCCCCAGACTGTAGACGTTTGGCGCGCTAGAAAGGTTCCCGGCTTACAGGTCGTCGCGCTCGACCCACTTGTCCACCAGCGGCGGCTCGTAGGTCATCAGTGTATCCAGCAGGTCGTCCGGCTTGGTTCCGACCAGAAGCACCTGGCGGTGTTCCGGTTTGATGAAGCCCTCTTCCGCAAGATGGTCGATGAAGACGAGCAGCGGATCGAAGAAGCCTTTGACGTTGAGCAGAGCAATTGGCTTGCGATGAAAGCCTAACTGCGCCCAAGTGATGATCTCGAACAGCTCGTCCATTGTGCCGAAGCCACCCGGAAGCGCCAGGAAGGCGTCCGCCCGGTCGGCCATCAGGGCTTTGCGTTCGTGCATGGTGCGGACTTCGACCAGTTCGGTCAGCCCGGTGTGAGCCAGTTCCTTCTGGGCCAGGGCGCTGGGGATCACACCGGTGACGGGACCGCCTGCCGCCATGGCCGCATCTGCTACCGTGCCCATCAGACCGACATGCCCACCCCCATAAATCAGTCCCATTTTGCGCTGGATAATCCCGCGCCCGACGGCCTCTGCCGCCATCCGGTACTCCCGATCTTCACCCGTATAGGAACCACAGAACACGCAGATATGCTTCATGATAGATGACGCTCTGATGTTAGATACATGAACGTCCATAGTAGCGTGATTCTGCGCTGGATCAAGCCTGGACGCCCGGTGCGAGACGGATCGCCTCTATCCAGTATGTCCCTCAGTATGCCGGCATCACCCAATCGCCGGTTTCCACACCGCTAGAATAACGTTGACCAACACGATCAGCGTATGGATTGTCACCAGCATCCACATTCGGGAAACCAACTCACGGGCTTCGTCGGTCATGCTAAAGTGTACCCCAATGTCAAGACAGGAAAATGACATTTTTATCAGTGGATTGATCTCCTTTCTTGAAACAGATTTGAGCGGGTGTCTGACAATCGAGAGCCTGATGCAATCGCCGATAGTTATAGAAGTCGAGATATTCGCCAAGTCCTATCCTTGCCTCACGGGGTGGAGCATATTCCTTCAAATAGACCTGCTCATGTTTGAACGTGCGCCACAGCCGCTCGGTGAAGATGTTGTCCAATGCCCGTCCCTTGCCATCCATGCTGATCTGGACAGGTGTACCCTGAAACAGACCGACATACTCCGGGCTGGTGAAGTGGCTGCCCTGGTCGCTGTTGCAGATGGCGGGCGGCATCTAGACTGGGCGGATGTACCATGTGATCCAGCCAGTGGGCAGGAGGGCAAAGGCTGTATATCATCAAAGAGCGAAGCTCAAAAACATCGAAAGGCTCTGACCATGACCAAACAGGTGATCCAGACCGACAAAGCTCCGGCGGCCGTTGGGCCGTATTCACAGGCAATTACTGCTGGGGGCTTTGTCTTTTGCGCCGGACAAATCGCGCTGATACCCGGAACACGGACGCTGGCAGGGGCCGGCATCAAAGAGCAGACGACGCAGGTCCTCCAGAACCTCCAGGCTGTGCTGCATGCGGCTGGCTCGTCGCTGGAACAGGCCGTCAAGACCACCGTTTTCCTGCGGAGCATGGAAGACTTTGCCGCCATGAACGAGGTCTATGCCACTTTCTTCGGCGCCAATCCGCCGGCCCGCAGCACCGTGCAGGTCGCCAAACTGCCGATGGATGCGCTCGTCGAGATCGAGTGCGTGGCGCTCCTCTCCCGCTGAGACAACCCCATCCAGGTCAATCTGAGGGCATGGGATGGATCAGGCCGTCCTGGTTCCAGCTTGCAGGGCGAATCGATTGCCTGGCGTGGGGTTGTTCACATACACTGAAGTTGGATGGATAAAGTTAGAGTGTAGAACAGAAGGCTGCGCGATTCTGTGACTCGGCGATACGACCAGATCATCGTGATCGATATCGAATGCACCTGCTGGCCGTACCGGCCCCCACCGGGCGAAGAACAGGAGATCATCGAGATCGGCATCTGTTGTTTGAGGCCAGGAGCTGCCGAGCCGCAGGAGAAGCGCAGCCTGCTGGTGAAGCCGGAGCGTTCGACGATCAGCGCCTTCTGTACCGAACTGACTTCGCTCACACCGGAGCAGGTAGGACGCGAGGGCATCTCTTTCGCAGAAGCCTGCGCGATCCTGCAGAAAGAATACCGCACCCGCCAGCGCGTCTGGGCAAGCTACGGGGATTTTGACCGCCAGCAGTTCGAGCGGCAGTGTGCTCACCAGCGCGTTAGCTATCCCTTCAGCCCGACGCACCTGAACATCAAGACGCTGTTCACGCTGCTGCGGGGACTGCGCCATGATGTTGGGCTGGCGCAGGCCCTTGAGATTGCGCAGATCAGCCTGGACGGACGGCATCATCGCGGCGATGACGACGCTTGGAATACTGCCCGGCTGCTGGGGAGCCTGCTAGCCGATCACCGCGGATCGTGAGGGATGGACAGGGCGGCGTTCAGCGTTCGATGGGAAGGCCGCGCAGCATCCAGCCCTTGGTTCCGTCTTCCAGGTTGTAGACTTCGGGATAGCCGATCTGGATGAGGTAATGCGCCCCGTAGAGGCTGCGGACGCCAGAGGCACAAACAACGACAACCGGTTTATCAGCAGGGATTTCCTGGGCACGGAGGGGCAGATCGTCCAAGGGGATGTGGATTGCGCCGGGGATGCGCCCCATGATCCACTCTTCGGGTTCGCGGACATCGACCAGGGTGTGGTCGCCAGGATGAAAACGCTCGCGGTAGATTTCAATGGGCAGATCGCGGAAATGGCCTTGTTCGCTCATAGGAATTGGGAATGCTCGTGGGTTTCTGATCGTCTGCCGGGAAGTGTACCACAACGTTCGTGATGGGGATGGGGGTTGTGATCGAAATGGACGGGCTTCTGCCTGTCCCTACGATACGTCATGGAGGGGGACGCCAAGAACGGCGTCCCGGAGCTGTCTGTTTTTGACCATTCGACCAACCGAACGGCGGCTCGCGGCCGCAGCGCTCCTGGCTACTTGCCCGCTTTCTTGCGTGCGTCGATGTCGCCCTGGTAGCTCAGCGCCGCCTTGCCCTTTTCCCCAGTGCTGATGCGGATGACCTCTTCCACCGGATAGACGAAGATCACGCCGTCGCCCTTGTCGCCCGTATAAGCTGCCTGCTTGATGGCCTCCACGGTGGCTTCCACATTCTCATCGCTCAGGATGATGTTGATCTGCTTGCGCGGCAGCAGGTCTACCGTGTACTTGCCGGAACGCCACTGCAGCTCGACGCCGCTCCCGCGGCCCCGCCCCACCACGTCCAGCACCGTCATGCCCACGATGCCGATATCGGACAGCGCTTTCTTGACCTGGTGGAACTTCTCTTCCCGGATGATGGCTTCGATTTTCTTTGTCATGAGCTGTTGACCCCTTTTTTTACACTACCACGCTCGCCTACGAATTCGAGGCCACTGGCTCGCTGGGCGAGTTGGTGAATTCGGGGTAAGCCACCATACCATGCTCATAGATATCCAGCCCCAGCAGTTCACCTTCACGCTTGGCGCGCAGCCAGCCAACGGCCTTCAGCGCATAGAAGATGATCGCAGCGGAGATGATCGAGAAGGCGGCCACGGCCACAATGCCAATCACCTGAGTGATGAGCTGGTTGGCACCGCCGCCGTGCAGCAGGCCCAGCTCGCCGTGGAAGAGACCCACCGCCAGAGTGCCCCACACGCCGCAGAAGCCATGCACCGACACCGCTCCGACCACATCATCAATGCGCCGCTTTTCCAGGAAGTTGACTCCCAGATACATGATAACACCACCAACCGCGCCGATGATGATCGCTTCCAGCGGCGTGACGAAAGCGCAGGGCGCTGTAATCGCCACCAGACCCGCCAGCGCACCGTTCAGCGACCAGGGAAGCTGCGGCTTGCCCACCAGGAACCAACCTACAAACATGGCCGCCAGCGCCCCGGATGCCGCCGCGATGTTGGTCGTCACGGTGATGAGTGAGATCGCCGCGCCGTCCGCGTTCAACTGGCTGCCGGGGTTGAAGCCGAACCAGCCCAGCCACAGGATGAACGTCCCCAAAGACGCCAGCGCCATGCTGTGGCCCGGCATCGGCATCCCCTGCGGACCAAAGCGGTTCAGCCGCGGCCCCAGGATAATGGCGCCGACCAGCCCAACCCAACCGCCCACCGAGTGAACGACGGTCGAACCGGCGAAATCCACAAACGGCGTCTCCAACTGCGCCAGCCAGCCGCCGCCCCAGACCCAATGGCCGACAATCGGGTAGACGAACATCGTCACCAGCAGGCTGTAGACCAGATAGCCCTTGAACTCGGTGCGTCCGGCCATCGCGCCGGAAGCAATCGTGGCCGCAGTGGCCGCGAAAGCGAACTGGAAGAAGAAGAAGGCATAACTGGGGATAGTCAGGCCGGGATAAACTTCCGGCAGCCCCTGCAGGAAGAACCACTCCGTCCCAAAGAAGGCGTTGCCTGCGCCGAACATCAGGCCGAAGCCGACAGCCCAATAGGCGATAGCGCCGATGGAGAGATCGAAGAAGTTCTTCATGAAGATGTTCACGACCGTCTTGGCGCACAAAGCCCGCTTCCACCAGCGCGAAACCCGCTTGCATGAAGAACACCAGGAAACCTGCAACCAGGATCCACACGGTATCCAGATTGCTGATTTCCGGCGCCGCTTCTTCCACAGCGGCTTCTTCCGCAGCGGCTTCTTCCACGACGGCCTCTTCCGCGGGCGCAGGCGTCGCCGCAGCGTCCTGTGCCAACACGCTGCCGATGGCAGCGGAGGCCAGCCAGTACGTAAATACGAACAAGAACAGCAGTGTGAACCCTCGTTTGCGGTTTCCCATACCTATACCCTTGTAGCGCATGTTTTCCACAAAGTTGAACCGGAAGACTGAGAGCGGGATTGTAGGATGTCGGTTTTAACCATACATTTGCATTTTGTAACCAAAAATGAATCATATGCTTTGTAAAAACCAGCCAATGCATTGATCTCTATTGTGCGTGAAATGCAAATTGTATTGTGAGGATTGCACAACAAAAAACCCCTGTTTTGGACCAATCACAGAAGAAATGTCCAGGAGGCGGACAGCAGAACCCCCCACCCCGCTTTTCGCCCTCGCCCGGCGGCGCCGGGGGTGCGGGTGCCCCAACCTATACCGCGGTATACTATCCAGTAACACGATCCGTATCCCAGAGGTGCTGCCCATGACCGCTGCCGAACGCTTCGATGTCTTCCTCTCCTACACCCGCGCCGATGATGGCACCCAGGGTCCGGAGGGCACCGCTAAGCGCGACGATCCCCGCCAGTCCTTCGCCCGCCGCCTCTATGACGCCCTCACCGCCAGCGGACTCCGCGTCTGGTGGGATCATCAGCACCTACCCGCCCGTGGAGCCGCCTTCGACGACGAAATCCGCGCCGCCATCGATTCCTGCGACCGCCTGGTGCTGATCTGCGGCCCTGGCGTCAACCGCTCGTCCTACACCTGGGATGAAATCCAGTACGCCCTGGAGACCTGCAAGGTCATCAACCCCATCCTCCGCAAAGGTGATTACGACTGCATCCCGCCCCAGGTCGCCACTGCCCGCGCGCACTGCCCCAACTTCCTGGATGACGCCGCCTTCGACGAACGCCTGGAAGAACTCCTCCGCCTCCTCAAAGATGCCCCCTTGCCGCTGGCTGAACTTCACGGCGTCCCCCTCCTCCCGCGCGGCTACGTCCGCCGTGCCGCCAACCTCGACCAGTTGGAGGCCATCGTCCGCCGCGATGCTGGCAAGACCGCCGTACTCACTCACCAGCCGCAGCCCGACCACCGCCGGCCAGTCCAGCGCCCTCTTCGGGAGCGGCGGCATCGGCAAATCCACCCTGGCCGCCGCCCTCGCCCTCGACTGCGACATCCGCCGCGCCTATCCTGACGGCATCTTCTGGGTCGAAATCGGCCGCGAGCCGGTGCTGGTCGCCCGCCAGTACGACCTCGGCCGCGTGCTGCGCCCCGGCGAATCCCGCAACGACTACGCCGATGAAACCAGCGGCAAAGCGCGGCTGACCGCCCTGCTGGCGGACAAAGCCGCCCTGGTCGTCCTCGACAACGTCTGGGAGAAAACCCATGCCGACACCTTCCTCGTCCATGCCCCTCGCTCCCGATTCCTCGTCACCACCCGCAGCGCCCGGCTGGCCAGCCTCCTGACCGACGCTGACCACACCCTACGCTTGGATGTCCTCAGCCCGGAGGAAGCCGCCGCCCTCATCGCCAACTGGCTCGGCTGGGCAGAGGACGGCCCCCACCCCGACGCCAAAGTCCACGAGCAGATCGCCAACGTCGTCGGGCGCCAGGCCCTAGCCGTCAAGCTGGTCGCCGCCCGTCTGGCCGAACAGCGTGCTGACTTTGCTCCCACGCTGCTCGAACGCCTCCGCGCCAATCTCGGCAGCGCCAACCCTTTCAAGGATCTGCAGTTGGATGAAGAAGACAAAGACCTCAACCTGGAAGTCTCCCTGGCCGAAAGCTACACCGCCCTCAGCGCCGAGATGCAGCGCCGCTTCCGGCTGCTGGGCGTCTTCGCCCTGGAAGGCAGCTTCGATGCCGCCGCTGCCGCTGCCATCTGGGCAGAGACCAACCTGGATGACGCCGCCAGCGCCCTGCATGAACTGGCTGCCCGCTGGTCGCTCCTGACCGAGCGCGAGGACGGCCGCTACACCCAGCACAACCTCCTCCACGCCTATGCCCGTGCCCTGGCGATGCGTGAGGGCGAGTTGAATGGCGCGCTGCTGCGCCACTTCGTCCATTACATCAACCTGTACATCAACTCCGACCACAACAACCGCTCGGAACCCGATGGAACCTCCCCCGGCCACATCGCCATCGACGCCGACTTCGAGAATGTCCTGGCCGTCCTGAGCATCGGCTTCGCCAACGATCCGCTGGTCAAACCTGCCTGCGATCTGCTGGTGGCGCTGGAAGGCTACATGGGTATCCGCCAGCCCAACGACCTGCAGGGTAGGCTGCTGAACGCCGGTTTAGAGACCAGTCAGCGCGCCGGCTACGTCCTCGGCCAGGCCAATACCCTGAAAGCCCTGGGCGATCTGGCGCGGCGCCAGGCCGATCTGGCGGGCGCCCGCGAGTCCTACGACCAGGCGCTGCCGCTCTTCGAGCAGATCGGCGACCGCCTCGGCCAGGCCAATACCCTGCAAGCCCTGGGCGATCTGGCGCGGGCCGAAAACCAGCCGGATGCCGCGCGCGCATTCTATGCGCGAGCGCGTGAGATGGGGCAGCAGATCGGCGATATGACCGTGCAGCTCAACAGCCTGATTGGGTTGGCCCGCCTGGCGCGTCAGCAGGGCCAGATCGACCAGGCCTGCCGCTGGTTCGAGCAGCTTTTCGCCCTCACTGACGCCATCCCCGCCTTCCGCGACCACCCGTTCACGCAGCAGCTTCGGCAGGAATACGCGGCGCTGTGCGGCGGTGCGCCGGGGTGAGGGAGGATAGGGGATGAAATCCCCCGGCTGCGCCAAGACCACCCCCTCCAGGGGTTCTGTAAGGCGTGAGGGGTGGATCGAGATGGATTGGAAGCCCCTGCTAGGGGCGAGGAGGGTAGCCCGGCCATTTCATGGCTGGGCGACTCTCCGCCAGGCGTCGCCGGGGGATGAAATCCCCCCGGCTAGACGAAGACCACCCTCTCCAGGGGTTCTGTAAGGCGTGAGGGGTGGATCGAGACGGATTGGAAGCCCCTGCTAGGGGCGAGGAGTGCAGCCCGGCCATTTCATGGCTGGGCAGGCCGAATCCCCTACTCCGCCCGCAGCGCCCGGCTCGTCACCAGCCGGCCCAACCGGTAGGCGGGATACACCCCGGCGGCCAGCGAGGCCGCCACGGCCACGCTGAAGGCCTGGGCGAAGTCACCCGGCAGCAGATTCAACTGCATCGTCCAGCCGAAGGAGCGCACATTGATGACCGCGATCAGCACCAGCGCCAGCGCCAGCCCAATCGGCAGCGCCAGCGCCCCGGCGGTGAGGCCCATCAGCCCGGTCTGCACCAGCGTGAAGCGCCAAAGCTGCCGCGCCGTCATCCCCGCCGCCCGCATCACGCCGTACTGCCGCGTCTGCTCCAGTTGGAGCGACATCAACGCGCTCAGCACGCCGATGAAGGCCACGACTGTCGCCAGGATTTGCAGCGCCACGGTGATCGAAAACGCCCGCTCGAAGACGACGAATACCCCCGCGCGGAGGTCGGTGTAGCTCTGCACGCGCAGATCGTAGCCGGCCAGCGTCTCCCGCTGAAGCCGGTCAACCATGGCGGTCGTCTCTACGCCCGGTTCCAGGTACAGGGCGATGTTGGTGATGTAGGGATCGTCGTAGAGCGCGCGGTACACCGGCTCAGCCATCGTCACCGTGCCCTGGTCGGTCGAGTAATCGTAGTAGACGCCGACCACGGTGAAGGTGCGCTCGCCCCGGTCGGTCAGCAGGCGCAGTTGACTGCGCTCCGGGGTGATGCCGCGGCGGTAAGCGAACGGCTCGCTGACCAGCACTGCCCCCGCTTCGACTGCCGCCCACGAGTCCTCCCCGGCCAGATTCCAGAGGAAGATGCGGCGTCCCTCGGTTGGATCGGCATCAAAGACGTTCAGGTTGACCGGCGGCAGGCCGGGGTAATCCGGCGCAGTCACGCGCACCGAGCGCACCGTGGAGACGCGGGCGACTCCTTCGACGCCGCGCAGCATCTCGGCGATGGCTGGATCGGTGTTAGGCGTGGCGCTGGTCAGGGAGAGCAGCGGCGGTGAGATGAAGATGTCGGCGCTGAGCGTCGTGCTCAACCAGTCGGAGACCGTGCTGCGGAAGCTGCCGATCATCACGCTGACGCCAACAATCACGCTCACAGCGATGGTCAGCGCAGCTACGGCAATCGAGGTGCGGCTCAGCGACCGGACGATGGCGCGGGGAGCCATCCGCCCCAGCACGCCGAAGACCCGCCCGGTGACCGGCGCGGCCAGCCGCATCAGCCCGATCAGCGCGATGGGGGTGAACAAAGCGCTGCCCACCACGATGCAGAACAGCGCCGCAAAGCTGACGAAGACGCTCTGCGTCGGCACTTGCAGGATCAGCAGGCCGATCCCGTTGGCGGCAGCTCCGGCGGCCGTCATCACTGGGATGAGCCGCTGGGCGCGCTGTTCGTAATCCGAGCGGCGCAGCGTCCCCGCTGGCGGCGTGCGCGTGGCCTCATACGAGGGCAGCGCAGCGGCGATCAAACTGGCGGCCAACCCGACGGCCGCGCCCTTCAGCAGGGTGACGAGCGGCACGGTGACACTCTGCACGTTGACGGTGAAGTACAGGTCGCTGACCGTGGCCGAGACCAAACCCACCGACGCCCGCCCGAAGATGATCCCCAGTGCCAGACCCAGCACCGTCCCGACCACGCCCAGCAGCAGCGCCTCGCCCAAAATCAGCAGGAAGATCTGTGGACGGGTCGCGCCCAGCGCCCGCAGGATGCCGATGATGCCGCGCCGCTGCACAACGCTGAAGGTGACGGTGTTGTAGATCAGGAAGACGCCGACCACCAGCGCCAGCAGGCTCAGCGCCTGGAGGTTGAGTTCAAAAGCGGCCGTCATCTGGCTGATGGTGCTGTTTTCCTGCGCAGGTGTGGTCAGGGCCGCGCCCGGCGGCAGGATTGCCCGGATCACGCTCAGGTCGTAACCCTCTGGCAGGATCAGGTCAATCCGGCTGATGCGTCCCGGCGTGCCGGTCACTTCCTGCGCCGTGGCGATATCGGCCAGCAGCAGGCCATCGAGCGCCTGGGCACTGACCTGGTCGGCAGGCTGGAGCAGCCCGATGATCCGCAGGTCGGTGCGGCGGTCGCCCGTTTGCAGTGTGAGCGTATCTCCCGCCCGCAGCCCATAGCGTTCGGCCAGCGTTGCGCTCATCAGCACAGTGTTCGGCTCGGCGATGAAGGCGTTCACGGCCTCGAACGCATTCGTCTGCGGCCGGCCGTAGGAGTCGCTGCCCGCGGCCTCATCGCTTGACTGCACGGTGACGCCGGTCAGGTAGCTGCGGAAAGGCGGCTCGGCAAACGGATCGATGCCCAGCAGTTGCAGCGGCTGCTCGCCGGCGTTGACGCCGCGCACGTAGGTTTCGATGACCGGGGCGCTCAGCCGCAGGCCCAGATCGACGCGCACCTGCCGGTAGAGATCGGTGGGCAGCCCGCCGGGGCCGCCGGTGATCTGGTGCGTGGCCTTGCCGCTGATGCTCTCCGCGCTGAGCTGGAAGGCGCGGTTGGCCGAGCTGTTGGCGATGTCGATGGCGATGACCATCGCCACCCCCAGCGCAATCCCAATGACGAACAGGATACTTTGCAGCACGCGGCGGCTGATCGAACGGCGGGCCAGGCGGAGGATAGCAGTGGACACAGCAGCTCCTGATGCTTCGTGAAAAGCAGCACAATCCCCGCCATCATACGGGATTCGCCGCCGCCGTGTCCAGCAAGTCTCATCCGTTACACAGCGAAGCATCCCCGCTTCACCGCTCTGGATTCACGCAGCTTATAGAAAGGAGATACATCTTGGGGCGCGCACAGCGGCGCCCCAATCCTCTTTCATTCCACTCACCCGCGGGTGATGCGCTCCGCCCCACCCAAGTAGGGCCGCAGCACATCCGGGATCAGCACGCTGCCATCGGCCTGCTGGTAGTTCTCCAGGATGGCGATGATGACCCGCGGCGTCGCCAGCCCCGATCCGTTCAGCGTGTGGACGAACTGTGCTCTCTTCCCTTCGGCCGGGCGGTACTTCAGGTTCGCCCGCCGCGCCTGGAACGCCTCGGTGTTGCTGCACGAGCTGACCTCCAGCCATTCCCCGCAGCCTGCCGACCAAACCTCGATGTCGTACTTCTTGGTCGCGCTGAAGCCCAGATCGCCTGTGACGATCTCCAGCCGGCGGAAAGGCAGCTTCAGCGCCCGGCAGATGTCCGCGGCCGCCTCGGTCAGTGATTCGAGTTCGGCGTAGCTCGTCTCCGGCGTAGTGAACTTGTACATCTCCACCTTCTCGAACTGGTGGACGCGCTTGATCCCACGCACATCCCGCCCGGCGCTGACCTTCTCCCGCCGGAAGCAGGGGGTGTGGGCGACATAGTAGAGCGGAAGCTGCGCCTCGTCCAGAATTTCGTCGCGGTGCAGGTTGGTGATGGCGACCTCGGCCGTCGGCAGCATGTAGATGTCCGCATCGGGGTCGTAGTAGACGTTATCCCGGAACTTGGGGAACTGCCCTGCGCCGTACATCATCGCTTCCTGGACGAAGTAGGGCACATACAGCTCGATGAAGCCCTTCTGCCGCGCCATATCCAGGAAGAAGCTGATCAGCGCCCGCTGGAGCCGAGCGCCCCAGCCTTTGAGCACATATGCCCGCGATCCTGAGAGCTTCACCCCCCGCTCGAAGTCGATGATGTCCAGCGCCGGGCCGAGGTCCCAATGCGGCTTCGGCTCGAAGTCGAACTCCGGGATAGTTCCTTCAACAGGCCAGGGCTTGTTGAACTCGTCGCTGTCGGCCACGGGCACACTCTCATGCGGCAGATTAGGAACCCACAGCATGTTCTCGTCAAGCTGGCTTTCGACGGCCTTGACTTCATCAGTCAGCGCCTCGACGCGCTCACCCATCGCCTTGAGCGCAGCCATCATCTCGTCCATCGCTGCGTTCACGTCGTCGCCGTGAACAGGCGCGTTGACGCTGCTGCCACCCTCCATCACCATCAGCGCCTCATCATACTCACCAGAGCGGATAGCCGCCGCGATATGCCGCGCCATGGCCGCCCGCAGTCCTTCCGGCGTCTTCTTGTCCCCCCGGACGCGCCCGACCTGCTTGTTGAGTTTGTTGCGGGCTGCTTGGAGCGTTTCGCTCTCGGTCAAAAGCGCCCGCCGCTGCTTGTCAAGTGTCAGGATAGCGTCGATGCGGGCCATGGCTGCCGGGTCGTTCAGCTTGGCAATCTGCGCTTTCACCCAATCAGGCTTCTCGCGAATCAGGTTGATGTCGATCATTGCTGTTCTCCAATCTGCGGTGACACCGTCTGTTGTGCGAAGCGGCGTCAGCGTTTGATCTGTTTCTGTGGTTGGGTATCGTCATCCGGCAGCGGCCGGGTGAAATCCTGGTACAAGCGGCGCGCCGCCGCAACCAGTCCAACGGCGATCACAAGGATGATGAGCGTATCGAAGAATTCGCGCGTCAGCGGCATAACCGGCTCGCCTTCTACACTATCCGATCAAACAAAAAACGCCTGCCCTGACCCGTCAGGAGAGGCGTTCGCGTCACCTCAGCCGGTGGTGGTCGTGGAAAGCTAGGTATCGGAAGAACTGGAGCGCAAGGCCGAGTCGTCCTGCCACAGCGGCAGCTTGAAGCTGAACGTCGTGCCGACTCCCTCTTCGCTCTGGAACCAGATTCGTCCGTTCATGGCCTCGATCTCATGTTTGCACAAATACAGGCTTAGGCCGTAGCCGAATTCGCCGATGATCTGCGGCTGGCGGGCGCGCTCGAAGGGCGCAAACACCCGCTCGAACTCTTTGGCGCGGATGCCGTATCCCTCGTCGATGACATCGATTTGGACGGTTCCAGTCCCCGTCTGCGCCTGCGCCACGATCTGGATCGGCGTGGCCTTCATGCTGTACATGATAGCATTCCGCAGTATGTCGTGCAATACGGCCGTCAAACGGTCGGACGAGGCGGTAATGTAAATATCTTCGGGGATCGACGTCTGGATGCGGGAGCGGTAATCCTGAGCTTCTGTCTCTGGGTCGAGCAGCCGGGTTTCGTCCAAACCTTCCATCAGGTCCTCGATGAAGTCGGCCAAATTGATGCGACGGTACTCTTTCTGGATGGTCTCCAGCAGCGTGCCAGTGCGAATGCGTTCCAACCGCTCGAACAGCGACATCAGCCGTTCCATACGGTGCATGTGCGTGGTGATAAGCGTGACGAATCCGCTGATCCGCCGGCTAAGCTGCTCGATGGTCTCGCCGGGACGGGTGGCTTTGAGGCTCTGCTGGATGACTTTGGTGTGCCCCTGAGTGCTGGCGGCGGCGCTGGCGACTTCCTCGCGGAAGCGCGCAGTGAGGTCAGTCAGAGCCGACCAGTCTGGCATTTCAATCGTAATCAGGGTGAACTCTTCGCCGTTGGTCCCGTAGATAACTGACGCCCAACAGGGAATGTACTCGCCGCCGCGGTAGATGCGGAAGCGCACTGGGCGGGCCGAATCCAAAGCGCGTTTGCGGGCAGCATCAGCCGTTTCCGAAGCGGCGGCATGGCTGCTGAACAAAGCGGCAGCGGCCATCCAGCCGTTGGCGCGAATCAACTTGAGATCGCCGCCGAGCAGGGTACGCGCTGCCAAGTTCTCCTGCACCAGTTGGTCGGCCTGGTCGAAGATGAGGATGCCTTGTCCCAGGCCGTCAAGGATGGACTGGGCGGGGAGTTGTTTGTCGAAAACCATCGTATCTTGGACTCATCTGCATACATAGCGCGGCGCTGGATTCGATTGTACCGGAAATTGGCTGTGATGCGAACCGGCCTATGGCCCAATCGTTACCGCGCCGCCGATTACTCCGGCAATCCAGCCGACTACCCCATCAGCCGTTTGCACCTGCCACCACCGCGCCCCGTCGGCGTCGACCGGCCCAGCCAAGATCACAACATACTCGCCCGTGACCAGGAAATTGCGGGCAAACGGGAAAGCCGTCCCCGGCCCAGTGCGGATATTTAACTGCGCGCTGTAGATGCGAAGCTGCGTGCCAGGCAGATACTCGCTGCCTTCGATCACCCCCAGTGGGATCAGCGCCGGGTTAATAGCAGCCGGTTCGCCGGGTGGCAGGCTGCCGCTCACCCAGTTAATGGCGCGGGTTCCACCGACCTCACTGGTGATGTCGCGAATACTGCCGTCAATACGGGCGATATACTGGCGGCCGTTGACCAGCACCAGCACGGCAGTACCATCCGGACTCCATTCGACGCGCTGCGGGAAGCCGTCACCAATCGGCGCAGTGAGCGGCTGGCCGTTCATGGCATAGATCGCCAGCGGGCCGGGGCCGCCTGGCGCGCCCAGCGCATAGATCGCCCCATTCCGTGCTTGGCGGGCAAATCCCATCCACAGCCCGTTCACATCGGCCTCATATACCATCTCGGAGAAGCCGCCGTCACGGTTGAGCCAACCGACATACACACGGCCATCCGGGGCACGTCCACTGACCAGGATGCGGCTCCCATCGAGCGACCACGAGCCGTAATCATAGCGGTACACCGGCGGGCGGTTATCGCGGGCGCGTTCGTTGTTGGTCACCGGTAGGACAATCAAGCCGCCGCGCCCTTCTTCCGGCAGGTTCAGGCTGACCAACACGGCATCGCTGCCCGGCGACCAGCTCAGACTGATGCTCTCCCACAAGTTTGGATTCGTCCCGCCGTTGACGATGCCGCAGCCGGGAAAACCAAATGATGGACAATCCACCAGCAGTTGAATCGGCACTGTTTGTCCCGGCTGGAAGAACCAGACGCCATCATTGGCGAGCTTGCGCCCGGCCACGATGAAAGCCAGGAAGCGGCCATCCGGCGACCAGCGAGCAAAGCTGACAAAGGCGTTGTTGTCATCGCGCGTCAGCGGGATGAACTGCGAGAACGGCGACATGTCCGGGCGGTAAGCCCCCGCGCCGTTCAACCCGGTCAGGTACATGTTCCCTGTCGTATCGGTGGTGACATACAGGTTAGGATCAACCGGGTTGCGCTCAAACAGCACGGTATCCGGCAGCAAACCGAATCCGGTCGTGTCTCCACCTGCGCTAATCGCAAAGGCGCGGGTTTCGAGGCTGACCGAACCAAAGCCAGGAACAGGCGGCGGCGCGGCAGTGACGATTGGCGGCAGCGTGACGACCAGCGCTACCGTCGGCGGAATCGTCGGTTCAGGCGTCACGAAACCCTGCGGCGTCGTTTCGGCGGGAACCGGCGTGATGATGCCCAGGTCTGGGATGCTGGTCGCTTCAGCAGTGATGAAAGTCGGCGTAACATCCAGCGTCGGTGGTGGCAGAGTCGGAGCCAGTCCCATCTCGATGGGCGGCGTTGGCGAAGGCAGGATGGGCGCAGGTGTGTTGAAGGCGGCCAGTTCCGCTGGGGAGAGCGTCCGTGTCGGAGTTGCCGTCGGGAACGGCGTAACCGTCGGCGTGAAAGATGGCGTCACGGTTGGTTGGTCAGTCGGCGTCGCGGTCTCTGTCCAGGTAGCCGTTGCCGAGGCCGTTGGCGTATCAGACGGCAGGATCGGCAGCGGAGTCGGCGACGGGACCGGCGTGTCTGTCGAAGTAGGCAGCGGGGTGAAGCTCGCCGTCGGCGTGGAAGACGGCGTGGTAGTCGGTTGGTCAGTCGGCGTCGCGGTCAGGCTGGGTGTGACCGTTGCCGTGGCTGTCGCAGTCGGACTGGCCGTCGCTGTGGGTGAAGGAGTCGCCGTGGCCGTTGGCGTTGCGGTCAGGCTGGGCGTGACCGTCGCCGTGGCTGTCGGAGTCGGACTGGCAGTCGCTGTGCCGGTGGCACTCGGAGTCGGAGTCGCCGTGGCCGTTGGCGTTGCGGTCAGGCTGGGCGTGACCGTCGCCGTGGCTGTCGCAGTTGCAGTCGGACTGGCCGTCGCCGTGTTCGTTGCAGTTGGCGTGAGGGTGGAGGTAGCAGTCGGAGTCGGCGAGGGCGTGACCGTTTCAGTCGGCGTGGCCGTATCCACCTGCGCGACCAACGTCGGTCGCGGTGTCTGAGTCGCCACCAGAGTCGCTGTCGGAGTGCGTGTCGGCGCGATGGTCGGCGTCACCTCCGGCACGGAGAGGTTGCAGGCAGCCAGCAGCACAACCAGCAGGATGATGAGCGCGGCGCGAAACATCTACATCTCCCAACGGTCGATTTTCATGCCCTGCGCCTAATTATAGACACAGCCGCCCGCGCGCGCGATCAGCGGCTCGCCTCCGTTTGGATGACGCTGGCCGGGTCGCTATAATCCCGCCTGGTTAAGGTTTGTTTATCTACCTGGAGTTATCCATGCGTCCTACCCTCATCCCGCTCGATAAACTTGCCGCATTGCCCCAGGTGTACCGCGTCGTCATCCCGGAACGCTACCGGGACATGATGGGGCACATGAATATCCGTTGGTATCTGGAACTGTACGACGAAGCTGGGGTCTATCTCTTCGACCAGATCGGCCTGACTGAGCAGCACTATCGCAGCCACAATGCCGGCGGCTTCGACCTCGAACACCACATCCACTACCTGAACGAAGTCCACATCGGCGACACAGTGACAGTCTCCGCCAGGCTGCTGAACCGCACGGCCAAGCGGCTCCACTATATGCTTTTTATGGTCAATCAGACGCGGGAACTGCTGGCTTCAACCTTCGAATGCATCAATTCGTATGCCGATCTCAATCTACGACGCACCGCGCCTTACCCTGACGCAGTTGCTCAGCAGATCGACGCCATGCTCAACCAGCACTTGGGGCTGGATTGGCTCGCGCCGACCTGCGGCGTTATGAGCGCTTGACTGAAATCACCGCTGCGGATCGACTGCCAAGGTGCGCTGAATCTGGTCGAGGCGGGCGTCGCAGTGGCGGTTATAGCCCTGGAGGATCAGGTCAATGCGGTACGGGCCAAGTTCAGGATGCAAGCCAGGACGGACGATCTGCTCGTCGGTCAGGTTTTCAAACAAGGCACACCATCGGGCGTGCAGCCCCCTCAAGATCAGCAGCGACTCGCTGATAGGCGCGGTGTAATCCGGCGTAAGCGCCCAAGTATCCTGGTCATAGGGTTTGAAAGTCGGATTATCCTCGGTGAGCATCAGCTTGGTGCGGATGAAGGCGTTCATGTGCGCGTCGGCCAGATGGTGGACGATCTGGGCGACGCTCCATTCCCCGGGGATGAAGGCCGTGCGAAGATGGCGTTCATCCAAGCCATCAACCAGCGCCTCTAGTTCGTCCGGGAAGCGGCGCAGCCGTTCGATCATTGCACGGCGTTCTTCAAGCGTGAACATCAGGGCTTGTCCTTTCAGGTGAGAAGGGAATGGTGTGGTTCAGAGCGGCAAAAAAAATCCAGCAAGAAGCATATCATGAACGGCTGTCTCGGATAGCTTTCAAACAGGTGCGCGGTGCCTGCGCTGGGGGAGTCAATCCGGCTTCGAATTCACGAAGAGACTGGGCGTTCTGGGCATCTTGCACCCGAACATAGGCATCAACTTCATCACGATGTTCCAGATAGTCGGCAGTGATCGCGTAGACATCGCCGGTCTTCAGAGTCGGATAACTTTCGATAATGCGCCTACGGCTTCCAGCGCGGGTCAAGGATGAAGCGCAAACCGATAGGCAGAGTCTTGGGTGGACAGTCGGCACAGGCTGCATCCATCACCACCAACCGCATCTCCCCTTCCCTGGACACTGACATGAAAGCGATAGACCGTCCATCCGGTGACCAGACCGGGGTATCCAGCCCGGCGTAATTGTTGGTGAAGAGCGGCCAGTTCGGGCCGCCGCTCAAGTCAGCCAGGATGACGGCCATGCTGCCAAAATCGGAGACGAACAGCAGCCGCGTGCCATCCGGCGACCAGGCCGGTGACCAGTCATTGGCGGGGGTAGCCTGAAGGACGCGGGCATTGGCACCGTCCGCATCCATGACGTAGATGTTGGCGTTCCAGCGCGCATCGCGGTCGGAGGCAAACGCGATGCGCTGCCCATCCGGTGACCAAGCCGGATTGGTATCCAGCCGGTTGTTGTCGGTTAGCCGGGTGAGATTGGCTCCGCTGGCCTCCACCACCATAATTTCGGTGTAGCCAAAGCGTTCGGTCACAAACGCGATGCGCTGCCCGTCCGGCGACCAAGCCGGTTCCGTATCGGCAGCGGGATGGCGCGTCAGACGGCGCATATCCGAACCATCGGCATTCATCACGTAGATTTCCCGGTTACCATCACGCTCGGAAACGAAAGCGATGCGCTCCCCATCCGGCGACCAATCTGGGTGGAATTCGCTGGCCGGGCTGTCCGTCAGCCGGAAGGTCAGGCCGCGGTCGATATCCATCCGGTAGAGGTCCGTCTGCGGCACGCCATACTGCGGCGCGGCCGCGTACAGCAGTTCACCGGAGCCGCGCGGCAGCCTCGGCGCGAGCCACAGCAGCCCCACCACGGCGAACGACCACGCCAGGCTCAACCCAGCAGCCAACCGCCAGACCATCATATGCTGCCGCACCGTCATCATCCGCCAGCTTAAAACCCCGGTAGGTCGCGCAGGTCGTATATCCATTCCGCCCGGCAGTCTGGCCCCCGATTGTAACAAACAGCCGCGATGCGGTAGAAACCGATCTCAACCGGCGTCATCGCCTGGAAGATCAGATCATAGCCGTCCGGCGACCAGTAGATTGGATTCAGGATGATCTGCAGGCCGGGATAGCCCAGATCGACCCGCAGCGCGTTCTGCCCGGCGCAGGCACCTCCCCCCTGTTCCAAACATTTTGTATCAACCAGGTAGAGTTCAAAGATATTCGGCTGGGCGGGCAGACTGCTCAGAAAAGCGATAAACCTCCCGTCTGGCGACCAGGCCGGATACGCCTGCGCCCCGGACTGCCCCGTGATCTGGGTCGCCTGCTCGCGGCAGTTAGCTTCACAATCGCTGGAGACGGCGTAAAGGTTCTGGTTGACCCCAAAGGCAATCCAGCGGCCGTCCGGTGACCAAGCCGGCGTGTAGTCGAATAGGCTGTCATCGGTGAGCTGGCGGAACATGCCGTCAAGCGGATCGATGATCTGCGTGCCGCCGTAACGCACTGCCTGCGCCAGCCGCCTGCCATCCGGTGACCAAGCTGGGAATGATCCGTTCAGGAGACTGTCTGCTAGTCCTTGATCCTCCCCTGTAAACCAATCCAGGATGTGCAGCCGCCAGCCGTTCTCAAAGCGGTTGTAGGCGATGCGCTGCTGATCGGGCGCCAGCGACGGGTATTCGATTCCGAACGGCGCAGTGAGCAGCCAGACCGCCGCTCGCCGGTCTAGGTCAATGAGGTAAAGCGCCTGGCTGAAGTCGGTCGCTTGGCGCGGCGCATACCAGATCAGTGGAGCGAGCTGTCCAGTCGGGATCAGCCGCCCCACGGCGCTGGTCAGCAGGATGAGTCCCAGCAGAGCCAGTGCCAGCACCGCAGCGATAGGTAACAGAGTTCTAATCAGTGTCGAGCCTCTTGCGCAGTTCCGCTATAATCAAGATCGATCAAAACATCTACCGCCATTCTAATTCAGAAACGACCGCGACATGTATCGCCGCCGTCTGCCCGCTTACCACCGCCCCAATCCCATGGCTGCCGTCTTCAGGATGGTCATCCTGGGCGCGCTGCTGGGCACCGTCTATGTTGCGGCTGACCAAATCCAGAACCAACCCGCCGCTGTGCCCCCACCCACGCTCCAGTCCATTCTGACGCTGGCCCCCACGCTGCCACTGCCCACTGCTGCGCCCACGACCCAGGCATCGCCAACGGCCATGCCGCTGGCCTCGCTGCTCATCCCCTCGGCAGGCGTGAACGCCAATATCGTCTCGGTGTATCTCGGCGCAGTCAGTTGGGATGTCAGCGCCCTGGGTGGCAACGTCGGCCATCTAGAAGGTACAGCCTGGTTCGGCAGACCTGGCAACATCGGGCTGGCCGGCCATGCCGAGATGTCCGATGGCCGCCCCGGAGTCTTCGCCAGCCTGGACAAGCTGGCACCTGGTGATCCGATCATCCTCATGCAGGGCGGGCGTGAACAGCGCTACCGTGTGCGCGAGGTGCGTCGGGTCGCGCCGCAGGATTTAACTGTCCTCTACCCGACTACCAGCGAGCAGATGACCCTCATCACCTGCGATGATTACAGCTTCGTGCAGAATACCTACCTCGAACGAATCGCTGTGATCGCGGATCGGGTCGCATGAGACACCTGCGCGCACTGCTGGATCGCATCTTGGAGCGGCTCTGGGTGACTCACCCCACTGTGACGCTCACCGTCCAAGCCACGCCTGAAGCCTGCCTGCGAGCATTAGCCGAAGCGACCCGACCCCGTCTCGACCGCCTGGAACTCCGTAATCTGTATACCGAAGGCCGCCGCTACTACTTGCAGCCCGCCGGCGACGGCTTTGAACTGACCAGCAGCAGTAAGGTCTACTGGCGGCGTTCGCGCACGGCCGTCGCCTCCATCCTCAATGGAACCTTCAAGCCAGGCGATGACGGCAGTATCGTGTTGCACCTCCGCTCGCGCATGCGGCTGCTCTACTTCCTGGATATCTTCCCTGTGCCAATCTTCATGACCTCCCTGCTGGTCTTTGCCCCCTGGTCTCCAGCCGTGATTGTGGCGCTGTCCGTGACTCTCTTCGGACTGTCGATCACCTGGCACCGGCTCACCGCCGCTCTCCAGGCCGCCGACATGGTCTACTTCGTGGACAAGGCGCTGGGGGCGCTGGCTGCGTCGCCGCCGGCACTGCTGCCGCAGGGAGAACCCGACGTGATCCAGCCGGACGCCGAATTCCGCGAGGTCTGGCGCAAATACTACGAGGAGCGCAATCCACCAAAAGACGGATAATCGTCCGCCAGGCGTAGGACGCCCACGATTTCAAGTCACGGTATAATAGCACTTAATCAGGTTTGTCACTTCGGGGAGTCGAGCCTATGCACAAACGCTTACTAGTCCTGCTGCTCATCGTCCTGGTCTGGGTTCCCGCCTGGGGTATCGCCAGCGCCCAATCCAACCAGCCCGCCATCACTGCCTTCACCAGCAGTGTCTCCACCATTAACCGCGCCGATCTCGCCAACCGCCGGGCGCTGGTTCCGGTGAGTTGGGCAGCTTCCAACCGTCCAACCACCGCCAACCTGGTCTTCGAGCAAATCCTGCCAGATGGCCGCGTGATGAATGTGGAACTACCGCGTACCAATCCGATTGTCCCGTCGAGCGGGAACGGCGTCGTCCAGCCCTTCCCGCCGGGCGAAGGCGCAGCCAACATCCGCCTGCAAATCCGCATGGTCGATACGACCAGCGGGCGCGCTCTGGCAGCGCGGGAACTGATTATCCCAATTGGCGATGCCACCACGGTGACTCCTCGGATCGTTTCCTTCAGCACCAGCGCGACCAATGTCAGCCGCGTGGCGCTGGCAAACCGGACGGCACGAATCCCCGTGAGCTGGGTGGTCGAGAACCGGCCCAACAACAGCAATCTGGTCTTTGAGCAGGTTCTCGACAACAACACCATCACCAACGTCGAACTACCCCGCCAGAACCCAATTGTCCCATCCAGTGGAAACGGCGTCACTGCCCCATTCGCGCCGTCCAGCACCGCTACCAAGACCATCACCCTGCGCCTGCGGCTGGTCGATCTGAACGCCAGCACCACCTTAGCCCAGAGCGAAATCACCCTGCCGGTCCTCGACGAACAGCAGCCTGTCCCAACAATCCGCACCTTCAGCACCACGGCCACAGGTGTGGATCGCGCTGCCCTGAATGCTGGGACGGTGCGCCTGCCCGTCACCTTCGCCGTTGATAACCGCCCGCCGAACTCCAACCTGCTCTTCGAGCAGGTCTTGGAAGATAACAGCGTCGTCAACGTCGAACTGCCCCGCTCCAACCCGATTGTTCCCTCATCCGGAAACGGTGTCGTCGCTCCTAAGCCTCCTCGGAACGCCGCCACCACCAGCATTACTCTGGCACTGCGGCTGGTCGATCTCTCCACCCAGGCGACCCTGGTGCGTCAAACGCTCACCGTCCCGATCACCGCTCCTGCTGCCCCAGCCATCCGCACCTTCAGCACCACGGCCACCAGCGTGAGCCGCCCGGCACTGGTCGCGCGCACCGCCCGGCTGCCCGTCAGCTTCGCCGTCGACAACCGCCCGCCGAACTCCAACCTCGTCTTCGAGCAGGTCTTGGAAGACAGCAGCGTCGTCAACGTCGAACTGCCCCGCTCTAACCCGATTGTTCCCTCATCCGGAAACGGCGTCGTCTCCCCATTCCCGCCGCAGCGCACCGGCACGACCACCATCACCCTGCGCCTTCGCGTAATCGATCTGGCCTCGCAAAACACCCTCGTCCAGCAGACCATCACCCTGCCGGTCAGCGAACCGGGTACGCTGGCTATCACCTCCTTCACCACCACGGCCACCAGCGTGGATCGCGCCGCCTTGACCGCCCGTACCGCCCGCATTCCGGTCGCCTGGGCGGTCGATAACCGTCCGCCAAACTCCAACCTCATCTTCGAGCAGGTTCTGGATACCAATAACGCCGTTAACGTCGAACTGCCGCGCCAGAATCCGATTGTCCCGTCGTCCGGCAGCGGCGTCGTCGCGCCCTTCGCGCCCATCAGCGCCACCACGCCGAGCATCACACTGCGCCTGCGTGTTGTCGATCTGGCGACTCAGGCCACGCTCGCCCAGCAGACCATCACCGTGCTCATCAACGATACGGCCAGCGGGCCGGTCATCCGCTCGTTCAGCACGGTCAACACCACCGGCGTAGACATCAACCTGCTGAACAACCGCACCGCCCGCATCCCCGTCACTTGGGCCGTGGATAACCGCCCGGCCAACAGCAACCTCGTGTTCGAGCAGGTGCTCGAAGACAGCACCGTCGTCAACGTCGAACTGCCGCGGCAGGTGCCGATTGTGCCGTCATCCGGAAACGGCGTCGTCGCGCCTGTGCCGCCCAAGAACGCCCAAGCAACCCAGATCACGCTGCGCCTGCGCCTCATCAACCTGGCGAACAACACCACCATCACCCAGGCGGAGGTGAAAGTCCCGATTCTCGGTCTGCCGTCGACGCCGCCGACACCGACAACCCTGCCCACCAGCAGTCAGCCCGTACAGATCACCACCTTCACGGTCACGCCGAACCCAGTGGCTCGCGGCGGCCAGGTCACACTTACCTGGAACGTGACCGGCGGGGTGACGCGCGTCCGCATCGAACGGCTCACCGAATACGGCGCGGTTTCCGCTGAGACAATCCTGGATCAGCAGCCCGCGACTGGAACTGCCCCCTTCACGCTGCCTGCCGACTACATTCAAACGGCCAGCTTCCAGATCAGCGCCTACAACACCGCCGGGCAGGAAACCATCCAGGCTGCCACCGTCAATATCACCTGCCCGTTCAGGAACACACTGGATACGCCCTGCCCGATCACCCAGGCAGAGGGCGTAGCCACAGCCTTCCAGCCGTTCGAGCGCGGGCTGATGATCTGGCGCGGTGACACCCGCAAAATTTACGTCATGTACAACGATGGAACCTGGCAGGAATTCAACGACACTTGGGTCGAGGGACAGGCCACCGGCGGCGATTCGGCGCCATCTGGCTTGTTCAAGCCGGAACGCGGCTTCGGCAAAGTCTGGTTCGAGATCGGCGGAGTCGGCGTGCTGGGGTGGGCGACTGCCGGCGAAACCGCCTACACTGCCAAATGGGAAACCTATCAGGTGTTGGATGGATCTAAGGTCACTGTCGGCCCACAGTTCACGCTGCCGGACGGGCGCGTTGCCCGGTTGGGTAGAGGCTGGCGCATCGGCTAAACCCTCATCCTCGTTCAAACCAACAGGGGCGGCCCGATCACGAGTCCTCCCCTGTTGATTCATGAAGATTTCCCCTATTCGGCTTCTGTGTCCTCTCTGTGATTCAATTCCCCAACCGCCGAACTCGTGGCAGCCTGCATCAGCAGCGTCAGCCGCTCGGCCATCGACGCCGGATCGGGGTGCAGCCCTTCTTGGAGCAGCGCCGTCTCGAACACCTGCTGAATCACCACATCGATCAGCGGATTGTCAGGGTTGGCAGCCGCCATCGCGCTCAGGTTGTGCAGCAGCGGGTGGCGCGGGTTCAGCTCCAGCGTTTTGATGGGCAGTTCAACCTCCCGGTCGAGCAGCCGGTGCAGGCGGTACATATTGCGGCCTGGATCAGATTCATCGCTCACCAGACGCGCCGGACTGCCCGTCAGTGTCTTGCTGGCGCGGACGCCGCGCACCCGTTCGCCCAACTGCTGAACAAAGCGCTCACGCAGCGCCTCGAAGCGGTCATCAGCCAGGCTTTCGTGCGGCGGAGCCGCTTCCTCTTTCAGTTCGCCGATGGCGCTCAGATCAATATCTGCCTCGTCCACGTTGCGCAGCTTGTGCCCCTTGAAGTCCGGCAGTCCCATCAGCAGCACCGGATCGACCGGATCGACCAGATACAGCACTTCAATCCCGCGCTGGCGGAAGGCATCCAAGTGCGGGCTGCGCGAGGCGCTGGCGTAGTCATCGCCTAGAATATAGTAGATGTCTTCCTGGTTGGCGGCCATCCGCTCCACATACGTTTCCAGCGACACCCAATCCTCAGCGCTGCCCCGCGTCGTCTGGAAGTACAGCAGCGGCTCAATGTCGCTGCGATCCATCGGACTGACGGCCAATCCCTGCTTGATGAAGCGGCCAAAGGCTTTGTAGACCTTCAGGTATTCGGCGGTGTCTTTCTGGGCCATTCGCTTGAGTTCACTCAATACCTTGCTCGTCAGCGTCTTCTTCAGGTTCGCCATGACGCGGTTAGCCTGCACGCTTTCCCGGCTGACGTTGAGCGGCAGATCTTCGCTGTCCACCACCCCCTGCACAAACTGGAGATACTCCGGCAGCAGGTCTTTGCTGTAATCCTGAATCAGCACCTTACGGGCATACAGCTTCAGCCCCGGTTCTTTCCGCGGGCTGAGGATGCTGCGCTCGGCGCTGCCGGGGATATACAGCAGTGCGTAGAACTGGAGCGGCACATCCGCCCGCATGTGGATATGGTGCAGCGGCTTCTCGAAGTCGAACGTCAGCATCTTGTAGAAGTCATCGTACTGCTGCTCGGTGATCTCTTTCGGGTCCTGCCGCCAGATCGCCTGCTGCTTGTTAGTCGGTTCTTCTTCGTCCCCCACGTAAATCGGGAATGCCACATAATCCGAATGCTTGCGGATGATGTCCTTCACCCGCCAGGTCGAAGCAAATTCTTTAGCATCTTCCTTCAGATAGACGATTACATCTGTCCCGCGGGACTCGCGCTCAGCCGGCTCGATGGTGAAGGTAGCCCCACCGGTCGATTCCCAAGCGAACGCCTGTCCATCCTGCTGGTGCGACCGCGACACGACCCGCACCTTGTCTGCCACCATGAACACCGAATAGAACCCCACGCCGAACTGCCCGATCACATCCGTGCTCGGCCCGGCACTGCCGGCTTGCTTCATCGCCTCGATGAACGCTTTGGCCCCGCTGCGGGCAATGATCCCCAGGTTGTTCACCAGGTCGTCATGCGTCATGCCGATGCCCGTATCGCTGATTGTCAGCGTGTTGGCCGCCTCATCGACATGGATTTCAATCGCCAGTTCTGCGTCAGCATCCAGGATATCGCGGTTGGTCAGCAGTTCGAACTGCACGCGGTTGAGCGCGTCGGAGGCATTCGAGATCAGCTCGCGCAGGAAGATTTCCCGCTCGGTATAGAGCGAGTGCACCAGAATGTCGAGAAGCTGCTGTATTTCTGCTTGAAACGTGAACGTTTCGGCCATTTCTACAAAGACTCCACTGAGTTGAATGTGTTCGGCTCCCAGGCGGTTATAACAAGCCCACGTTAGAACTGCATAAACGCCCGCCGCTGGTGAGCCGCACCATCCCTAGGGTACAATCGGCGCGCATTACCCGAAAAGGAGTTCTTTCATGGTGACAATCCAGCAAGATTACGCCGCCTGGGTGGAGCAGGATCAGAAACAGCTTCACCCCCTGCAAAACGCCGCCCGCCACACCAACCCGGTTGTGGTGGAGCGCGCCGAAGGTATCTACCTCTACACCACAGATGGCCGCCGCATCTTGGACGGCATGGCCGGCCTCTGGAACGTCAACATCGGCTATGGCAACACCGAGCTGCCTGATGTCGCCCGTGACCAGATGCTCCAACTGCCCTTCACCTCCAATTTTGCCGGCATGTCCAACCCGCCCTCCATTCGCCTGGCCGACAAACTCAGCGGTTATGCCTATCCCGCCCTGAAAACCACCTGCTTCACCTCCGGCGGCTCCGAGTCTAACGAAACCGCCTTCAAGACCGCCCGCTACTACTGGCGGCGTCTGGGCAAGCCGGAAAAGGTCAAGATCATCGCTCGCAGTGCCGCCTACCACGGCATCTCGATGGGCGCGACCAGCGCCACCGGCATCAGCCGCTACCACACGCCCTTCGGCCCGCTCGTGCCCGGCTTCTTGCACATCCCCAACCCCAACCCTCACCGCTACGAAGGCGATATCCAACCCGGCGAAACTGTCGGGCAGGCCGCCGCCCGCGCCCTGGAAGAAGCCATCCTCCGCGAAGGGCCGGAGACCGTCGCCGCCTTCATCGCCGAGCCAATCCAAGGCGTCGGCGGCGTCATCGTCCCACCCGATGATTACTTCCCATTGGTGCGCGCCATCTGCGACAAGTACGAAGTTCTCTTCATCGCTGATGAAGTCATCACCGGCTTTGGCCGCACCGGCCAGATGTTTGCCCTGACGCACTGGGGCGTCCAACCGGACATCCTCTCCTTCGCCAAAGGCATCACCAGCGGCTACATCCCCCTCGGTGGGATGCAGATCACCGATCCCATCAAAGAGGTCATCTGGAATGCGCCTGACGCCGATTCCTGGATGCACGGCTTCACCTATTCCGGCCATGCCACCGCCTGCGCCGTCGGCCTGCGCAACATCGAGATCATCGAGCGTGATGGCCTGGTGGAAAACTCTCGCGTCCTCGGCGAGCGCTTGCTCAAGAGCCTAGAGTCACTCCTGGAATTCCCGCAGGTCGATAATGTGCGCGGCAAGGGGCTAATTTGCGGTGTCGAGATCGTTAAGGACAAGCAGTCGCGCCAGCCAGATATGGCCTTCGCCAACCAGGTCGCCAACACCGCCTTGAGCATGGGACTGCGCACCCGCGTCGTTGGCAATGCGCTGGCCTTCTCTCCCCCGCTGACCATCACCGCCGCCGAAGTGGATACCATCGTCCAGACCCTCGGCGACGCGCTCGTCAAACTCAATACCCCGCAGTAACTCGAACGCCTTGAGGGGCGCAGCCGCATCGCGCCCCTCTCCTTCCATTTCATGGAGACTCTCTGGGATTAGAATTGGCTCGCTCATTTGCCTCTCAGATACCCATATCGCCGAATGTGAGTAAACTAAATCCAACGCAAGCCTATTTCTGGTGGACGACTCATGACTGCACGGTCTTATACATGGCTGCTCGACCCACAGTTCGGAGGCACGGCTGCCCGCACGAAGGATTCTGGGCAGCTCGAACGCCGGTCAATTGGCGAATTGGTGTTGACCAGCGGTCAGATCGTTGCCAATGATCCGCTGTCCTTTTTCCAAACACGCCCCTTCATGCGAACGGTCTCGCCTGGCAGATACCCCGTCTCCATCTTCATCGACGAGGTCGTCCACTTAAATGGTCAGACCAGCCAGCTTATCGCTTTTGCGCTCCTCACTTTTCGCCCAGAGGCTCCAGCACGCTGGGAGCCGGCGCTCTGCGCTGGTGACGATGTCAGACAACTAAAACCCGGCCAATTCTTTGGCTATGGGGTCGATTCCGGTACAGGCAGTTTCATGGACGCAGACACCGCCGCGAGCATCACCGCTTTAATCGACTGGGATGGCCCACTGTACGCGGACCCGCTTTCCGCTGAATTGGATAAAAACTACGCCAACACGCGAAATTGGGCCAATTTCGTCGTCGATCCAGCCACCGGTCGAAATGTGGTCGCCTTCTCTAGCGGATGGGGAGACGGCGCTTATCCATCGTACTGGGGGCTTTCTGCCGCTGGCGAGTCGCTCTATCTGCTGACAGATTTCCTGCTGGTCGCGCCAGACGAGTCCTCGTGAACCGCGTTTTGCCTGCCGCCCGCTTCATTGATCCTGAAGACATCCGTCTGCAAACTACCCCACCCCGCTTACCAGGAACAGCACCCCAACCACCACCAGCCCCGCCGCCAGCAGCGTCGAAGCCCGGAAGAACGGCTTGCGGTTCTGTCCCAGGAAGAACCCGCCCATGGCCAGTGCCGCAGCCCCTGCTGCCAGCAGCACGCCTGTCCGCCCTGGTAGTGCCGATCCCAGCTCAGCCGGTGGCGGAGCCTCCACCGGCGGCGGAGCAGCCTTCACCTCCGGCGTGAAGTCCACCACGGTATCGAACCGCTCCGGCCGCTGGATCGTCACGCGGATGCGCCACGCCCCGGCCACGCTCAGGTTCGACCCGCTGATCGAGTAGACCCCCTCGGCAGTCAGCGTCGGGCGCAGCTCGCTCTCCCCCAGGTTCTGTGTTTGGCTTTCAAAGCGCATCCGAATCAGCGCGGCATCATTCACCGGATTGCCCGCTGTGTCCACCAGCTTGAGCGTGAACGTATTGTCCCCCACCGCTCCCGGTGTGATGTCGAGCTGGATCAGCAGGTCGTTGGCCGTCTGCACCCCCCGGATCGGCTCTGGCGCGGGAGCTGCGCTGGCCGCCCGCAGAGCCACTTCGTTCCGCGCTGGTGTCGTCGAAGTCATCGCCCCCACTGCCAGCAGCACTCCCACCGTCAGAGCGATCTCCGCCCCCACCAGCCCTTGCAGCCGCCCGCTCCAAACCTCCTGCCCAGCCGCCAGCCCCTGCTGAGTGAACACCAGGTTGATGAACGCCAGCCAGATCACCGGCACAATCAGCAGCAGTTTGACCAGCAGCGCCTGACCGTAGGTCGTCGTCAGCAGCCCCTCCAGCGTCCCCACTTGCAGCCACATCGAATACGCCCCGGTGATGAACAGGATCGCCACGGCCACCCGTGCGAAGTTAGAGAACCGCGCTACCAGCGTCCCCAGCGCAGGCGCAGCCGGCTGGATCGCCCCGCGCACCAACCCGATCACCGCGACGAAGCTCACCAGCCCGCCGATCCACAGCGCCATCGCCGTCAGATGCAGCCAGTCCGCCGCAACCGAAGCAGTCAGGTCATACGCGGCGTTGGCGTGGCTGAATAGGCTGTTGGTCGCCAAGATCGCCCCCCCGATCACCAGTGCCACTGGGTAGAACCACCGATCTGTGCGGGCAAACCACAGTGCCCCACCCATCCCCGCCCACAGCGCCATCCGCGCCAGCCAGAGCTGCCCAAAGCGCGTGTCCGAGATCAGCCGGTTGAGCGAATCGCCGTTGATGTCCGTCAGGATCGGGCTACCGACCGCCAGCGCATATTGCATCAAGATCAGCAGGAATCCCGTCACGCCCATCGCCCCCCAGCCGCTCCAGATCAGGCGGATGATCCGTTCCTCGATGCGCGAGTTGGGCTCGCCCGGCGTCACGCTCGGCGACCAGACAAACAGCAGGAATCCAATCCCGCCTACGCCCAGCGCCAAACTCGCCAGGTTGGCGAACCGGATCAGCGCCCCATCGACCGGAATAGCATCCGTCGAGCCGGTAATCGCCCCGGCCAGCGCCGCATCGCCGATGACGATGGGATAGCTGCCCAATGAGGGATGCCCATCCGCCGCGGAAAGTGCCCGCCAGACCACCGTATACAGCCCTTCGGGCAGCTCGCCGGGAACCAGCACCATCTGCATCGGATCAGTAGGATCGACAAAGCTGGGCGGTGTATTCAGAATGTTGCCGTCGGCATCACGCAAATTGATCTTGCTGAATTGGGCTTCCAGCGGCTCGCTGAACCACAGCCGGATTTCCGGCGGCGAGAACTTTAGCACAGCGTTCGGCCCCGGCTGCGCCCGCAGCAGGTTCGCATGGGCGAAGACTCGCCCCACGCCCCACAGCGCCGCCAGCATCACTCCAACCAGCACCATCCCACGTAGCCGCTTGCCGTTCATCGTCGATCCTGTAGCCTGGTATTCCGTATGTGGTTGGGGATTGTAATCGGCCAGCCTTGCGCCAGCAACCGCGCCATTCCCCGTGGAGGATCACGAGGAATGGCACGGAGTCGAAGCCATTAGGGGAACTGTATGTCGCTGATCGGCTCAACCGTGCTGAACTCACCCTCTGCCGAACTGAACGTCTCGTCGATCTCCACACCCTCAATCGTCCCGAACACGCGGAAGGTGTAATCCCCCGGCTGGGTCGGGATCAGATCGGCAGTGTAATGACCGGGGCTGTTCCACACCGGACGCAGCCGCAGCAGTTTGGTCTTCCCGCCATAGCTGACCTCAATCTGGAGGGTTTCCTCCAGCCCAGCAATGCCGTCGTCGGCATGTTCCGCCCCGGTGTCATCATGTCCACTGCTGTCATCATGCCCATCACCACCATGCGCCTTGACCGTGAACTCCGGCCCGTTGAACAGAGTCGTGTAAGCCGGCTCAACGCGCCAGCCCAGCACGATCTCGTACTTGCCATCGCCAGCTTTGCGATCTTCATGCGCTGTCAGCGGCAGCGCCACTACCAGGATCAGCAGTGCCAGAAGGACTGCTGTGCTCCAAAAACGCTTGTGCTTCATCCCTTCACCCTTTCTCTGAACACGTCTGCGACATGAAAAGCATGCAGGCTGGAACGCCCACATAGGCAATCATAATCACTGTGAAATACTGGTACAAGATGGGAAATTAGTCACAGATTTCACACAAAACGCGGCTTAAGAACTCACCTCCGCCCAACAGATTTACTCTTCGGCAGCCGTGATCCTAACCACCAGCCGCCCACCGCCGCCAGCAAACCGCCCGCCGCCAGCACCAGGATTTGCCCCAGCCCGATGCCCGGCTCCGGCTGCACCTGCGCCTGCTCCCGCGCCACGGCCAGCGTCGCCGTGGGTGTGCCCGCCAGTGCCGCCTCCACCCGCAGGCTGATCCCGTCTGGCATCCCCAAATCGGCATGATCGGTATTGCCTAACGACGCGCAGATCTGGTAGGTTCCCGGCTCCAGGTCGATCACCGCCGTCGGCTGGTAGACCATGCCCTGAAGCTGCCCGTTGATCCACAGATGCCAGTGCCGCCCCTCGGCAGGAATATCGAAGTTGCTTGCCTGAACGGTGATCGTGACCGTCCGCCCGTAGACCACCTCAGTCGTTGGCTGGATAATCCGCAGCGCTGGCGCATCCGGTCCGGTCGGGATCGGTCGATCCGCCGGCAGCAGCTTCACACAGTCCGCCAATACTGAGCCGGATGGCTCCTGCGCCAGAACCGCGAGCGATCCGAACAGAATCGCGCCGCCCATCAGCATAGTAACGATCCACCGCCAATTCCATTGCATCGTGCCATCCTTCACAATCACGGTCCAACGGGCACATCATACACCGCCTCAACCGTCACCGTAAACGGCCCGATGCTCAAATACCCGTTCACCCGCACCCGGTAGAATCCGTCGGCAGGCAGGACAGCCTCAAAGCTCGGATTCAGTCCCTCAGGGCTGTCATCCCCTTCAGCGATCACCGCTCCATCCGGCCCCAGCAGTGCTGCCACTGGGTCGAGGCTGCTGCCCGGCTGCGCCGCAACCCGCACTCGGACGCGCATCCCAGCCTGACCGTAAAACGGATACACCAGGTAGCGGTTGTCGGTCACAGCATCAGCATACGTGAGCAGTGGGACGATGCCCGGCGGTGGAGCCGCAGTCGGAGCCAGACTGACGCTCCGCCAGACCAGCGTGTAGCTGCCTGCCCCGGCGGCCCCCACCGCCGAGATACGCAGCACATAACGCCCAGTCTGCGGCGCGCGTACCGCAGCGATCTGCACTTCACGCCCGCTGGTTGCTTCGCCCATCGCCACCAATCCACCGTTGGGCGCGGCCAGTTCCAGTATAGGCTGGAAGTTCAAGTTCAGTGGGCTGACCGCCGCGCTGATCACATCCCCCTCGCGCAGATCAAGCAGCCAGCTTTCCCGCAGCCCCCGCCGGGGAATTTGACCCGCATACACCTGGTCTGGCGCAGTCAGGCCGCGCGTCACATCAGCATGAGAAGAACCTTCCCCATAGGACACCACGTAGTCCCCGGTGCTGCCGCGCTCCCCGGTGACAAACAGGCTGTAAACCCCGTTCTGTGCCGCCAGCAGTGCCGCGATCAGCACGTCACCGCCTGCATTCGAGTCAGCCGGGGTCGCCGTTGCGATCAGCGATCCTTCTGGATCATACAGTTCCAAGCGCGGCCGCAGCGCCGAATTCTCCGGCAGCCGTAGCCCAAACGTGGCGGTTTCGCCCTGGGTCAGCGGGATGAAATAGCGGTCAAAGTCGCCGCTGCGCTCAATCGCTCCCAAGACCGGCTGGTGATCGAGCAGTGTCTCGCCGCTCACTGCGGCACGCAGCGTCGGCGTCACCACCGGCGGCAGTGGCGTCTCGGTCGGTCGCGGCAAGAAGGTTGGAGTCACTTGCAGTGCCGCCCGTGTGGTCAGCAGCCGCAGCCGGTACTCCCCCGAGAAACCTCGCCCCCACACCTGAAGGCTGTACAGCCCATCCAGCGGCAGCCGGACATTCCGCAGCACTGCCGCCCCAGCCGTCCCGCTGTTGTCATCCACAGCCAATTCGTCCCCCTCCGGTCCGTACAACCGCATCACCGGATCAACAATCCCGGAAGCCGCTTCCATCTCCGCGGCAACGTAATCACCAGCCTGCCCACGGAAGGTATAAACATGCCGTTCTTCCGGCGCAGCGAACATCCCGGTGCGGATTTGCCCGCTTGTCAGATCGCCAATGCGTGTCCCCAACCGGACGTAGTAGGGCGGCGTTGCCGAAGGCGTCAGTGTCGGCGGCGGCGTCGCTGTGTAATCCGCCGGATTGATGCGGTCGGTGTACTCCAGCGCGATTTCGTACTGCGCCAGTTCCTCGGCCTGTACCAGGACGGTGTATGCGCCGCTGCTGGGCAGTTCCGCATCTAGGCTGCCCGCTCCCTCCGCCAGCCGTGCCCCTTGAGCATCTTCCAGCGCCAGCTGCAGCGCCGCAGTCCCGCGCGCGCTGATCCGCACCTGATCCCCAGCCTGCCCCACAAACTGGAACGGTTGAGCTTCGTCGGCGGAAGCCAGCGTCCCGCTCTGGGTTTCCCAGAAGTTCAGCAAACGGATCGGCAGCCGCAGCACCTCCGGAGTAGGGTTGATGGCCTGGCAGCCCGCCAGAACGAGCCAGAACAGCAGCAGAAATCCACGCCAGAGCATCTGTACGCCTTTTCGTGTCACGAAACCTCCGGCTGATCTTAACACAATTCCGGCAGTCGATTCTGCGCTTCGCCCGCGTTTATCCAACGTTTTCGCGCGATTTGGCCAACTTATGGTTGAATAGAGGGCAGGAGGAAATGCAATGCCTACTCTGCCCACCATCAATCCACAAACGCTGGCCGAGCTGCTTCAAGTCGGCGGCCAGTACATCATCCCGGTTGCCGCCCTGCTGCGGGCGCTGTATTCGGGAGTCCGCGGCAAGCTGCCAGAAGGCTTCGCCCAGATCGCCACGGCCGCAGCCGTGGCAGGGGTCAGTGCCGGAGTCAGCGGCCAGCAGCCCAACTGGCAGACCATCCTCAATGACGTCCTCAGCAATACGGTCTTCACTGCGGGCGTGCTCGCCTTTATTGTCGTGTATCTGCTGCGTATGCCCAACGCCGGCCTAGTCGTTGATGGCCTCGTCGGCGCAGTCATCGGTGCGGTCGTCTGGCTGTTCACCGTCTACGTCCTCGGCGAACCCTGGCCGTGGTGGATGCTGGCGCTGCTGATCCCGGCCTGCGCGGTCGGTTTTATCGCGCTGCGCTTCGCCCTCCGGCAGATCATCCGCGTCGTGCGCATCGCCGTCTTTTTGTTGGTGGTCGCCGGAATCATCATCGTCGGCGCGGGCGGCATCATGCTGCTTCAGACGGTGCTGGCCCAGGTCAAGGTCTGAGCCGCCGCAGCGCGGCAGCCTGCCAGAGCGCGAAGCCGCCTACCGCTAGCCCGATCACCAGCAGCGCAACCAGCGCCCCCGTGGTCAGCCTGAACGGATTAAAGGCCAGCGCCAGGATCGATCCAGCCACCCACAGCATGTTCAGGATGAGGATGGCCTGCGTCAGCCGGATATAACCGGAGTACATCCGCGCCAGCCCGATCAGCGTCCCACCATATGCGACCAGCCCGATGCCCAGGACGAGCAGCGGCAGGCTCGATGGCAGCCCTGCCCAAACCGCCAGCGAATCGCTGCCCAGCACCATCACCACACCGCAGGCCGCGCAGAATAGGCCATCAGCCTGGGCTGCCCGTTGGGCGAACGCAATAGGGTCTCTTCGTCCGGCTGTCATCATCAGAACCTCGCTTTCAACTTCACAATACGGTGCGGTTGATCCTGCCGGAGAAGTGACTGCCAGCACCAGCTCTATCACTGCAAAACGCTGCCATTTCCGCGCAGTTGGTCACGCAAGTCCTGGGCTACCAGCCGCGCCGCCACATTTTGCCAGTGATACAACGTCCGCTCTGGCACGTCCGCCCGCAGCCACTTCAGCACCGCCGCTGTGCCGGGATCAAGCGCAGCATTCGGCACATGGGCAGATTTCACCCCCAGCACATACGGATAGTACAGAACGTTATAGTGCCGCCAGGCATCCGAGACGCCCGGTGCGCCTGCGTTGACTGGCTTCAGCCGCTCAATGCTCTCGACCAGCAGCGCTCGCAGTTCCCGCGCCCGTTCGAGCGCGAAGTCGCCCGCGCCGCGTCCCCGCAGCCGCACATCAATCTGCGGCAGTCCCATCAACGGTGAGGTCGCCAGCTTACCAGGATCATTCAGATGGCTGAGCGCCCGCCGCGTCAGCCGGATGAAGTCCGCCTCCGGCAGCGCCGCTAGATCGGGCTGAGCGGCTGCGCGGGGCAGCGCATCGCTTGCTGCGCGCAAGTCAGCTCGCGTCCGCCGCAGCCGGGGCAGAACCAAACGGTCAATCGCCGCTTGGAACGTCGAAGCATATACCGCCGCGATCACCGCCGTGCCGCTTACCCCGAACAGCAGCAGCACCAGCGAGTAGCTGGCCGGGCCGCTGACAAGCGCCAGCGCCACCTGCCCGCCCACAGCCAGCGTGAGCAGCCCCGTCTGTGCCAGCGACAGCAGCATATCCGGCAGCAGCGCCTCTCCCTCCTCGAAGGCATCCAGCAGCCCGATCACCAGCCCCAAAACCGCCAGATCAAGACCAACCATGAGCAGCATTGTCTCACGCGAGATCATGATCGCTGGGAACAGCATAAAGCTCACACTCAGCGTCAGAAATAAGCCGGTCAGCAGAATCAGCGCCAGCAGCCGCCGCGGACGTGTTGACCGGAAGCTCCAGATCACCAGGACTACCGCTGCCACCAGCGCCGCCCCGGTCAGGTTAGCGAACAGTGTGTACAGCGTTGAGCCAACCTGCATCGTCACCACCGCATTGAGACCGTACAGCACAGCGACAATGAGCGGCAGCAGCGCGCGCCAACCCCGTGACAGAATTCCCCGAAGACGCATCCCTTCCGGCAGCAGGTCGACGGCCGCACCCAACCAGCACAGCGCCGGGATGAACAGCAGCGGCCAGCGGATGCGCTGCAAGCTCAGGGTGATGGCCGGAGACGGCGAAGCTGTCATCAGAGCGTTGAGCGCCAGCCCTGCCGCATACGTCAGCAGGCCCAGTCCCGTATAGACCAGCATCGGTTTGCGCGGGTCGCGCCGGATTAGATATGCGCCCAGCCAGGCGGCGAAAGCGAAGACGACAGCCTGCATCACGATCGTGGTCTGCATGGAGGATAACCCCGCTTGTCAAAGGATTCGTTATACTCGACACACTATACCGTCAGAGCGGGCATCTGCTCCAATCCAGAAAGGCGACTCCATGTATACCCGCCACGAACTCTCCCACGCTGACGCCGCCCGGATCATCCAGACCATCCAGGCTGAACTGGAAAAAAGCGGGCGCGGCGCGGCCATCGCCGTCAGCGATGCCCACGGCGAACTGGTGGCCTTCCTCCGCACCGATGGCTGCCCGCTGGCTTCAATCGTCATCGCCATGAACAAAGCCTTCACCGCCGCCCGCGAGCGTAAAGAATCCCGCGCCGTCGGCGAAGCCTCTCGCCGCGAAGGCTTCCCCATGACCAACTTCGGCGACCTGCGCTATACCGCTTGGGGCGGCGGTGTCCCTATCGTCTATCACGGGCAGGTCGTTGGCGGGGTCGGGGTCAGCGGCCTGCCAGAAGAAGAGGACATGGTGCTGGCGCGCCTCGGAGTTCAGGCCGTCACAGGTGGATGATATAAACTGCCCATGCACGTTGAACATCTCTCCCTGACCAACTTCCGCAACTACGCCCGCCTGGAAGTCACCCTCCCGACGGAGCGTCCGGTCGTCCTATATGGCTCCAATGCCCAAGGCAAGACCAGCCTGCTCGAAGCCGTCTACTATCTGACGGCCTCCCGCTCGCCCTATACCACCAGCGACCGCCAGCTCATCCACTGGCGCACCGAGGGTGACCCCATGCCGTTCGCCCGGCTGGCCGCCGATGTCAGCGGCGGCAGCGGCTTCAACCGCGTCGAGATGGCGCTGGTGCTCGAACGCGCCGCCGATGGCAGCCAGCGCTTCAAGAAGACCATCCGCATCAATGGCGCCGAGAAGCGCGTCATGGATTTGGTTGGCTTGCTGGCCGTCGTGCTCTTCCTCCCGCAGGACCTCGCGCTCATCGAGGGTGCGCCTGCCGAGCGCCGCCGCTTCATGGATAGCACCCTCTCTCAGGTGGATCGGGACTATGTGCAGGCCCTGGCCGTCTACGAACGCATCCTGCCGCAGCGCAACGCCCTCCTCAAGCGCATCGCCGACCACCAGGCTGGTCCTGACGAACTCCAGTATTGGGATGAGCAGTTGGTCGCTTCCGGCAGTGTCTTGATTGCTGCCCGGCAGCGCCTCCTGCGCGAACTCGAAACCAGTGCCCAGCAGGCCCATCTCGACCTCACTGGCCGCCGCGAAATCCTCACCCTCAGCTACCAGCCGAGCTTCCTGCCCACCGTCGAAGGCGACGGTCAGCTTTCCTTCAACCTGCCGGGTCTTGATCTCCACCGCGAGCTGAGCGCAGATGCCATCGCCCCGCAGTTCGCCGACCGCCTCAAGGCCGAACGTGACGAATCCATCGAGCGCGGTATGACCCTCTGCGGCCCGCACCGGGATGAACTCCGCCTGAACATCAACAACCGCGATGCTGGGCTGTACGGTAGCCGGGGACAGTCCCGCACAGCCGTGATGGCCCTCAAACTGGCCGAACTGCACTGGATGCATGACCGCATCGGTGAATGGCCAGTGCTGCTGCTGGATGAAGTCATCGCCGAGCTGGATGCTGCCCGCCGCACCTATCTGCTCGACCGCATCAGCGGCGGTGCGCAGACTCTGCTCACCACCGCTGAACTGGAGATTTTCCCATCTACCTTCCTGGAACGCGCGGTCATCTGGCAGGTGCGTGATGGCAGAATCGAACCAGCCGCCGCCCAACCCAAAGGAGATACTCCATGATCGCGCGGGTCGTCTTCAGAGCAGCCGTTGCGATCACCGCCCTCATCGCCGCCGCAGTCAGCCTCATGACGGCTGCCGGTCAGCTGCTGCCCGGTCGCGGCGACCAACTCGCTTACGTCCAGGAAACCCGGCAGGTCGGCGAAAGCCGCTGGCGGCTGCGCCTGATGGACACAGCCCGATATCTGACCGTGACATTGACCCCACCATCCGAATCAGCCTATGACTTCGTCTGGTCAACAGACGGTCGCTCTATCGCCTACATCGCCGATGTTGCTAGGACAGCACTCCACATCCTTTCGCTGGATGACGGCCGCATCGTGCAGGCTGATCTAGAAGGCCATGTCATTCGGGGCCGGCCGGTCTGGCTGCCAGGGAACAATCTGCTGGCCTTTCCTACGCAGGTCGAACTCGAAACCTTCAACGGAACTGTCCGCGAGATGCACATCGCTCTATACAATCCGAGCAGCCGCACCCTTTGCCTGAGCGACTGGTTGGCCGGCAGCGCCAACCTTAGTTGGACGCCGGACGGCAATAATGTGACCTTCGCCACCTGGCTTGATGGACTGCCTGTATTGGCGGGTGTACAAACTCAAACCGAGGCTCCTTGCCTGACCAAACCTTACACCATGCGCTCACGCCCCTGGTTCAGTGATCCGCCCCTTTGGTCGCCTGACCGCCGTTACCTGGCGTATTCAACCAGCGCCTTTTCCGCCGCCAGCGACAGCGATGTCTACGTGGCATCCATGCGCTGTGAACGCTTCGACACCGACTGTATCGAAGACACGATCCGCATCACCCAAACCGATGTCATCGAAACCCGCCCCGTCTGGTCACCTGATGGCCGCCGCCTGGCCTTCATCTCCGGTTGGACCTACCTCATGATCTGGGATTCGCAGAATAAGGCCCTGCTCTCTATCCCCGTCAGCGACATGCAGCCGGGCATCTCGTCAGATACCGGGTGGTCGGCGGACAGCCGCCGCATCGCTGTCATGACCAAAGATAGGCGCGGGCAAGTCCGTTTAGTCATCATAGACTCTGAAACTGGCGAACAGGACACCATCCCGGTTCCCGGCAGTGATGGTCACATGAGTTGGCGACCGCAGTGAAGCTCACAGCATCCCTTCTCCGGCTTCTGCTTCCTCTGGTCTTCATCAATCTGGTAGTGCTCGTCATCGCCTCTGCCGCTGGCCGCTTCATCTCCCCCAACGACCAGCTCGTTTACGGCATGGTGCGCCCGCTGCGTGACCAACTAGTCTCCTACATCGTCACCGCTGATCTGGAGCGCGGCCTCACCGCCCCCCTGATGGCGATGGATACGCTCCGTTCGGTTCCGGTTTATTCCCCCAATGGAAATTGGCTGGCCTTCGTCGGCTCTTTCAGCAGTCAGAGCGGTCTTTACGTGTCGGAAGATCCCTTGCAGCCCCCGCGCCTGCTCTTGGCCGATGTCCTGAGCAGCCAGCCCGCCTGGTCGCCGGACAGCCGCTGGTTAGCCGTTCGCGTCGGCCAAAGCGGAACGCCCCGCACTGCCCTGGTTGAAGCCGCCACCGGACAACACTATCTCGTCAACGAAACCGGCTCTACTGACGCCGATCCAGTCTGGTCGCCGGATGGAAAGAGCGTTGTCTACATCTCCTACCGGGATGGCAACCCCCGCCTCTACGCCGTCGATGTCGAGTGCTTGAATGCCCCGCGCGGCTGCCGCGCCAATGAGCGCCTGCTCCTCCGCTCCGCCATTCTGTATGGACAGCCATCCTGGTCGCCAGATGGCCGCTGGTTAGCCTTCAGCCGCCGCCTCTCCGGCACCTCACAGATGTTCACCGCGCAGGCGGTCTGCCCAGAAGTTGCGCCGGAGTGTATGCGCGGCCTCGACTTCATCGGCAACTCGCTCATGGAAGAGGATTCGCCCACCTGGTCACCCGATGGCCGCCTGCTAGCTTACCGCTCTGGCCTCAGCCGCATTTATCTGGCTGACCCCGAAACCCGCGCTGTGCGCCCTCTGCTAGCCGGACTCGGCGGCATCGGGGCCTTCACCTGGTCGCCGGACAGCCGCCAAATTGCCGTGCTGACCATCACCCAACGCAGCCAGTCGTGCGTCTGGCTGGTCGATGTCGCCACCGGCAGCCGCAGCCTCCTGCTGCAAATTCCTTTCCCGCTGGCTGGCTTGCAGTGGCACTCTGCTCCATCGAATTGACAGCCGCCGATCACCGTGCTACTCTTTTAGCAGTGTTTTCCCATCGGTGAAGGTGCGCCCAACGCCCGGATGCGTGGCGCGCAATGGGGGAAGCCGGTGTAAGTCCGGCGCTGTCCCGCAACGGTAACAGCCGAGGTTTGCCCTCCTGCTGAAGCCCGATTACCCGCCTTCGCCGCTGCCTGAGTACCACCTTCGCGGACAAGGGGGATCGGGGAATGTTTTCCCATCCACCCGCCTTCCGGCGGGTTTTTGCTTCACAAACCGCTCTTCCCCATCCTTCGCGGCGCGCAGGGGTCTCGCCACCGTTTCTATTCGCGCTTCGAGGAGGAGCAACATGAATAGTCCCCGTCTGGTCTTGCTGGTCGCCGTCCTCATCCTAGCCTTGGGAGTCACCCCTGCCCTGGCCCAATCCAACCTTGCCGAGTGCGTCAGCACCTATAACACCAACCTAGATTACTTCCCCGCCAAAGTCACCCCCCAGGTTGCCGAAGGCTTCAGCGTCGAATACTTCAACCACTACAAAGTCGTCACCGTCCAGACCCCCTGGCCGCAGGCTGAAGCCCCGCTGACGTATCTGCTCGTCCAATGCGGCACGCCCATCCCGGATGGCTACGATGACGCTGCCGTGATCGAAGTCCCCGTCCAGCGCATCATCTCCATGTCCACCAGCTTCCTGCCGCACCTGGACGCCCAGGGCGTCCTCGACCGCCTCGTTGCTGTCGACACCGTCCTGTACACCTCCAACCCAGCCGTGCAGGACGCTGTCGAAGACGGCAGTGTGCTGCAAATCGGCGGCGGTGGCAGCGGCCAGGATATCAACATCGAGCAGGTCATCGATCTCGAACCTGACCTGATCTTGACCCAGCGCTACTTTGCCGGAGACACCGCCTATCCCGCCTTGCAGGAAGCCGGCCTGCCAGTCGTCCTGAACGCCGACTTCTTGGATACATCGCCGCTCGGCGTGGCCGAGTGGGGCAAGTTCATCAGCTTGTTCTTCAATACCGAGGCGCTGGCAGAAAGCCAATTCGCCGAGGTCAAAGGCCGCTACGACGCCCTCCGCCAGCAGACCGAGTCGCTCGAGTCTCGCCCAACCGTCTTCGCCGGGACCCCCTACGATGGCACTTGGTACATGCCCGGCGGTCGCAGCTATCTGGCCCAGCTCCTCGCCGATGCCGGTGCGGACTACCTCTGGGCTGGCGACACTTCCACCGGCAGCCTCTTCCTGGATTTCGAAACTGTCTTCGACCGTGCCGCCAATGCCGATTTCTGGGTCAACGTCAATCCTTACTGGGACTCGCTCGCCGATGCCGAAGCCGAAGAACCCCGTTATACTGGGTTCGCCGCTTTCCAAAGCGGTCAGGTCTACAGCAACAATGCCCGCCTCAATGCCAATGGCGGCAGCGATTACTTCGAAACCGGTTACGCTAACCCCGATATGATCTTGGCCGATCTCGTCCGCATCTTCCATCCGGACGTGCTGCCCGATCACGAACTCTACTTCTACAAACGGATCCCCAGGTGAAACCGTCGTTGTCCACCGCGTCAGCCGGGAGCCAACCGATCGTCTCCCGGCCCGCCCTCCACTGGGAGCGGTTATCGCTCCTGGTGATCCTGTTGGTCGGAGCCTTTGTCCTCAGCCTGACGATTGGATCCGTCAGCATCCCGCTCGATCAGGTCCTCACCATCCTGCTCGGCGGCGAGCCGGCCCGCGCCACCTGGACAACCATCGTCGTCGATTTCCGCCTGCCGAAAGCCTTGACCGCCATCTTTGCCGGAGCCGCCCTCGGTGCAGCCGGCCTCAACATGCAGACCCTCTTCCGTAACCCCCTGGCTGACCCTTACGTGTTGGGCATCAGTTCCGGGGCCAGTCTCGGGGTCGCCCTGGTCGTGCTGTCGCTCGGCACGACCGGCGGCGTGCTCCTGGCCGGATTGGGACTGGCTGGTGACCTCGGTTTGACGGCCGCTGCCATCCTCGGCGCTGCCGTCGCCATGCTCATCGTCATTGCCGCCGCCTCGCGCGTGCAGAGTGTTATGACCCTGCTGATCCTCGGCCTCATGTTCGGCTATGCCACCGGTGCGGTGGTCAGCCTTCTGCTCTATTTCAGCATCCCGGAGCGCATCCAAGCCTACATTAACTGGACTTTCGGCAGCTTCGGCGGAGTCAACTGGCGGCAGATGCCGCTCTTCGTCGGCGCAGTGACGTTGGGGCTAATCGGAACGTTCTTACTCAGTAAACCACTCAATGCTCTGCTGCTCGGCGAAACCTATGCCCGTAGTCTCGGCCTGAATGTCCGCCGCGCTCGCCTCGGCATTATCATCAGCGCCGCCCTTCTGACCGGCACTGTCACCGCCTTCTGCGGCCCCATCGGCTTCCTTGGGCTGGCCGTCCCCCATCTCAGCCGGACGCTGCTCGGTGCTGCCGACCACCGCCTGTTGATACCAGCCTGCGCCTGTCTCGGCGGTCTGCTCGCCCTAGTGGCCGATCTCATCGCCCAGGCTCCTGGCAGCCAGATCGTCCTCCCCCTCAATGCCATCACTGCCCTGATCGGCGCCCCAGTCGTCGTGCTCGTCATCCTGCGGCGTCGCAACCTACGGGAGAGTTTTGCCGGATGATCCGCGAACACCTTGACACCCCTCAACAGGCCGCTCCCACAGCAGAGCCGCTGCTGCCCATCAATCCGCCTACTGTCGTGCTGCAAAGTCATGATCTGGCTGTCGGCTATGCAGTGCCGCGCCGCTTCCCAAATGTCATCCTCGATCACATCCAGGTGACGCTCCACGCAGGCGAACTCGTCTGCCTGATCGGTCCCAACGGCGCGGGCAAATCAACCCTGCTCCGAACCCTGGCCGGGATGCAGCCCCCACTGCATGGCGCAGTCCATCTCCTCGGCCAAGACATTCACAGCCTCACCCCCACCGAACGTGCCCGCCGCCTCAGTCTCGTGCTCACCGAGCGCGTCGATGCCGGCATGATGACTGCCTACGCCCTGGTCGCCTTGGGCCGTTATCCCTATACCGGCTGGATGGGACGCCTCACCGCCGCGGACGAAGCTGCCGTCCACCAGGCGATCCAGGCTGTCGGCGCGGCCAACCTCAGCGCGCGCTTCCTCAGCGAACTCAGCGACGGTGAGCGCCAGAAGATCATGATCGCCCGCGCGTTGGCACAGCAGCCCGCCGTGATGCTCCTCGACGAGCCAACCGCCTTCCTCGATCTCCCGCGCCGCGCCGAGCTGATCGGCCTGCTCCGCCGCCTCGCTAGAGAAACGCAGCGCGCCATCCTGCTCTCCACCCACGATCTCGATCTCGCTCTCCGCAGCGCTGACCGAGTCTGGCTGCTCCCTCGCGGTGGTCCCCTGACCATCGGCGCGCCCGAAGACCTCGTGCTGGCCGGTGATTTCGAGTCCGCCTTCCGCTCCGAGGGCATCGTCTTCGATGCCTACACCGGCTCTTTCCGGGATACCCAGCCCCCCGCCGGAACTGTAGACCTGCACGGGAGCGGCATGGCCGCCATCTGGACGGCACGGGCGCTGGAGCGCGCCGGCTGCTGCGTCGTCATGAACGGCCAGGACTCGCTCACCCGCGTCACCATCGACTCTGGCTCCAGTCCCACCCGCTGGATACTTCACCACGATGGCCAGACCCGCGCCTTCACCAACCTCTACGACCTGGTCGCCGCCCTGTCTTAATGCTTCTCCCCTCGACGGCTCCGGCTAAAACGCCCTAATATGTCGTATGGCGATATGTCGTCATACGACATATTCCCAACCGAGGAAGCGTTTCACCATCATGAGTCAGTCCGCCGCCATCCGCGTTGAGCATCTGTCCAAGCACTTCGGACGGGGCAAACGCCGCATCGATGCCCTCCGTGACATCTCCTTTGAAGTGCACTCCGGACAGGTCTACGGCTTCTTAGGGCCAAATGGCGTTGGCAAAACCACCACCATCCGCATGCTGCTCGACCTCGTGCGCCCCAACCGGGGCACGGTAATGCTCTTCGGTCAGCCCGTCCGCGAGAACATGGCCGTTCTCCGGCGCGTCGGTGCGATGGTCGAAGGCGCGACCTTCTACCCCTTCCTCAGCGGCCGCCGCAACCTGGAAGTCCTGGCCCGCACCGGCGGACTGCTCAACCGCGAGCGCATTCAGACCCTGCTGAAAACCGTCGGCCTGAGCGCCATCTACAACGCCTTTGTCACCGTCCAGGGATTCATCGCCTTCGGGGTTTGGCCCGTCCTCATCAACGGCATCTGGGCCATCCCCTTCATGCTGCTCGGTTGGGTATTCGTCCAAATTGGCAGAACCAGCCTATCTCTACCCCGCGTACAGTCCCCTTGCCCTCCAGTACAGGCCTAATCTCCGACCTTTGGACGACGACAAGCCCTATCGCCTTAAGGTATGATAGGAGCAGGTGCATTTAGGAGTGATTCGCTGCGGGTTAGTCAACCCTGATTCTCGATATGATCTTGGCGTCTTGGCGGTTTAATTCGTATTCCGAACTGGGTCTTGCATTCGCTCAAATGATCTGCTATGATCTTTCCTGACCCTTTATTTACGCCTATGTCTCTCTATCGTTCCTGACCGCCGCTGGTATCCCGGCTCCAGTTCGCTCCGAACGAAACCGAAAGGCTGGTTGGATGAATACACTGACCCGATACGCCTGAGACCCTGGAAATCCTTTTTTTCGATTCCGCGTCCAGTCCAGTTTGTTTCGTCAGCCGCCCTGGTCGATCTGTCGTCCGGGGTGGTCATCTGTCTGTCGGAGGACTAGCTTGACTCCCCCTCCTCAAACCTACACCTATGACGTGAGAGACAGCCTCTCCAAGAACCTCTTTCTGGGCTTCTGGCGTCTGGTGACCGGCTTCCGCCGCTACTACTTCGCTGCCGTCATTGCCCTGGCGCTGTCGGCAGGCTTCAACACCGCCTCCTTCCTGCTGGTGCGCCACTTCGTCGATCACGTGCTGCCCAGCCCAGATGTGCTCACGCTTGCCCCGCTGATCGCCCTCGCCTTCATCGGGCTGGCAACCCTTCAAGGCGCATTCAGCTTCTTGAGCGGCCGCTTTGCCTCCAAGACCGCTGAGTCCCTCGCCCTGCGCCTGCGCGATGGCATGTTCGACCACATCCAGCGCCTCTCGTTCCGCTACCATGACCGGATGCAAACCGGTGAGCTGCTCACCCGCGCCACTTCGGACGTTGACGCCATTCGCCGCTTCTTCGCCGATCAAGCCATCGGCGTTGGCCGCATCCTGCTGCTCTTCGGGATCAACTTCGCCGCGCTCTTCTCCATCAACATCACCCTAGCCTGGGTCTCGATCATCGTCGTCCCGGTCATCGCCGTCATCTCGTTCTTCTTCTTCAAGCGGGTCTCTGAACGCTACGAAGCCATGCAAGACCAGGAGTCCAAGCTCTCGACCACACTCCAGGAGAACCTGACCGGCGTCCGTGTCGTCCGTGCCTTCAACCGTCAAGCCTATGAACGCGACAAGTTCGAAGTCATCAACTTCGAGCATTACCGCCGCGGTCGCAGCTTCCTCATCATGCACTCCATCTACTGGCCGCTCACCGACATCCTCTGCTTCCTGCAGATCCTCGGCGGCTACTACCTCGCCGCTACCCTGGTCATGGATGGCACCATGTCCCTCGGCTCGTACCTGGCCTATGTCAGCCTGCTTTCGATGATCATCAACCCCATCCGCAACCTGGGCCGTCTGATCGTGGACATGTCCACCGGCCTCGTCTCCTACAAGCGCGTCATGGAAGTCATCGGCGAGCCGCAGGAATCCCTCACCGACGGCGCTTATGAACCCACCCACGACCTGCGCGGTGACGTCACCTTCTCGAACGTCCACTTCGAGTACGACAAAGACACCCCCGTCTTGAAGGACATCTCCTTCAGCGTCCGCGCTGGCCAAAGCGTCGCCCTGCTCGGATCAACCGGCTCTGGCAAGACCTCGTTGGTCGGCCTGCTGCCCCGCTTCTACGAATACACCAGCGGCAGCATCACCATCGACGGGATCGAGCTGAACACCTACCCCAAAGGCTGGCTGCGCCGTCAAATCGGCATCGTCGAGCAGGAGCCGTTCCTATTCTCGTGCACTATCCGCGAGAACATCACCTATGGCGTCGGTCGCGAAGTCAGCGATGACGAGGTCATCGCTGCTGCCCGTGCCGCCGCCGTCCACGACGTCATCATGAGCTTCCCGGACGCCTATAACACCCTCGTCGGTGAACGCGGCGTGACGCTCTCCGGTGGTCAAAAACAGCGCGTCGTCTTGGCGCGAACGCTCCTCAAAGACCCCCGCATCCTCATCCTGGACGATGCGACCTCATCGGTCGATACCGAGACCGAGGATGCCATCCGCCAGGCGCTGCTCCAACTGATGAAAGGCCGCACAACCTTCATCATCGCCCACCGCATTCAAACCGTCATGCATGCCGATCTCATCCTGGTCATGGACAAGGGACGCATCGTCCAGCGCGGGACGCACCATCAGCTGCTCGCTCAGGATGGCCTCTACCGCCGGGTCTATGACCTCCAGTCCAGCATCGAGGAAGCCGAAGACGAACAGCAAGAGGAGGTGGAAGGTGTCCAACTTCCACTATGAGGAAGAAGAATTTACCAGTCAGTTCAATGGCGGCACGTTCGTCCGCATCTTGAAGAGCGTCCGCGCCCACTGGAAGTGGGTGGCTGGTTTCATGCTCTCCATCGCTGGCGTCTCCGCCCTGGAATCTTTCTTCACCTACCTGGGCAAGCGCATCGTCGATGACGCCATCATTCCACGCAATCACGACGTCCTCGTGCAGTTGTTAGGGCTGTACTTCGCCCTCACCTTCATCTTCGTGATCTTGGTCTTCAGCTTTATCTATCTGGCAGGCGTCCTCGGCCAGCGCGTCCGCTACGACCTCCGCAAGAAGGTCTTCGATCATCTGCAGACGCTCTCCTTCTCCTACTTCGACAAGACGCCTATCGGCTGGATCATGTCCCGCGTCGTCTCCGATACCGACCGCATGGCCGATCTCGTCACCTGGGGCATGCTCGACGTCACCTGGGCGGTCATGAACATCGTAGTCGGTCTCTTCTTCATGTTCACCATCAACTGGCAGTTGGCGCTCATCGTCCTGGCGCTCATCCCGGTCTTGGTGCGGATCGCCGTGTGGTTCAAAACCAAGATCCTCGCCGAATACCGCGAGGTTCGCAAGCTCAACAGCAAGATCACCGGTACCTACAACGAGAACATCACCGGCGTCCGTGTCGTCAAAGCCCTCCGCCGCGAAGAAGGTAACCTCAAGGAGTTCGACGGCCTCGCCAGCACCATGTACCGCCGTGCCTTCCGCGCGGCCTGGCTGAGTGCCCTCTTCCTCCCCATCGTCCAGATCATCAGCGCCGTCGCCATCGGCGCCATCCTCTGGTACGGCGGTGCGCAGGTCAACCTCGGCGGCATGACCATCGGCGGCATCCAGGCCTTCATCGCCTATATCACCTTCATGATGTGGCCCGTGCAGGACCTCGCCCGCGTCTATGCCGAGATGCAGCAGGCCATCGCCAGCGCCGAGCGCTTCTTCAGCCTGATGGACGCCCGCCCCGACATCCAGAACAAACCCGGTGCGATCACCGTCACCGACATCCGCGGCGACATCGAGTTCGAGAACGTCACCTTCTACTACCAGCCGGAAAAGCCCGTGCTGAAAAACTTCAACCTCAAGGTGCGCCAGGGTGAAACCATTGCCCTCGTCGGGCCAACTGGCGGTGGCAAAAGTACCACCGTCAACCTGATCTGCCGCTTCTACGAACCAAAGCAGGGCAGCATCAAGATCAATGGCCGCGACTACCGTGACTACACCCTGGAGAGCATCCAGTCCCGCCTCGGTGTCGTCCTCCAGACCCCGCACCTCTTCAGCGGAACCATCCGCGAAAACCTGCGCTACGGTCGCCTGGATGCTGCCGACGACGAGATCGTCGAGGCCGCCAAGCTCGCCGGCGCGCATGACTTCATCATCACGCTGGAGAAAGGCTACGATGAGCAGGTCGGCGAGGGCGGCGTGCTGCTCTCCACCGGCCAGAAACAGCTCATCAGCCTGGCACGCGCCGTGCTCGCCAAGCCGGACATCTTCATCATGGACGAAGCCACCAGCTCGGTCGATACCCTCACCGAGGCGCTCATCCAGCGCGGCATGGAAACCCTCATGAAGCAGTCCACCAGCTTCATCATCGCCCACCGTCTCAGCACTATCCGCCGTGCCGACCGCATCCTCGTCATCGAAAACGGCGGTATCAGCGAGATGGGCAGCCATGCCGAACTGATGCGCCACAAGGGGCACTACTACAGCCTCTACACGCGCCAGTTCCGCGAGGAGCAGGCCCTCCGCCGCGAACACGCCTTCGATGTCCTCACCACCGGCGATGACACCGGTTCCGCGCCGCACACCAACGGCCGCCCTGTTCCCGTCCCTGCCGGCGACTAATCCTTAATCAAATCCCCGCGCAGAACGCTTGCGCGGGGATTTCCCCCCTCTACTTTCTGGCCCAATCGGATCCGTAAACCTCCTCTGCGGCTCAATTTTTGCGGTACAATCATCCCATCGCCCTGATCGGAGACCAACCTACCGCCTCATGTCCACCCAACCTCTCCCCATCACCATCCCCCAGCCGCAGATCGCCGCCTTCTGCCAGCGCCACCACATCCGCCGTCTGGCCCTCTTCGGCTCCGTCCTCCGCCCCGACTTCCGCCCAGAGAGTGATGTCGATGTCCTTGTCGAGTTCCAGCCGGACCACATCCCCGGCTTGATAGGCCTGCTCACCATGCAGGACGAACTCGCCTGTATCCTCGAGCGAGACGTAGACCTGCTGACGCCCAAGTTTCTCCACCACCACATTCGCCAGCGCATTCTGGAAGAGGCCAGGATCATCTATGACGCAGCATGACGATAGTCTCTACCTGCTGCACATGTTCGAAAGCGCACAGAAAGCGCTAAGGTTTGTTCAGGGAAAAACGCGCGCAGAATATGACCAGGATGAGGTCCTGCGGTTAGCTTTGCTTCATCTGATTCAGACCATCGGTGAAGCCGCCCACCGCATCTCAAAGACGTACCAAGACACACATCCTGAAGTCGCCTGGAAAGCGATAACAGGGATTCGTCACCGAATTGTCCACAACTACGTAGACATCGATGATGAGGTAATTTGGAAAACTGTGACAGACGACCTACCGCCACTGCTGGATCAGTTGCGGCATCTCATTCCGCCAGAGTCCTCATAATGAGTTTCATACCATGAAGCCTGATTTCCCCATCACCATCCCCCAGCCGCAGATCGCCGCCTTCTGCCAGCGCCACCATATCCGCCGTCTGGCCCTCTTCGGCTCCGTCCTTCGCCTTCATGGCCGGGCGACACCCCTTATCCCATCTCCCGCCGTAAAAGCAAACCCTTTTGTCCGTATGATCTTGGCGTCTTGGCGGTTCGTCTTGTCTTACCTTTGCGCTTTTGCGGTGAAATCCCCATCATGGATCTAACTGTCCTCATCATCGCCGTCCTGCTCGTCCTCTCCCTCGCCTATGCCGTCCGGAACAAGTTCCGCCGTGATGAGGAGCAGTTCAGCCGCGTCTACCGCCCGCCCCAACTCGACGATTGGGACGACGAAGACGACTCCGCTGAAGATGCCCTCGTCTTCTCCGGCCTGGCCGCCTTCGAAAGTGATCCTTTCCCCCTCCAGCGCGGCAGCTATCGCCTCAGCTTCTGGTTTCCGGAGGAATCTCTCGTCAAAGTCGAACTCTTCACCGCTGACGGTGTCGATCATGAAGTCCTCGCCCTCCGCCTCGGCGAAGGCGAAGAAACCTTCGAGATCGACGCTCCCGGCGACTATTTCCTCGTCGTCGAACCCGCCGAGTCCGAGGCTGCCTGGGAACTCGAAATCACCCCCCTTACTTGAAAATAAGCCGCCTTGTCTCCCCGCGAATAGGCCGCGCGTCGAGACGGCCTTCTGCCCCGAAAATCTCACATCCTCCGCATTCCTCTGCGTCCCTTGCGACGGTGCCTCCCCGCCAGGTGATTTCAGTTCAATTCACCTCTTCTTTGCAGTCGAATCTTCTTCTCTCCGATTTTATGCCAAAGAGTAGACAAAATGTCACCCTAAACGCCCCATTTTGTGCTATCGTAGGCATACGAACACAAAACTCCCCTCTCCATTGCAATGGAGCGGGGAATGCCTGCCGGAACCACCAGAGGAGGATCATATAATTCTCATATGGCCGATTCTCATTCTTATCATTCTTATCATTGCTCTCATAATTCATCTGGTAAGTCAGCACCACTTTGTTTAACCTCACCCCGGTGCGCTTCGCTTAGCTCCCCCTCTCCATTGCAATGGGAGCTGGCGGGTGAGGTTCTGAGACGTTGTCTGAACGTATCGGATGCGTCTCTCATGCCCAGGAGTTCCCACCATGACCTTTCGTGACGATGCCCTCTCCGGTCAGCACATCCTCATCTCAGGCGGTTGCGGAGCCATCGGTCTCGCCGTCGTCAAGGCCCTCACCGGCCATGGCGCCTCCCTCAGCGTCAACGATGTCATCGACCCTGCCGAAGCCCAGCAGCGCCTCACCGCCGCCGGCATCCGCCCCGACCGCGTGACCTATATCCAGGCCGACCTCACCCGTAAGCCTGAAGTCCTCGCCTACCTCCAGTCCGCTCGTGAACGCTTCGGCCCTGTCCACACGGTCCTCTGCCACGCTGGGATGGTTGTCGCCACCCCCCTCGTCGATTACGACGAAGCCGTCTATGACCGCCTCATGGAGGTCAACCTCAAGGCCGCCTTCCTCCTCGCCCAGGCCGCCGCCCGTGAAATGCTCGCCGGTGGAATCAAAGGCCACCTCATCTTCACCACCTCCTGGGTTGCGGAAACCCCCTGGCCTAGCATCGGCCCCTACAGCGCCAGCAAAGCCGCCATGAATCAGTTGATGCGCACCTTTGCCCGCGAACTCGCCGGTTCCGGCATCCGCGCCAACGCCATCGCTCCTGGCATCGTCAATGCGGGCATGGCAAAGCGCCAATGGGAAACCGAGCCGGATTACCGCGCCCGTGCTCAGAAAGCCATTCCCCTCGGCTTCATGCAGCCGCCTGAATCCGTCGCCGATGCTTTCCTCTTCCTGTGCAGTCCTGCCGCCAGCTACATGACTGGTTCCGTCCTGACCGTCGATGGCGGGTGCAGCCTCTACCCAATGGATTGAACGAACCCATGCCGCCCCGGTTCCACATCGCCGCCATCGGCGAAATCCTCCTCCGTTACAGTGTCCCTGCCGGAGAACGCCTGGAAACAGCCGCCCAGCTCAGCGTCTACCCGGCTGGTGCCGAGGGCAATGTCCTCAGTGCCCTGGCCCGTCTCGGCCATCCTGCCGGACTCGTCACTGCTTTGCCGGATAATCCGCTCGGCCGCCTGGCTGCCCATCACCTCCGCGCCAGCGGCGTCGACCTCGGCGGCGTCCTCTGGGATGCTCAGGGCCGCATGGGCATCTACTACGTCGAGTTCGCCCACCCGCCTCGCGCTGCCCAGGTCATCTACGACCGTGCAGGCTCTGCCGCTGCCAGCCTAGAACCCGACCGCATCGACTGGGACTATCTGACCGGTACTCGCCTCGTGCACCTTACCGGCATCACCGCCGCCCTCTCCCCCGCCTGTTACGAAGCGGTTCGCCGCAGCATCGCCCAAGCCCGCGAGCGCGGCGCAGCCGTTAGCTTCGATGTCAACTACCGCCAGAAGCTCTGGCCCCCGGAGACCGCCGCTGCTGCCCTCCGCCCGCTCATGCAGGGTGTAGATGTACTCTTCTGCAAGCAGGCTGATGCAGCTCGCCTGTTCGGCATCGACCGATCGCCTCAGGCTGTGATTGACGGACTAGCCAGCTTGACCCATGCCAAGCAGATCGTCGTCACGCGCGGTGAATCCGGGGCAGTCGGCTGGGATGGTGCTGAGTACATCGAGGAGCCTGCCGTCCCCACCGTTGTTGTGGATCGGCTCGGAGCCGGGGACGCGCTCGCTGCCGGCGTCCTTCACGGTTGGCTGGGAGGCAGCCTCGCACGCGGTCTGCGGTATGGAGTCGTCATGGCTGCGCTCGCGCTCAGCCAGTATGGGGATATGGTCGTCACCACGGCTGCCGAACTTGACTCCCTGGCGGAAACGCTCGGCCGCGGCGAGCTGATTATCCGATGATGCCCAGGTAGGTCGCGTTGGCGATCCGGTCCAGCCGGCCGTCGCTCAGGCTGATCTTCCAGGTTCCATCGCGCTGCTTGCTGGTGAAGATCACCGCCGTGTCGTCTTCTGTCCAGCTCAGCGGTTCGACAAATGTGTTGATCCGGTCAGTCAGCGGCTGCTGAGTCATCAGGTCGAGATCGACCAGCATGAACACCGTCTGTGCAAACTGGTCTGGCCTGCCGAAGTTCTGAATTTGGGCCAGCGCGTAGATCGCCCGCCGTCCGCTGTTGGACACAACAATGTCCCCAGCTTGCGTGAACCCGCCGTAGTTCCCGAACGGGATCACGTTGGCAATCTGGGCCGCCAGATTGTAGATGTGCAGGTCAAACCCGCGCAGGTTATCGGCCACCTTCAGCCGCAGGAACAGCCCACGACCGAAGCCTGCCCCGCAGTAGCAGCCCGGCTCATCCGGTAGATACGTCCACTCGCCGCTTGCCAGGTCCAGCGCGAATAAGCCCGCGTACTGTGGGAACGGCGTGAAGTCGCCCAGCCCATCTGGTTGGAAGTCCATGTACAGCGTCGTCTGGTCTGCACTGAAGGCCACCGGCGTGGCTCCAATGCCCTGGCGCGGCCCATCCACCAGCACCTGCCGCAGTTGGCTGCCGTCCCGCCGCGCGATGCTCGTCACCGTAGTCAGCCCGTCCGGCCCAGCCTCCGTCCGGGTCCAAGCCACCCAGTCCTGCTTCGGCGAAACCAGCCAGTCGATTCGATGGCTGCTGCGTTCCGGCTGGATGAACGGGTGCTCGCTGACCCGCCCATCCGGCAGTGCCACCATCACCCGCCGCGTGACCCGGTCAAAGAAGATCACGCTGATCCGGTCGAGTGTGTAGCGTTCCCCTGTAACGGCAGCACGGGTCTCTGCTCCCGTCAGCAGATCAACGAAGGTCAGCCGGTCACTCCCGCTCCCATCGACATTCCGCTGGACGAACACCTGCCAAAGGTGCGGCATGTCCTCGAAGTCCTGGGCCTGCAGCCAACTGCTCTTCCCCAGCACCAGCATCACCCCGGTGAACCATACAACCGCGTACCGCAGCCACATGCCAGCCTTCACGATCCTTCGATGACCTCCACAATGCGCGGCAGCACTTCGCCCGATGGCCCCCGCAGGGTCAGATCGGTAATCTCGCTGATCGGCGTCAGGTCCGGATTGATCTCGATGACGAACGCTCCGCTCCGCCTTGCCATCCACGGCATATCCGCGGCTGGGGTCACCAACCCCGAAGTCCCCACCACCAGCAGTACATCGGTGCGCTGGAGCAGATTCACTGCCCGGTCCAGTTCCTCCGGCGGCAGCACCTCCCCGAACCACACCACATCCGGCCTCACCCAGCGTCCACAGTGTGGGCACGGCGGTGGCCCGCTCGCCGCATCCCATTCCAGCAGCGAGACATCGATCCGCGTCGGATACCCCTGGCAGTCGTAGAAGCAGCGGTTCAGTGCGATGTTCCCGTGCAGCCGGATCACATCAGTGCTGCCTGCCCGCTCATGTAGATCGTCCACGTTCTGCGTAATGATCCGCAGCGCCGGATAGCGCCGCTGCAGCGCGGCCAGCGCCAAATGCCCCGGATTAGGCTGCGCTGGAGCCATCAACCGCCGCCGATACTCGTAGAAGTCCCAGACCAGCTTCGGGTTAATCCGAAACGCCTGGGGAGTCGCCAATTGGGTCGGATCGTACTGCGCCCACAGCCCATCCAGCGCATCTCGGAACGTCGGGATGCCCGATTCTTTGCTCACCCCCGCCCCCGTTAGCACCGTGATCTGCCGGGCAGCTTGGAGGCGCGCCGCAGCTTGTTGAATGCCCATCCTCAAGCGGTCTTCATCGGACATGATGTTCCACCGTCCCTTTTCGCGCCCGAACCCGGTTGGGCCATCTAGCCGCAAGTATATTCATCTCTCCCCTTCCTGACCACAATTCCCTTCGCTGCTCAAAATTGAGCAGAAAGTGAACACCTGCTGGTCTGGAGTCTGCCCACCCATTTCCCTTATGCTGACTTCTGCATCAATCAGGTGAAACATCTTCGACCCGGTGTAGACTATGCTAGAACATCTTGTGCCGATGAATCAGCAGTTTGAACCGATGTCCAGCGAATCCCCTCGCTCTACCCGCCAGTTCCACTACCGTTGGCAGTGGCACCTCCAATCCACGCCGGAGATGCTCTGGCCGCTGGTTGCCGATACCAATCGCTTCAATCGAGATACCGGTGTTCCCTCCATCCAGCGCCGCAGCTCGGATGCACCTCTACCCAATGCCCGCCGGCGGCTGCGGTTGTTCCGCTTCGGCGTTCCAGTCGAATGGGAAGAAGAGCCGTTTGAATGGGTCCGCCCAGAACGCTACGGCGTTCTTCGCCGCTACCGGTCTGGTCCCGTCGCTGAACTACGAACGCTTACTGAACTGGAACCGCACCCAGAGGGCGGCACGCTCCTCACCTATGAGGTCTGGGCATCGCCGCGCAATCTGCTCGGCTTGATTGCTATTCCGGCACAAGTTGGCATCCTCAGCGCGCGTGCCTTTGATCAGGCCATCCGCCGCTACGACCAAGCCGCCATGCAAGGTGGCAGCATCGCCGAACTCCCCACTGCGGTTCACTTCGCCCCCCGGGGTGAAGAACGCCTCCAAAACCTCATCGCAGCCTTGACCCGTGACGGAGCCAATCCCGAAATCCTGGATCACCTGGAACACCTGCTCCACACTGGTGATGCCATGCTGGTCAGCCGGCTTCGCCCCTATGCTCTGGCCGACCAGTGGGGCTTTCCCCGCCGCCAAGTCTTGGAAACATTTCTTGTCGCCACTCGTCGGGGCCTGCTTGAATTTGAGTGGGATGTTCTCTGTCCCCTCTGCCGCAATGTCAAACATACTGGAATGGCGCTCAACGAAGTCGCCGAACAGGTTCACTGTGACATGTGCAACATCGACTTCGAGGTCAATTTTGACCAGGCCGTTGAATTGACCTTCCACCCCAATCCATCCATCCGTGAAGTCGAACATGTCGAATACTGCATCGCAGGTCCGCAGACCACGCCACACGTTGTCGTGCAGCAGCTTCTCCAATCCGGCGAAGACCGGGTTGTCCATCCTGCACTGGAGAACGGTCGTTACCGCCTTCGAACGCTCAACCTGCGCGGTGGCGAATTCCTCCTCGTCAGCGAGGATTGGGGTGCAGCCGAAATCACGCTGCGCGCCAGCCGGGTTGATGGCTGGCCCGGCGGCGAACACTCCATCCGCAGTGGCGCTAAGCTGCGCTTTAAGAACGCTACCGACGAAGAGCAGTTGTTCATCTTGGAACGCCTCGCCTGGGGTGACCAGGCCGTAACAGCCGCGGATGTCACCGCCCTCCAAGTCTTCCGCGATCTGTTCGCATCCGAAGCGCTGCGTCCCGGCCAGCATATCTCCGTCGGCAGCATGGCAATCATCTTCACCGACCTGCGCGGTTCGACCCGCCTATATAACCAGATTGGGGACGCACCCGCCTTTGGACTGGTCATGAACCACTTCGATCTGCTGCGCGACGCGGTGCAGGCCGAAGGTGGAGCCATCGTCAAGACCATTGGTGATGCCATCATGGCCGTCTTCCGCCGCCCTGCGCCTGCCCTCCGCGCCATGATCGCCGCGCAGCAGCAGTTGGCTCAGTTCCAAGGCGCAGATGGTACACCGCTCAAACTGCGTGTGGGCATTCACTACGGCCCATGCATCGCTGTGACGCTCAACGGACGGCTGGATTATTTCGGCTCGGTGGTCAACAAAGCTGCCCGTCTAGAGGGATTGTCTTCAGGTGAGGATGTGATCATCTCCGATGCCGTCCGCACAGACCCCGAAGTCGATCAAATGCTCCGGCTTGATGAGTGTGGCGCGGAGTCGTTCGAGACTCAGATCAAAGGCTTCGACGATCACTTCGCCCTCTGGCGAGTCATACCCAGTAGCCATTCCCGCTAAGCCCTTGTGAGCCGCGTACAGCAGCGCGTATACTGGGTACTGCCTTAATCATCCGATCAGGAGTCCCCACCTTGAAACGAATCCTCCTGCCCATCCTAGCGCTGAGCGCGGTGTTTATCGCCGCCTGTGGCGGTGCGGCTGCGCCAGCCGCGCCGACATCGAACACAGTAGTTCAGTCCACAGTAGTGACTCCCGCCGCTGGCGCTCAGACGCCAGAACAGTTGTGCGCGGCTGCACCAGCTCCAGAACCCGCCTCACGCAGTTTCTCGCAGGCCGAGCAGGTCTTGCAATCTGGCATCGATTATCGGGCGATCTTCTGCACCGGAGCCGGGCCGGTATATATCGACCTGCTGGAACAGCAAACACCAGTCACTGTCAACAACTTTGTTTTCCTGGCACAACAGGGATACTACAACAATACAACCTTCCACCGCGTCATCGAGAGCTTCATGGCGCAAGGAGGTGATCCAACTGCAACAGGAACTGGCGGTCCCGGTTACAGCTTTGCCGATGAATTCGTGAGCGGGTTGAGCTTCGACGCACCGGGCAAGCTCGCGATGGCGAATTCTGGCCCAAACACAAACGGCAGCCAGTTCTTCATCACCACTGTGCCGACGCCGCACCTGAACCAGCGGCATACCATTTTCGGGCTGGTCATCGAGGGACAAGCCAATGTCGAAAAGATTCAACTGCGCGATCCGGCGGCGGCAGCCGCTCCAGGCACGGCACTCAAGACGGTGCTAATCATCACTGACCCATCCAGCGTGCAAATGGCAGCCAAAGTGCCGCCAACGGAAGCTGAGGTCAAAACGGCCTTCGACCGGATCAATCAGATCATCACGCCGGACGTAGCAAGCATCCTTAGCAACACAACGACATTCCAAACTGCCGACGAAGTCACCGCCGCTCAGCCAGAGGCCGCGCAGAGCCTGTGGAGCGGATTATTTAGCAGCCACAAGCTCCAGTACCGTGCTTCGAGCCGGATCACTAACACAAGCTGCGATCTGTCCCAGGTGCAGTTCATGGGAATGGGCTACACCCTGGATGCCTACGCTACACCCTCAGATGCAGCGGCAGCGTTAGCTGACCCAGCGCTAGGACAGGCTGTCCTCCAGAGCGGCTTCAGCAGTTCGACGACTTCGGCCAATCTCCCCTATCCGATCTACACAACCCAGGCGACGGTGTGCAATCAGTCTGCAACGCGAGCACTGACGACTTGGCAGCGCGGGACGTTCGTCGCGCTGGTCGAGGTCACGCTGCCAGCATCCAGCAGCGGTGCGGGGGCACTTGACCGAATTTTGACCGAGTTCATTGCCCAGCAGGTGTACGAACCGTTCCTTTCGGACGTGTTGTTCAAGGATATTCGCTAACTGAGGCCTATGACCACGGTCACCCTAGAGCATGTCAGCAAGCAGTATACGGCACTGGATGGGGTCGAGGGCCGCCCCATCCAGGCCGTGAGGGATGTCACGCTCAAGCTTCAGTCCGGTGACGTGCTGGCAATCTTGGGGCCATCTGGGTGTGGCAAATCGACACTGCTGCGGCTGATCGCAGGGCTGCTCAAGCCAGACAGCGGCCGCATCCTGTACGATGACGAGAACTTGCAGAATATACCGCTTCAAGACCGGGGTGTAGGAATGGTCTTCCAGGAAGGAGCACTGGTTCCACACTGGGAGAACCGCAAGTCGGTCAGCTTTTTCCTACGACTGCGCCGCCGAGAACAAGAAGTCCCGGAACGGCTGCGGCAGATTTCCAAGATTACTGGGATCGGGTTGGAGAAACTGCTCGACCGCAAACCGGGCGAAGTCTCTGGCGGCGAACGCCAGCGAGTTAGCATCGCGCGGGCGCTGGCTCGTGATCTGAAGGTGCTGCTGTTCGACGAGCCGTTCCACCATTTGGATGCCCAGTATCGCGCCGAAGCGCGCGTCGAACTCAAGCGGCTGCTGAATGCCTTCCCAGTGACTTCAGTCTACGTCACCCACGATCAGGTCGAAGCAGTGGCGCTCTCCCATCGAATCGCAGTGATGCGCGATGGGCGTCTTGAACAGGTCGGAACCTACCAGCAGCTTTACGACCGCCCCCACAACCTGTTTGTCGCCACCTTCATTGGCAGCCAGCCGATCAATCTACTGCGCGGGCACATCATCGAAGGGCAGTGGCGCGGCGTGAACTTCGGCGGATTGGCCGCGCGGCGCGATCTAGAGGATGGGATGCCTGCAATTCTAGGAGTACGACCAGAACACATCCACCTGGCTGATGGCGGCGTTCCCGGTCGAGTCGAGGCAATCACACTCTATCTGGCAGAACGCTACCAACTGGTTGAGATGCGCGCCAATGGCGAACGCTGGCTGATGACCGTACCACTGGATCAGCGCTTAGAACGTGGCATGACTATCTCGTGCGCAGTCGATCCAGCGGCAGCGCTGCTCTTCGACCCCAAGACTGAACTGCGAATTGGGTAAGTATGGAACATCACGCCATCTGTTCAACGATAGCCTAATCAAAGGCGATCAGATCCTTGATGGCTTCCAAGAGAGCCGGGCCGACGCCTTCGACGGCATCAAGCGCCTCCAGGTTGGCAAATGGGCCGTTGGCCTCGCGGTAGGCGATGATCTGCTCGGCGAGCGCCGGGCCAATGCCAGGCAGCGCGTCCAGCTCCTCAACGCTGGCGGTGTTGATGTAGACGACGACACCACCGCTGGGGGTGGCAAGCACAGTGGTTTCACCCGTGCGGGGGACATGTACCTGATCGCCATCACGCAGGCGGCCAGCCAAGTTGACGCGCTCCAAGTCGGCATCCGGGGCCGGGCCGCCGGCGGCTGCCAGAGCATCCTGCACGCGGCTTCCGGCAGGCAGGGTAATGAGCTGGTCAGGTTGGCTGACCGCGCCAGTCACATATACAGTAATCGGCCCCGGTGTGGGACTGGGCATGGGCGTGGCGGTTGGCTGTGGTGGATTGATAGTAATCTGAACAGGAGCTGGCCGCGACGTCCACAGCAGGATCGCGCCGCCGATCAGGGCGGCGGCAACGATCCCGAAAGCAATCAACGTGCTGCGAGCCGAGTATTCAGGCGAAGTCGTATCGTTCATTGAACAACCCGAGTACTGCCAGATGCTCATGCGCGAAACATACACGCATTGTAACCCGGTTTCTCGCAGCGGAGCAGCTACTTCTTCTGCATGATATCGACGAGTTTTTCAATTGCGGCCAGTGTCTTCTCTTCCACCGTAGGGCCGGGCGGAGGAGGCGGCGGTGGCGGTGGCATCATCCGGTTCATCGCCCGGATGATCAGGAACAACACAAAGCCGATGATCAGGAAGTTGATCACACTCTGAATGAAATTGCCCGTGCCAAAGACCGCCGGCCCAATCTGGGTCGTCTGTCCGGCCAGGTTGATGCCGCCAGTCAGCAGGCCGATGATCGGGCCAATGATGTCAGCCACCAGTGAATTGACAATCGCACCGAAAGCGCCACCGATGATAACACCGACAGCGAGATCGATCACATTGCCCCGCATGATGAACTTTTTGAACTCGTTAAGCATCTCTGAAACCCCTTTCCTTATCGATGACGCTTTGGCAAGATGAAGCGACCACGATTCCATCTCACTCCGAGTGACAACCCCGGAATCGAAATGTTGCGTAATTTGTACCCCACCTAACGCCATAGAGGGTAACTATCAATGAGAAGGTTTGCGTAAGCTTTCGCTCGTGTGCGACCTAATCTTAATGGTTGCTCATATCATCGCCAGAATGCGGCGCTAGTAGGGGCTGAATCTCGACTGCTAGGGCAGCGATATGTGCCCGGAGGTAGTCCTGGTCGCCCCAGTTCATCGCCGCGAGGTGGATAGCTGCAAACTCTGGAAAATCACGGATGTTGGCTTCAGTGCGGAAGCGCTCAAACAGACCGAAGAGAATATGCAGGATGTGATCGCCTAGAGAACCAACGAACCACGCCGGAGGCATATAGGAGCCGTAGCGAGCCAGATTATAATCTATCGAACGTGCAGCGCGCGGAACAAAATCAATCCAGTTTCCCACGTCATGATGCCCACAGCGCGGACAAGCAACATCTGGACCATACGGGATGTAGAACGCCTCGCAAGATTGACAGCGATAGTTATAGTGGATATGCAGAGTCATCGGAAACAGAACCCCCAACAGCCTGCTGAAAACATGCTTTCAGTATGGGCGGTTGGGGGCGGTCAATACAGCCCCGTTTATGGGGTATTGTTTGATTCCAGTGATCTAGTACTTCCGCACCAGCGACTTGTAGACGGCCGGCTGGCGGTTCTGGATGAACTGGAATTCCTCACGGTACTTGCGGACTTCATCCAGGTCGATGCGGGCGACGGCGAAGCCTTCCAGCGGCGCCCCGCTGGTCGGGTCGGTTTCCGCCGCGAGCGAGGCATGAATCTGGCCGCGCGGCCCGACGATCAGGCTCTCACCTCCGAAGTTCAGCGTCACATCTTCACCAACACGGTTGGCTGCTGCGATGAACACCGAGTTTTCATAAGCGCGAGCACGAACATAAGTCTTCCACTCATCGATGTTGGTCGCTTCCCAGTTTGCCAGTACGCAGATGATCTCAGCGCCATCCAAGGCCAGGCTGCGAGCGACTTCTGGGAAAGCCAGATCATAGCCGATCATCAGGCCGATGTTGCCGATCTCAGTGGGGATAACTGGGAGCTTATAGCCTTCGCGGAAGGCCATGCGTTCCTCACCGCGCAGGTGAATCTTGTTGTACACGTCGAGCAGTTCCCCATCCGGGCCGACGACGATGGCGGTGTTATACAACACCGACTCGACTTTCTCTTTGGTGACCATACCCCAAGCGATGAAAACGCCGTATTCATTAGCACGTTGGGCCAGCAGGTTGATGGTCGGACCTGGCACCCGCTGGGCCAGCTCGGTGAAGCGCACCCCCAATTCGTACCCGCTGGTGATAAGCTCTGGAAAGACGATCAGATCAACCTTCTGCTGGGAGGCGATTTTGGAAATCGTCTCCGACATCTTCACCAGATTGTCTTCCGCTTCGCCCAACTTGGGGCGCATCTGCACCGTCGCAACAGTGATCTCACGCATCGAGCTTGTCCTTGTGGTGGTTGCTGTTCATGACCTCACTATTGTACCGCAAAACCAGCCGCGTACCTGCCCTCATCCGCAAGCAGTCAGTGCCGCCAGATCGATCAACCACAATCCACCGTTCAGCCCATTGGCGGCCAGCGCGATACGGCTTCCCTCAGGTGATAGGAACCACCAGGCGCGTTCATCAGTCGCCAGACGCAGAGGCAGCACGGCCAGATCGTACAGCGTCTCGGTCTGGCGGTTGAAACAGACCAACTGGGCAGCGCTATCCCGTGGCACCGCCGCATAGATAAAAGCCGCGCTGTCCGCATCGCGCCGGTAGATCGGGCCAGGCCAGTTGTTGCCGGGCACAGGTGACTCGAACAGCAGATCGGAGACTGGATAGGCAGCGCGTTTGATGTAGAAGCCCGTCTTACCATTCACCTCGGCACTGATGATGATGTCCTCACCAGTGGGACTGGCTCCGGGAACAGTTAGCGACGGAATGGTATTCGGCGGAGCTTCACTGAGCGTCTGGCCATCCACCGTGGCGGTGAAATAGGTTACCGGGTCGCCATAGGCTCCGTAGTAGTAAGCCAAGAAGCGACCGCCAGGAAGCCAGGTGATACCCTGGAGTGTACGGTCGAAAAGCTTGTCGAACAACTGTCGCTTGAACGACCCATCCGGTTCAGCAGTGACAAAAACATTCAGTTCAGTCTGGTAGACCAGCCGGCGGGCATTAGGGGCGAAGCTCAGGAACGAGTGCTGAAAGTAAAGCGGATCGGTTAGCCCCAACTGGCGACGCAGCGCATCGGTGACAAATGCGGCCTTGGGATGCTCGACCGGCAGCGCTGTCCTAGATTGCAAGCTGTACTCTGTCCAATCCCAATCGACGAACAAATCACGGACGCAGCCTTCGGCATAGCGGAAAGTCTCGGCATCAATCCATTCCACCTGGACGATCTCACCACTGGCAATAGCCTGGATACCCGCAGGCAGTTTAGGAGACACCGCAGGCGGTGCATCAACGGGCAGTGCATCAACTGCGACTTCGACACGCTCGACAACCACGTCGTCTTCGTACAGTTCCAGCGGCACAGCAAAGTGTTGAGCTGCGCCGGGCAGTAGGACGAAATCGGGCAGCAGCGCCGCGCCGCAGGCATTGGCGAGGTAGCCGAAGCCCTCCCCAACAACCGCGCCCGTCTGATCGTAGGCTGTGGCCAACAAGCTGATTTGGCTGTAAGCCTGCATGGTGGAAGAATTGGTCAGGCGGCCTTCAGCAGTCAAGACCGTCTGGCCGAAAACGTCGATCCGGCTGACGACTTCGACGGTACCAACGTCAAGCGCGGCATCTTGGGCGGAAATCGTTCCCATCCCCAAACCCAACAGTGCTATCAAGATCATCCAGCGACCAGTCATAGTGTCCTCTTGAAACCAATTGATGCCACCCGCTGATTGTAGACACACGATGGCATTTGTCGAGCAGGGCGGTCTGTGAAGCGGCCAAACATATTCCAGAACATTGGGCAGAATGCCCAGCACCACTTCACAGTTCAAGAAAATTGTAATATAATATTTTATGGAGTGGCCCGTGCATCAAGCGATGCAACCCTCTATTATTTCCCCTCCACAATACTCCTCAACTGACCAACTCCTTGTCTCACTTCTAGCGAAGAGAGGCTGTGGTGATGTGCCACGAGATGCGCTTGCAGATTGACCAGCGTCGGAAAACGGATTGAAACCCTCTACATTGCCCAGCACCGGCAGCAGGCGATTCAGTTGATGAATGCCAAGCTGCGGAAGCGGGCACTGTGACAGAGCTACGAGCGGGTCACATCGAGTGTGCCCGATAAAGGAGTAGAAGCCATGAAACGCCTGCTATGGTTTGTGGTAGCAGTTTTCGTGTGCGCGGCTCCACTGGCTGCGCAAGACGAGGCCATAACTGAAAAAACTGTCGTTCGCAGCTATCTAGACTCCGTTTACAACCAAATGAATCTGAACGGCGCCAAGCAAATGCTGGCGGTGGATTTCGTCATGCACGATGCCATCTGGGGCAGCACAGATACCAGCGGCTATGTGACCAATTTTCGGCTGTTTTACGACGAACTGAGCGACTTGCAGTACACGCCCTATACCCTCATCAGTCAAGGATCACTGGTGGCTGCAGCTTACCTCTGGGAGGGTAAGACCCGTGCGGGGCTTCCGATCTCCGGCAATGGTATGGAGTTCTTCCGGGTCGTTGATGGCAAGATCGCTGAAATTTGGCGCAAGGTCGAGCAGCATGACTTCACTATTCAGGACAGCCCTGAGGATTATCGCCTGCAACTGGACGAACCGAAACCCATGGATACGGTCCAGCCGGCGGATAATCAATCGGTCGTCCTGCGCTGGATCGACGCTTACAGCTATGGTAGGCTGGACACCTCGCTGATGGCAGCGACCTTTACGCTGCATACCTGTCCATGCAAGAGCGTCGGCACCATTGACCAAGGAGCACTCAATCAGGTCTTCACACACATGAAGGAAGCCGGTGCTTTCGCGGATTGGCCGCAGCTCCTGGAAAAAGCTGGGTTCTTGATGGCTTCCGAAGGCAATCTGACGGCGATCCACTATCAGGGCACTACCCAAGGCTCGATCCCGGAAGGCATGGCAATCTTCCGGCTGGAGAACGGACGCATCGCTGAGGTCTGGGCCTTTTGACAGAACCCCGACTGCAGACTAACTCACGCCCTGGTTGGTTAACACAGCGGGCAGTCGAGATTGACTGCCCGCTGCTGCAACGTATCGTCTTTGATCAAATAACACCTATGTCAAACCCCTTTTAGTCGAAATATTTAGAAAAATTGACATTCGTGACAAATCACACTAGGATGGAGATTATGTTTACGTTTTTCATAAATCGTCCATCCGGATAGACGATGGACTGACCTGACTGCAGCAGGCGTCCCACAAAAAGTCTCCACCCAAATTGAGGGGAAAGTGGATCATGCGCTCCAATGGATGGCGTCTGTCTTCTGCGTCTCGTAACCCGACCTTGGAAGAATTCCTGCGGATGCCTGTCGATGAAGTCCACGCGCAGGTATACGAGAAGCAGCTTGGCGTTTCCCTACTGCTGAACGGCACACGCCGTTGGTACATCGCCAACACCTTCGACCAACCGCCGCAGGACAACAGCTATTTTCCGCACTACTTGGAGACCGTACTTGAACGTCTCGGCCAGTTGATCCAGATGCTCAGCGAGCATGGCATCTACCGGGTGTTCATGCCAGTGTATTCCTGGTACCAGTCTGCACGGAATCCGCAAGCACACAAGTACCTGATGAAGGGCATCGAAGCGCTCACACGGCATCCGTACCTGACCAATATCTACCGCGAACACGGTTATCGTCTGTGGTTTTACGGCGATACCAGCTTCCTCCCCCCAGAGACTGCCGAGGTGATGGGACAAGCTTATCATTTCCACCGCGGCGTCCCAAACCACTACCTGTATTTCGGCGTCGATGGGGGTAACCCCTACAATTACTCACTGAAACTGGCTTACCAGTTTGGTCTCCAGCATGGGCACCCACCAACCTGGGAAGATATGGTCGAGATGTACTATGGTGACCGGACGCTCAAGCGCCTAGAAATTCTGATCGGTTTCAACCGCATCTATTCTCGCGGGGGCATTCCGCACCTGCTGGAAGGCGGTGACCGGATTTACACAACAGTGGTGACACCGCTGACGCTCAGCCAAGGTGCGCTGCGAACGATCCTGCACGATTACCTCTACAACCGCCATGACTTTGGCCGGGATTACAAGGATATTCACCCAAACGAAATCCTACGTCTCAAGCAGTTTTACCAAGCTAACCAGAACACCATTCTTGGTTTGGTGCGCAAGTATGAAGATCTCGTGTATCCAGTAGCGCAGGTGAACTGGCCGGAGATCATGGAGTTAGAACCGGAGCAGATGTATTCGTAGGGTAAGTTCTGGAAAACGAACGGAACTGTAGGGCACAGTCTGGCTGTGCCCTTTTTCATTGGATCCGCATAGAGCGATCTGTCCGGCTGCGGGCAATACTGCGGGCTTCTTCAAGGTTGGAGACAATGCGATAGCCACGGTAATCGATGACTTCGGCATAGATGCGGCGAGCTACATCGTAGAGAAAGCGGATTAACGGATTGGCTCCAACAATGATTACAGTGCCCTCATTGGGGTGACGATCACGAGGGATAGAATTGGCACGGCTGAGGATGTTGTTGGGCAAGATGCCGGTCTGGACAACATCGATGATGACATCAACCTTGTGATCGACTGTATCCAGCATGAGCCGAGCCTGCCTGTGAGCCTGCTGAAACTCATCCCAATTCCATGAACCTTCGTAGGTATATCTTAAGGCAGTCTGATTCGGGTCATCCCACTCCACACGAATTGCCATTGGTTCCCCCCTTCACTACAAGCCAAGTTACGTTAGAATGTGTGAACATACACCTTACATTGACTCTGCGGCACAATCTCATTGTAGAACAGCGTGGCAGCACGTAACCTTAATAATGTGAATATTCATGAAAAATTCGTAAAGGACTCTACAGCATACAAGGCAGAATCAGATGCGCTCAGCTATTCACTTCGTGACTGGAAATCCCCACAAAGCAGCAGAACTTCAACAGGTCTTGGAACCTCTGGGGATTCCGGTACTGCCTACGGCGCTCGATCTGGTTGAACCCCAAGCCAGCGTCATCCAGGTGGTGGCCGAGTCCAAAGCCGAACAAGCCTATACGCAAGTCCGCGAGGCAGTAGTAGTCGAAGACAGCGGCTTTTCGGTCGAAGCGCTGCGCGGCTTCCCCGGCCCCTACGTCAAATACCTGCTGGAAACCATCGGCATTGAGGGACTGCTGCGGCTGATGGAACCGTTCGAGTCCCGCGGATGCGCCTTCACCAGCGTGATGGTCTACCGCGATGCGGACGGGATGCAGACTTTTAACGCAGCCTATCCCGGACGGCTGGCGCGGGAGATTGATCCCACACCCTCAGAGATGGCCTGGTCGGAACTCTGGCGCGTATTCATCCCGGAGGGTGAAACGCGGACGCTGACGGCAATCCCCCCAAAAGAACTCCGCCCTACTCTGCGCGGTTGGGCGGAGCAGTCCGTTTACGCGCAGCTAGCGCGCTGGCTGAGCCAGCGTTCCTCCTAGCGGCGGGACAGTCCGATCTAAGGATACTTGCGATTGAGCATGCGCGCGTAGGGAATGGTCTCGCGGATGTGCGGCAGGCCGCAAATCCAGGCGACGGTGCGCTCTAGGCCGATACCGAAACCGGCATGCGGGACGCTCCCGTAACGGCGCAGATCGAGGTACCAGGCGTAGGCTTCCAGGCCGAGGCCCATCTTGCGGGCGCGTTCTTCGATCAGGTTAAGGTCGTAGATGCGCTCGCTACCGCCGGTGATCTCGCCGTAGCCTTCCGGCGCAAGCAGATCGACGCTGCGGCAGACTTCTGGGCGACCCTCGACAGGCTGCATGTAGAAGGCTTTGAAGACCGACGGGAAGTGGTAGACGAATACAGGACGGTCAAACATCTCAGCGATGGCCGTTTCGTGCGGGCTGCCGAAATCGGTGCCCCAATCAATCTTGAGCAGCGCCTTCTGCTCCGGGTCTTCAGTTTGGTCAGCCAGCTTGTTCAGGCGTTCGACCGCCTCATCATAGCTGATGCGGGCATAGGGAGGCACGGCTTTTTCCAGCTTGCTGGTATCCCGCTCCAAAATTTTGAGTTCTTCTTGGTGGCGCTCCAGCACAGTCTGGATGATGTGGCTAACAAACTGCTCCTCCATTTCCATCAGGTCTTCCAGACTGAAGAAAGCCATCTCCGGTTCCAGCATCCAGAATTCCATCAGGTGGCGGCGGGTCTTGGACTTTTCGGCACGGAAAGTCGGGCCAAAGCAGTAGACCTTGCCGAAGGCAGCCATGTTAGCCTCGTTGTAAAGCTGGCCGGTCTGGGCGAGGAAGGCTTTCTCGCCGAAGTAGTCCAGCTCAAACAGGCTGGTCGTGTCTTCGCCTGCCGAGGGGGTGATGATGGGAGTATCGACCAGCAGGTAACCGTGATCATCCAGCCAGTTCCGCATCGCGCTGATGATGGTGGCACGGATGCGCAGGATGGCCCACTGCCGCGATGAACGCACCCAGAGATGACGGTTGTCCATCAAGAACTCAACTCCATGCTCCTTCGGCGTGATCGGATACTCCTCGGCCATCTGCACCAGTTGGAGCTGCTTGATGCCGAGTTCATAACCGCCGGGGATGCCAGGGGCACGGTCATCCTTGCGGATCGTGCCGGTGACGATGATCGATGATTCCTGGGTGAGTTTGCTGGCGATCCCGAATTCGGCCTCGGCCATCTCTTTCTTGAAGGCCACACATTGGGCCGTTCCAGAACCGTCCCGAAGCTGGATGAACTGGAGCTTGCCTTTGTCGGTGCGGTTATACACCCAACCGCGCAGAGTCACTTCTTGGCCTTCATAGCGCGACATGTCACGCACGGCGATGATGGGAGCCACGGTAACAATCCTTTATATTGTGGTCTTGGCGAATGCAGATGGATTATACCACGCGCATTCTGTCGATTCCGTCACAAGACAGGGCGTTCTATTCGGTCAAAATGCCGATAGATTTGACCGAAGATTTCGCTAACATTAATTTGCACTTTACCGATACTGCACGTACTCTTAACGGTGGACAGCTACATTACACCATGCATTGCACCCCAAAGAGAACAAGGAAATAAGGAAACAAGGAAGGTGAAAAGGGAACTCAAGCAATGAAGGTCTCGCAGCTTACGAATTTGCACTACGCTTACCAAGATCGCATTCGCCATTGGCATCCCGGCTCGGAACTGTACACCGGGGGCGACGCGCTCATCACCGCTGTCGATAACGGCTGGGACATCAGCACACTTGTCGGCAGCGAGGAACACCGCCATCTGGGCGCGCGCACAACCACCGTGTACTACTTCGAGCTAACCCGCGGCCGGGAAACGCTGCTGATGCCGGTCATCAGCAATCCATACGTAGACCGGCTCGTCAGCGCACTTAACTTCAAACTCCAGCCGATGCCAAAGGATCACAACGCACACCGCCGCGCCGGTTAATGCGGCAGTCGAAGCCAAATCAAAAGGGCGCAGTCACGCGCCCTTTTGATTCTGGGCAGCAGCGGCCAGGGCACGAATCTGTCCAGCGAGCACCTGGCTGACGGTGAAACGGACTTCCAGAAAACGCAGGATGGCCAGCGCCGACTCCGGCGTGTGGTCATAGCCCTGCATCCACTCGGCGAGCTTGGCGGCCAAGCCAGGAAAACGCACCTCGAAGCGGCGCTCGGCAGTGAAGGCATCAATATGGGCGGGCTGCTCAGCTTCGAGATGTGACGCCAACCGCACAAGATGATCGACCGCGTAGACCTGGACAAAACGAGCCGCCGAGAGCTTCTCGCCACGCAGATAACGGCCGAGGCCGACGTACAGATTGGTCAATGCCTCGCCGAGGAGCCATTCGACTGAAGCAGGCTGTCGTTCAGGAGGAGGCGGCGAGACGACGAGGTGTTCGTCGAAGCCATCCGCGCTCCAAACCAACCGCCCTGGGCTGAAGGGGATGCCGACCAGTTCGTGCGGCTCGAAGACAGCGAACTCAGCAAAGATGCCGTCAGCGTAAAGCGCTTTGTACCCATCGACAGTGTTGCGGAAAGCGTAGACGAGTGGAGCAGACCGCTCCATCCAGTCCAGTGAGTCGATGAAGCGCGGCTTTGAACCTGGCTGGACGATGGCGAAGAAATCCAGGTCAGAGTAGGCATCCAGGCGGCTGATTTCCAGGCCGACCGATCCGAGGCCGAGCAGGGCTAATCCCTGGCCAGTATCACGCAGGCCAGCGGCGATGGAGTCGAGGCGGTCGAGGAGCATCTGGGGTGTGGTAGGCATGGACACAGCCTTTGGTAAACAGGCGAAACGGTAACAAATCCACTGCGGCTGGAGCGATCCTTACGGGAAGAACACCTGGTTTTATGGCGGAACTGGCGGCAATGGCGTCAGTGCCGGGTGTGGCAGAAGGTTGAGGAGTTATTTGCCATTTTTAGACAGGTTACAGTCGTATAATCTCATTTATGACGCACTGGAAGACTGTGACGCATCTCGTTAAGTACGGTTATAGAAGATGCAGGGATCGGTTCAATATGATAAGAATAATAAGAATGAGAATGTGAGAATATGAGAATCTAGTGCTCTCACCCCCTGACCCCTCTTCCAGCGAGCGCAGCGAGCGTTCGGGAGAGGGGAGTTTTGTATTCGTATGCCTACGATAGCACAAAATAGGGCGTTTAGGGTGACATTTTGTCTACTTTTGCGCCATAAAATCGGAGAAAAGAATACTAAAACACCAAGCACGCGAAGAAAAAAAGACGAATTCCGTCATGTAGACCCAGAGGTGTGAGATGCAAGTCCAACAATGAAATGGCCGGCCTATATCCAGGCCATCCCCTGCGGGGGGTTGTGGGACAGCTGTGAACGGGAAGAATCCCGCCCCTACGAACACGAAACGAGGGAGGCAGTCATTTTTTCAAGGAAGGGATGCTGGCGCTGAGATCAGACGAAACTGGCGGCGATGCGGATGGTCTGGGTGTGGATATCGACGATATCCTCGACATCGCGGGCGTAGCCTCCGGCCATGCTCAGGGCAACGGGCAAACCGTGAGCGCGGCAGCGGCTCAATACGAGGCGATCACGCTCGGCCAGGCCGGATTTGGTCAGCTTCAAGCGGCCTAGGCGGTCGCCTTCAAATGGATCGGCTCCGGCCAGGTAAATGACCAGGTCAGCAGCAGCGACGGCCAGGGCGCGGTCGATCCCCTCCTCGAGGATGCTCAGGTACACGTCATCGCCGGTTCCATCAGGCAGTTCGATATCGAGGTCGCTCTGTTCTTTGTGGTAGGGGAAATTCTTCTCGCCGTGGATTGAGAAGGTGAAGATGGAACTATCCCCGCGCAGGATGGCCGCAGTTCCGTTACCCTGATGCACATCGCAGTCGAGGATGAGCGCGCGGCGGATGCGGCCTTCGGCCTGCATCGCGCGGGCGGCGATGGCGCTGTCGTTGAGGATGCAGTAGCCCTCGCCGTGATCGCGGAAGGCGTGATGCGTCCCGCCGGCAAGGTTAGCCGCTACGCCCTCGACCAGGGCGGCGCGGCAGGCGGCGATGGTTGCGCCGGATGAGCGCCGAGTCCGTTCCACCATGGCTGGCGACCAGGGAAAACCGATACGGCGCTGCTCTTTGGGCGTGAGCAGGCCATGCTGGACACGCTCCCAATATTCCCGGTCATGAGCACGGAAGATTTCGGCGTCGGTCGCGGCATCGGGCACGAGCAGATTGTCTGGCGCGATGAGGCGTTCTTGCAGAAGCCGCTCACGCAGGCGGCTGTATTTCCGCATCGGGAAACGGTGATCTGGGGGCAGCGGCAGGACGAAATGGTCGGTGTAGAATGCTTTCATTTTATTTTGATTGCAATCACTCGAAAGCAACTAGAAGCGACGTGATTTCGTAAGATTAGTTAATTGCGAGAAATAACAAATTATTCACAATTTTGCCGCAAATTTTTACATTCCTTAATTCTCTTCGGTCAGAGACTCCTCTATACTGACGGCAGATGGACAAAACCTCTCAACAGAGTAGACAAGTGTAACACCGAGAAAATGATACCTCTCACTCGTAAAGTGAAGGAAGTCCATCCACCATTAGAAATAGGGCAAGTATCGTTGTCTTGGGGGAGGCTTACGATGAACGAGTTAGATCGGTTGTTTATTGAAGATTTGGGCATCTACCGCCACTGGGATCCACAGAGTGAACGGTACGCGGGGGGTGATGCGCTGCTGACGATGCTGCTGACGGGGTGGCAGGTACGGGGGTCAGTCATCCAGGACACCTACCGGTGCTCTGGAGCACGGCAGATGAGCCTGTTCCACTTTGAACTGGAAGCTCAGGGGGAAAGTGTGTCGATGGCCGTGATTTGCAATCCGTATGTTGAACGGATCATCCGGGAGCGGCATCTGCGGGTGGTGCACCTGGAACGTTCGCACCGCCTGGAAACACAGACTGTCGAAGTCACGGTTCCGGCACGGCTCCGCCGGGAAGCTGCTGTCTGAAAGACCATTCGCCTCCCCAATCGATTGGTCACGGTGACGCCAATCACACACCCCTCTCCGGAACGAGAGGGGTTTTTCATGCCCCGCCCTGGCGCAGATGCAGCAACGCCAGCGCCATGACAGCAGCCCAGGGCAGCACTTTGAAGGCACCGGCCCGCAGCGCCGATTCGACTTCTTCCTGATCCAGCAGCAGGAGTTCTTGTTCTTCTAGATCATCGCGGTGAATCTGGCAGGTCTTGACAGCGCCCTGAGCGAGATAGAGGTGGGCGATGCCAGCACCCCGGTTGCCGTCTACGGCATATTGGCCGAGGGCTGTCCACTGCGAGGCGGTACAGCCTGTTTCCTCGCCCAACTCACGCTGGGCAGCCAGGAGGGGGTCTTCATCCGGTTCGATGTAACCGCCTGCCGGAGCCAGCGAGAGTCCCTGGACGGCATACTTGGTCTGGCGAAAGCACAACCATTTGCCTTCTTGGGTGATGGCGGCGATGTTGACGTAGGCCGGGAGCTTCACCCAGGTCCAGTCGTCGATCACGCGGCCGTCCGGCAGTTCGATGCGGCGGCGTTCGACGGACAGCCAGCGACCACTTTCGAGCAGGGTGTGCTGCTCTAACGTTTTCCAGGACTGCATGCGCGGTTTCTTCCTCGTTAGAAGAGCAGATGAGCAGGCTGACGATAGCAGTGCGGCGGCGGGATGTCAAACGAAATGGCACATCCGATCAGTTTAGGCAACGTCTCAGAACCTCACCCCCAGCCCTGTCTCCATGTTTGGCTGAGGGGGAAGTGAGCGAAGCGCAGCGGGGTGAAGTCACACAAGGTGGTACTGGCTTAGCGGATGAACCAGTAAAGGTGAACGAAAAATCGTCGAAACCCGAATCGTTAACGCTGGCGTTTGACCGAATAAACGGAAACACGATACAATGAAGCAATCATTATTCGTTGGATTCATTTCGAGCTGTCATCCGCCATCTGGGATGGGAGGGAACACCGTGGGTCGCTGGCCGAACAAGTATGTGATTGGCCTCACGGGTAATATTGCTACCGGAAAAAGCGTTGTCCGCCAGATGCTCCAACATCTGGAAGCCTATACGATTGATGCCGACAGCCTGTCACACCGGGCGATGGCTCCGGGCGCCCCCGCTTACAAACCGGTCATCGATACCTTTGGGCAGTTCATCCTGGACGCAGACAAGAACATCAACCGGGCGCTGCTCGGCTCGATAGTGTTCTCCAACCCAGATGCTCTGGCGCGGTTGGAAGCTATCGTACATCCGATTGTGGGCGGCGCAATCGCCACATTGGTTAGCCGCGCCCCGCAGAAAGTCATCGTCATCGAGGCGATCAAGCTGCTGGAAGGCGATCTAGGCAAGGCGGTTGATGAAATCTGGGTCGTGGACGCCTCGCCAGAGACGCAGCTCAAGCGGCTGGTGGAAAAGCGGAAGATGTCGGAAGCGGAAGCCCGCCAGCGGATTGCCGCGCAGCCGCCGCAGGCTGAGAAAATCAGCAAGGCGACAGTGGTCATCCGCAACGATGGGAATGTCGAAGAAACTTGGAAGCAGGTCCAGGCGGCCTGGGCGAACGTGCAGAAGAAGCTTGCCGAGATGGGCAGCGCGGCTCCGGCTCCGGCGGCGGCAGTTCCAGCGACGCAACCGCTTCAGCCCAGCGCACCAACGCCAGCAGCGACGCCCCCAGCCCCGGCGGCTCCGGCGGCAGCCCCCGCAGCAGCGGCCCCGGCGGCTCCAGTGGACATCAAAGTGCATATCCGGCGCGGGATGCCCAGCCATGCAGAGGCCATCGCCAAGTTCATCAACGCCTCGGCAGCGAAGGCGGTCACTCGCATGGATATCATGATGGCTTTCGGGCAGAAGAGCTATTTGATCGCTCAAGACCAGACTGACCGGATGCTGGGGGTGATGGGCTGGCAGGTGGAAAACTTGATCACGCGGGTAGACGAATGCTACCTGAGCAATACGGTGCCGCTGGCCCCGGTGGTTGACGGCTTGATCGCGGCGATTGAAGCCGCCTCGCGGGACTTGCAGAGCGAAGTGGCCTATTTCTTTCTGCCGGATACGCTGCCAGCGGATCTGGCGCAGAGCTTCCAGAATGCAGGCTATGATCTGACGACGGTCGAGCAGATCAAGATTCCGGCCTGGCGCGAATCGGTGCAGGAAATCCTGAGCGAGTTCAAGAACGCCCGGATTTTCAGCAAGAAGCTGCGGGAAGACCGGGTATTGAAGCCGATTTAGCAAGCGCATCCGATGAGTTCAGATAATGTCTCAGAACCTCACCCCCCAGCCCCCTCCCAAACATGGAGAGGAGGAGGTGAGCGAAGCGCAGCGGGGCGAGTTCAAGCAAAGTGGTGCTGACTGACCGGATGAACCATTTAGGGAACAGAAGTCTCCGTCTGACACCTTCAGGCATCAGATGAGGACTAGAAACACAAGGGCGTCCGAAATGGACGCCCTTGTGTTTTGGGGTGGCAGGTTCGGCCAGAAGAACGGCTTAGCCTTCTTCTTCGCGGATGATTTCGATCTTGACGCGGGCAACCAGGGCGGCAATGGCGCCGAGGGCAGCCAACCAGGGGGCGGCCAGCGCCGTAGCGACACCAGCGACCGCGCCGACAGTCAGCGACACCTGGATCAATTCGCGGTCGTCAGCGGTCTTGATGACCAGCTTGCGAACGTTGCCCTGCTTGATGAGTTCCTGCACCTGATCGACCAACTGGTTGCCGGCAACTTCCAACTGCTCGGTGATGGTTTTAGCGCCGTCCGTCTTGGGGGCTTCGGAAGCTTCTGGAGCTTCTGGCTGTGGGACTTTGACTTCGTCACTCATGATGTTTCCTCCACTCTGAGCCGCGCTGGGGCGGCATGCACCACGATTGCTGTACATTATCTCTATACGCACGAACAGCGCTGATGGTTGCAAGAAGTGCTTTGGCGTTCCTCGTTGGGAAGGCACGTACCGGAGGATGCACGTACCGGATTCCTGTATCGCAATCTGATGCACCCGCATATAATAGAAACAGGTCTTATCACTCCCTTTCGGAGGCTGGCGTAATGAAGCGGCGACGCAGTGCAGCAATCATTCCTCTCACCCTGTTGGTGATTCTGTTGGCCCTGATCCCGATGGTCAGCGTTCAGGCGGACTTCGGCGTCAACTGGTCGGCGACGTTTTTCAACAACCCGAACCTGACTGGAACCGGGACGCCCTTAGCCGGGATTAACGGCATCAACTTCAACTGGGGAGCTGGCCCGGCTGTCGTCAACGGCGTGACTGTGCCGATCACGAGCTGCACGGCGGTCAACCCACCAGTTGCTCCGCCGTATCCCGACGGAGGCACGTCGGCTGACTGCAGCAACTACTTCTCGGCGCGGTTCACCTCCACGCAGAATCTGGCAGTGGGGAATTACACCTTCACCGTCTCCAGCGATGACGGTGTGCGGATGTTCATTAACGGGGCGCTGGTGCTGGACCGGTTTATTGGCCGACCGCTGACGACTGACACGTTCAGCTACACGGTGACGACCTCGCCAGTGAACATGACCGTTGAGTACTTTGAGGGCATCGATCAAGCGTCGGTGCAGGTGCAGTGGTTCCCGGCGGGCGGGGTGACGACGCCTATCGGCACGCAGCTTTTCCTGACGCCTTCACCCGTGGTGACGGCGGTTCCGCCGCTGACCGTCAGCGTGGTTAACGTCAGAGGCTTGGCGATCCGCACCGGGCCATACCTGGGCGCGTCGCTGATCGGGGTGCTGCGTCCGGGCACAGAGTATCCGCCGATTGCCCGCAACAAGGATGAAGGGCCGTACACCTGGTATCTGATCAACACGGGGACGAAAACGGGTTGGGTTTCGGGTCGCTACCTCCAGGTGACGGGGGATCCGAACACGATTCCACTGCAAAGCACGGTCTTCGAGCAGATCGACAATGCGCCGGATACCGGGGTGCTGGCTGTGCCGCGCTCGATCATGAATCTGCGGCGGCGGCCAAGCCAGCGGGCGCAAATCCTGGCACAGGTTCCCTGGGGGGCAGAGATGCCGCTACTGGGCCGCACGATCCAAGCCGGGCAGAACTTCTGGCTGCAAGTCCGGTATGAAGGACAGGTTGGCTGGATTTACGCGCCGTATGTCTCGATCCGGGGCGACGTGAACGCGGTGCCGATCCGGTAGGTTCGCGCTGAACCATCCAAGCAGGCAGCGGCCAGATCATTCCTGGCCGCTGTTGTTTTTGGGGGACTAACCTGGCGGGGGTATCTCCGGCTGGCGACGCTCGATATCTGCCAGCATCTCGCCAGCGTAGCGGCAGAGCAAACCCAGCAGCGCCAGATCATCGTCCGAAAACGGTTCATCTCCTGGCTGGTTGAGCGCCTCGATCACGCCGTAGACACGGCCATCACCGATCAACGGCGCAGCAGCAATCGACTGCGTGTGGAAGGTGAACTGCTCATCGACTGCCTGGGAGAAGCGCGGATCGCGGCGGACATCGCGCACCAGCGCCGGCTCGGCATGTTCGACCACCCAACCAGCGATGCCGCTGTTGGCCGGAATCCGGTAGCCGAGGAGGTTGGCGGCCAGCGTGCCTTTGACGAGCATAAAGACGAGTTCGTTTTTCTCGTCGTCGAGGAGCATCAGCGAGCCATCCGGCGCATTCAGCAAACCCAGCGCCTTGGTGAAGACGCGCTCCAACAACGGCAGCAGCTCAGCATCACTGGTCAGGGCGCGGCTGGCCTGAACGAGTTCGTGGAGGATCTTGACGAACTCGCGCAGGTTGTGGAGTTCCTGCCGAAGCTGTTCATTTTCGGCCTGGAGGCGGGTATTCTCCCGACGCATGACGGCCATCGGATTCATGACCATCGACCAATCCTTTCGACTGGGGCGAACGGTTCATCCCGTATTGTAATCGGAATCCAGGCTGCGCGCTTGTCAGGAACTGTTAGAACCGCGGCTGATCACCGGCTCATCGTCGTCTTCGATGATCTCCAGCAGCTCACCATCACCGGTGAGCGTCAGGCGGTCGCGCTTGCGTTTGTATTCGGCCAGCGGGACTTGGCCGCGCCGGGCACGTTCACGGTCGATGGCCGCTTCGATGGCGCGTTCACGGGCTTCGGTCATGATGTAATTGACCATGTGGATCAGCAAGCCGACCAGCCATCCACCGCTGATGAGCAGCATCACAATGAGGAGCAGCCCCTCGCTGGGTCGCAGGATGAACCATGCTAGCGCGTTGATGACAATGAAGGCGATCAGATGTCCGAAGAATTCGGCGCGGCTGGCATAGCGTTTGGTGATACTCCGCCGGATTTCGGCGTATACCGGGTCTTCCTTCATAGGTTTCTTCCGTTTCTTCCCTTCCACGATAGATGCTGCCCCCAAAATCCGGCTCAGCGGCGCTTACGCTTTTGGGCAGCCGAGGGTTCCTCGTCGTAGACCTCTTCGATTTCGCCATCGTCGGTGAGCTGCAAGCGAGCTTCCCGCTTGGGCTTCTCGTAAGCCAGGCTGCGCTGGCGTTCGCGCTCGATCTCGCGCTGGACGATTTCTTCCTGCTTGGCCGCGCCAGGGCCGTACTTGTTGTAATACTCGATGATGTTGGCAAACAGGCCGATGCCCCAGCCAAACGTCACCCACAGCGGCCAGGGAAAGCCACCAACCTCCCGGAGAAAATCCCCATTCAGGTTGACCAGATCGGCAAGGCTCGCATTCTGACTGGCCGCCCAGAACGCCCACAGCATCACGTTGATGATCAGGTAGATGATGATGTGCTGGATGACTTCCTGGCGTTTCTTGAGGCGCTTTTCAACACGGCGGCGGATGCGCTCTTCCTGCGCCAGCACCGGATCAGCAGTACGCAGACGCTCCTCAGCCACGGCCTGCGAAGCCGCCCTGGCCCCTTCTTCGGCTGCCCGCTCGATGGTATTGGCAACGGACTGCACCCAGCCCGCGCCCTTCTCCAGGTTCTCTTTGACGCGCTCGCCCATTTGACGCAGCGCTGCCGGATCAAGGTTGATCTCGATTTCGGGTTTGCGGTTTGCGCCGGGCAGCGGCGGCGGGATGACCACACGACTGCGTCCTGGTGGAACGGGGGGACTGTCGCTCAAAGTTGGGGAGTCATGGACGGCCGACTGCCGCCGGGCGAAGGACTCGTCAGCATGGACATCACGGTCGTCCGGCAGTGAGACCAGCCCAGACTGCTGAACTGCCGCTCGGAAGGCGTGCATCATGGCGTTGGGGGTATCGAAGCGGTCGGCAGGACGCTTCGACAGCGCCTTGAGCAGCACCGCTTCGACAGCGGGGGGGATGGCCGGGTTGATTTCGCTGGGTCGCGGCAGTTCGCTGTAGATGTGGTCGTGGACGACGGCGTAGGGCGTATCGGCGTTGAAGGGCACACGCCCGACTACCATTTCGTAGAGGATGACACCCAGGGAGTAGACATCGGTACGCGGGTCAAGTTCTGCCTGGCCGGCCGCCTGTTCTGGGGAAATGTACTGGGGCGTCCCCAGGATCATGTCCACGCTCATGGTGCTGGCCCCGGCACGGGCGACACGCGCCAGACCGAAATCGGTCAGGAAGGCCGTTCCTTCGGCATCGATGAGGATATTTGAGGGCTTGATATCCCGGTGCAGCACCCCGCGTTTGTGAGCATAGGTGAGCGCATCGGCGATGTCACTCATAATCTCGATCACCCGGTTGAGCGGAAGCGGTCCCTGCGCCAGCAGCTTCTTGAGCGTCTGGCCTTCAATGAACTTCATCACCAAGAAGGGCTGCCCGTCATGCTCGGCGTAGTCATAGACCGGGACGATGTGCGGATGTTCCATCTTGGCGACAATCTGCGCCTCGCGCTCGAAGCGGGCTTTGAAGCCCTCATCTTCCAGGAAGGCTTTGTGCATCATTTTGATCGCCACGTAGCGATCCAGCTTGGCGTGATAGGCCTGGAAGACGCTCGCCATACCGCCCTGTCCGAGCGGGCCAATCACTTGATAGGGTCCTACTTGTTCGCCTGCTTGCAGCGCCATGCCCTGTCTGCTCCCGTCTGATCACGTGCGGTGGGGTGATTATAGCGTAGTGGCAATATTCACGACGATCACTGACCATCGCCGCGCCGGATGCGGGCGGGGGCGTCGTAAGCCTCCGGTTCGACGATGGCTTCCAGTTCGCCATCATCGGTCAGGCGCATCATGTGCTTGGCTTTCTCGCGGATAGGGGCGGACTCGTCTTCACCCAAAGCGAGCAGCGCCTTGTTCATCTCGCGGCCGGTCACACGGTCGCGAATTTGCTGTTCGCCGACGCGGGTATCCACCACGATGCCCGCAAACTGGAAGATCAGCGCGGCCAACCAGCCGATGTTCAGCATGATCATTGCTGAGGTCAGCGATTCGGAGAGATGCGAGGGTATCGCCGGTATGTTGGTCGCATTCAGCGGGTTCAGTCCAGACATGCCCCAGGCTAACACCGTGAAGACGATGAACATCACCAGACTAGCCACAAAAAAGATCAAGCGCATACTGCGCTTCTCTCTTTGAATCCCTGCCGCAATCCGTTTACGAATTGCGGCGTAATCTAGTTCAGGAGTCATGGCAGCCCCCTATCTGCGTGATTCTTGTGTTCAGCCCATCGTGCGCCAGGATTCGCTTTCGTGCAAGTCCAGTTCCTCGTCGTCGATGACTTCTAGTTCGCCGTCATCGGCCAAGCGCATGGCGCGCTTGACCTTGTCCGCCTCCGGCGGAACCATCAACCCTAAGCGCATCACCTCAGCCTGGATTTCCTCGGCCTGGACGCGTTCGCGGATGCGCTTCTCGTAGCCGCCACCATCTAGCCGCAGTGAACTGGCGTGGATGACCACACCCATCACCAACGACATGACCAACACGAAGAGGATAACTGTGCTGCCTGGTGGAAGAATCGCTGCCAACACAAACGGCAGCAGCAGACTGACAAAGGCATGCGCCAGCACCATGCTGCGGCGCTGGCGGCGCTTTTCACGTTCAACGCGGGCTTCGACGCGCTCGAATATGGCGCGATAGTCCATTTGGGGTTGAGACATACGGCACCTCGACGAAGGGAGTCCTCAAAGTATGTACGCAGATCATACCGTCGAAGTTGTAGATTGGCGGGAGGCGTTGGGGAGACTGATGAGACAACGTCGCCAGGGGCATGGTAATGGGTAATGGCATGCCCCTGTTTCTCTGGAGGTGGTGGGATCAGAACCCGTTCAGGTGGCTCAGATCGGCGCGGCCCTGCTGCATGGCGCTGATGGCCTGGAGCAGGCCCAGGCGGTTCTGGCGCACGGCGGCGTCTTCGGCATTCACCAGCACGTTGTTGAAGAAATCGGTGATGGCCGGCAGCATCGGCTCGAAGGCCATCAGGAAGGCATCGACGTTGCCGCCGTCCGCAGCCTGCGCCGCGGCTGCGGTGTAAGCTGCATAGAGGCGCTGCTCGTACGGATCGCTGAGGCGCTCCGGCTGGATGGGATAGCGGGTCTTCTCCGGGCGGGTGATCCGGACGCAGCGGGCAAAACCTTCCAACAGGGGCGTCCAGTCTGGGCGCTTGACCCAGACGCTGAGCTGCCGCAGCCCTTCCAGCGCCCGGTAGGGATTGGCGCTCTGCTCGGCCAGAACTGCCGCGATGACATCACGCGGCCAGTCCTGCTCCTCGACCCAGGCGCGCAGCCGCCCGGCGATGAAATCCAGCACCTCGGCGCGGGCGCTGGCCGGGACTTCGACCGGCTGCACTGCCGCTGCGCGATCCACCGCCTCACGCAGATCGAGGTCTAGTCCTTTGGTGACGAGAATCTGGATCACGCCCAGCGCTGCCCGCCGCAGACCGTAGGGGTCGGCGGTGGACTTGGGGGCGAGTCCTACGGCGAACAATCCAACCAGGCTGTCGAGGCGGTCGGCCAGCGCCAGAAGAGTCCCGGCCGCGCTAGACGGGAGCGCCCCACCCGCGCTGCGCGGCAGCCAGTGTTCGCAGATGGCATTGGCAACGGCCTCGGACGCGCCGCCCAAGCGGGCGTACTCCCGCCCCATGATGCCCTGCAAGTCGGTCATCTCGACCACCATGTGTGTCGCCAGATCCGCCTTGAGAACCTGGGCCGCCTCACGGGCGACTTGGAGCGCTTGCGCATCCACGCCAAGCAGTTCGCCGAGCGGATCGACCAGCCGGGCAACGCGGGCATTTTTGTCGAACATTGACCCCAGCTTTTCCTGAAAGGTCAGCGTTGAAAGGCGCGGCAGATAATCCGCAAGCGGCTTCTTGATGTCCTCGTTGTAGAAGAAGGCCGCATCGGAGAAGCGCGCCCGGAGCACCTGTTCATTGCCGTGCGCGACCATGTCCAGATGCAGCGTATCGCCGCTGCGGACGGCGATGAAATAGGGCATCAGCCGGCCCTGGGCATCTTCCACCGGGAAGTAGCGCTGTTTCTTCTTCATGACCATCACCAGCACTTCACGGGGAAGCTGCAAGTATTTTTCCTCGAAGCGCCCCAGCAGCGCCGCCGGCGCTTCCACTAAGTTAGTCACTTCATCGAGCAAAGCCGGATCATCCGGGATGCGTCCGTTCACCTCAGCAGCAATCCTACCCATCTGCTCGATGATCGCGTTTCGGCGCAGTTCGCCGTTCAGGATGATGCCCTGCTGCGCCAGCGCCTCATGGTAAGCCTTGAGGTTGGCAACCGGGATTTCCGGCGAGCCATAGGGACGCAGCCCGCGCGTTGTCGTGCCGCTGGCGACACCAGCGTACTCGAACGGAATGAGCGTTTCGCCCAGCAGTGCCACCAGCCAGCGGATCGGACGGGAGAAGGCGACGCCGCTGGCGTTCCAGCGCATGGCTTTGCCGAATTTGATCGAAGCGATCAACTTCGGCAGCGCCTCGGCCAGCACCTCCACGGCGGGACGGCCCGGCGAGCGCACGACTGCTGTGACATACTGGCCGCCGTCGATCTCGGTCACTTGTAAATCTTCAACGCGAACACCGCGCCCTTTGGCGAAGCCTTCGGCGGCCTTGGTCGGCTTGCCGTCAGAATCGAAGGCGCGGCTGGCGGGCGGCCCCTTCTCGACGCGCTCTTCATCCGGCTGGCACGCGGGAATCTGCCAGGCGGAGATCACCAGACGGCGCGGCGTGCTGCTCACCGTGATGCCCTGCTGCGGGCGCAGCCGCAGGTCATCGAACAGGCGCAGCGCCATGTCTTCAAGCTGCTCCTGGGCAGCCATCACATCATCAGCGGGCAGTTCTTCTACACCGATTTCCAGCAGAAAGTCCTGCGGCCCACTCAGCGCACTGGCGGCAGGTGCGGCCGGACGCTGCAAGGGCGGCGCATCCCAACCCATATTGGACTTCAGAAGCGGATAATCGAGCGCCTCGCGCTGAGCCGCAAAGGCCTTCGCCACGCTGCGCGTCATCGCCCGCATCCGGTGGAAGTAGTAGGCGCGTTCGGTCACGCCAATCGCCCCGCGCGTATCGAGAACATTGAACAGGTGGCTGCACTTCAACACATAGTCGTAGGCCGGGATGAGTGCGCCAGCTTCCAGAGCGCGCTTGCTCTCGCTCTCGTAGACGTTGTAGGTCTGTTTCAGCCCCTCGATGTCGGCGATCTCAAAGTAATACTTGCAGTGTTCGATCTCACTCTGCAAGAAGACATCGCCGTACTTCAGCCCCGGAACCCACTCGATATCCCAGACGGCGTTGGTATCTTGCAGCGCCAGCGCGATGCGCTCCAACCCGTATGTAATCTCTACCGACACCGGATTTAGTTCCAAACCGCCGGCCTGCTGGAAATAGGTAAACTGGGTAATTTCCTGCCCGTCCATCCATACTTCCCAGCCCAACCCCCAGGCTCCCAGTGCCGGGCTTTCCCAGTTGTCTTCGACGAAGCGCAGATCATGCTGGCGCGGGTCGATCCCCAGGGCCTCCAGCGACTGTAGGTAGAGTTCCTGGGGGCTGCCCGGATCAGGCTTGAGGATGACTTGGTACTGGAAGTAATACTGCATCCGGTTGGGATTTTCGCCGTAGCGGCCGTCATCTGGACGGACACTCGGCTCGACATAGGCCACCCGCCACGGCTCCGGGCCGAGGACGCGCAGCAGCGTCGCCGGATTGTTCGTCCCGGCTCCGACCTGCACGTTATACGGGTTCCAGATCAGGCAGCCCTGCGCAGCCCAGAACTCGTGGAGTTTCATGATGATCTGCTGGAAGTTGAGCGGTTTCATAGGATCGGACGGCCTTTGGTTGCATTGGATTATCGCGCCGCATTATACGAAGCGGGGTGCCGCCGCGCGAGGGTCGGGTGGCGAAGGTGTAACAAACGTAAAATCCGGATCAATTGAGAAGACCTTAATGGAACGTTGTGAAAGTTGGTGTATGGTTAGAATGTACCAACAATGGATTAGCGTTTCGCTGTGTTTGACCGAAGTGCAGTGAGGAGTTTCGCCCGATGCCGACCAAACCCCTCGATGACGCCCGATACTACGCCCGCCTGATCTGCGACTACCTTAAGCAGCAGCCGGATTATTATGCAGACGATCCTGCCGAGGTGCGCGAAGCGCTTGGCCTCTCTGAAGACTCGTTCCAGCGCGGCTTGGATTGGTGTCTCAAGCGCAAAATCATCGTGCTGGAGAAGAATTCACCGCCACGTACGCCTGTAATGACGCCTCCCCTGGAGAAGACCGAACTGGCAGGCACGGCCAACAAACTCAGTTCGATGCTGCGCTCATCCGCGCCAGTCTTTGCGGAAAGCAGCGCCTGACCACCAGCTTCATCGACCAACCCGCAGACAAAAACAGCGGAGGGGGTTCCTCCGCTGTTTGTTTGACTCGAACTGGAGCGGCTACACCATTGCCATCACGCGGCAGGGACCGCCCGAACCTTTTTCCCAACGCGGAATGCCCACGACCATGGTCGCTGACTTGCCGATCAGCGTGCCCAGGTTAGCAATGTTCTCCAGGCCATACTTGCCCGCGCCCAGGATGGTGTAATGCACATCGAAAGTCGTAGAAGCACCGATGTCTAGGCTGAGCGTATCGACGGCGATGCCGTGGATATCGCGCTCTTCCACCAGGAACTTGGCGGCTTCCCCGCTGAAGCCAGGATAGTGCTGGACGCCATCGGCATCGGCATTGCGGAACTTTTCCGGCTCTGCCCAGCGCGACTCCCAACCGGAATACATCGCCACCACCGCACCCGCCGGAATTTCGCCGTTGGCAGCTTCCCAAGCTTCCAAGTCGGCGACATCGAGCATGGCGTCGTCATCCGCCGCGGCCTTTTTGGAAATATCGATGACAACCACCGGGCTGACCAGCGCCGCTACCGGATAGTTGTCCACCGTCTCGCCACCAGCGATGAAGTGCGCCGGAATATCCATATGCGTGCCGGTGTGTTCGGCAAACATCCATTCCTGGATGTAGAAGCCGTTGGCCTCAACCGTCACGAGGTCTTTGCGGGTGGGAACCTGCCCCGGCGTATACGTCGGCGGGTTGACCGAGAAAACATGGCTGAGATCGACCACCTCGGCCATCTCGTGGGCGGCGGCACGGCGCGGCGGCAGCCCCACCGAGGCCACAGCCAGACCAGCCGCCGTCAGGCCGCCCAGCTTGAGGAAATTCCGGCGGCTGACCTGGGGACGGCCCTCCCGCTCAATACGTTCACGGACGACACGGGCAACTTCTGGTGAGCACATAACAAGTTCTCCTCATTCGCAAAATCCGCTTTTCCCGGCGGCCATTCAGGACGGCGCGCCATGAGGTCGGGATTATACGGAGTGCGCCAGACTTTGCCTTGTGCGAGATATACGAAATTTCCTGATACGCTTCACACGAGAGCAACAAGCGAATCGTATAAATGAGACAAAGTATCAAATTTAATGCTACAACGGGCTAAATGGGCGTGAAGCGCACGAAGCGGAGATGTTCGGCTCCTTTAAGCCGGTCCGCTTGCCCTGCTGCTGGATCGAATCCCCAGAAACGTTTGACGATGTCGGGCTGTTCCTGGCAGTACAGGTTGATGACACGGGCGATCTCCGCCGGATCCGTGACTGGTGCGCCGCGCATTCGCTGCGACTTGCCCTGGATGACCAGCGTCACCTCTGGGTTCTGAAGTACGTTCTTGTACCAGTTCGAACTGCCGCCCAGATTGAAAGCCAGCACCGCGTCGCCATCACGCAGGTAGCCTACTGGAGTGGAAAAGGATTTACCGCTCTTGCGCCCGGTGGTCGTGATGACCATCAGCACCCTGCTCAGCGGGCCGATCCAGTTGCGACGCAGCAGGAAGATCTGCACCTTCATCGCCAGACGGAACATAAACGTATTGGTACGCGGAACAGGCGGATTAGACATGGCTGAAAACGCCTCCTTAAAACATCACCGTTTGATGACTAAACTGGATTACCCGATCACCCCCAGCGATCTGCCGACGCGCTCGAAGGCCGCCAACGCGACTTCCAAATCCTCCGGCGAATGCGCCGCCGAATTCATCACACGGATGCGCGCTTTTCCTTTCGGCACGGTCGGGTAGCCAATTGCCATCGCAAAGACTCCTGCCTCGAACAGCGCCCGGCTGAACTGCTGCGCCAGCGGCGCTTCCCCCAACATGACGGGCACAATCGGCGTTTGGCTGACGCCCGTATCGAAGCCGAGCGCCTGCATGCCTTCGCGGAACGTCCGAGCATTGGCCCACAGGCGATCCACCAATTCGGTCGATTCTTCGAGCAGATCGACCGCCGCCAGGCAGGCCGCCACATCCGGCAGTGTCATTGCGCTGCTGAACAGGAACGGGCGTGCCCGCTGCCGCAGCCAATCGACCAAGAGCCGCTTGCCGGCCACGATCCCGCCGACCACACCGAACGCCTTTGACATTGTGCCAACTTCAATATCGACCTTGCCGTGCAGCCCGAAGTGATCGACGATGCCGCGCCCACCTTTGCCCAACACACCCTCGCCGTGGGCGTCATCGACCATCAGCAAGATGTCATGCTCCTCGGCTACGGCGTAGAGATCGGGCAGCGGCGCGATGTCCCCATCCATGCTGAACACACCATCGGAGATGATCAGACGGCGGCCGTACTCAGTCGTCTCAGCAATCTTGGCGCGCAGGTCATCGACGCTGTTGTGTTCGTAGGCCACGATCTTGGCCCCACTCAGGCGGCAGCCGTCGATGATGCTGGCATGGTTCAGGCGGTCGCTGAAGATCACATCGCCTTTGCCGACCAGCGCCGGGATGACTGCGATGTTGGCATTGAAGCCGCTCTGGAACGTCAGCGCGGCCTCGACCCCTTTGAAGGCTGCAAGCCGCGCTTCCAGATCGAGGTGCAGCGTTGTCGTCCCGGCAATTGAGCGCACGGCTGCCGGACCGATCCCCATGCGGTCGATGGCAGCTTTGGCAGCTTCTTTGAGCCGGGGATGGTCGGCTAGTCCCAAGTAATTGTTGGAACAGAGGTTCAGCACGCGCCGCCCATCGACTTCCAGCCAGGCTCCCTGCGGGCTGTTCAGCGTGCGGATGGTGTTGTACAAGCCCTGCTCTTTCAGGGCAGCTAGTTCTGTCTCGATCCAGGCCAGCTTGGTGCTCATCGGTTGTATTCCTCTCACAGACTGCGGCGCGCCAGACGGTGAAAATCCTCCCGCAGGCGCGGATAGAGTTCGAGATACTGCGCATACACATCCTCGTAGAATGCATGGCGGGCTGAGTCTGGCTCGGTGATTGCGCCATAGCGCACGACCCGTTCACAGGCTTCATTCAGGCTGTGATACACGCCCGCACCTACACCGGCGACCAGCGCCGCGCCCAGGCTGGCCTGTTCGGTTGAAAGCGTCCGCTGGAGCGGCAGCCCGTAGACATCGGCCTGAATCCCGCGCCAGATGTCGCTCTCGCCGCCGCCGCCGGCTGCGATCATCGTATCCGCCGCCGCACCCAACTCACGGCTGATCTCCACCGCCTGCCGCAGCGAGAAAGCGACGCCTTCCATGATCGCCCGCGCCAGATGGCCGCGCGTATGGTGAGCGCTCAGCCCAACGAATGTCCCCCGCGCCAGCGAGTCCATGTGCGGCGTGCGCTCCCCGGCCAGATGTGGCAGGAACAGCAACCCCTCTGCGCCCGGCGGGATGGCAGCCGCTTCCGTGCTCAACTTGGCGTAAGCCTCCGGGTCACCTTCCAGCCCGACGATGCCGCGCAGCCAGCGCAGGGACAGCCCCGCCGAAAGAGTCGCTCCCAGCACAAAGTACTGGTCGGGCACAGCGTGGTTGAACACATGCAGCCGCGAGTCAGTTGGCACGCGCCCCCCCAGCGGCCGCTCGAACGGGATGAATACCTGCCCGCCGCTGCCCACCGTCACCGAGCCGCGCCCTGGCCGGATTAGGCCGTTGCCAACTGCCTGAGCAGGCTGGTCGGCGCATCCGGCCACTACCGGAATGCCAGGCCGCAGCCCCATCTCCTCCGCCGGGCCGCGCAGGAGATAGCCCGCTACGGCGGTTGAGGCTTTGACGGGCGGGAAGATGTGCTCCGGCAGCCCTGCCTTCTGGATGATTGTCCAGGCCCAATCGCGCCTGCTGACATCAAAGATGCCTGTGCCTGCTGCATCGCTGACATCCACCGCCGCCTCGCCGGTCATCCGGAAGCGCACAGCATCTTTCGGCGGCAGCACGAACGCAGCCTGTTCCAACAGCTCCGGCTGGTGTTTGAGCAGCCACAGCAGGGTCGCGGCCTGGAACCCGGCCGCCGGCAGCGTTCCAGCGATGGCTGCATAAGCCTCCGCACCCAGCAGACCGCTCAACTCGGTCACTTCCTGGCCGGTGCGCTGGTCGGCCCAGATGATGGCCGGATGCAGCTCACGGCCGTCAGCGTCGAACAGGCTCGTCCCGTGCATCTGCCCGCTGAAACTGATTGCGGCTACTGCCTCCCCGAATCCTTCTGCCGTGACTCGCCGCGTCACTTCGACAGTCGCTGCCCACCAATCATCCAGCTTCTGCAGAGCTTGGTCTGGCGCAGGACGGTAAATCGGATATTCGCGCCCGGCTACGGCGCGGATTTGGGCCTGCTCCACATCGAAGAGCAGGGCCTTGGCGCTGGAGGTTCCAATGTCGATTCCCAGGAGATAGTTCATGATGGTTGTACGAAGGTTTGAAAAAGGCTAAAGAAGTCGATTTTCCCTTGATGGGTCGCAACACAAGCTCACGAATGCGGGATTCTGGGGATATATTTCCCAAACTTGGGATAAATATCCCGCGCTACTTGCCTTCCGCCAGCGCATCCAGCAGGCGGGGTGGCAGCAGCCAGACCAACACGCCCCGCAGCGGATCACGCGAGAACACGTCCACCCGCGCCAAGCCCCCCTTCTTCATCACAATCTCGCCACCGCCGACCAGCGTCAACACGATGATGCTCAGGTCGGGTTCATGGCCGACGAACAGCACCTCTTCTTCCGCGCCCAGATCGGCGATTAGACTGGTGACATGATCCACATTAAAGCCGAAGTTGAGTTCGTCGCGCACGCTGACGCTCATGCCCAGCGCCTCGCTCAACACATCCGCCGTCTGCCGGGCGCGGACTCGTGGGCTGCTGAACAACCGAATGGGGCGAACGCCCAGCCGCCGCAGCGCCCGGCCGGCCGCCCCGCTGCGCTCCACACCTTTGACCGTCAGGCGGCGGGCAAAATCGTCGAAGTCCGGGCCGGCAGCATCTTCGGCATGACCGTGCCGGAAAAAGTACAGCTTCATCGGCGTCCTCCCTGTGCCCTACGCGCGCTTGATTGTAACAGAACACGCGCCGCTCTGCCCGCTTCCGCCGATTGTCCTGCGCTGATTGGACTGACCGTCGCGGAAATCGGGCGGATGCGCTACATTAAACCCTCTGGACTCACAACCATGAGGAGTTGTGCTGTATGACCCTTCGCGCAGCCACACGATCCCTGGGGCTGCTCAGCCTGGCGATGGCCGTCCTGTTGGGCGCCTGCAACCTGCTGACTTCCCCCAACAACCAGACTGTTATCAGCGGCCCGCCGGTGGTGCAGATCGCCGCGCCGCCGGCCAACGCCACTTACCTCGAAAATGTCGCCGTCAACCTTCAGGCGCTGGTCACCAATGCCGGCGCCGATATTGACCGAGTGGAAATCCTGGTGGACGGCACGATCATCCAGACCTTCCAACAGCCTAATCCGGGCGGCGCGCCGAGCTTCAGCATCACCCAGGCGTGGCAAGCCGCCGGAACCGGGACGCACACGCTGAGCGTCCAGGCGTTCCGTGCGGATGGCTCCAGCAGCGCCCCAGCCACCGTCACGGTCAACGTCATCTCGCAAGCGCAGATGACTCCGACTGTCGAGCAGCAGGCCAACCCCACGGCCGTGACGCAGCCGGGCGGCGGCCAGCCGCAGCCGACTACCCCACCGCAGCCGACTACTCCGCCGACGCCCATCCCGGCCAGCCCAGTGCCGCAGGCTTCGCCGACACCTAACGTACCCACCGCCACCTTCTTACAGGGCGTGAACGTCCGCAGCGGCCCCAGCACGCTCTTCAACCCGCCCATCGGGAGCTTCGCCGCTGGGCAGACCACTGAAATCCTGGCGCGGACGCCGGCTGGGGATTGGTACAAGGTGCGCTACTACAACGGCGAAGGCTGGGTCTTCGGGCAGCTTTTGAGCGTCTCCGGCGATGCCTCGCGCATTGCCGTCGATCCCGGCCCGCCCATCCCGCAGCCGACGGCCGTCCCACCCACGCCGATTCCACCGACGCCCGTCCCGGTCGCGGATGTCAACCTCGTCGCGGGGACGATCCGGCTCAACCCGGCTTCGCCCAACTGCAACGAAACCTTCATTATCACGGTGGACGTGGCGAACTTCGGCTCGCAGCCGACCGGGGGCGGTGGGCTTTCGGTGGTGGACGTGCGGGCAGCCGACAACAGCACCCAGCAGACCACCGCTGGTTCCTTCGGACCGATCCAGCCGGGGCAGACGGTGAATTCCGGCAACATCCCGCTGACGGTGAGCACCTACCACAGCGAAGGGCACAAGATCATCGTCGTCGTCGATCCGAACAACCAGATCGCCGAGACCAACGAAAACGACAACCGGGCGGAACTCGCTTACACGCTCAACAAAGCCAACTGCCCGTAGGCGGAATGCAGCAGGGCGGAATCAGAGCAGGTTCCGCCCTGTTGATTCCTGTATATATTAACTGATAGTTTATGTGCAGCGGTAAAATGCATGACTGCAAGAGAAATGATAGGAATAAGAACGGATCATGTGATGAGAATCTGAGAATTGGCTGCGGTATTTGCAAGGAATTGGGTGAGGGCAAAAAACTCGACTCGCCTTCGGCGAGAAGACATGGGGGGATTCCCCCCATACCCCCCTTAGAGGCGCGCTGCGCGCGCAAGAGCTGCAGAGACGCTCGTTCCACTCGCTTTCAGAGTTCAGAGTGCCAGAGTTCAGAGACGCATAGGGGAACCCAACACCAACCGCACACCATAAATGTTGCGAACGAAGTACGGGTAGTTGAAGTAGCGAAACGACGCGGCGGCGCGGCTCCGAAGGTAACTGAAGGAACCGCCCCGCAGCACCCGCAGATCACTGCTGGCATCCACTTCGCACACTTCCGGCTCTGCATACTTATTCAGGCACCACTCCCACAGGTTGCCCGCCATGTCCAGCGCGCTGCAAGCGGCTGCCCCGTGTGGGTACATGCCTACTGCTGTGCTGCGATTTTGAATGCCCGCTTCGACCGTATTGACGCGCGGGTGGCCGTCCCAATCGCCCCAGGGGTACGCGCGCTCCTCCGCGCCAGCCTGCGCCGCCCACTGCCATTCCCATTCCGTCGGCAGGCGGATCTGCCAGCCCTCACCCCCGGCCCCTCTCCCCTGGGAGAGGGGAGCCGATGCTGCGCGCTGGATGTCGATCAGAACCCCCTCAAGCTGGTTGAATACGTCATCATTAGCAAATCGCATGACGCGCAGTCCCTTGTCCTCCAGCGCCTGCTGTCGAACATGATCCTCTACTCGCTGGTTCTCGTGGATGCCACCCTCAATTTCGATGATCAGCCCCGCTTCATGACAGTAGAAATCCACCACGAACGCCGTATTGGGAACCGGGTGCTGGCGACGGAACTTGAGGTTGTTCAGCCGCCCATCCCGCAGACATTCCCACAGCAGCGCTTCCGCAGACGTTTGCCGCTGCCGCAGATCACGCGCGACCTCCACCATCACTTTTGCCGCCATCTCACGATAATCTTTAAGCCCCTCTCCCTGAGGAGAGGGGTTTGGGGTGAGGGCTTCAAACTGCTCAAACAACCCCATGTCCCGGTATTTCGCATCCACCCACCGCGCAAACGCCACACTTTGATACCACGAGATCGTGTCGCGCGGCGCGTTGGCGCGGCCGTTGGTCACGCTG
>DAOUCY010000049.1:0-2736 GCA_034431625.1 Anaerolineae bacterium | reverse complement strand
ATTCGAGGCAAATTGGCTGGCTCAACAGCCAGAACCCGTGCTAAAATAAGCACGGGCACTTTTGTGTCCAACTTTTTGGGGTCACTACACCCTGGGAATCATTCAAGAATGCAGTTGGCGATTATCCGCCGATATGGTGCATTTCCACCTTTTCAGTTCGCTGTCCGTGACTGCGCTCTTCCGAATAGCGATCTGTCCGCTGCTGCCAGGTCTGCGTAATGCGTTCAATGATGGTGTCATCTGAAGCCCCTGATCGCAGCAGATTACGCAGGTCAACTCCCTTTCTCGCAAACAGACAGGTGTAGATTTTCCCCTCAGCAGAAAGGCGCAGCCGATTACAACCGCCACAGAAAGGAATTGAAACAGATGTGATGAAACCCAGTTCACCGCTGCCGTCGGCGTAACGATAGCGTCGGACAACTTCGCCATGATGTTGAGCGGGGAGTGGTTCCAACGGAATCACGCGCTCAATTTGCTGGATGAGTTCGTCGGTGAGCAGAACGTGATCGTATTTCCAGCCGTTGAGCGTCCCGGTGTCCATAAATTCAATGAACCGGATGATATGCCCACGTTCCCGAAAGTAGAGCGCAAGATCAACCAGCGTGTGATCGTTGACACCACGTTGGACTACTGTGTTGATTTTAAGAGGTGAAAAACCCGCACACTCTGCTGCTTCAATCCCTTTGAGGACATCGCTCACCTCGGCGCGCTCGCCATTCATCTGTCTGAAAATGGCTTCATCCAGGCTGTCGAGGCTGATGTTTAAGCGCGTCAACCCCTGTTCGCGCAGAAGTTCTGCCTTTTGCGGCAGCAGGTAGCCATTGGTGGTCATCGCAATCTCTCGAAGACCGTCTATTTTCGAGAGCATCCCCACCAACTGCTCGATATGTGGACGCACCAGCGGCTCACCACCGGTCAGACGAATTTTGTGAACTCCAAGATGGCTGAAAATACGCGCCAGCCGGGTAATTTCCGCGAAGGTCAGTAGATCATCGCTGGCGATAAAGCGGTATCCCTGTGGAAATTTGTGCGCGGGCATACAGTAGGAACAACGGAAGTTGCAGCGATCCGTCACCGAGATACGGAGATTTTCGAGCGGGCGATTGAAAGCATCGTAGAGCGTCATGGCAGCCACCTCTGGATGTGTGCCACATCAGCCGGGGTGTTCAAATTCGCAAATGAGCGTTGGTCAGGGTCGAAACGGTCTACTTCAACTTCTGTAACCTGTCTGACCTGAAGTTGGGAATAAATATTACTGATGCGAAGCTGCCCCTGCTCAAGCTGCGCACGCATGACTGGAATGCAGGACTGGTGATAAATAGCGTGCAAGCTCTCATAATTGCCTGCGATGTACGGCACAACGCTATCCGCTCCTGATCGCAAACCCAGCATATATCGTAACAAATCCACGTTCAAAAAAGGCATATCACAGGCGACGCACAGGGTATAGTCAGTGAGACTGTAGTGCAGCGCTGTATAAAGTCCGCCCAACGACCCGCGCTGCGGATAGACATCGCCATAAATGGGCAAACCGAAGCTGGCATACTGTTCAGGCGTATTGGTAATCAGAAGAACAGGCAGGCGCAGCGCAGATACGCGCTCGATCACATGCTCAATCAGCGGCTTACCAGCAAGCAGCACAAAGCTCTTGTTGGTTCCCATGCGTCGGGAAAGCCCGCCTGCCAGAATCGCTACCGTCACATCATTTCGCATGTGTCTGTACAACCTCATTCAGCACAGCATCAAAAGTATCACTGCCTACCTGGTAGTAATGATCACCGGCACAGGTACGGCAAATCGCCTGTCCATCGACGATTACTTCGCGTTCATTGATAATCTCTTCGCCACAAACAGCGCAGTTGACACGCACTCCGGGTCGGCTGATAAGCTGTTTCAGGGCGATGGTGAGCGTCACAGGCTGCCAGCACAACATCTGTTCCACCGGCATCACCTGATAAGCTTCTAACTGGGCGTGCCAGCGGCTGCGGGCATCGGGCAGGCACAGCCGCGCGTTGGAACGTGATTCGGCGTGAGGATAAATGCGAACAGCACGTTCAGTTTTGGTATCGACGAAGGTCGCCGCGACTTTGCCAAAATCCATCAACCGCATCGTGCGATGCCCCAGCGAACAACCTGTCGCCACTGACACCCCATCGGCAAAACAGCCGTCCGTTTCAACAAATGTTATCAGCCGTTTATCCGACTGTGGCAATTCCAAATCCAACAGGTCGGCGGCATACATGCCCATGCGAACGCCAATGACCTGGCGAGGACAGAGATGGTCGTGGCGGGCGGCGGTCTGGGCAAGTAACTCGGTGAAGGATGCCATAACATTTCCCCTTTACGGGCAAGCAGGTTGGGGCGGTCATGTGTGCCACCCCAACCCAATTCCAGACTAAACTTTGACTACTCTCACAAATGTATCGTAGAACACAGCGCTGCCACCGACTGGATCGACCAGCGTGGTATTCTGAAGATATGGATCAACCCGCATCGCCGCGTTCGCATGGAAACCGCGAATACGCCGCTCGTCGCCGGGGATCGTCTGTCCATTGATGCTCACATCCACACCGCCGTATGCCCAGTGACCGAAACCGAGCGCAAAGCTGATCACACCGGGGCGAATGCCCTGGGTCACCTTGACCTTGCCGATCATGGGAACGGTATTGCCGTTCATCAAATCCCACTCACCGTTCGGATTGGTGGGTGAAACGATGCGAACCAAATCACCATCCT
>DAOUCY010000048.1:0-108513 GCA_034431625.1 Anaerolineae bacterium | reverse complement strand
CTAGATCAAGGAATTGGAGAGGGTGAAGCTGTATCCTGTCCCTGATCGAACCTGCTCAGGTCTTTGAGGAATGTTATTATGACGAGAGACCGAGTTATCGCTCCAGCGGTGTTGCTCCTATGGCTGGTTAGCCTGATCTTGGCAGCAGGATGCAGCTCAGATACACGCCGTTTGCCGCCAACGACCGCAACGGCTGTACCCGCACACGTCGTCGAGCGAATTCTCCAGACCGTCGATCTGGAACTGGGGGCGAGAGTGTATGCTGAAAACTGTACGGCCTGCCACGGCATGAGCGGACATGGTGACGGGGAGAGTGTACGATCTGGGGCAATCCCGCATGTGCCGGATTTTCATGACCCAAGTTCGCGGACGGCACACACACCGGAAGCGATATTCACCGTGATTAGCGATGGGCGAATGGAGAAGTTCATGCCCCCGTGGAGCAGCTATCTTTCGGAAGCGGAACGGTGGGCGGTGGCTGTGTATGTGTACGGTTTTGGGGAGGGAGCTTTGATCGAAGCGCGCGAGGGTTCATTGGAGTGATTAGCATTATGCAAAGTTTAGGGTAATGAACCTCACGTTGGTTGAGGATTTTAGGCAGGGAAGTGTATGGAATCGAAGCTAAACAGGAACCAGATCAAAAGTGCTGCCATTCCATCCCAACACGGGGTATGGGGATTTTGGCTGGAGCCTTCGCTGGCGGCGCTGATCGCGGCGCCATCATGGGTAGGTTTGTGTTTGGTTGGGGCGGGTCTGGCTGGTGTGCTGCTCTCCCATCCGCTGATGATCGTCCTTAAGGACCGGGGCAAGGGCCGGCGGTATGCGCGTACCCAGATCGCAGAACGGTTTGCGCTGCTGTACGGCTTGGCCGCAGTGATTCTGCTGGTACTGGCTGCATGGTTCGCTGAGAGCAATTTCTGGCTCACGTTGGCTGCAGCTGTACCTTTCGCGGCGGTGCAGATGTTTTACGAACTCCGGAATGCTAGCCGCGATGCGGCGGCTGAACTCAGCGGGGCAGCAGCTTTGTCGGTGCTGGCGCCGGCTGCGGTGGTTGCAGCGGGTTGGACGACTCAGTCCGCGTTGGGCCTTTGGGTGGTGATGCTGGTTCGAACGGCTGTGTCGATCCTGTATGTACGGGCGCGGCTGCGGCTTGAAAAAGGGCGGCCTGCGAATCCACAAGTGGTGATTGCGGTACACGTACTGGGGACCAGCGCATTGGGGTTGTTGGCTTGGACAAGCTTGATTCCCTGGACAGCCGTTATTGCTGGGATGGTGCTGCTGGCACGGGCCGTTCTGGGAGTCACATCCATGCGGAAACCTGTGCCGGCAAGGGTGATCGGGTTCCGCGAAATCGGCTATGGGCTGATGACCTCTGTACTGGCTGGGGTGGGGTATCGATTCTGAGTGAATTTGCTTGAAAGAAGCCGACTCAGGCTCCGATATGCCCTCTAGTGCCGGTGTGCTGACCGTCGCGGTTTGACCTGAGCGGCTTGGCTCTCGAACATACTGCACTGGGCTACCTACCATGCCCTCCATCTGTAGGGATTGTGATTTTTGTCACTATAGACTGGTGGTAAGTGATGTTAGGATGGAAACAATACTGGGAGGTCAGCGATGCTTTACTTGCGCTGGGTCCAGATTGTTTTCATACGCCTCATTATTTCCGCTTTACCTTATACCGATACCCTCGCAGTCTATCCGCGCCTGAATAAAGAAGACAGCATCCTAAACCTCTACCAAGCGGGTGAGAGATGTTTTGGTCAGGGTTGTTCCCAATCTCTTTGATGACGACAAGGAGCTTCATTGATGGCGAAAAAAGCGAAAGGAAAAAGCACAACCCTCTACGTGATCGACCGGCCTGATCTACAGCGGCTGTTCGACATCTTGATAGAGCGAGGTTATGACGTGATTGGGCCGACAGTACGAGACCAAGTGATTGTGTACGACTCGATCAGCTCGGTATTGGATCTGCCAGTGGGCAAGACTGACCGAACTGAGGGGGGATTATACCGTCTGAGTGAGGGGCAGCCGCACAAGCTGTTCAACTACAATGTTGGCCCGCAGTCATGGAAAAAGTTTCTATTCCCGCCGGCTGTGCGTATGTGGCAGGCATACCGGGAAAACGGCGGCTTTGTGATTGAGCCGGAGGCACATGAACCGCGGCGTCTGGCGTTCATTGGCGTGCGAGCTTGTGAACTCAGCGCGATTGCGGTGCAGGATCATGTGTTCATGGGCGGCAGCTATGCCGATCCGATCTACCAGCGCCAGCGTGAAAATGTCTTTATTGTGGCGGTCAACTGTGGTAAGGCGAACGCGACCTGTTTCTGCGCGTCGATGAATACAGGGCCGAAGGCAACTGCGGGTTTTGACCTGGCACTGACTGAAGTGATGGAAGCCGAGCAGCACTACTTTGTTGTTGAGGTCGGGAGCGATGAAGGTGAAGCGGTATTGGAAGCGGTGCCGCATCGTCCCGCAGCGGAAGCTGAAGTGACTGCCGCAGCCCAGATCATGGCTGAGACCGAGGCCCGCATGGGGCGGTCGATGGATACAACAGACATCAAAACGCTGCTCACCAGCAACTATGACCACCCTCGTTGGGATCAAGTGGCTTCGCGCTGTTTGATGTGCGGCAACTGCACGCAAGTTTGTCCAACGTGCTTCTGTACGACTGTTGAGGATGTTACCGACCTCAGCGGAAATAGGGCGGAACGCCGCCGTCTGTGGGACTCATGCTTCTCGATGGAGTTTTCGTATATCGTTGGCGGCAGCATCCGAGCATCGGGGAAATCGCGTTATCGCCAGTGGATGGTGCATAAGCTGGCGACCTGGATCGATCAGTTTGGTACGTCAGGGTGCGTTGGCTGCGGACGGTGTATTGCTTGGTGCCCGGTGGGTATCGACATCACCGAGGAAGCCAGTGCCATCCGCGCCCAGAATCTGGCCGAAAAGGTTCCTCCCATAGAAAAGAAGCGGAAAAAATGAAAACTCTAGAACCCCTAATTGCAGAGCATCCATTCTTCAAAGGGCTGGAAAAACCGTATCTGGAGCTTATCACCGGATGCGCCTCGAACGCGGTATTCAAGGCCGGAGAGTTCCTATTTCGGGAAGGTGAGGTCGCTGAGCATTTCTACGTGATTCGTGAAGGGACCGTCAAGGTGGAGATGTTCACAGGGGCGCGTGGGCCGATCACGATTGAGACCATTGGGGCAGGCGAAGTTGTGGGCTATTCGTGGCTGTTTCCTCCATACCGCTGGGTTTTCAGCGGTCGCGCGGCTACACCGATGCGCCTGTTCATGTTCGATGGGGCCTGCCTGCGCGGAAAATGCGAAGAAGACCACAACCTGGGGTATGAACTGATGAAGCGGTTCTCCCACATCATGATGGAGCGATTGCAAGCGACACGGCTGCAACTGCTGGACATGTATCACGTGCATTGAAGAAAGGTCTGCCGATGGAAACCTTCATCGAAGCGAAAGCACCGGTCGCGCACAGTGTCTATGATCCGATGCTGCCAACCCTGTACCGAGTAGAGCGCATCCAATGGGACACCCGCGATACGTTCTCGGTCGAACTGCTGCCGAAATCGGGAGACGATATTCCGGCTTTCAAGGCCGGCCAATTCAACATGGTCTATATCTACGGCGTTGGTGAGATTCCGATCTCGATCAGCGGCGATCCAGGACGGCGGGATGTCCTGATTCATACGACTCGTGCAGTTGGTACTGTGACGCGGGCGATGAGTGAATTGGGGCCGAACGCAGTACTTGGTGTTCGTGGGCCATTCGGGACTAGCTGGCCGGTGGAACTCGGGCGCGGCAAAGACATTGTGATCGTCGCGGGGGGCATCGGCCTGGCGCCGCTGCGTCCAGCGATGTACCGCGTTCTGGCGCAGCGCGAGCATTATGGGCGCGTGGTCCTGCTGTATGGGGCGCGCACTCCGGGCGATGTCCTTTACAGTAAGGAACTCAAGCAGTGGCGCGCGGAGTTCGATCTGGATGTGTTTGTAACAGTTGACCGGGCGACGGGCAATTGGCGAGGGAGCGTCGGGTTGGTGACTCAGTTGATCGGACGCGCGCCGTTTGATCCACAGAATACGATTGCGATGGTGTGCGGGCCGGAAGTGATGATGCGCTTCACGACGATGGAACTGGAGAAGCGCGGCGTTAGCAGCGACAGCATCTTTGTCTCCCTTGAGCGGAATATGAAGTGCGCGATTGGGCTGTGTGGACACTGCCAGTTCGGGCCGGTCTTTACCTGCAAGGATGGACCGGTTTTTTGCCACAGCCAAATCCAGCATCTGCTCAACAAATGGGAGATTTAGGAGAAAGAACCATGCCGCGGAAGAGTAAACCTAAAGTTGCCGTATGGAAATTTGCGTCCTGCGATGGCTGCCAGTTGAGCCTGTTGGACTGTGAAGATGAACTGCTAGCGGTTGCGGATGCGGTGGAGATTGCGTACTTCCCGGAGGCGACACGGGCGGTCACTAAGGGGCCGTATGACGTCTCGCTGGTTGAGGGGTCGATCACGACGCAGCACGATGCGGAGCGCATCCACCGCGTGCGGCGGATGTCGAAGTTTCTCATCACGATTGGGGCCTGCGCGACAGCCGGGGGAATTCAAGCGCTGCGGAACTTCAAGGATGTGAAGACGATGATACCGCACGTTTACGCGACTCCGGCTTATATTGAGACGTTGAGCAAATCGACCGCGATTGCTGACCACGTGTTTGTGGATTTTGAGCTGCGGGGATGCCCGATCAATAAAGCGCAGCTCATCGAAATTATCAGCGCGTATCTGAACGGGCGGAAGCCGAATACGCCGAAGTACAGCGTGTGCTTTGAATGTAAGCGGCGCGGTACGCCGTGCGTGATGGTTGCGCACGGGACACCGTGCATGGGGCCGGTCACTCAAGCAGGATGTGGCGCACTGTGTCCGGCATATCAGCGGGGCTGTTACGGCTGCTTCGGGCCAGTTGAGACTCCAAACACGCGCGCATTGAGCGAGCAGTGGAAGGCACTGGGCGTGACTCCACAGGACATTGTGCGCTCTTTCCGTACCTTCAATGCTTTTGCGGATGCCTTCCGTAGGGAGAGCGAGATCCATGAAGGATAAGACGAATACCCGCGTGATCAAAGTCGATATGCTGGCGCGCGTGGAAGGGGAGGGGGCACTGTACGTCAAGATTAAAGACCGGGCTGTGCAGGATGTCAAGTTCAAGATTTTTGAACCACCGCGCCTGTTCGAGTCTTTCCTGCGGGGACGTGATTACAGCGAAGCACCGGACATTACCGCGCGCATCTGCGGTATCTGCCCGGTGGCGTACCAGATGAGCGCCGTTCACGCGATGGAAAATGCGTTTGGGGTTACGGTGGATGGAGCGCTCCGCAGCCTCCGACGGCTGCTGTACTGTGGTGAGTGGATTGAGAGTCATGTGCTGCATATCTACATGCTGCATGCGCCAGACTTCTTGGGATATGAAGATGTGATCCAGATGGCGCGGGACTACCCAGATGTTGTCAAAAAGGCGCTGGCGCTGAAGAAAATTGGGAATGAGATTGTCCGGCTGCTCGGTGGCCGAGAAATTCATCCGATCAATGTGCGTGTCGGCGGGTTCTACCGCGTTCCGACGCGGGCGGAACTGATGCCGCTGCTGGAGCAGCTCAAATGGGCGCGAGACGCAGCCGTGGAAACGGCGCGGTGGACGGGAACGCTAACGTATCCCGACCTGGAACAGGATTACGAGTTTGTGGCGCTGCATCACCCGGAGGAGTATCCGCTGAATGAGGGGCGGGTGGTCTCCAGCAAGGGGTTAGATATTGCTGTCAGCGACTATGAGACTCAGTTTGTTGAAGAGCATGTGGCGTACTCGAATGCACTGCACTCGTCGATGCGGGCGCGGGGCGCGTATGCGGTGGGGCCGCTGGCGCGTTATGCGTTGAACTACAAGCAGCTTACCCCGCTGGCACAAGAGGCGGCAGCCAGCGCCGGGCTGAGCGGCGTGTGCCGCAATCCGTTCCAGAGCATTGCAGTGCGGGCGGTTGAAACGGTGTATGCCTGTGACCACGCGATCCAGATTATTGAGGCCTATGAGCCACCAGAACGAACTGCCATTCCTGTGCGGCCGCGCGTGTCGTCGGGTTTTGCCGCGACGGAAGCACCCCGTGGACTGCTGTACCATCGCTACCGCCTGGATGAAAAAGGAATGATCCTTGATGCAAAGATCGTGCCACCTACATCCCAGAATCAGAAGACCATTGAGGATGATCTGCACCGCGTGATTGAAGCGAACTTGAATCTGCCGGACGACAAACTCACCTGGCGCTGCGAGCAGACGATTCGCAACTACGATCCGTGCATCTCGTGCGCCACGCACTTTTTGAAACTGGACATCGTGCGTGAGTAAAGGCGGTTCGTGATCGATGGCCGCTCATCTGCAAGTCCCGATCTTGGTGATCGGCGTCGGAAACGAAGATCGGGGAGATGATGGCGCTGGACTTGTGGCAGCCCGGCAGATCCAAGCCAAAGGGCTGCCCTATATCCACGTCGTTGAGCAGTCCGGTGATGGAGCCGACCTGATTGACCTCTGGCAGCAGACCCAAACGGTCTATTTGATCGACGCGATGGTGACTGGCGCGCTGCCCGGCACGGTGCAGCGCTTCGACGTTCAGGCCGGGGTGCTGCCCGTGCATCTGGCGCAGACTTCCAGCCACTTGTTTGGTGTGGTACAGGCCATCGAGTTAGGGCGAGCGATCGGTTTACTCCCCTCCTCACTGATCGTGTATGGGATCGAAGGCCAGCAGTTCGAGCATGGCGCTGGCCTTTCCCCCGAAGCTGCGGCAGCGGCTGCCTCCGTGGTGGAACAGATTATCCACGCGATTGAAATTGATTGTCCAGGGGCGTTGTGACCCGCTGATGCAGTCCATTGCATAATTGCTTTGCGTAGCTAAATAAATTGCGCTATAATGGTGTATGGTTTGATTACCCTAATGGTGGGACTCGACACGCTGGGGTGATCACGAGAACCCCGCTGCCCCGAAACGTTCATCGCTTCGTCGACCGGTTGTTCCCTGTCACACCCCGTGCCTGGGGTCTCTGTAGTTTTGTGAAAGGGTGCTGCCATGCAACTTGCTCAACGCAACATGTACCGGTTTCCGTGGTCGGCCAATGATAATCCGATTGGCTGGTTGGAGGTCACGGATAAGTGCAACACATACTGCCGGGGCTGCTACCGTATCAACGGAATGCAGGGACACAAGACTCTGGAACAGGTGAAAGAGGAAATACAGCTCCTCAAACGAATGCGGAACTGCGACAACATCTCCATCGCAGGTGGTGAGCCGCTCATTCATCCCCAAATTCTGGAGATCGTCGCCTACATCAAAAGCCAACGGATGAAGCCGTTGATCCTGACCAACGGAATCCGGCTGGAGAATGACCGTCCGTTTATGGTTGAACTCAAAAAAGCGGGGGCTGTTGGGTTCACGTTTCACATCGACAGTGAGCAGGCGCGGCCACACTGGAAGGGCAAGTCTGAAACGGAACTCTTTGAACTGCGCGAACACTACGCAGATATGGCACACTCGATTGGCGGTTTGTTCGTGAGTTTTGGGATGACTGTGTATCCCGGCAATCTGGACTTTGTGCCGGAGATGGTCGCTTGGGCAAACCGGCATATCGACCGTGTGCATGGGCTGGTGTTCATCGGGTTCCGCAATGCTGTGCCGGAGGGGGACTTTGAATACTATGCGGGCGGCCAGCGGATCAATCCTGAGATGAGCTACATCAAGGGTAACACGACGACGGAAGAGTCTTGGCTAACTTCGCGAGACATCTATGCGAAGATCAAGGAACGCTTCCCGCATTACGAGACAGCGGCCTATATGGGGGGGACGCACAACCACGACAAGATAACCTGGCTTGTTGCCGCGCAGTTGGGAACTCGGCGCCGGATGTATGGTTCGTCGGGGCCGCGCGTCGTAGAACTATTTGAGATGATCCATCACCTCCAGCACGGGACTTACGTCATTTATTCGCCATCGAACGTCATTCCGAAGATTGCTTTCCTGCTCGGTTTGGTTGACAAGGGTGTGCGAGCGACCTGGCGCGAGTTTTGGAAAGAAGTGCGGAAGCACCCCAGCGAATTGTTCAGCCCGCTGTACATGCAGAGCATTGGGATTATACAAGGGCCGGATTTGCTGGAAGATGGACGGGTGGACATGTGTGAAAGCTGCCCGGACATGACTGTTTGGGATGGCAAGCTGGTGCATTCGTGCCGTTTAGACGAGTGGCGGCTGTATGGGGACTACATCACCTGCACGCCGCGCAAGCGAACCACAGGCGCAGACGGCGCGGTCATTCCAACGGAGAGCATTCCTGTGACTACAGCGAAGGGCGAAGCGGTTCCGGGAGATTAGCGGCAATCGACAGGCTGCCTCAGGTTGTTCAGCCTGGGGCAGCAGCCTTACTTGAGAAGATGGTCGACGATCTGCGCGATCATAGACTGAAACCAAACAGGCCAGTTCCCGCGCAGCAGCCATTCGGCAGCAGCTTCACGCAAGGGCAGTGGGATGAGCCTCATTAGCCGACTCACACCATGATCGGCCAGGCTAGGCGCGTCTGGTCGATTAAAGACTTTTGTTCCCAGGTAAGGATCGAATTTCCAGGGATACCCGTGTGGGCGCTCCCACTGTGCGAAGGGGTGGTCATAATAATTCTCGGATAGGGTTTTGCCATCCGCATCAAGGATCGACAGATGGATTTTGCTAACCTGGTGTAGGGGAACGGCCCAAGCGGCCGTCATCACAGGCTGTGCTGAATTGGGGAGAATGTCAAAGCGAACATTCCCTTGATCGAGTAGGGCATCCTTTTCTCCGTACACCTGCCACTGAATTAACGTAGCCGGATAGGCCTGCATGGTGTCATTACAGACCCAGAGCGCAATCGGATGATGCCCGTCGTGATCTAGAGAGATTAGGAGCGGCTGTGAGGCACGCTGAAGGGCAGCATAGCCCCCTTTGGGAATGCGCAAGGCATCCAGTACACCGCAGCCAACCTGGGGCACGAGGTCATTCAGACAGAAGTGGACATAACCCGCGCAGCCCTCTGCGCGAGCGCGCCGAACATACTCAACCTGATACTGCACGAGCGCAGCCTGATATGCTCCGAGCGACTCGATGTAATGGTCGAGATGACTGAGGCGTTCCCATACCTCTGGGTATGTCATCAACGTATCACGAACGGCAGGCGCTTCAAAACCGAATTCGGAGAGGAGTCGTGGGCGGCGGCGACGGATGTCCGTGAAATGACGGCTCCAGATTGCGCCGAAGTACCAATGCGAGTCGCCAGATCGCTGCCAGTCGGAATCCATCTGGCCGGAGCAGAGAAAGACCGGACGGGTTGGATCATCGGTTTGGGCGTCAGCATATAAGGCGGGGTCGGGGCGGACTTCCAGATTATGGCGGCGGGCGAAGACCATAGTCGGCTCGTTGTGACAGGCCCATATGACCACGGATGGATGATGGTCGAGGAGATCGATCATGTCCCGCTGCAAGCGGAGCGCGCGCTGCTCGAATTCGGGTGAGCTGTCCTGCGTCCAATTGAGTTCGAAATCTTGCCAGACGAGCATTCCCACGCGGTCACAGAGATCGTACAGCGCGGAGGGAGAGACATGAACATGTGCTCGCAGCAAGTTGAGGTTCGCTGCCTGTACCAGCCTGAGGTCCTGGGCAAGCGATTCGTGAGTACACTGCGAGAGGTAGAGCGCAGGGATATATGATGATCCCCGCAGCGCAACCGGGCGGTCGTTCAGATAGAACACGAATCGTTCTGGTAAGCGTTCCAGGCGAACATTACGGACACCGAAGATACGCGTGAGTTCCGAAATGATGTGGTCGTCCGTATTGACGAGCTGCGCAGCAAGGCGGTACAAGTTCGCAGGGCCATGATCCCAACACCACCACAGGCAGGGTTCAGGCAAAAGCAAGGTGTAGTTGATCTCGCAGGAGCCAGGTGGGAGGGCTGTTTCAAGCACTGCCGCTGCACCAGCGCCATCGTGATTTTCTGCTTCGATTTTCAGCGCTAGGCGGCCGTTCCAAGTGGATGCTGTGGCATTCGTTAGGCGCAGGCGCAGGTGGATCCGTCCGTCGATGTCTGTGCGGATGCGGGTCTGGTCGATGCTGAGGCCGTCATCCAGAATGAGACTGACCGGCTGCCAGATGCCGATGGGGTTCACAGCAGGGGGAATGACACCTTCACCGTGTTCGTATAGTCCTTTCACCATTCCTCGAATGACATGATCAATGGGATAGCTCCCACCTGGATTAGGCGCATCCCACGGGGAGGTGACTCGAACTGTGAGCCAATTGTCCTCGTTCCAATGGACAGCGTGCGTGGCATCGAACTCAAAAGGAGCGAAGTTCCCCTCATGACTTCCGAGGTAGTGGTCGTTCAGCCAGACACCGGCATAGTAATCGACACCATCGAACCGAATTCGGACGCGGCGGCTGGCCCCGGTGGGCAGCCGGAACGACCGCCGGTAAATCCATGCTCTGTCATTGATGGCGCGGAGGTGATCCCCCCAGTAGGGGCGATCCGGGTAGAGAAACGGCTGAAGGTGAACGCTGTCTGGAACTGGGCTAGTTGATTCTGGGGGAGGGTAGGCTGACAGATTGGCGCTCAGCGGGATTGAATAGACCTGCCAGCCGCCGGATAGGATCACTTTGTTTTGGGAAATATGGGATTCAAAAGGGGAGATAAGGTGTTCGTGGAGGGATGACATTCCGCTTCCCTCCATAGGGACAGCCAAAACACTGGGGGATAGGCTGCGGCGTCATAACCTGCTGAGCGGGTAAGGGGACTCGAACCCCTGACATTTTGCTTGGGAAGCAAACGTTCTACCGCTGAACTATACCCGCGAACTGTGTTCATTATAGGTTTGGCTCTTGTGGATGTCAAGAATGGCGCGAGGCCATGACCGAAGGGCGAGTTGACTCTCGGAATCGGTTTGACGAGGATAGTATAATGCGCGGCATTCTGGCGTAAGGGACGGTGGAGCGCGGTGATACGCTGGCGGATGGGAGTACTGGGCATCGTCGTCAGTCTGGCAGCGGTGTACTTCATCATTTCACAAATTGATGTGAGGCAGCTACAGGATGCGCTGTCACAGGCGCGTTGGGTGTACTTGATTCCCACAACCCTGCTTCTTCTGCTTGGGCTGGTGGCCCGCGCATTTCGCTGGCAGTGGCTGCTCGAACAAGGTCTGCCGATCCGTCGGACTTTCAGCATCATGAATGTGGCCTATTTGGTCAACGGCATTCTGCCACTGCGGATTGGTGAACTGGCGCGGATCTATTTGGCGACGCGCGCGGAGCCTCCGATAGCCCCCTTGAAGACGGCCAGTACTATCGTCGTTGAGCGGCTGCTAGATCTGCTCGGCGTGGTGTTGATGGTTTTCCTGGCGCTGGCGTTCGGGCCTGTGCCAGAAGCGATTCGAACTGCGGCGGCGGTTTCTGCGCCGGCGGCTGTTTTCGGATTTGGGGTGCTGGTTGTGCTGGCCCGGCAGCGTTCCTGGGCGGATCGACTGCTGGCATGGATCAACCAGCCAGCGCTGACCCGCTGGGGCAGCCAACTATTGGACGGGGTGCGGCCGCTGGCACAGGCGCGGTCAATGCTGGTGGCAGTTGGGCTGACCACGTTAGGATGGGGGCTTTCCGCAGCGGCGGGCTACTGCTTGATGTTCACGTTTTACGACCAAGCGAGTTGGACTACCACGCTGCTGTACATTGCGGCGGCAGCGTTCGCGATTGCGGTTCCGGCTGTGCCGGGCAATCTGGGGCCTTATGAGCTTTCGATTATCTTGGCGATGAATGCGACTGGGTATGGTGAGCCGGCAGCGAAAGCAGCCGCGTTCGCGGTGCTGGTTCATGGCCTGAATCTGGCGGTTCACGCGGCGACAGGACTGCTCGGTTTTGTCGAAGAGGGCGTTTCGATCCAGCAGATTTCACATGGTGTGAGCCGTCTGAGAAGCAGCGAGTCGCAGGGGGCCTAGGGTGAGCGTTCTTGTTTAATGAAGGTTGGTTTTCCGATTGATCGATCAGAATATGCCGGTTCAGGACAGCTCAGATGCGATTCTCAAGCAGGCCGAAAAGGCTGCGAGTGAGTCCGGGCAGAAACTGCGAATCCTGATTTGTCTTCTGTACTATGTGCCGCACCGCACAGGTCTCACTATCCATGTACAGCATGTGGCTGAGGAACTGGCACGACGCGGGCATGAAGTGACCGTGCTAACAGCGCGTTACAAGCTGTCGCTGCCACGTGATGCGGAAATGCACAACGGGGTGCGGGTGGTGCGGCTGTGGGTTCCACCGATCCCGATCAGCCGCGGCATGATTATGCCGGCCTATCCGTGGGCGGCGTTGGGACTGATGCTGCAACATGATCTGGTCTGGGTCAGCACGCCGATGTTGGAAACCGCATTAGTGCGGGTGCTGGCGGGGCTGTCACGGAGGCCGGTGGTGGTGACACACCACGGAGATTTGATCCTGCCTAAAGGCGCGGCGAACCGGTTCATTCAGGGAACTATGTTTTTCCTGTACCGCATCCTGGCACGCTATGCCACACGCTTGATTGCGTATAGTCAAGATTATGCAAACCAATCCTACTATCTGAAGCCCTACATGGACAAGGTTAAGCCGATCTATCCGCCAATCATCATGCCACCTCCTAATCCAACACGAGCACAGGAACTCCGCGCACAATGGTCGCATGAAGGCGGGCCGGTGATTGGGTTTTCTGGGCGTTTCGTGCAGGAAAAGCGGCCTGATCTGCTCATCCGAGCGCTGGATGTGGTGAATCAGACCTACCCCAACGCGCGAGTGGTTTTCTGCGGCGAGTATCAAATTGCCTACGAGAACACGTGGGAGCATCTTCAGGAATTGGTGAACCAATACCGCGAGCAACTCATCTTCCTTGGATTGAGCGAAGACATGCAGTTCATGGCTGATTTCTATGCTGCTTGTGATGTATTGGCTCTGACCAGCGATACCGAATGTTTTGCTCTGGTGCAGGTTGAAGCTATGCTGAGCGGGACCCCGGTGGTGATGACTGATACACCGGGCGGACGCGTTCCCGTTACGGTGACGGGAATGGGGAAGCTGGCGAAAGTAGGCGATACCCAATCTATCGGTGAGGCATTGGTCGAAGTTATTCGCAATCGCGATCAGTATGTAAAACCGCGGACGCAGATTGAGGAAATCTTTTCGTTCCAGCGCACGGTAGACCAGTACGAAGCTGTCTTCCGCGAAGCAGTCAGCAAATCGAAGCGGCAAACAACCTCTGGGTAGAGTTTATGGACTCGGCGACCATTGAACACATGACGCGCAACGAGGCTGATATGGCCTTCAAGAAGCGCGTCCGCACGATCTTTGAGTGGATTGACCCGCGTGACGATTCGGTGATTCTGGACTGCGCCTGCGGACGCGGCTTCTACCTAAACATGTTCCGATACGTCAGTTCCTGCAAGCTGGTGGGATTGGAGTTGGATTGGGAGATCATCCAAAAGGCAAGGCAGAACGTCGGACATCTGCCGGATGTTTTGCTGACGCATGCCAATATCTACCATTTACCCTACGCCGATGACACTTTTGACGGTGTGATCCTTTCAGAGATACTGGAACACGTCGAGCGAGACGTGGATGGATTGAAGGAAGTGCTGCGGGTATTGAAGCCGGGTGGTGTCGTGGCGATCACTGTACCGAACGCGAACTATCCGTTCTGGTGGGACCCGATCAACAAGACGCTGGAGACACTCTTCGGGCGACATATCGGATCAGGGCCGCTAGCTGGTATTTGGGCGAATCATGTGCGGTTGTATACCCGTGAGCAGCTTCGTGCCAACGTACTGGCGGCCGGATTTGTGATTGAAGAGGAACGCGCCTTCACCCATTATTCTTTCCCGTTCATCCATAATTTGGTCTATGGACTGGGAAAACCGCTGTTGGAATCCGGGTTGATGCCAGAGTCACTAGCGAACGCTGCTGACCGGACAGCCTTTGACAAGAACAACGGGAGTTTGCTCAATCCGGTGAACCTGGGTATAAGGATACTGAATTTCTTCGACCGCAAGAACGTGATGAACGAGCCGCCAGATCGCTCGACAGTGAATCTGTGCATTAAAGGGCGCAAGCCAGGTTAAGCTGATTCCCACTGACCGATCATCAGGGGTGATATGATGACGCTGCCCTCCACGCCACCAGAGGATGTTTTGCTGCCCAATCCAGAGCCTAGATTGGTTGCAGAAGAATCGGATACTGCTGTTCCTGTGGGGCGTGATGATGTTGAAAATTGGACCATCGCTGAGCTGTTGGGACAATTTCTCCACTCGCCTGTGGATACCTTTCGGGAACTGGTGAGCGTTGTTGGGACGCCTCAGGAAAAGCTGTCTTTGGCTGTTGATTCTCTTCAATCCGGCGCGAGTGAGCGTCGATTTCTTAGAAGGGTGGCTCTCCGGCTGCCTGCAGCTCCGCTGACGCCGGAAGAGCGAGCAGAGCGCCAGCGGCGCGGCGTGCAGCTCGGAATCTGGGGGGCGGCAGTGTGCATCGGGCTATATGGCAGCGCCATTATGGCAGCCGAACGCACCGAAGCGTTCGGGCTGAACGTCGGGCTGCCATACCTGCTGCTGGCGCTGGTGATCTGGGCTGCTGGTGAGATTTACGGCTCGCGGGGACAGATTCGAGTTGTGCTACCACAGCCTAAAAATGAGTCTGCTGCGGGCGAGTCTATCAATCATCGCTCTATCCACCTTGAGCGACGGTTGATCTATGGCGTCGCGTCAGTGGCATTCGTCGGACTGACTCTCATCCTGACTGCCGGAAACCGGTTCACCATTCCCGGCGTGCTAACTTGGATCGCAGCAGTCGTCTTGATGATCTCGGCGTTTGCGCCGGTGGGATGGGGACTGCGTTCGACGATTGAGAGCCTCCGTGCGCACCGCCTGCCGCGCGGTGGAACGCTGTGGGTACTGCTGGTAATTATGGTTGTTGCTGCGCTGTTCCGCTTCTACGACATTTCCGGGGTTCCGCCGGAAATGACCAGCGATCATGTCGAGAAAATCTTGGATTCGGCCAACATCACCCGCGGCGTGACGCAAGTATTCTTTCCGAATAACGGCGGACGCGAATCCCTGCACTTCTACGTCATGGCGCTGTTTGCCCAACTGCCCGGACTGGGATTCAACTTCACTACGCTCAAGCTCCTGACCGCTATCGAAGGTATGGTAACGATACCGATCCTGTGGTGGTTAGGACGTGAGCTGATTGGCGACGAAGAACCCGAACTGGCGAACTGGGTCGGGTTGGGGCTAGCGGCGCTGGTGGCGGTGAGCTACTGGCACACCATGCTGGCACGGTTGGGGCTGCGGATCAATCTGACGGTGTTGTTCACGGCGCTGGTGGTGATTTATCTCGCGCGCGGCATTCGCTGGAATTGTCGAGGCGATTTCATCAAAGCAGGGTTGACCCTGGGCATTGGCCTGTATGCGTATCAGGCTGTGCGAATGCTGCCTGTGGTCATCATCGCAGGGATCGTGCTGGTGATTGTGATGCGCTGGGTGATGCGCCGGTTTGGTCAGGGCGGCGGCGTGCAGTTCGGCAAGACGCTGTTCCATTTTGTTGTACTGGTCATTATATCCGGAACCGTATTCACCCCGATGCTAGGATTCGCTCTTCAGTATCCGAATGATTTCTGGCGGCGGACTTCTGGCCGGCTGCTGGGGGATGATCTGATCCAGACGACCGACAGTGAAGGCAATTTGATCGAGCGTATCCCCACTTTAGAAGAGCGGTTTGCGGCCTTCCAACAGAATGTGCCTGTACTGCTGGACAACATTCGCAATGCGCTGCTAATGTACAACTGGAAAGGGGATGTGGCTTGGGTCAGCGCGGAGCCAAACCGCCCGACAATGGACCCAGTGACCGGAACGCTGCTCATCGTTGGTTTGGGGGCCTGGATCGCACGGATGATCCGCAGGAAAGACCCGGCTGACTGGCTGATGCCACTGTTGGTCTTCATCATGCTGCTGCCGTCGGCACTGTCGATTGCCTACCCGATTGAAAATCCCAGCGCGACGCGCACCAGCGGTACGCTGCCCATTGTCTATCTTTTCGCGGCGCTGGCGTTGAGTCTGGTCTGTTTACAGATCAAGCGCATGTTCCCCGACTGGCGAGGACGGGTTGGGGGCATTACCCTCGCAGTCGTGTTGGTGGGTATCGCTGGGGTGAATAACTGGAATACCTATTTCGTCGGTTATCGAGAAGCGTATTTCAGTTCCTCGCCTGCACCTTACACTGAAGGGGGGCGCGTGCTGCGGGGATTCGCGGAGAGCGGTGGCAGCTTCGGAAATGCATTTATGATTGCGTATCCCTACTGGTGGGATCATCGCGCGTTAGGTGTGGAAGCTGGCCTGACCGACTGGCCGAATGGAATTGTGGCCCTCGACCAAGTGCCGAGCTTTTTGTATCTGGCTTCGTTGAAGACTGATCAGTACCGGTTGGACCCTGAAAAAGACATCCTCTTTTTCTACTCCCCAGAAGACTCGGAGACTGAGGCCGCATTGAAAGCGTGGTTCCCGTCGGGATATGCGCAGCGGATTGCCAGCTACAAACCGGGCGATGATTTCATGATTTTCCGCGTGCCACACCTGGGCGCACAGGGATTTGCGGATTTCTTGGCGGCTAACCTGTGAGTGCTGGTGAGGAATTGCCGAACGCACCGTGTATGATACCTGGGTGGATAACGTCCCGAACAGGGATGGGACTGGCGGGTTATGTTGAACGCTGCTGAAAATCCAGCCCGCGAGCGGCTGACTTTCCGTCGCGACTGGTGGAACACGCTGCTGATCTGGGCGGCCCTGGCGGTGACGATGCTGGCAGGCGGATATTTCCGGTTCCTTAGTCCGAACTGGGACGAATTCACACTCTGGCATCCCGACGAGCGCTTCATGACTCAGGTGGTCGCCTCGCTGAACGGGACGCTCATCTTCACTGATGCCGATGTTGAAGGACAGCTTGCTCGCTGCTTGGAACGCTACCCAGAGACCGGCGGACGGGGTGGTTACTTCGACGCTCAGTGTTCGCCCCTGAATCCCAACAACACCGGAAACGGGCTGTACGTGTATGGCACCCTGCCCGCATTCATCGTGCGGGGGATGGCTGACGCACTGGCTGACATCCTGCGCGATCCCTCGTTGGCGAGCTATCTGGGGGGGCGTCAGGTCGGCAGACTAATTTCGGCGCTGGCTGAAATGGGCGTGATCGCAGTGACGTTCGCGATTGGCTTGTATTTGCATGGCCGCTTTGTGGGTTTGATCGCGGCCATTCTGTACGCCTGTACAGTTTTTTCGATACAGCAGGCCCATTTCTGGACAGTCGATGCTGTTAGCAACCTGTTTGTGACGCTGGCGATTCTGTTCGCTGTGCGCGTGCAGCTTCGAGGATCGTGGGTCGATTATGCAGTCTTCGGGTTGTTCTTCGGTGCTGCACTTGCCAGCCGGATCAATACGCTGCCGCTGATCGGGCTGGTCGTGCTTGCAGCGGGCCTGCGGAGCCTGCCCGTGCTGGATGTTCGGTTGGCTTGGGGGGAGCGCCAGCGCATTCTCACCTCGACGCTGACGGGTCTGGCTGCGGCTGGCGCGATGACGATCTTGGTGTTTCGCCTGACGAATCCTTATGCGTTCACTGGGCCAGGCTTCTTTGGTCTGGTTCCGAATCCGGGCTGGCTGCAAGATGCAGCAGAAGCGCAGCATCTCGTTAGCGGAAATGCCGAGTCTCCCCCCAACTGGCAGTGGGTAGCCCGTACGCCCTATGTGTTTCCGTTCCTCAACATGGTGCTATGGGGTATGGGAATCGGACTAGGGATTACGGCCTGGGCAGCTTGGGTATGGAGCGGCTGGCGGATACTGCGTTCGAGGCCAGGGGCACTGCTGAATCTGCTGCTGTTTGTCTGGGTGCTGGTTTACTTTGGCTGGCTGGGTCGCATCTGGGTAATGAGCATGCGCTACTATCTGCCGATCTACCCAGCGCTGGCGGTGCTGGCTGCTTGGGGTTTGGCGGAGTTGGTGCAGCGAGCAGATGGTTCCAAGCTGTGGGGGCGTACTGCCGCTGCGCGCAGCTTGATGGTCGGTGTCGTGGTTTTTACGGCACTGTGGGCGTTGATGTTCACCAACATCTACCGGCAGATGTTCGCACCGGCCCAATCAAGCCACTGGGTGCGTGAGAACCTTCCAGGTGATTTCTCGATGCGGGTCGAAGGCGCACAGGCTCCGTTGATCAACATTGCGGTGCTGAATCGGCCTGCCTTCGATGACTCGATGCCGCTAGACCAGCAGGCTTCGCGGTACGAACAGGGGCAGCCGTATACTCAGAACTTTACAGCTCCGGCAGATGGAACTATCACGAAAGTCTATTCGCCGCACTTGGGCGACCCAAATGATGATCCTGGAACCGAGACAATTCGCATTCGGATCGGTGTTCCCGACAGCAATTTGATCTTGACTGAAGGTGTACTAACGGCGGATTTCCGGCGCATCCGGCATGTTCTCGGCGATGCATACGACATCCCGCTAACGGAGCCGCTGGTCGTCGAGAAGGGTAAGACCTACACCTTCATTTTTGAGGTTGAGTCAGGCGGGCCGCTTATCAGTTCGGGGCCGGTCTTTGCCTGGGAAGGGCAGTGGGATGAGGTCTCGCTGCCCAAAGTCTGCGCGCTGCCTGATGGCCGCACGCTGGAAGATGACCCCGCGCCGGGTGTGGTCAATGTGGCAGCCTGCCGCAGCGTGGATTTGTGGGGCGCGCAGCTACATCCTCAGCAGCTTCAGATCTACTATGAAGATGATGTGTATAAACGCGATCTGATGCAGCGCGGTCTGGACAACAGCGATTACCTGGTCATTTCGACCAACAGGCGCTACGACTCGCAGTCGCGGATTCCGTATCGCTGGCCGATGACCATGCGTTTTTACGAGACGCTGTTCAACGGTCAGCTCGGTTTTGAATTGGTCAAGACTTTTCAGGAGACCTACCAACTAGGGCCTGTCCAAGTTTCTGACCAGTATCTACCGACCTACAGCGGCCCAACGTGGCTGAACGAGTTTGAGGCGGAAGAAGCTTTCCATGTGTATGACCATCCGGTCGTGTTCATCTTCCGCAAGACTACTGCTTATGCGTCTGACCGCACGGCTGCGATCCTGAATGGTGCGCCGCTGCAAAAGGCAGATACGCTCTTCAGCCGAGGAGGCTGCCCAGAAATACCGACCCGTCCAGATGGGACGCCGTCTTTGGGAGTGGGCTACTACTGCAGCCCAGAACTGGCTGGGGTCGTGCCGCTGTATTCTGTACCTGCCAGCAAAATTCCGACGGCGCTGCAATTTCCACCTGATCTGGCGAAAATCCAAACTGAAGGCGGCACGTGGTCAGAGCGGTTCTTCAGCGGTAGTTTGATCAATACTCAGCCGGTCATCACGATTGTCGGTTGGTGGTTCACTATCTTGATCTTCGGTTGGGTGGCGTGGCCGTTGCTGTTTGCGATCTTTCCAGGCTTGTCCGACCGGGGCTACAGCATCGCCAAGATCGCCGGGCTGGTGGTGGTTGCATGGCTGGCATGGTTCGTCTCCAGCATGCGCTTGTCGATTTCGATGTGGTCACAGAGCGGCATTCTGGCGGCGCTGATCGTGGTGGCGCTAGTGAGTCTGCTCATCGTCTGGCGGAAGCGTGTCGAGTTTGTCACCTACTTGCGCGAACACAGCCGTATGCTGCTGTGGATCGAGACGATTACACTGGCGGCGTTCATCTTCTTCCTCATCATCCGACTGACCAATCCTGATTTGTGGCATCCCTATTTTGGTGGGGAAAAGCCGATGGATTTCGCCTATTTCAACGGCGTGCTGCGGAGCACCGTCTTTCCCCCCATCGATCCGTGGCATTCCGGCGGCTATATTAATTACTACTACTTTGGGTATGTGATTGTTGGTGCGCCGGTGCTGCTGTTGGGGATTGTGCCATCGACTGCCTACAACCTGATTATTCCAACGCTGTTCGCACTCACCGGCATGGGCGCGTTTGCGGTGGCTTTCAATGTGGTGAGCCGTGCTGGGGCGTTGATCCCCCGGCGCGAAAACAATGGTGAAGTTGAAGCGCAGTCTCTGAACATGGAGACTGACGCTGATGAGGCGGCACAGACAGCCAAACCCATTTGGGTGCGGTTGGGCAATCCGTGGGTGGCAGGGATTGCAGCACTGGCGCTGGCTGTCGTGATCGGCAATATGGATACGCCGCGTGTATTTATCAACGAAGCCCTGCTGAAGATGGGTAACTACCAGCAGCCCGCCCTAGTGCAGCAAGAACTGCTGGATGCGTACCGGCGAGCAAACGACACAGATCCCACAGGTGATGAACTGACCCGACTGCTGGAGCGGGGCGAGGCCGAGGCGAATTCCTTCGGGGCGAGCCTGCTGCGCGGGCTGCGAAAAGCCTTTGAGCAAAGACGCCTGGATGTTGCCCCGAACCGTTGGTATTGGGCGCCAACGCGCGTCATTCAGGAGGGTTCTGGCGGGACAGATTACGGTATTGCCGAGTTCCCATTCTTCACCTTTTTGTATGGCGATCTGCACGCCCATATGATTTCCATGCCGGTGATGTTCATCGTCATGGTCTTTGTACTGAATGAGGTCGTGTTAGCTGGGCAAGACCCTCGACGAAGGCTGCGCGCGGCGCTGGCGTTAATCCTCGGCGGTCTAGTCACGGGGCTGCTGCGGGCGACGAACACCTGGGATTGGGTGACGTTCATGCTGCTGGGTGTTGCTGGGCTGAGCTATGCGTGGTGGTTGGCCGAGCGGCGCGTGACTCGAAGATCGGTTCTGTCCCTTGCTGGTCGAGTCGGGTTGTTCGTGGCAGCGAGTTTCTTGCTGACTTTACCCTACAGCACTTGGTTTTCTTCGGTCTACGACCGGGCGCTGCTTTGGCAGGGGCCGCGCACACAAATCTGGATGTACTTGACCATTCATGGTCTGTTCTTGTTCCTGCTGGTATCGCTTCTGATCTGGGATACGGGGCGCTGGCTGCGGAGCGTATATGTCCGGTCACTGCGCGGCAAACTGGGCACGCTGCTGTTGGGCTGCGCGGGAATCATCTTACTGCTGCTGATCGCTGTCTATCTGACCGTGTTCGGACTGCCGGTCCAATTCATGAACGTCCCAACCCCAGTGACGATCATCACGGTTCCACTCCTCATCTGGATTGCGATATTGTTCTTCCGGCAGGGACAGAGCCGCGAAATGCAGGTGGTTTTGGCACTGGCCGGGCTAGCGGTTGGATTGACTCTCGGCGTGGAGTATGTGGTACTGGACGGGGATATTGGCCGGCAAAACACGCTGTTCAAGTTCTATATCCAGGTTTGGCTGATGTTCAGCGCGGTAGGCGGTGCAGCGGCTGCCTGGCTGATCCGCAGTGCGGAACGCTGGTCGGTACTGCTGCGGTCAGCGTGGTATCCTGCGCTGAGTCTGCTGGTGGGGATTGGTCTGCTGTATCCGATCATGGCGTCTCGCGGGCGCGCGTTGGATCGTATGGTTCCACCCGCGCCGCAAACTCTGGCGGATGTCCCTCTTACTCTGGACGGCATGGCGTATATGCGGTACGCGAGCCAGTACGAGGGTGATCCAGAATTGATGGCGCTTGATCCGGCGCTGTCCCCGTTCCCGCTGGCCGATGATTATGAACTTGTGCGCTGGATGCAGGAAAATATCTCCGGCACGCCGACTATCATCGAAGGGGGCTACGTTGCGGAGTACCGCTGGTACTCGCGCATCGCCATTCTGACGGGGCTGCCGACGGTCAACGGCTGGCGCTTCCATCAGACTCAGCAGCGCACCTTTGACCCACTGCCGCGGTTGGTTGATCAGCGCGTAGCGAATGTCAATGCGTTTTACGTGACGCAAGACATCGCTGCCGCATGGCGTGTCTTGCAGCGCTACAATGTGCGCTATGTAGTGGTGGGTAACCTGGAGCATGCCTACTATCCGGCAGCCGGACTCCAGAAGTTTGACCGCATGGTGACCGGCGGTCTCCTTCAGATTGTTTATCAAAAGGGGGACACCGTACTCTACCAAGTGAACGCCGATGCGGATTTCGCATTAGTCGAGGATGTTGCCGGTGGTATTTGATTGGATCGCCCGTGAGGGGGCGTGGGTGCTGGTCTGGTGGCTGTTGGCAACAGCAGCAGGACTTATTGCGCTGCCGCTGTGTGTGCGCTTGTTAGGCGGCTTGCCCGACAAAGGTTATACCCTGGCACGTGCAGTCGGGCTGCTGCTGATCGGTTATATCTACTGGCTGTTGGGCAGCCTTGGTTTCTTGCGGAATTCATCTGGCAGCATCGTTTTGGCTGCATTGGCGACTCTGGGGCTGTCTGTGCTGGTGTACCTCCGCGGTAGGCGTTTCGACTGGCGCGGGTGGTGGCGGGCCAACCGCCCAGTTATTGTGACGGCGGAAGTGCTCTTCTTTGTTCTGTTAGTGGGATGGTCGCTGGTACGCGCCCACCAGAATGAACTATACTCGACTGAGAAGCCGATGGATTTGATGTTCCTGAGCAGTATCGTCCGCAGCCCCGCTTTTCCACCAAATGATGGTTGGCTGTCGGGCTACTCCATCAGCTACTACTATTTCGGCTACTTCATCGCCGCTATGTTCACCACCTTGAGTGGGGTGGTCAATACCGCCAGCTACAACCTGATGACGGCCATGATTTTTGCGCTGGCCGGTCTCACCGGGTTTGGTGTGGTCTACAACCTTGTGCGGTCGCGCATAGGAATCAATCCTCAAGCAGGGCACCGATCCGCACTGCTGACAGGCTTGCTGGGTGTCCTGCTGCTGATTTTCATGGGCAACTGGCAAGTGGCCCTGGTGGAATTTCCTTATCAGACGCGGACAGCTTCTGAAGCCTATCTGCGCTTCACAGGGACACAGAATCGCGAAGTTTATCCTGAACGTTTAACCGCGCGGGATGCGGGAACCCCAGACAGCCAGCCTGTGACGTTCCGACCTGGTGAAGCAGATCCGCTGCGGTGGGGCAGTTGGTGGTGGTTCCGCGCCAGCCGAGTTCTTAACGACTACGATCTCAACGGGGCGGTCATGCCGAACTGGTATGCCCAGCCGATTGATGAATTTCCACAGTTCAGTTTTCTGCTGGCGGATAATCACCCACACGTCAGTTCGCTGCCGTTTGTTCTGCTTGCCATTGGGCTGGCGCTCAATCTAGCGCTGACTGGACGCCGTCCGTCAGCAGCCGAAGTGCTGTTCTATGGGTTGTGTTTGGGTGGGTTGGTTTTCCTGAACACTTGGGATGGGCCGATTTATCTGGTCGTGATGATCGGCGCAGACGCGATACGGCGGCTTCAGCAGGGGCAGGGGCGATTGACATTTGGCGACGGCCTGGGGATGCTGGCACTGGCCGGGATTCTGGGAGTGCTAATCGTTATTTTTTACCTGCCGTTCCTCATTAGCTTCCGGTCACAGGCTGCTGGTTTGCTTCCGAATGTCATCACACCGACATTTTTGCCGCAGTTCATCATCATGTTTGGGCCATTCTTGGTGATTTTGGCGCTGTTCCTCGGCTTGGAAAGCTGGCGAGCCGGCTGGCGCATGAATTGGGGGTTGGGGTTTCAGGTCAGCGGTGTGATCCTGATCCTGCTGCTGGTCGTCATGCTGGGACTCATCCTCGTTGGTTTATTTGTGCCCGAAGTTTATGGGTCTGTGATTCAGTTCGCCTCGCAGTACGGTGGATTGGGTGCGGCACTCCCGCTCATTCTCCAGCGCCGCCTGGAGACTCTGCCGACGACTCTGTTGATTTTATTTGGTTTGGTTGTGATTGCGGCGCGACTATTTCCCCGATTGGCAGGACGTAAGACCAAGCAGGGCAGCACGCTGCTTGAAGACGACGCCGGTTTGCCCGCGCTGCAATCCCCTACTGGAACGGCTTTTGCTTTGCTGGTGTGCGCAGCTGGTTTGGGACTGGTACTAGTTCCGGAATTCTTCTACCTGCGCGACAATTTCAGCACGCGGATCAACACTATCTTCAAGTTCTACTATCAGGCTTGGGTGTTGTTCAGTGTTGCCAGCGCCTATGGAGTCTATGCGCTGTTTGCCGATGAGTCGCTGCGGCCAGGAATGGTGTTCCGGTTGTTGTCCGGCGCGGCTGCTCTCACAGCCATTGGGATGGGAATGCTGTATCCCCTCTTTGGTATTCCACAGCGGATGTTCATCGAAACCGGAATTGCGAGCAGTGCAGGTGCAGTCTCGCTGACGCTGGATGGCGGCCGGACGCTGACAGCCCAAACGGATTATCTGTCGATTCAGTGCTGGATGGAGCAGGTCTCAGATCGGAATGTGGTTGTGGCGGAGGCCCTAGGCCCAGCTTATAACTCAAACTATGGCCGGGTAGCTGGGCTGACCGGTGCTCCAATCGTGATGGGCTGGGCCAATCATCAGCGTCAGTGGCGTGGTCCGACTTATGGGCAGGTGGCTGGTTCCCGTGAGCAAGACATTCCTGCCTTGTACACGGATGTCCGTTGGGAAACCGCCGTGCAGATCATCAAACGATACGGAATTGACTACATTTTTTACGGCGTGAGTGAACGTGACCAATACAGCAGTGTCGGTGAAGAAAAGTTCATCGAGAACCTGGTGCCTATGTGCCCAATTACCGACTTGAACGGGCGGATTGTCAGTGTGTTCTATCGTGTGGCTGAAGATCGCCTGCAAGCTGTGTCGAATTGATGAAGGCAATCAAGTATGAGTGCTGAAACAACTTCTCGCCCGTCTGCAGAGACTGTGATTGAAAACCGTTCTGCTGTGCTGAGCCTTAGTGGAGAAATGCTGGCTTATGCCGCGCTGGTTGGGCTGGCTCTGGTGCTGCGGATTGCTCAGCTTGATGTTGTGCCAGTGACGCCGAATGAGGCCCGGCAGGCGCTTGCTGCCTGGCGTGTGGTCTATCCCGACGCAGCCGGCGCAGCGATTGTACCAGACAGCCCGCTGCTTTTTGCCCTGCACACACTGGGATTCAGCCTGTTGGGGGCATCTGAGTTCAATGCACGCATTTTCACGGCGCTAGCTGGGGTAGGACTGATTTTGACTCCGCTGCTCTTCCGTGATTTCCTGGGACGCGCGCGGGCGTTTTTGTTCAGTCTGCTGCTCACGTTCTCGCCTGTTCTGCTGATCACCTCGCGCGTTGACAGTGCTGTGGTCTGGACGATGCTGGCTGCGATGGTCGCACTAGCGGCCTTCTGGCGTTACCAGCAGAGTGGGAAAGCGGGACGCGCGGCGATCAGTATGGCTGCTGTAGGCGCCATGCTGTTTCTGACGGAGCCGAGCGGGCCGGTTGCAGTCGTTGTCCTGATCTTGGCTGTGCTGGGATTGATCTGGTCGCGGCGCAGGGTGGATGATGAGATGGAACTTATGCCTGATCTGCGTTTGCCTGGTCAAGATGCGGCCTGGCCGTGGGCTTTGGGAATATTGGCCGTAGTTCTGTTGGTCGTCATTATCGCGACGCTGTTCATGGCTTATCCATCGGGTTTGAGCGCTGTCGGAGAACTGCTGAGCGGAACACTCCGCGGGTTCACGGCATCTCGCCCGTTGATTCCGCCGTTCTTCCCCCTAGCGATCACACTGTTCTATGAACCAATGCTGGTTATTGCCGGATTGATCGCCGTGGTGATGTTGTTCCGTGAAGGGTTTGATTCACTGCTGGATCGATTCTTCTTGGGATGGCTGATTGCCGGGACGGTCGCAGCGGCTGCGTATATCGGCAGTGGGCCAGAGCAAGCGCTGTGGATTGTCATTCCGCTGGCTGGCTTGACGAGCGGTCTGCTGCACCGGCTTCTTTCACGGCTGCGTGATCCGCTGTGGTATGGTGTGCCCGGGTGGAGTCGTTGGGTGCTGATGCTGCTCATGATTGCGCTGTTGAGTATGTTCACTATTCATGCGCAGTCGGTGGCGCGGTCGCTGCTGACCAATCCGACGATTGGATTCCAGCTTGGCTCTTTGAATGCCTATAACATGGTTTGGTTGATTATCATTGGGCTGTTCATCATCATCGGCTACTTTCTGTCGTCGAGCTTGTGGGGCGAACAGGCCACGCAGCGGGGGGCGCTGCTGGGTGTATTGGCTTTTGGTATGGCGACAAGCTTGGGCAGCGGATGGAACGCAGCGGTTCCGAACTCCAATGACCCGGTTGAACTGTGGAATCGTAATGCGACCAGCACCGAGACTATCCTGCTGCGTTCCACATTGATGGAACTGACACGGCGGGAAAGCAGCGGCTTCCCACTTATCAAAATCAGTATACTTGCGCCGGAAGATGGCGTAGTCGCTTGGCTGCTCCGTGACTTCCCTAATGCGCAGTTCATCACCGACGTGAGCGCAGCAGAGAATCAAAAGATTGTTATCCTGCCGGATGGCGTGGATCAGCCCGCATTGGGCAACAGCTATGTGGGTCAGCGTTTTGGAGTCAGCAGTGTGTGGGATACCGGCAGCTTGCAGCTTCCTGACGTGCTGAGCTGGTGGATGCAGCGCCGTACTCGTGTTATGGGAGTGCTGTCTGATTCAGTTACGCTCTGGCTGCGTCAGGATGTCTATGATGGGGTTCGAGCTGACTCAACGACTGCTGGCCCATGAGGAACCCGATCCATTGGAGTGTATAAGAGAAGTAGCGACGCCTGCTCCGGCTTGCTGCCGGGTCAATCGGAATGTGACGCATGATCGACCAACCTGTGGAAATTAAGGTTGCCTTGGATCGATGTCTGGCTGGAGAGCAGGCGGGATACGAGGCACTGTATGGCTTATGTGCCCCAACCATCAGCCGGCTGTGCTGCGCCATGTTGATGGATCGGCAGGATGCCGAAGATGTGATGCAGGAAGTCTTTGTATATGCTTTTCGCAACCTTCGGCGTTATGATTCGACCAAAGCGTCGTTCAAGACCTGGCTGTATACGATTGCCATCAGCCGCTGCCGGAACATGTTCCACCGCCGCCGCTGGTCGCGTTTTACCAGTCTGCTGTCCGTGGAACTGCCTGCCCCGCGTTCAGAAGCGCCGGAGGCGCAGTACGCCGCCCAACACGCCCGCGATATCGTGTCGGCGGCGCTGGCAGAACTCAAACCTCACCTGCGCGAAGCAGTGATTCTACGTTATGGACACGGCCTGACGTTCCGCGAAATGGCCGATGTGATCGGCTGTCCGCAGAAGACTGCCGAAAGCCGGGTGCGGCTGGCGCATGAGCGGCTGCGGAGCCTTCTGCAGTCGTTAGGGGATCCTGTTTTTGAAGAACTTCTGGGTGTAGAGCTGTGGGCAAGAATATAAGCTGCCAACGCTGTCAGGCGCAGATAATCGCCTACCTCAACCGTGAACTGCGCCCATCCATGCGCGAGCGGATGGCGCGCCATCTGGATACCTGCCCAACTTGTTACGCGCGAATGATGCAGGAGAGCCAATTTGCCGCCGAGCTTCAGCAAGAAATTCCTCTGGTTGGATCGGGGTATGCACCGGAGTTTGAACGGGTTTGGATGGCTTTCCAGCGTGGTTCTTCTACTTCTTCTTCGGTTACGCAGTCCATTCGCTATGGCTGGGCAGTACTGGTCGTGTTGGTCATGCTGGTGATCCCGATGACCATGGGCGCGCAGCGGGTGACATTGGCCTCTGCGCCGACTCAACCTTCTCCCATACAGATTGTGCATCAGTCAACTCCGAGCGGGACACCACTCGATTCTGAAGAAATCATGCTGGCCCCGACTCTGGTGCAAACGCCCAAAGCTCAGCCAGCGCTGATTGCTCGCCCTCTACCCGATGTGATAACGACTCCCTGATTGAGGATTTATGGACCTATTTCACAGCAATCCTAAACAGACCGCTGATGATCACCCGGTGAATCGCTGGTTCAACATTCGCCTGGAGTTGAATTGGGAAACTTGGGTCTACATCGCCATCTTGCTGGTGGCGATTTTCACCCGTTTCTATATCCTGGGTGACCGTACGATGAGCCATGACGAGAGCTTGCATACCAAGTTCTCGTGGGATCTCTACCGTAACGGCGTTTTCGTGCATACACCGCTGATGCACGGGCCAATCCTTTTCCACATGACGGCCCTGAACTATTTTCTGTTTGGTGATAATGATTTCACGGCTCGAATCTATCCTGCGGTTTTGGGCGTGTTGATGGTCATGTTCCCGGTATTGTTCCGCCGCTGGTTGGGACGCTGGGGAGCGATTCTAGCGTCACTTCTGTTCCTGATCTCGCCGCTCATTTTGTACTACAACCGTTATATCCGCGAAGATACGCCTTCGATCTTCTATACACTCATCATGGTGTACTGCACCTTCATGTATTTGAATGGCCCTGTCCACCTGCGCCGCAAAGCCCGCTGGTTGTATATCTTCTCAGGGGCAATGCTGGCGAGTTTAGCGACCAAAGAAACCGCGTTTATGTACATCGCCATCTTTGGCAGTGTGCTGACGCTTTACTGGTTGGTTCGCTTGGGGCAGCACTTCCTGCGCCTGCCTGGACGCACAGTTCTATATTTCCTGTCGGTCGGGATATTGATGGCTGGTGCGCTGTCGCTGGTCATGTATGTGATCCTGTCGATTACCCCGACCGATAATCCAGCCACGCTCTCGCCCGGAACGCTGGAGAATACCACCTTTATCCGGTGGATGGCAGCTTCGATCTTAGGAACGATCTTCATTCTTGTTGGAACGGCAGTGTGGGCCTTCCGGCGCAGCCGGGTACGGATCCCCTGGATGGACGCAATCCTCATCATTGCGCTGATTGCGTTCTTCACCGCCTTCTTTGTCGCTGTCGAGGAACGCTCGCACGTCACTACCCAGAGTGCGAGCCAAGCGGCGGCTCCTGCTGTCCCTGGTCAGGAGACGGCAGCCGCGGCTGCGACAGGCTACATTGTCTGGCCGTTCTATGCATTCTGGATCGTCTGCATTCTGTTGATTGCTGCGCTCATCTATTCTTGGCGCGCAGGTTGGTGGCGGCAGCTTCACCGTTTCGCAGAACTAGACATTCTGATCGTGATGGGATCGCTGGTACTTCCGTGGCTTACTCCATTCGTGATGAAAGCCATGAATCCATCCAGTCTGATGTCCATGCCTGAGATCGCTAGAGCTGTACAGGCAGCACTGCCGGTGCAGTTTGACCTGTCACAGTATGCGATTCAGATATTTCTCTCGTCGCTGCCAGTCATTCCTGCGCTGCTCCTTTCCACGATTGCCGGGTTGATCTGGGGGGGCAAACGCTGGCTAATTTCAGCCGGTATCTTCTATGGATTGTTCCTATTCTTCTTCACGACGGTCTTCACCAACATCCAGGGCATCGGTACAGGGATGATTGGCAGCCTTGGCTACTGGCTGGAACAGCAGGCTGTCCGGCGAGGGAACCAGCCGCAGTATTACTACTTGGTGCTGGTACTGCCGTTTTATGAATTCCTGCCAATTATTGGCAGCGTGCTGACTATGTTCACCGGGCTGACAGCCTTCTGGCGTTTCCGCCGCCGCCGGCTTGAAGAACAGCAGGCTGCTGCTGATCGGTTCAGTGGTTCGGAACCGGCTGCCTCAGAAATGGATGTGCTGGTGCAGCGCACCGATGTGCCGGATGACAAAGAAGCAGCGGTTTTCTCGCTGCTAGTGAAACCTTACAAACATCCCGAACGGCTGACGGCTGTGCCGTTTCTGATCTTCGTATCGTGGTGGGCTGTCTTCAATATGATTGCGTATACGCTGGCTGGTGAGAAAATGCCCTGGCTGGGTACGCATATGACGACGCCCATGATCTTCCTGGCAGCGTGGTATTTTGGCCGCTTCTTCGACCGTATCGAAGCGCGCAGCTTTTGGTCGCGCGGCTGGCTGTATGCCATTCTCCTGCCGATTTTGCTCGTGGCGGTCGTGCAGTTGATCTCGCCGTTTGTTGTGGGGCAGGGTGTCGGCGGCCTGGAACAGCAGCAGTTGAGCCGTACCTTCCAATGGTTGTCTGGGCTGGTGATCGGTGGAATTGTGATCTATGCAGTGATCCGCCTGGCCCTGCACACCGGATGGGTGCAGCTTCGCGCCATGATCGGCGTAGTGGCGTTCGGTTTCTTGGCCTTCCTAACGTTCCGGTCTGCCTGGATGGCCTCGTTCATCAACTACGATCTGGCGACTGAGTATCTGGTCTACGCGCATGGCGGACCCGCCAACAAACGAGTCACTGAACAGCTCGCTGAGTGGAGCGAGCGTATCACCGGGGCGATGGATTTGCAGTTCGCTTATGACTTCAAAATTTCATGGCCAGGAGCCTGGTACTTCCGTGATTTCCGCAATGCCCGATTCCTCGGCGAAAATCCCAGCCCTCGCGATTTCGACAATCAGCTTGTGGTCATTGTCGGCGACGAGAACCGTGCTGCTGTGGAGACCATCCTAGAAGATCGCTACTACCGCTTCGACTATCCGCGTATGTGGTGGCCGATGCAGGATTACTTCAACCTGACGGCGCAGCGCGTGTTGAACACCTTTGACTTTTCGCCGGAGAATGTTCAGGCCGCGCAAATCCGCCAGGGCATCTGGGATATCTGGTGGTCACGAGATTATACCCGCTACGGCTCAGCTCTCCAGCGTGATTTCAGCCTGGCCCGCTGGCCGGTCTCAGATCGCATGTATGTCTTTGTTCGCAAAGATATTGCGGCGCAAATCTGGGACTTGGGTGTGGGTGATGGCACAGTCGCCAGCAGCAGTACTGCCGCGCAGACCAACCTGTGTACTGCCAACTGGCAGCCGCTTGAAGCTGTACAAGTGATTCAGAGCGTTTCGTCCGGCCTCCAGCCGATGAATCACCCTCGCCAGATTGCCATGGGCAGTGATGGACGGCTGTATGTCGCCGAGGAATTCAACCACCGGGTATCAGTATTTAATGCAGACGGAACATTCGCGTTCGCGTTTGGCAGTCAAGGGACTGAGCCGGGGCAGTTCGAGCGTCCGAATGGTATTGCCATTGGGCCGAGTGGAAATATCTACGTAGCCGATACTTGGAACTATCGGGTACAGGTCTTCACACCGGATGGCCGGTTCTTGAATGCCTGGGGCCAGCGCGGTGAGTATGGCGCAAGTGCCCCGGCACAGCCTGTGGATGCCTTCTGGGGGCCGCGCGCTGTTGCTGTGGATTCTGCTGAGCGAGTTTATGTGGCCGATACTGGTAACAAGCGCATTCGTGTGTACACCTCTCAGGGGCAGTTCATCCAGGATATCGGTTCTGCCGGCAGTGGTACAGGCCAACTCGATGAGCCAAGCGGTTTGGTCATCAGCCCAGACGGACTGCTCTATGTGGCGGATACTTGGAACCGCCGAGTCTCTGTCTTCACACTGGACGGAAATCCTGTCACGATCTACCAGACTAGCAGCGGCGAACCGACCAACAGCTTCCGCGTGCGTGGTTGGGTTGATGACCTCGGTAACCGACCTTACTTGGCGCTGGATCCAGTCCGCCGGTTGATCTACATCACAGATCCTGACGCGGGGCGCGTGTTGGTTTACAGTACAGATGGCAACTGTGCTGGCGCATTTGGTCAATTGGGACGCGAAGCACTTGGCCTCGGCCAGTTCACCAGCATCGGCGGCGTCACGCTTGATGCTGCTGGAAATGTGTATGTCGCTGATGCAGGCGCAAGCCGAATCTTGAAGTTCGCGGCGTTTACAGCCCTGGTTCCTGAAGGAGCGGCTCAACCTGTCCAGCAGGGCAGTCTGATCGAAACGACGCCAGATGTCATCAGCGCTGTTTCTGAAATGACCTTGGAGATCACGCCAGAAGTGACACCTGAGCCAGGCGGATGAGCCGTTTCAGCCATTCGGCTCGGTCTTGTGCCTGAATCAAGGCAGTGCTACAATACGACTGCGTGGCGAAAAGTGGGCAACCCCCACTTTTCGTGTTTTAAGCAGTTGATGTGACTGCTGAAAATCCGACCCATTTTGGGGTATCATGTTAGGGAAGTACGGAGTGCTGACATCCGGCAGCAGAGGAAGTTGAGCCGAAGTTTATGAAAAGCGAGTTCGAAATCGCCTTCAATGAGATCGCTGAACTGCGTTCTTTACCGCGTGAAGTGGTGATGGAAGCGCTGCAGAATGCTCTGGTATCGGCGTATCGCAAAGATGTGGGAGCGAGTGCCGCCCAGCGCGTCGAAGTCAATATCGACCCGAATACCGGTCGGGCTCGTATCTTCGTCGAGAAAGAAGTGGTTGACTCAGTACAGGATAACCGGACTGAAGTCACGCTTGAAAAGGCTCGCTACTACGAACCCGAAGCCAATTACGGGGATACTGTGATGGTGCAGCTCGAAGGCACGACCAAGAAGTTTGGTCGCATTGCTGCTCAGACTGCCAAGCAGGTCATTCTGCAGAAGATCCGTGAAGCGGAACGCAACTCGTTGTATGAAGAATACATCGACCGCGAAGGTGATCTCGTCACAGGAACCGTTCAAAGCGTTAATGCTAACCTCATCACACTTAGTCTCGGTCGTGCAGAGGCCATCCTGCCTCGCAACCAGCAGATCCCCGGCGAACGTTACAAAGCGCATGACAAAGTGCGTGCCTATTTGATGGAAGTCAAAAAGACCAATCGTGGGCCGCAGATTGTTGTCAGCCGCAGCCATCGCAATATGCTGCGCCGTTTGCTGGAGTACGAAGTGCCGGAAATCTACAACGGCCAGGTTGAGATCAAGAACATCGCCCGTGAAGCCGGTTATCGCTCCAAAGTGGCTGTCAGTGCGCTTCAGGAAGGCATTGATCCGGTTGGAGCCTGCGTCGGAATGCGCGGCATCCGCATTCAGAACATCGTAAAGGAACTGCATGACGAGAAGATCGATGTCATCGAGTGGAACGCGAATCAAGAGCAGTTTATCGCCAAAGCCTTGAGTCCGTCGCGGGTGACCGGTGTGTATCTGGAAGATGATCCCGATACTGGACGTACTGCTGTGGTTATCGTCCCTGATGACCAGCTCTCCCTAGCAATTGGCCGTGAAGGCCAGAATGCCCGTCTTGCTGCCAAGCTGACCGGATGGCGCATCGATATCAAAAGCGTCACCGAGGCGGTCCAAGATGCCCTGGCGAATCTGTCGCGGCCAGCGCTGGCTGACCTGAGCAGCCAGACGGCGCTGATCGAAGAAATGCAGCGCATTCTCGAAAAGAAGGCGGCCAACAAGACTGTCCAGCCGGAAGAATACAGCGCGATGGCCCGCTTTGCAGATATGGTCGAGCGGCGCATGTTGGCTGAACGCCAGGTAGCGCGGCAGGCTCGGCTTGCCGAAATCAATGCCGTCAAATCGACCCTACCGCCGCAAGCTTTTAAGACCCCGATCAGCTCGCTCGATCTGCCGGATGAAGTCATTGAAGCGCTGCAGCCGCTGGAAAATGTGGGTGAAATCATGTGGCGTTTCCTGATCGATGAGGATCGCCTGCGGCAGATGCTCAAGGACCTGCCGGATGACTCGCTGGCCTTGGTACAGTCAGCCCTGGATCGAGTGGTCATCCCTGAGTCAGATGTGGTACCTGTTGAGCCGGCGGAAACGCCAGCAGCGGAACCTCTTGCCGAAGCAGTTGTGCTGCCTGCCGAGGCTGAAGAAGGTGAAGTCGTTGGTGTATTTGGGGACGAAGAACTTATTGTGGAAGCGCCTGCACCGGCCAAACCGCAGCCTGCCCGCCGCACATTTGAGCCTGCCAAAGTCGTAGCATCTGACGAAGACGAAGAAGAAGACAACGAAGATGTCTTACTTGGTGCTCAATTGGGTGGCAAGAAAGACAAGGAGAAGAAGAAGAAGGGCAATAAGGAGCGCCAGCAGCGCCGCCAGTTGATCTTCGACGAGGAGATCGGCCAGGTCATCGCCCGCCGCCGCCGCAAAGGTGGCCGCGGTGGGGATTGGGATGACGAAGAATAGGCACTCCAATGGTACAGCCGCAGCGTATCAAGCACATACCCATACGGATGTGTGTAGTCTGCCGCGAGAAGTCTGCCAAGCGCAAACTGTTCCGGTTGGTGCGAACGGACTCTGGCGTGCAGATTGATCTGACGGGTAAAATGAATGGCCGCGGCGCCTACGTGTGCGATGAGCCAGCTTGTTGGGACCGCATTATCCAGTCCGAGGTGCTGGGTAAAGCGCTGCGGATGACATTGACCGCTGAAGATCGTGAGCGTTTACGCCAGGCAAAGCCCACAGTGTGATGGGCAATCCTTATGAAACTCCGAAGGTGTTCAACCCTCGTGAAGCTATAACCGCGACAGGTCAGTAAACGAGTTCGGAATTGCTCCGTTCCTGGCCTGCCGCTTATCCAGAGTGGAGGTCTCCAGTATGGCACAGGAAAAGCAAGCAATTCTGATTCCCGATTATCTGACCGTTAGGGAGTTGGCCGAACTTATCGAAGCCAGTCCCATCGAGGTGATGAAGAAGCTCATTGCCAATGGGATCATGGCCTCGATCAACCAGCAGATCGATTTCGACACTGCCGCTATCGTCGTCGAAGATATGGGTTATGAAGCCCAGTCTGCCACGGCCGTTGCCGTTGAGGAAGAGAAGGCGAAGGCGGCAGAAGCCCAGACCTGGCGTAAAGTTTATACCGAAGAGCGCCCCGAAAACCTTCAGTCACGGCCTCCAATTGTCACTATCCTCGGCCATGTCGATCATGGCAAAACGACCCTCCTGGATACGATCCGCTCAGCCCATGTCGCCGAAGGTGAAGCTGGGGGGATCACGCAGCATATTGGCGCTTACCGTGTCCTCCACAACGGTCGTCACATTACCTTCCTAGATACTCCCGGCCATGAAGCCTTTACAGCCATGCGGGCGCGCGGTGCGCAGGGCGCAGACATTGCTATTTTGGTTGTGGCTGCCGACGATGGTGTCATGCCAACGACCCGAGAGGCGCTTAACCACGCCCGTGCGGCCAATGTTCCCATCGTTGTCGCAATCACCAAGATTGACAAACGTAATGCCAATGTGGATCAGGTGAAGAAGGAACTCTCCGACCTGGGATTGACTCCGGACGAATGGGGTGGGGATACGCTTGTGGTTCCGGTATCGGCTCAGCAGAGACAGGGCATCGAAGACTTGCTTGAGGCGATTCTGCTGACGGCGGATGAACGCGAGATTGTTGCGAATCCGGCTGCAGATCCTTCAGGAATTGTGCTGGAGTCCGAAATCAGTCCGCATCAAGGAACGCTGGCAACCCTGCTCGTTCTCAACGGAACACTCAAGCGTGGTGATGTTGTTGTAGCTGGAATGGCGTGTGGGCGCATCAAGGCCATGTTCAACGAGGCTGGGAAGAAGCTCGAATCAGCCGGGCCGTCAGTTCCGGTTCGCGTCTTGGGACTCAGTGAACCTCCACAGCCAGGCGACACCTTCGAGTGTGTTAAGAACGACAAGATCGCTCGTCAGATTATCGATGAGCGCAAAGAAGCGGCTGCCAGCCGCCAGGTTCGTCCTGAACGCAGCTTCTCGCTGGAGGATGTCTTCGCTCAGTTTGAGTCAGGACAAGCCAAAGAACTCAACCTGATTATCAAGGTTGATGTACAAGGGTCGCTCCAGCCTGTCGTCGATGGGGTGCGGCGCATCGGTGAATCAAACAAAGCGAAAGATGGCATCGGTATCCGTATTCTAGCTTCTGATATCGGCAATATCAGCGAGAATGACGTCAACCTTGCCAGCGCCTCTGGGGCCATTATCATCGGCTTCAGTGTGAGTGTGGACAATGCTGCGCGGCGTATTGCTGATTCGCTTGGCGTCGAAATTCGGCAGTACGACGTCATCTACAAGTTGTTTGAGGACATCGAACTAGCCCTACAGGGTTTGTTGGAGCCGGTCTTCCAGGACAAGACCATTGGCGTCGCTGAAGTGCGCCAGATCTTCAAGATTCCTAAAGTCGGTGTCATCGCTGGAAGCTATATCAAGGAGGGTGAAGCCCGCCGCAATGCCCGCGCGCGTGTCAAGCGTGCCAATCGCGTCCTGGCCGAGAACCTGAGCGTCAGTTCGCTTAAGCGGCTCCAGGAGGATGTCCGCGAAGTCCGGTCCGGTTTCGAGTGCGGTATCGGTCTGAATAACTTCTCGGATTTCCATGTGGGAGACCTGGTCGAGTTCTACGTTACCGAACGGGTAAACTGATCGTCACACGCTTCCTGAGTGCAAGCCGTTCATCAGGAGGCAGAAAGAGGTTATGATGTCGATCAAACAGGATCGTATGGCAGAGCGTATCCAGGGCATTCTGAGTGAGCTTCTTCTGCGCGAAGTTGCAGATCCGCGCTTGCAGCACATCACGGTGACCGAGGTCAAGCTTGACCCGGAACTGATGTTTGCCAATATCTACATTAATGCCCTCGGCGATGAAACCCGCCAGGATCAGGTCATGGATGGCCTCAAGAGGGCGAAAGGCTTTCTCCGCCGCGAGGTTGCCAAACGAGTCCGGCTGCGCAATGCGCCTGACCTCATCTTCCACTGGGATAAAACCCTGGAGCGCGGCGAACGCATCCACCGCCTGATGTCCAATCTACATATTCCGCCGCGTCCGATTGAAGAGGTTGTAGAAGGCGTCGATTCAGATGACGATGACCGTGCCTAATTGGGAAGCCGCGGCTGATGCCGTCCGCCAGGCACAGACTATACTCATCGTGACCCATATCAAGCCGGACGGTGATGCCATTGGTTCCCTGTTGGGACTGGCCGGGGCACTGCGTGAAATGGGTAAAATGGTCGATGCGGCTGTCGATGGTGGCCCCCAAGAGTTCCTTAAATTTCTGGCCGGGTCGGAGACGATCATCGATAATCTTGATCAAGGCCAGTGGGACCTGATGATCTCAGTCGATGCCAGTGATGAAGAGCGTACAGGCGGTGCCGGGGCTTATGGACGTGCCCATAGTGCTGTGCTGATTAACCTCGATCATCATCCCACCAACACCTTGTTTGGCAGCATCCATTTGATCCAAGCCGAAGCGGCGTCGGCTGCTGAGGTCGTCTTTGAATGGCTTGAACGGATGCAGCATCCGCTGTCGGCTCCTGTGGCAGCGGCACTGCTGACTGGCGTTGTCACTGATACAATAGGCTTTCGCACCAGCAATGTTACACCCCGTACATTGGAAATCGCTCAACATCTGATGCAGGCTGGCGCGCCGCTTCATGAGATTGTGAGCCGCACGCTGGCGACCAAGCCTTACAGCCACATCGATCTGTGGCGGCGCGTCTTTGCAACGGTGCAGCTTGCCGATGGGATCATCTCGGCAGTCATCACACCGGACGATATCAAGATGGCTGGCCTGACCGAAAGCACCGATGGTGGATTGGTCGGGGTACTCATCTCTGTTGAAGAAGCCGCCGTCGCGGTGGTGTTCAAAGTCCAGACAGATGGCACAGTTGAGCTGAGCCTCCGCAGTAAACCTGCTTTCGATGTCAGCGGGGTGGCATTGGCGCTGGGGGGTGGTGGTCATAAGCAGGCCGCTGGTGCGACGGTCTCTGGAACGATTGATGCAGTTCGTGAACGGGTGATGCCAATGCTCCGAACGGCAGTACAGCAGGGACGGGCGGCTCTTGTCTCGTGAAGTGTTTGGTTTTCTAAATGTCGATAAACCGCTGGGCCTGACCAGCCACGATGTGGTGGCACGAATTCGGCGCAAGACTGGTCTCAAGCGGGTCGGGCACGCCGGCACATTGGATCCGCTGGCGCGAGGGGTTTTGGTCGTGTGCCTGGGTGGAGCGACGCGCCTGAGTGAATACGTTATGGCTTCGACCAAGCGTTATCAAGCCCTGATCCAACTTGGTGCAGTGACTTCTACTTATGACGCTGAGGGCGAGATCATCCGCCAAACTGATCCGTCACACATTTCGAGCGATCAAGTTGCGGCATGTCTGTCCGGTTTGATTGGGACAATCGATCAGATTCCGCCGATGTACAGCGCAGTCAAGCGCGGCGGCCAAAAACTGTATGAACTGGCCCGCCGGGGCGTGACATTAGAGTTAGAGGCACGTTCTGTCCGTATTGACGCGCTGGAACTAGTCGATTGGAATCCGCCGCAGTTTACCCTGAATGTGGTTTGCAGCGCAGGAACTTATATCCGCAGTCTGGCCTATGACATCGGCGAAAGGTTAGGAGTCGGGGCTTTTTTGGCTGCTCTTACCCGTACAGCCAGTGGTGTTTTCGATCTGGCTGATGCAGTTGCGCTCGATGTGTTTCTAGCGTCATCTACCTGGGAGTCATATCTAATCGATCCCGTTCGGGCGCTGTCTGGTTGGCCGGTATTCCAGCTTGAGGCAGCAGAGTGCATCGCGCTTCAGCAGGGACGTCCGATTGCCGCGAGCAGCCGGACAGCCGATACCGCGCTCAGCCTGGGCATCACGCCTGGGGGGCAGCTTATCGCGGTACTGCGGCGCGCAGAAGGCCAATGGTGGCCGCACAAAGTGTTCTGGACAGACAGTGAATTGGGGACATGAGACATATCTACAACCTCACGCACGCGCAGCTTGATCGCCCCTCCATCGTCACCATTGGCGTGTTTGACGGAGTGCATCGCGGACACCAGTTTCTCATTCGCCGCTTGGTCGAAGAAGCTCGGCAAACCAATCGTCTAGCGGTTGTGCTGACCTTTTTCCCGCACCCTGATGTTGTCCTACGCGGATTGACTGGCCGCTATTACTTGATGACTCCAGATGAAAAGGCTCACTTCTTGATGGAGATGGGTGTAGATTACGTGGTTACACAGCCTTTCAATGATGAAGTGCGCCACATCCGCGCTGACGTCTATGTGGATCGTTTGCTCAGCCACCTCCAGATGCAGATGCTCTGGGTGGGTTCCGATTTTGCGATGGGTTACCGGCGTGAAGGTAATGTTTCCTTTCTGCGAGAGCAGGGACGTCAGAAGGGGTTTGGCCTACATGAGATTGATCTGGTGATGACCGATGGAACCACGCTCAGCAGCACCGCCATCCGCCAGGCGATCCAATCAGGTGACATGGAACAGGCTCGTGAGTGGCTGGGGCGCGCCTACTCACTGTCTGGAGAAGTTGTGCATGGTGAAGGGCGCGGCCACAAGATCGGCTTTCCCACGGCCAATATGCAGATTTGGGAGGAACAGGTGCTTCCCGCCAACGGCATCTATGCCGGTTGGGCACGGCTTGGCAGTGAACATTTCATGGCAATGACCAATGTCGGTGTGCGTCCCACTTTTGAAGGTTCTAATATTACGGTTGAACCCTACTTGTTGGACTTCGACCGTGATATTTACGGTGAACGGCTGGAGGTTTCTTTCGAGAAGCGGCTGCGCCCCGAAGCCAAGTTCAACAGCATCGATGAACTGATCGCCCAGATTCGCAGCGATGTCGAGGTTGGACGCGCTTACCTCGAGGGCCTGGAGGCATCCCGCGCGTCCGGATCGATGTGACCTTTAATCCGTCTTTGAGGGAAGCCGGTATCCCAGTCGGCGCAGTAGGTCTTCATCCATACGCCAGTTCTTCAAGACCTTGACGTGCAGTTCCAGGTAGACCTGCGTTCCCAGCATCTCGCCCAGTTCGGCGCGCGCCTGCGAGCCGATCCGCTTGATCATGTCGCCGTGCTTGCCGATCAAGATGCCTTTTTGGGAATCGCGTTCGACATAGATTGTCGCTGAAATATAGGTCATGTTATCCGAACGCTCTTTGTATTCGGAGACTTCGACAGCGACAGAGTAGGGGATTTCCTGCTCGGTATTGAGGATGATCTTTTCGCGGATTGTCTCAGCCGCGATGAAGCGCATGTTCACTTCGCTGACTTGATCAACCGGGTAGTAGCGCGGGCCGAACGGCAGCATCTCCACCAAGCGGGCCATCAGGGTATCCAGCCCGCTTCCATCCAGCGCGCTGGTGAGCATGGCCTCGGCCCCTTCGACGAGCGTTTGGTAGGTGGTCAGCCGCGCTTCATACTGCCCCGGTTTTAGCAAATCGCTCTTGTTGAGCACCAGAATAACCGGCGTTTGTCCGCGCAGCCGGTTGACCGTCTCGGCAATGTGGCGCTCTTCTGCGGTTGGCTCCACCGACACATCTACCAGCCATAGGATGATATCGGCATCTCGCAGCGCGTCTTCTGCCACTTTGACCATGAACTCACCGAGTTTGTGCTGTGGGCGGTGCAGTCCCGGCGTGTCGGTGAAGAGTATCTGGCAGCGGTGGTCAGTGTAGATGCCGAGCTGCTGGCGGCGAGTTGTCTGTGGTTTTGGGCTGACAATAGCGATCTTCTGGCCGAGGATTCGGTTAATCAGGGTCGATTTTCCTACGCTCGGGCGTCCCACCACAGCAATGACGCCAGAGCGATGGTCTTCCGGCAGGCTGTCTTCGAAAACCGTGTCTAAGTCGGTCATTCTGTAAACGTCTCCTGCCATGCTTGAAGTTGGGCGTAGACTGGCAGGAACTGGCACAACCGTTCAGGCAGTCCGTCAATCTGGGATGCGATCAGTGCTGTAGGCACAGCGATCGGAATGACTGCTTCTCGGTGTTCATACACCAGCACCATCGGCGGAACAGCCATGTCCAAGGTGCGGATGAATACCATATCGTCCGAGCCGTCGTTTCGGTGTCCGATGACTTCCGAGCGGGGATACCGGTTGCTGCGCTGGAGCAGGAACTCCCAGGCCTCCTCACCAACTAGGAAGTCACCATAATCTAGGGCAACCAGTTCCGGCACAATAGCTGTATGCAGCTTCCCCAGGAATCGCAGCCCATAGCGTACTGCGAATGATCCTGAAGCGACGATCTCGCAGCTAGCCGGCAGCTCCACAGCCAGCGCGGTATGGCCTTGCAGCCGGAGAATGACTCCGCTGAAAATGTCCTCAACCGCCTGACGATCCGGGATTGGTTTCATGGCCTGAAATCAGTGATGTTCGGCCTGCTGCTCTCCGGAGGGAACAATCGCGGTGTCATGCGACTCGGCGTGGTCGTGGCCGTGATGCCCTGTATCCATAGGGATATTGATGTCATCGAAGTGCTTCTGCGGCTGCGTCAGTCCGAACCAGCCTGCCGCGCCGATCAGGAAGAAAGCCACCCCGCCCGCGAATATCAAGCTGATCAGATTGGTGTCGGCTGTGCTCCCCTGGATCACACCAATCGCCAGCGCAGTCAGCACGAGGATGACGCCAAACCCGGCAATCAGGGACATGACCAGAACGCTGGGATGAGGGTTGCTGCTAATCTTATTCAGGACTTTCACGGTAGTATTGCTCCTTATGGTCTGCCCAGTTACCGAGTAGAATGAGGCCGAGTCGACATCTATCTTCGATAAAAGAATGGCTCAATTTTGCCGCTTGACCAATCCATCGTCAACCCTTCAGCCAGTTACAAGGATACCGAAGTGTGAATACTGTCGAGCGTGTGCATCTCATCCGTCATGGTCAAACTGACTGGAATGTCGAAGGGCGTTGGCAGGGAACGCTGCCCACTGAACTCAACACTGAAGGGCATGCCCAGGCGGTGGCCTTGGCGGAATACATGCGGACCTGGCCGGTACAGATGATCTATACGAGCGATTTGCCCCGTGCTGCGCAGACGGCTACTGCATTGGGGCAGGCTCTGCAGATCAATCCCATCCTCGATCAGCGCTGGCAGGAGTTCCATCTTGGAATCTTTCAAGGGTTGACCCGTGATGAGATCGAGGTGCGTTATCCTCACGAGTGGTATGCATTTCGCCGGCAGTATTGGGATTACGTGGTTCCCGAAGGGGAGTCGCGCCGTATGCTCCAGGAGCGTGCTTTTGCAGCTTGGAGTGATATTATCGCGCGGCAGGATGCCTCTGAAGTGGCTGTGGTTTCCCATGGCGGCGTGATTCGTATGCTTCTCCTAAAGCTCTTCACTGACCATCCTGATGTCCAGAATATCCACATCGAGAACACTTCAATAACCACGATTGAGCGCAGAGGCAGCGATTGGCAGTTGCTCCGTGCTGCGTTGATCCCTCATCTAACGGTTTAGGTTTTGATTGTGACAATTGTCACAAATAAATCTGGCTGTTCATCGTGCAGTGAAGCGCACAGCCTGCATACAATACAGGTGATGAACGGAGCAGGCACATGAAGGGCTGTGCCGCTCTTGCTCCCAAATGCATCATATACCCAGGAGTACGCACAGCAGACTATTCAATCAGAGGGAATGGCGGTAGTATGTCGGCTCAGGCTGTCTGGCTCATTCTGAAATGGGGTCTGAGGAACTTGCGCGATCGCGCAAGACAGTGATCGAATCTGAAGGGTCGTCTTCTCTACAACATCGATAACGAGTGCATATCCCCGAATCGAGGAGGCATCAATGGATTTTCCCAACTACGTGCAGCATCGTCAGATCCGGCGCTGGGTCGAAGACATGGTCGCCCTGTGCAAGCCCGATGCCGTCTACTGGTGTGATGGATCCCAAGAAGAATATGACGCCCTGTGCGAGCGGCTGGTGGAGAAGGGGACTTTCATCCGCTTGAATCCGGAACTACGCCCGAATAGCTTCCTGTGCCGCTCCGATCCTACGGATGTCGCTCGCATGGAAGACCGCACCTTCATTTGCAGCCTGAGCCGCAGTCAAGCCGGCCCAACTAATAACTGGGTTGACCCCCGTGAAATGCATCGCACCCTGGACGAACTTTTTGATGGCTGTATGCGCGGCCGGACGATGTACGTCGTTCCCTTCAGCATGGGGCCGCTCGGTTCGCACATCTCTTACTGCGGCATTGAGCTGACCGACTCCGAATATGTCGTCGTCAACATGAAGCTCATGACCCGCATGGGTAAGGCGGTCTTCGACGTACTGGGTGAAGACGGCCAGTATGTGCCCTGCGTCCATTCGGTTGGGATGCCCCTTGGTCCTGGACAGCAGGATGTCACCTGGCCTTGCAACAAGGCTCAGAAGTACATTGTGCACTTCCCCGAAGAACGCTCTATCTGGTCCTATGGCAGCGGCTATGGTGGCAACGCTCTCTTGGGTAAGAAGTGTTTTGCGCTTCGTATCGCCTCCAATATTGCCCATGATGAGGGCTGGTTGGCTGAACATATGGCGATTATCGGCGTGGAAGACCCCCAAGGCGAAAAGACTTATGTCGCCGCGGCTTTCCCCAGTGCCTGTGGTAAGACTAATTTTGCCATGATGGTCCCGCCTAAGGCCTTGGGGGGGTGGAAAGTTACCACTGTCGGCGACGATATCGCTTGGATCAAACTTGGCGCAGATGGCAAGGTCTACGCCATCAATCCAGAGGCAGGTTTCTTCGGCGTTGCTCCTGGTACGAATGTCAAGACCAACCCGAATGCGATGGCGACCATCAGCCGTAACACCATCTTTACCAACGTTGCCCTCACTCCTGAAGGGGATGTCTGGTGGGAAGGTATGACCTCATCTCCCCCACCGGAGTTGATCGACTGGCAAGGGCAGCACTGGACGCCCGATTGTGGGCGCAAAGCAGCCCACCCGAATGCCCGCTTCACCGTTGCTGCCAGCCAATGTCCCACCATTGATCCTGAATGGGAGAATCCCAACGGGGTGCCGATCCGCGCCTTCATCTTCGGTGGTCGCCGCAGCACGGTCGCGCCGCTGGTCTTCCAAGCCTTCAACTGGGTCTACGGCGTCTACTATGCCGCGACCATGGGATCGGAAATGACAGCTGCTGCAGCGGGTAAGATCGGTGAAGTCCGCCGCGATCCGTTTGCCATGCTGCCGTTCATTGGCTACCACATGGCAAGCTACTTCAACCACTGGCTCCAGTTCGGTCGCTATATCCCGGAGCCGCCGCGCATCTTTTTGGTCAACTGGTTCCGTAAAGACGCGGATGGCAATTTCCTGTGGCCGGGCTTTGGCGAGAATATGCGTGTTCTCCAATGGATTGTCGCTCGCGCACGTACCCGTGCTGCTGGACGTGAAACTGCTCTTGGTCGCGTTCCGGTCTATGATGACCTGGAGTGGACAGGCCTTGAAGGGTTCACGCGCGAGGACTTCGACAAAGTGATGTCTATAGACCGCGAAGAGTGGAAGAACGAAATCCTCTCTCACGAAGAGCTGTTCATTAAGCTCTACGACCGCCTGCCCAAGGAGTTCTTGGCGGTGCGAGAACTGCTGCTTTCCAGCCTGTGGAGCGAGCCGGAGTGGTTGGATCGGCAAGAATAGGTCACAGACTTGCGGCCGTGCTGTGAAGTTTGTGAAAAATAGACAGATCAAAGAGGCGGCTTCTCCAATGGTCGCCTCTTTCTGTGTTATAATCTCGGCGTTTCGCTTCCCGAATGGAGAATGATAAACCATGGCACGTAGCAAAGTCACCATCGTCGGCGCCGGCAATGTCGGTGCGACCTGCGCTCACTGGATCGCCAGCCGCGAGCTGGCCGATGTCGTCCTGGTCGATGTGGTCGAAGGGTTGCCCCAGGGCAAAGCGCTCGACCTGCTCGAATCCAGCCCGGTCATGAAGTTTGATCTAAACATCACTGGCGCCAACAGTTATGAGGCCACCGCCAATTCAGATGTGGTTGTCATCACCGCCGGCGTTCCTCGCAAGAAAGACCCGGTTACCGGCCAGTTCCCCAGCCGCGATGAACTCGTTAAAACGAACCAAAAAATCGTCGGCGAAGTCACCCGTCAGGTTGCCAAATATTCGCCTGACGCCATCCTGATTATTGTCTCGAATCCTCTGGATGCCATGTGCCATGTCGCGCTTCACGAGAGCGGTTTCCCCTCTCATCGCGTGATCGGTCAAGCTGGCGCGCTTGATACCGCCCGTTACAAGACTTTCATCGCCCAGGAACTCGGCGTGAGCGTCCGCGATGTACACGGCATCGTGCTCGGGGGGCATGGCGACACCATGGTTCCGCTCCCTCGCCACACGTCAGTTGCCGGAATCCCGATCCGCGAACTGATGCCCGAAGACAAGCTCCAGAAGATTATTGACCGCACCCGCAATGGCGGCGGTGAGATCGTCAAGTTGATCGGTGTAAGCGCCTGGTATGCGCCGGCAGCAGGCACCGTTGAGATGGTCGAAGCCATCCTCCGCGACCAAAAGCGTGTTATCCCGTCAGCCGTCTTGCTGAATGGGCAGTACGGCTATAATGACCTGTTTATCGGTGTTCCGGCCATCCTGGGATCAAAGGGGGTCGAAAAAGTCATCGAGATGCAGTTGAACGATGAAGAGAAAGCCATGCTCGAAATCAGTGCTAAAGCTGTGCGCGATGTTGTGAGCATTTTAGGCTACTAGGTTTCAATCACTGCAAGAATATGGGGGCGGGCGCAGTCGTTCGCCCCTATTGCTACGGCAGAGGCGCTATGTCCCAACGGATCCTTGACCTGAATTCTGGCACGGCGATGATCGTTACCGATCTTCACGGCGCCTGGGACGCCTACCGCCGGCTTCGGGACATCTTTCTCGCGGAGCGGGCCAAAGGGTCGGTCGATTATCTCGTCATTGCCGGCGACCTAATCCACAATGAAGGGCTGGAGGAAACCGACGCCAGCCTCGACATGCTCCTGGATGTGATGAGTCTCCAGGCCGCTCTCGGCAAAGATCGTGTCATCATGCTCCTGGGCAATCATGAACTGCCCCATATCTACGGGCTTACCCTTGCCAAAGGGGCTGTCGAATACACTCCCCGCTTCGAGGCCGCGCTCACCCGTCTCGACCAGCGCTACCAAGTTCCATTTAAGCGCAAGGAAGTGACGGCTTTTCTGTCCTCACTCCCATTCTACATTCGTACCAAAGCGGGTGTGCTGGTTACGCACGCTGGCGCATCTAGCGATGTGTCCTCCCTCAAACATGTAGAGCGTCTGGCAGCACTCAACCATGACGACCTAATCGCAATGGCTGACCGCGAGCTGAAAAAGTTCGATGTTGCCAGCTTGCAGCGCGGCTATTCGCATTTCACCGGCGTGTCCTACGAAGAGCAGGCGCGGCATTATCTAGCCGTGTCTGGGCCGGATGATCCCCGCTACAATGAACTCCTGCGTGTTCTCTTCCTGAGCGGACAGAACACCGACTTTGATCTGATGTGGAGTGCACTTTTTAGTCAGAACGAGTTGGATGTTGGCGAATCAGCTTATCTGAAGACGGTGCGTGCTTTCCTTCAGGCTTTCTCCGAAACCAGTCTGCACGAGCAGCGTGTCCTGACGGCTGGTCATATCAGCGTCAAGGATGGCTACTGCGAAGTCGGCAAACAGCAGCTCCGTCTCGCGAGCTTCACCCATGCTTTCCCGCGTCGATCAGCCCGTTACCTTTTGCTCGACTGCGAAAAGCCGGTTCATTCCTCGACCGACCTTATAGCCGGACTGCGACCGGTTTTCGAGAGCGATCAGGTGGTCAGCGTTGCGCCGACAAAATCCGCCTGACCGCGGATGAACTCGCTCGCGGGCATCGCCTTTCTTCCAGCCAACTGAACCTCTTTCAGTACCAACAGATCTTTTCCCGTTCCTACCGCAGCTCCATCACCGTGCCGGATGACTTTGCCCGGCTCGGCTTGACCCGGAGCTACCTCAGCAGCTAGAACTTTCAACGGTTGCCCATTCCACAGACTGAATGTCCCCGGCCAGGGGGTGAATGCGCGGATCAGCCGTTCTAACACCTGTGCGGGCTGTGTCCAGTCCAATCGCCCTTCCTCTTTCTTGATCGTCGGCGCATAGGTGATCCCCTCGTCCGGTTGTGGTCGCGGCTGTACTGACCCATCCAGATACCCCGGCAGCGTTTCGATCAGCAGTGCCGCACCAAGTTCGCTCAGCTTGTCGTGCAGCGAGGCACCCGTCTCTCGCTCGGATAGTGCGATGGCTCGCATCGAAAGTATTGGCCCGGTATCTAATCCGGCATCCATCTTCATGATGGTTACGCCGCTTTCGGCATCACCTGCCCGGATCGCCGCCTGAATCGGAGCAGCCCCCCTCCAGCGCGGCAGCAGCGAGGCATGGACATTGATCGACCCCATTCGGGGAATATCTAACACCGCTTGAGGCAGGATTTGCCCAAATGCTGCCACGACGTACACATCAGGCTGCCACTTCCGCAGTTCGGTAATCGCTTCTGGCCGGCGCAGTTTCTCCGGTTGGAATATGGGGATGCCTGCTGTGCTTGCCACCTCTTTGACCGGAGATGCCTGAACCTGCCGGTTGCGTCCCGCGGGTCGATCTGGCTGCGTAACCACGCCAATAACTTCATGATGGGTGATGAGTTGGGTCAAAATAGGAACAGCAAAATGGGGTGTGCCCATAAAAACAATCTGCGCCATAGAACCTGGACTCCGTGAACCGGTTTGTATGCGGTGGGACGGAAATGATAAACTGGTTAGCAATTCATTCTGAGCGCTTCTGCGTGAATTGTAATGGCTGAGAATCCCGGTGTCGAGCATCACTAAACGATGGGCGCTGGCGCAGTCTGCGCCCCCTGATCTGTTGGATTTCTTCAAGCAGCGAGGCATTGGTGCTGTTTTAGCCCAATGTCTCCTCAATCGTGGTTTTACCACTCCTGCCGATGCCGGAAGTTTCCTGCGCGGCGATATCAAGACGGCCAACCCTTTCCTCATGAAGGGAATGAATCAAGCGGTTGCTCGCATCCGGCGTGCTATCAAAAACCGCGAATGGATCGTCGTCTATGGCGACTTCGATGCTGATGGCGTAACCTCGACTGTGCTTCTGGTGGAGACTCTCTCGGCACTCGGAGCTAACGTCAAACCCTACATCCCTCACCGCGTGGATGAAGGTTATGGCCTGAACAGTCATGCTCTCCACAAGCTGGCCCGTGAAGGGGTCAAGCTGGTTGTGACAGTGGACTGCGGTATTCGCTCAGTCGATGAGGTTGAGGACGGTAAAGCTGCTGGCCTCGACATTATTATCACCGACCATCATTCGATTGGTCCAGACATCCCGAATGCCCTCGCGGTTATTAACCCCAAGCAGGAAGACTGCAAATATCCGGAGGATATGCTTGCCGGGGTAGGGGTGGCCTACAAACTGGCCGATGCCCTGCTTCGTGCAGCTCGTCAAGCCGGGCAGAGTCCCGCACTCGACGCCGATGGTCTCCTCGATCTGGTTGCAATTGGCACAGTTGCCGACCTCGCGCCGCTGAATCGCTTGGAGAACCGCGTTCTAGTGCAGCGTGGTTTGGCCGTTCTCAACCGCGCTGAACGTCCCGGACTGCGTGCACTCCTAGAAGTCTCCGGTATCCGCCCCGGCCAGGTCACTGCCATGAATATTGGCTACGGTCTGGGGCCGCGCATCAATGCAGCGGGCCGCTTGGAAAGTGCCATGATTGCCTATCACCTTCTAATCGCAAAGGACGACGGTGAAGCGATCCGTCTGGCTCACCAGCTTCAGGACTTGAACAATCAGCGCCAGGAGCTTACCCGTCAAGCACAGGACAGCATCCGTGTCCAGATCAGCGCCGTCCCTGATGAAGGCCAGTTGATCTTCGCCTCCGGCCATTTCAAGGCTGGAATTGTCGGACTTGTGGCTGGACGCTTGGCCGAAGAGTTCTTTCGCCCCGCCATCATCATGGAGGAAGGCGATCAAGAGAGCCGTGCCTCCTGCCGCAGCATCCCGCAGTTTGATATCACCCGTGCCCTAGATGAATGTGCTGATCTGCTGGTGCGTCATGGGGGGCATGCCCAGGCAGCCGGCTTTACTGTCTTGAACAACAACATTCCTGCCCTGAAGACTCGTCTCGCACGCCTTGCCCAGGATTGGCTCGACGGGCAGGAACTCAAGCCGACCCTGGAAATCGATGCGGAAGTGGATGTCCACCAACTATCCGAGCATCTTGTCCACGAATTGGGACAGCTTGAGCCGACCGGTTTCATGAACCCGCTGCCCATTTTGATGTCGAGCAACTTGCGTGTCCTGGAATCGCGCACTGTCGGTAAGGAAAACCAGCACCTCAAGCTCAAGCTTGCCCGTGCTGGACAGCCCCCTATCGATGCCATCGGTTTTGGCTTAGGCCACTGGCAGAGTCATCTGCCTGAACGCATCGATGCGGCTTTCCAGGTCGAAATGAATGAATGGAACGGCTACCGCAACCTTCAGCTCAATTTGCAAGATATTCGTCCGAGCAGAGGCGCATGAAGCATATCCTGTGCGGTTTATGGCTCACCCTGCTGTGTCTGTGGTGCACCCTGCCAGTTGCATCTGACGACTCGGAGGAGCAGGCCGGTAACATTTTCGGCGTAGTCGAAGGTTTCTGGCTTCCCGATGTCGTCTGCGAATTGAATCCTGGCTGGGAGCGGATTATCTTTGATTGGGCGCAGCACCAGCCAACAAGTCCTGACGACTGGCATACCCTCAACGTCGATGATCGCTGGCTGGTTGCCGCCCATGATTGCAACCGTGAAGTCGTTGCTATCGTCAAACACACTCCGGATTGGGCTACCAGTGGGCTGCCTGGCGCAGGTGTGCCGCGCGGTCTGTATCTTCCTGTGGATGATCCTCAGAATCTGTGGGCTAACTTCATGCGTCGCGCCGCGGACTATTATGCTCCCCGCGGTGTCAAGCGCTTCATTATCTGGAATGAGCCGGATATTTCCCGCGAAACCTATGGCTACGAGTTCGAGGGTTCGCTGGATGATTACTTTCAACTGCTCAAGGTAGCTTACCTCGCCGTCAAGTCGGCCAATCCCAATGCCGAAATCCTCCTAGCTGGCACAACCTATTGGCATGACGTCAACGAAGGACGCCGGCTCTACTTAGATCGCCTCTTTGAGCGCATCATGCAGGACTCAGAGGCTGCCGCCAACGACTACTACTTCGATATTGTCAGCCTGCACATTTATTTCCGTACCGAAACGGTCTATGATATTGTCCACGAAGTCCGGATGCTGCTGGATCAGTACGGATTGAACGATAAACGCATCTGGATCAACGAGATGAACGCTGCTCCCACTGATGATCCCTTGTGGCCTGTGGTGCGTCCGGTCTACCATCTCGATCTGGAACAACAGGCCAGCTTCTTGGTTCAGGGAGCTGCGCTTGGTCTGGCTGCCGGAGCCGAGCGGCTCGCGGTCTTCAAGTTCTACGATTGGAGCCTGCCTCCCGGTGGCGAAGCCTTTGGGCTTCTGCGAGCAGATGGCTCCCGTCGTCCGGCTTTTGATGCCTGGAAGATGGTGATTCGCCAGTTCAGTGGGGTCACCCAGGCGAGGTTGGCTCGGACGGATCGCCTGGATGCCGTGCTGCTCAACCGCTCCGACGACCAGCAGATGCTTGTCGCCTGGGCACGAAGGGATCAAACTGTGCGTTTACGAGTTGCTGCGGCCGAGGGCGAAGCGCTTCTGCTTGACCCCTACGGGCATCCGGAATCCATGACGCCGGGCAGGGATGGCTACACTCTTGAGCTTCCCGCAGCCCGCTGCAGCTCGGTCGATGGCTGTGCGGTTGGCGGCAGGCCTTTGATCCTGCTTCAGCCGCAGGGAGTCTCATCCGTGCAGGATATCACCCAGGGTGCTGCCCTGGAATTATCATTCGAGTAGGTTAAGAAGGAAAAACAATGTCACAGAACGGGGCGGTTTCAGCTTCGACCAATGGCACTGCCGGATTGAATGCACGCGGCGAAATCAAGTTCTCCTATGGCGGGCAGGCGGTGATCGAAGGCGTCATGATGCGCGGTGCGCATAACGCGGCCATCGCTGTTCGTGATCCAAAAGGTCAGATCGTCGTTCACGAACAGCCGCTCAATGCCACTCTCTATCGCGGACGCATCGCCAAAACGCCGTTTGTGCGCGGCATTGTCGGCCTTTGGGATGCGCTCGGTCTCGGTACACGCGCTCTCATGTGGTCAGCGGATGTCGCCGTAGGCGAAGAGGTGAATTTCAATGGCCCTATCGGCTGGGCGACCATTGCCTTCTCGCTTGTCTTGGGCGTGGGTCTGTTCTTCCTGCTGCCTACCGCTGGAGCCTCCTGGATCGGCAACCTGCTCGGCCTGACCCCAGACGGTTCCGCCCCAATTGGTGTGGCTGCTTTCATCATCAACCTGATTGAAGGTGTGATACAGCTCTCCATTCTCATTGCTTATATCTGGGCGATTGGCCGCATTCCAGATGTGCAGCGGCTCTTTGGCTATCATGGCGCCGAACACAAGACGATCAACGCTTATGAAGCAGGCGCTGAACTTACCCCAGAGGTGGTTGCTCAATACCCGATTGAACACCCCCGCTGTGGCACGGCCTTTTTGCTGACTGTCGTTCTGGTCAGCGTGTTTGTCTTTTCGCTGCTAGGCCGGCCGCCTTTCCTGCTGCTGATCTTATCGCGCGTTGTTCTGATCCCACTCATCGCTGGGATCGCCTACGAATTGATCCGCTTCACCGCCCGCAACATGCACAATCCCCTTGTGCGGTTGATCGTCAAGCCCAACCTTGCCCTCCAGCACCTCACCACCCGTCAACCCGACCTCCACATGATTGAGGTCGCCATTGTCTCCTTCAACCATGTCCTGGCTTCCGAAGGTATCCTCAAACGGGAAGAACTCGTCATCCCAGAGCCGCGTCCTGAAGCAGTTTCGCCGACTCTGGCGGACGCGAAATAGTTCCCTCAGCGGATGAACCGCTTCCACGGCATCTCACCGGAGGTGGGCGGTTCATCCGAGTCCAGTTCATCCTCACTATTGTTGAGATACGTCCACAGTGCCTCAGCTTTATCCGGGTACTGTGCCAGCCATTCTGCCGGTTTCATCAGTCGTGTCCGGTAAACCGCCGCTGCGTAGTGCCGGAGTTCGTCGGTCATGCTGGTTTTGGCCGCCAGATGCCTGTTGATCTGCCCAACCAGCCGCAGCCCAGAAGCTGTCAAGCGGTTCTGATCCACAAAGCGCGGCGCAGTCATTTCGCTGCCTTCCGAGCCGAGACCACATACAGCGGGTCCGCCGTCTGCGGATACCCCTCCAATGGGTTAGTCTGCTGGGCAGTCAAGTCTTCCCAGTTGCCGGAAAGGTCAAAGTAGCGCCCGACCAGCGCAAGATGCTGCTCATCTGTGGTCGAAACCCATATCGCGACGGCCTTAGTCGGGAAGCAGCGGTTCGAAAATGAGACTACGAAGATACCGCCTGGCTTCAATACCCGGTTCACATCTTTGAAAACTGCTGCCGGGTCGGTAAGGTACTGCACCGAAACCGTACATGTCACCGCATCGAATAAGTTGTCTTCATACGGGAGTCGTGGGTTTGCGTTCAAGTTATGGACGATGAATTCATCCAACTGCGGATTGTCCTGCATTTCCTCCGCGTTCATCCCCAGCCCGACGACCCGCGCTGGTCGCAGTTCTGCCGGATAGTGAGACCGCCAACTGCTCATCAGATCGAGGTATACCCCGCCCGCTGGCATCAGATCAAGGAACGCGCTCCCCAGCGCAGTGATGGCGTCCTCGTCGATGTGGACTACCTTGCGGGGAAAGCTGTAGAAAAGACTGTCATCGCTGGGGTCCTGCCGACGGAAGAATTCTGGCGGTAACGGCGTAAGGGACATATTGAGTTGATCCTACCCCTCAGACATCCGCTTCAGTTCATAAAGCTTGGTCAGCGCCTCTAATGGCGATAGGTGATCTACATCCAGCTTGCGGAGCGTTTCGATAGCCGGATGTTCCGCCGTATTGAACAGCCGCATCTGTCCGGCCTGCTCCTGATGCCGCTGCCGGGCCGAAGGCTGCGGTGGGGGAGGCGGAGCCGGTAGCTTGAAATCGCTGCCCTGCGTTTCCAAGTGGCGCAGCAGTTCGCGTGCTCGTTCGACCACCGGGCGTGGCATTCCCGCAAGCTGTGCCACGTGTACGCCGTAGCTCCGGTCTGCCCCTCCAGGGATGACCTTATGCAGGAAGACCACGCTTTCGCCTTCTTCGCTGACCGCCACGTTGTAGTTTCGCGCCCGCGGCATGATGTTCGGTAGTTCCGTCAATTCGTGGTAGTGGGTTGCAAACAGCGTCCGGCAGTTCAGCCGTGGATTGTTATGCACGTATTCGATCACTGCGCGGGCAATTGCCAGCCCGTCATACGTCGAAGTGCCCCGCCCGATCTCGTCCAGAATCAGCAGGCTGCGCCGCGTACTGCCAGAGAGCAAACGCGCCGTCTCGACCATCTCCACCATGAACGTGCTCTGCCCGGCATGGATTTCGTCCTGTGCCCCGATCCGCGCGAAGATGCGATCCACCAACCCAATCGTCGCCTCATCCGCTGGGACGAAGCTGCCGATCTGTGCCATCAGCGTGATAATGGCGACCTGCCGGATGTAGGTCGATTTCCCCGACATATTCGGCCCGGTAATGATGTGGACGCGCGACATACTGTCGAAGTGCGTATCGTTCGGCACATACCGGAACCCGCCGTCCAGCAGCCGCTCCACCACCGGATGCCGCCCTGCGCGGATCACCAGCAGATCATCATCAGTCAGCGTCGGTCGCACATAGCCTTCGCGTACTGCCACCTCAGCCAGCGACAGGAACACGTCCAGGTGCGCTACCGCCCGCGCCGTTTGCAGCAGCCTGGAGGCTTCCTGCGCCGTCTGCTGGCACAATTCCTCGAACAGCCGCCGCTCAACCTTGAGGATTTCTTCCTCTGCATTCAGCACCAGCGTCTCGTATTCCTTCAGTTCCGGCGTGATATACCGTTCAGCATTCACCAGCGTCTGCTTGCGGATGTAATCGTCAGGTACTTTTCCGGCGTTGGCATTGCTGACTTCGATGTAGTAGCCGAATACCTTGTTGTATCCGACCTTGATGCTGGCGATTCCGGTGCGCCGCCGCTCAGCGGATTCAAGGTTGGCGATCCATTCGCGCGCGTCTCGCGTCGCCGTCAGAATATCGTCCAGTTCTTGCGCGTAGCCTAGTCGAATGACTCCGATGGTGTTGAGCGTCGCTGGTGGGTCATCTGCGATTGCCCTGGCGATATGCTCAACGATATCGCTGCACGGGTTGAGCGTGCGCGTCAGCGAGGCCAGTGCCGGGATGTTCTGGATAAGCGCCTGTAACTGGGGGATAACCTCCAAGCTGGCCTTCAACCCGATCAGATCGCGCGGCCCCGCTCGTCCGATCACCAGTCGATTCGTCAGCCGTTCGAGGTCAGCAATGTTCCGGAGGGCTTGCCCCATCTCCACACGCAGCGCGTCGTTCTGGCTCAGCGCCTCAACCGCATCCAACCGCGCATTCAACCGCGTCAGGTCGAGCAGCGGCTGGTTAATCCACGACCGCAGCAGGCGTGCTCCCATCGCCGTCACTGTCCGGTCAAGGACACCTAGTAGACTCCCTTCTACTTTACGCCCCCGGATCGTTTCGGTCAGTTCCAGGTTCCGCCGCGTGAACTGGTCCAGTACCATGAAACTCGCTGTCGAGTAGGCGCGGACGCTCGTCAGTTGGGAGAGCGTACCGCGCTGCGTATCCCGGACGTATTGCAGGATCGCACCCGCCGCGCAGATCGCGGCAGGCATTTCTCCTAACCCAAACCCATCTACTGTGCGCGTCTGGAAGTGCATCAGCAGCGCCCCTTCGGCATTGCCGCGCTCAAAGCGCCAATCTGGGACGGCTGTCAGGTGCACACCCTGCGGGAGTGTCACTCCCCGCTCGACCCAAGCCGCTGGCATCAGTACCTCGCGCGGCGCAATCCGCGCCAGTTCTTCCAACACCAGCACGGCAGCATTTTCGCCCTCAAGCTGCGTCGCGGCAAACTCTCCCGTTGTGATCTCCACGTAGGCCAGTCCGGCCTGCCGCCACTGTCCCGTTTCCGTATCCCCGACGGGCACGATGCACATCAGGTAATTGGCGCGGTCCTCGACCAGTAGCTCTGGTTCAATGATCGTCCCTGGCGTGATGACCCGCGTCACTTCCCGGTCTACCAGTCCCCGTCCATCGGGTTCGCTCATCTGCTCACAGATGGCGACGTGGTAACCTTTCTCAATCAACCGCGCTACGTAGCTTTCCAGGGCGTGATACGGCACGCCCGCCATCGGCACGCGCTCTTCTTTGCTGACTGGGCGTCCCGTCAGCACCAGGTCGAGTTCTCGTGCCGCAATTTCGGCATCTTCATCAAATGTCTCGTAGAAGTCGCCTAGGCGGAAAAATAGGATACAATCGGGGTGCTGTTTTTTGATGTCAAGGTACTGCTGTCGTAAAGGGGTGACACGCGCCATGCCATATCCCTGTTCAGTTCAGTGTATAGGTCGCCGAAGATCGGTTCATTGTAACGAGGACGGAACAGGCGTTCAACTGTAGTTTAACTGCGACGGCAGATATTTTAGGCCTTGCTGATTTGATGACGCGGAGCGGCGTGTCCCGGTCTGCCAGGTAAATCGAACTGTTATCCTTTGCCCGTGTATTGAGAGTGAGTTATGGCTGAATCCATCATCGCTGTAGACCTTGGTGGGACGCGCGTAAGAGCTGCCCGTCTCAACCATGCGCTGGAAATTGAACTCCGTCAGGAAATGTTGACCGAGGACGAACGCGGTCTGGAGGCGACTCTCGCCCGCATTCAGGAGATGATCCGTGCTGTCTGGCCCACGGATGGCACACCTGTTGCTGGTATCGGTGTTTCTGCTCCCGGCCCCCTCAACCCCATGACGGGTGTTGTCGTCATGCCCCCTAATCTCAAAGGCTGGCACAATGTCCCCCTCGGAACCATCCTCCGCGATACCTTTGATGTCCCCGTCTATATTGGTAACGATGCCAATGTCGCCGGCCTGGCCGAAACCGTTATGGGTGTAGCCCGTGGCTGCCGCCATGTCGTTTTCATTACCGTCAGTACTGGCATCGGCAGTGGCATGATTATCGATGGCAAGATGCTGCTCGGCAAAGTTGGCCTGGCTGCCGAAGCCGGCCACATTATCATGGTGGTCGATGATCGTGTCACTTCTTGGGAAAAAGAAGCTGCTGGTCCGGCACTCGCCCGCAAAGCCCGTGCCCGCGTTGAAGCCGGTGAACCATCGATCATTCCCGACTTGGTACACGGCCAGCTTGACGATATCACCGGGGCGACTGTTGGACGCGCTGCCCAGCAGGGCGATTCTCTTGCGCTCGACATCGTGCGCGAAGGTGGCCGCATAGTCGGACTCGGATTGGTTAGCCTGCTGCACCTGTTCAACCCGGAGATTGTGGTCATTGGCGGCGGGGTCAGCAACTTAGGCGAACTGCTCTTTGCCCCCATGCGGGAAGCCATCCGCGCCAACTGCATCGATAGCAGCTATTGGCAGGACCTCCGCATCGAGCGCGCCGCGCTCGGCGAAAACGTCAGCATTATTGGCGCGGCCTGTTTGGTATTGACCCAGGGTGGCATGGCCGATGTCTCCAAGGTGATGGCGCGGCTGAATGCCGGCTGAACTTGTGTAAAAAATGCGATAGATATTTTCGCGTGCGCTTTATTCGCCCCAACCCTCATGCTACAATGAGCGCATGTTAATGCTGCCCGACTTCCGAGTTCGTCAGCGCGATTTCCTGCTGGAAATTTCGCGCGCCATGACTGCTCAGCTTGATCTCGGTGAGGTTTTGCGGCTGGTGCTCAAAGCATCGGTTGTCATGCTGGCCGGGCAGGTGGGCTTGGTTGCGCTGCGAGATGCCGCCGGGCAGTATGCTTTTCGCGCCACCCTCGGCGTGGATACCGGCCAGATTCCGGATCTCAATGCCCGCTTGGACGAATTGGTCAACAACAGCGGTTATGGCTATGATCGCGAGTTCTTGACGACTAAGCTAAACCAGATGGCAGTCTCGATTGATCGCAGCTTGCGTCAGTCGTTGTTCCTACCCCTCGTCATTCGTGACGAACCCGTTGGCCTGCTCATCATTTTCCGCTCCTACGGCATCCCAGCGACCGATAACGACCTCCAGATTTTGCAGAGCTTTGCCGACCAAGCCGCCATCGCCGTGCATAATGCCCAGCTTTATGCCCGCATCGATCAGGAGCGCAAGCGTCTGGCCGCGATACTGGAAAACTCCGCCGATGGCGTCATGATCCTCGACCATCAGCTTCGCATTCTCGGTTTCAACCGTGCTCTGGCGCGCATGTCCGGTTGGAGCGTTCAAGATGCGATTGGCCGGTATCAGTCGGAAGTGATTACCTGGCAGCGTCTGGAACGCGGCGACCTTGCCCAGGCTATGGCTGAAGGTTGGCCTTTCCGCACTTCTGAGGATGCCCCAGCAGATACCCTGTACGTCGAAGGTGATCTCCTGCGGCGCGACGGGATGACCCTCAGCGTCGGCATTACCTATGCTCCGCTCCTCTCGTCGGATGGAATGCTGGAGACCATCATCGCCAACGTTCGTGACATCACCAACTTCCGCCGTGCTCAGGAGATGCAGAATGTCTTCATCTCCAGCGTCTCCCATGAACTCAAGACCCCTGTTGCCATCATCAAAGGCTATGCCGGAACGCTGCGCCGGGAAGATGCCAGTTGGGACCCTCAGATCGTTCGCGACAGCTTGGCTGTGATCGAAGAAGAGGCTGACCGCTTGACCAGCCTCATCGAGGACCTGCTTGCCGCCAGCAAGCTCCGTGCCGAACGTATGCGTCTCGATGTCGGTGATGTCAATCTAGCCAAGCTGGCGGAATCGGTCGTCGAGCGTTTCAAGACGCAGACGTCAGCCCACGAATTTGAGCTTCAATTCCCTCCGGATTTTCCGGTCATTCAGGGCGATGAAGTCCGGTTGCGCCAGGTTTTTGATAACCTCATCAGCAATGCCATCAAGTATTCGCCGGATGGCGGTCGAGTTACCATCGGCGGCGAAGTCGATGATCGCATGGTCACTGTTTTCGTCCGTGATCAGGGGATTGGCATTCCCGAAGACGAGCAGGAAAAAGTCTTCGACCGGTTCTACCGGGTTGATGGTCCCGTCAGTAAGAAGACCAAAGGGACCGGGCTGGGTCTGTACCTAGTTCGGGCGATTGTGGAGGCTCATGGCGGCACGATCCGCGTCAAGAGCAAACCCAGAAGCGGATCGACTTTTTATTTCACGCTCCCCCTTTAGTGTGCCGTACAGCATCACCATCATGGAGGCTCCATGCCCGCTGCATTTCAGACCACGATCCAGTGCGTTCAGTGCCGCCAGCCGTTTCGAGGCGTCGTCCAGACCGTCATCGATCCCGGCCAGAATCCTCAGTCCAAGATCAGTCTGCTGGGGGGTACGCTCAATCAGTTCCCGTGCCCGAACTGTGGCACACCCAACGGCGTCTTGACCCCGCTCCTCTATCACGACGCATCCAAGGAGTTGATGATTACCTACGTCCCCATGGAATTGGGGATGACTCGTGACGCTCAGGAAAAAGCCATCGGTGACCTCATCCGTGAGGTAACGGCTCAGCTTCCGAAGGAAGCTTTCAAAGCCTACCTGCTTCAACCGCGCTCGGCTCTGACCATGCAGGGCCTCATTGAGCAGGTTCTCCAGGCCGATGGTGTCACTCCGGAGATGATGGAGGCCCAGCGTGACCGAGTTCGTCTGGTCGAAAAGTTCATCCAGACCCCGCCGGAACTCCTGCCCAGTCTGATCCAGCAGTACGATGCCAAGATCGACGCCCAGTTCATGCAAACCATGACCCTGGTCATCCAGCAGTTGCTTCAGGAAGGCCGCCAGCCCCTTGCCGAACAGGTGGCTGCCATCCAGAACTTCATCCTCGAAAATTCCACCTTTGGCCAGCAGGTCATCGCTCAGGCCCAACAGCAGGAGGCCGTTGTTGCCGAAGTTGCCGAGACACTCAGCAGTTTCGGCGAGACTGCGCAGCGCAGCGATTTCATGAAACTGGCGATAGAATACGCTGGTGACGAACAGCGGCTGCAGGCTCTTGTCGGCCTGGCTCGCCCCGCTTTTGATGCCACCTTTTTCCAGGAGTTGAACGCGGTCATCGGCAAAGTTCCAGCCGCCGACCGCGCCGCTCTGGAAGCGCTCCGAGACCACCTCGGCGAACTGACTGCCATGGTCGATCAGCAGGCGCAGATGGCTCTGCAGGAAGCTGCCGCGCTGCTCCGTGTTCTCCTTAGCAGCCCCAACCCCGATGAACTCATCCAAGAAAACCTCGGTGCCATCGATTACACCTTCTTGCAGCTCCTCACCGCCAACATCCAGGAAGCCGCGCGCCGTGGTGATGTGAGCGGCAGTTCCAAGCTCAAGGACATCTACAACCGTGTGATTGCCGCCCTCCAGGCCAATATGCCGCCGGAGTTGCAGTTCATTAACGAACTGCTCAGCGCACCGAGTGACGATGCCGCCCGCCAGATGGTCGTGCAGCAGGCCCGTTCCTTCGGCCGCTCACTTCTAGAGGCCATGGATGCTGTTGAACAGCAGTTGGCTGGTTCTGGTAATGGCAGCCCTGCCTTGCTTGAACGCCTCGCCCTCGTGCGTCAGGAAGCAGTCAATGTCTTGAGGTAGCCCACGCAGAAGAAATGGCAGCACCCTGAAGCTGGTCTTGGCGCTGCCGTTTCCTCTACGATTAACCTACGTTCATCCTGATGTTCAGCTTGCCGTGTCAGCGTCCCTACTTTCCCCTGTTCAAATTTGGTAAAATCCCCGCGCTGTCAGTCAGTTGCCGCCTCTTGCGGTGGAATTGATCGCAAAGGTGACAGGTTTAGTGAGTTTTGCGAGGATAAGATATGCAGCGACAATTGAAACCGTTCGTGGGTCTGGGCAGTGTCCTAGTGATGATGCTGGTTGTGCTGGCTGTGTCGCTCTCGGCTGCCAATCCTGTGTTGGCGCAGGGAGTCCCAACGCCCACGCCCAACGATCCCATTTGGCGTGGCTTTTCGGCCGTCCGTGATGCCATCGAAGAAGCCCGTTCGGTCGATCTCACCCTGGTTCGTAGTTATGAATGGGAGCAGTCTGAATGGAAGGGCGGCATCGACGACTGCGTGAATCTGGATGATCCCACCAAGTATCGCCCTCTCTACTTTGGCTGGACTTTCACCATCACCAGCCTGCGTGGTGAGGTTTTCCAGGGACGTATTAGTTTTGACCTGAAGCAGATTGCCGTCTGTGATGTCATCCAAACGGCTGGTGCGCCTGCTCCTGTTGCGGGTACGCCGGACCCCAACCTGCCGACGCCGGTTCCGGGCAGCGCCGCAACCGGTGGTTTCGAACTTGGTGGCCACGTCTTGGAAATGAGCCTTAACACGTTCGGCTTGATGAACCGGGCCGGTATGAAGTGGGTCAAGAAGCAGATCGAATATCGCCTCGGTGATGACCCCAACAAAGTTGCCAACTTCATCAATGTCGCCAAGTCGAATGGCTTCAAGATGCTCCTCGGCATCGTTGGCGATGAGAGCCAGATGGGTGACTTCAACGCCTACATTAACAGCTATGCCCAGTTCCTCGCCGGTGTCGCGGCGCTCGGCGTGGACGCCATTGAGGTCTGGAACGAACCCAACATCGACCGCGAATGGCCTGCTGGTCAGGTCAACGGTGGCAACTACACCAAGATGCTCGCCGCCGCCTACAATGCCATCAAAGCCCGCAATCCCAACGTGCTGGTCATCAGCGGCGCCCCCGCTCCGACCGGTTTCTTTGGCGCGGCTGGCTGCACGGCCAATGGCTGCAATGATGATGTCTTTATGGCTCAGATGGCCCAGGCAGGCGCAGCCCAGTATATGGACTGCGTTGGCCTACACTACAACGAAGGCATTATCGCTCCTTCAGCCGCTAGCGGCGATCCGCGCGGTAGCTACCCCACCTACTACTTCGGCTCAATGCTCAACCGCGGCTATCAGCCCTTTGGTGGCAAGCCCGTCTGCTTCACCGAGTTGGGCTATCTGTCACCAGAAGGTTTCAGCACCCCGCTGCCCTCCAACTTTGCTTGGGCACAGAATACCTCCGTGCAGCAGCATTCCACCTGGCTCGCCGAAGCTGCCACCCTTGCTGCTCAAAGCGGCAAGGTTCGCCTGATGATTATCTGGAATGTGGACTTCCCCTTCTTTACCGCTACCGACCCAATGGGTGGGTACGCTATCTTCCGTCCGGGTGGGAGCTGCCCTGCCTGCGATACCCTCGGCGCGGTCATGCGCCGGTAATCACGGTCGGTTTCCTGCCGAATCAAAACGAGGTGCTCCATCGAGCGCCTCGTTTGTTTTCATGGTGTGGCTTGTATGCGTATCGCTGCCTGATGCATTCGTTCTTTCGGCAGTGCGGCGCTTCTCTGCCCCTTCAAGACGACTTCGCTTAACCGCTCCGTTTGCCCTAACTCCGGTTCTACAACCACTTCGATTCCAACCCCGCGGATATCGAATCGCTTCCCAACAGCCGCATCTTGCCCGCTGATCCATTTGTACTTTTCCGCCGCCCCGAGATGAGCGATACTCACCCGCACACCGGCAGTCCCTAGCGCGCTGTTAGGATGTGTGCAGACTTCCTCTTGATCGGGGACTCGCAGCTTCCGAGGTGTAATGTCCTGGATGAAAAACGGCTGCATCTCGTCCACCAGCCAAGCTGTCCGCCATTGCAGTTCAATCCCATCTGGCCGCACTCGGCCTGCTGCTGGCATCATCCGCGTCGCCAGCCCATGCGTTTCCAGCCTTTCCATATCCGCCGCCAAATCATCAGATTGCAGCGCAAATGTAGCCAATCCTTCACCATGCCGGAGCAGCTTCAGGAATCCCTTCTCCAGCATATCGCTGTTCTTGAGCAGCGCTTGGGAAGTCGGGGCTAGCAGTTCGAGGTAGGTTCCGTCCTGGAAAACAATCAGCGCGTTGTGCGTCAATCCATCCGCATGCCGTCCACCCGGAATGACGTTGAAACCTGCCGCCCTGTAATCCGTGACTGCCTGTTCCAAGTCATACACGCCGATCACCACATGGTCGATAGTGAATGTCACAAGAAGGCAGCCTTTCCGGTAGGGCGGGGGATGCTAATCGCCTGTCTTAGCGAGCGGCTCATCCTGGAGTTGGTACTGCCGCAGCCTTGCCGCGTATTCCTCCAGCACGCGGGTTCCATGATCCTGGAAATGTCCTTTGACCTGCGTGTGGTCCAGCCTGGCTGCTGAGCGCGGAGTCTGCAAGTCCGCCGCGAATCGCTTTAGCTTGCGCCGCTGTTCCCAATGTTCTAGCCAGTCCCCCAATCTCCCACCCAGAATGAACTCGCCCAGTCGTTTGACCAGTCGCCCCGCCCAGCCCATCCGGTACACCATTTTCCCCCGGAATGATCCTTCTGCGTTCGGGAGGTGCGTTTTCACCCACACATTTGCATTCCGGAACTGTTCGTATACATCGCTGCCATACAGGGGAACCATTTGCGCTACTTCGTGCGCGATGAACACATCCCGCCGCTCTTGGGACAGCGCCGTCTCTGCCAGCACGAAGTTCGGGCAGAGCTGCGTCCCACCCAGCCGCGCGATCCGCACCAGCGCGACGGCCATCCCCCGCGCCAGCCACACCCGCCCGCTTGTGGTAACTAGTAAATAATCGATGTCATCACCGGGGTGCGCAGCATTCCGCATCGCCAGTGCCCCTGTCATCGCCACCATTCTCACGAATGGTAGCCATGCCAGCCACTGCCCCCACCGTTCCCCATCTTTCCACAAATCGTCTGAAACAGCGTCCCGGAGCTTGCGCAGCGCAATCATCTCGTTTCGTCCCCGGCAGGCGTAATACCCACCGGTCATTTCAAGGCACTCTCGGAGGTAAACGGACTGTTCGAGGCAAGCCCGCACATCTTCCAGCTCAGTGGGCTGCTCGGCCATCAGGTAGTGATGAATCTCTTCTGCTGTCAGAGGGAACTGGAACACGTCCGCATACAAAATCGTGCGGAGAATGGCTGCTTCGAGCATTCGCGTGTTGGGTTCCCTCATGGCTGCCTGAATTTCCTCAACTCGACCACGTCCATAGCCACGTGTTGCTGAATTGGCACGACGTGTTCACCGGCTCGAAGTTCACTACCGCGTTCCCGATCCCACCCTCTATATCCGGTGCAGTCAGACTGCCCCCTAACCGCCCGTCCACGTAGAGCAGGATTTCTGTTCCCCGCGCGACCACAATCAGACTGTGTGTGCTGCCGGAGAACGAAGCGATCTGATTGAATATCCCTGGAAGGAAAGTATCACCCCGCCGTTGCGAAAACCCGTACCCGCCTCCCTGGTCAATGTACGCCAGCAGGTAGTCTGTCTTGCTTTCAGCTCGCAGAATCAGCCCGCAGCCTGTTATTGCCGGAGCAGCCGCCTGCCAGGTCATCGTCGTCCCAATGACCAGGTTGCGGTATGCGCTGCCTCGTGCCAGCTCAAGCATCTCCACACCCGGACGCCGCGATTCGATGAAGCTCTCCTGTACGGTCAGCGTCAGCTCGCCCCCCGCCGGGATCAGACTGCGCCGTTGGAGTTCCCGCGCGATCGCGTTGGGGCTGCTCCCCGCCATGAGCTGCTGTGGAATCACCCGCTGTCCGTCGATGTCCACTGGTGTGGTCACGATCAAATCGTCCATCTGCGCGTTGGTCTGGCTGTTCAGCGTCGCTCCCGTTCCCACATAGAACCCAATTGCTCCGGCTTTGTTAATGCGGGAATCGCTGATCCGCCCAATCGGCTGGTTGTTGTAGAAGAAATCGAATCCGGAGCCGTTCACCAGCATTCCCAGCGCGAAGTTATTGCCTCCTGATACAATCGCTGGGTGAGTTGTCCAGTCTCGCAGGATCGTATCGCTGCCGTCCGCCCTCAAGATGAATCGCCACTCGCCCCGCTGGTTCAGCAGGAACAAGTATGTGTTGCGGCTGTCCTGCTGCCGGGCCGTCATTCCCGCTGTCCAGCCATCTTGTCCGTTGACTGCTATTTTCACCTGAGTGTAGAAATCGCTGAATATGGGTGCGTTCGGCTGGGACACCACAGCCCGCTGGTCGATGCCGTTCAGGTTCAACCGCAGACTGCTTTCACTGAGCAGGGGAATGAGCGCGTCATTGTCAGACCGCCAAGCATCCTCCCCATCGAAAGTTTGGGCATAGCTCACCTGACTGAACCCGTGTGTGAGCGTCAGCCGATACTCTCCGCTCGTTGCCCCGTGGGCGCTGACTAGTGCCGTGTAAGTCTCCGTGCGGGGCAGGGTGATCGCTTCCAGTAGGGCCTCTCGTCGGTCGGGATAGCGGATGTCATCATTGCTGATGAGCAAGTTCCCTGACTGGTCTAGGATGCTCAATGTCGGATCGAGTTCGCCCGCGGTCGTCTCCACGAACAGCGAAATAACTTGTCCTTCGGTTGCGAAGAATGTCCAGCGTTCGGAGCTTCCCCCAGTGACGCTCCCAGTCACGGGCGAGAATGCAATCAGGGTGGGTTGTCCCTGTGCCGTTGCCGAACTCCAGAGGGACACCAGGAGCGCACTGATGAAGAGTAGCTTGCGTCGAATCATGTGAGCCACAGCGGGTATCGGTTTGTCATGTGTGTGACGAACGCGGTGAAGTCCTCGATGGTCATCTCAGCGCCGTCGTTCCAGCGGTGTTCCTCGGCCAATCGCAGCCGCCGCTGTTCCCCTGCCAGCCGGAGCGACTCGCTGTTGTTCCCAGCCGTATTGTTGCTGCTCTTGATCAGCTCCACGAACCGCGCGACCTGGTTGATACGTTCCACCTGTTCTGGCGATGCGAAGGCGTAGATCGGCAGATACACATTGTTTTGCTCGACCGCGCATGCCACGACGCTCCATCCTTTGGGCATCCGCCCCCGCCGCGGAATCTTGAAGCGCCACAGCAGGATGTTTGCTGTTTCTTCCGACTTGACTTCACTCTCTACCACGCCGCGCTTGCGAATCCGAACCCCCATCGCATCGATCTCGACTGTTCGACCGCTGGGCCACCGTTCCTTGAGCAGTGGATCAACCAGCCGGATTCCTACCGCTGCTCCGACGAATGCGATCAGCCCTGCGATGATATTCGGCCCTGCGCTCGGAATGAGCGCATTCATCACTACGAACGTGATGATCCAGAAGATCACGTAGAATCCAACCAGTCCAAACCGAATCCCCATATGTTCTCGATCCACGGGTAGAATCAGTGGAGTGGTGAAGTCAGATGTGTTTGAGTTCATGACAGAGCTTATTGTTTTTCTGCGGAAAAGATCACCCGGTCTGCGCGGGATATGGCCGGATCATAGGTCTCGAACTGGGTGTTCATGATCGCCCTAATCTGAAACCCATTCCGTTGGAGCAGAGTCGCGACGGCCTGCACCGGAAAGCTGCGCAGAATTCCGCGCGCATCCTTACGTTCCCATCCATTCGTATTCCGCTGAAACACGATCGTGTTCGTGGTCAGCGTTTGTCTCTCGTAGTCAAAGTCATGTTTGGCGAAGACCGTCAGTTGAGCTGAATCATCATGCACCATCTCGAATCGACCTAACCCGTGCTCAGCCAATCCTTGCACTGTCATCATGTCAAAGATGAACAGCTTTCCCGCTTCCAGGATGCGCCGCGTATTGGCAAAGACCGCCTCCAGATCGCGCAGGCTGTTGAGGTCGTTGATGACGTTCAGTGCGAGCACCAGATCGGCTGTCGCGATCTGGTTTCCACTCTCCCGAATATCCTGTTGTACCCACTTTAGGCTCACGCCCGGCGTGTCGAGCTTGCGCCGCGCCACTTCCAGCATCTCTGGCGATTGGTCTACCCCTGTCACATTATAGGGATACTGCGACAGATATTCGATGCTTCCCCCAGTTCCGCACCCCAGCACGACGATGCGTCGTCCCAGCCAATCGATCCGCTGGGCATAGTCCATGAGTTTGGGCGTCATCCGCCGCGCATAGTCCGCGTATCCGATGGCATCATAGACCGGCGCGAGTACTGCATAATCACTCGACACACAACACCTCTGAGACCATTGACCGTGCCGCAATCTTTAAGCGCAAGAGTAGCATAAAGCGTTCTGCTTGACGAATCAGGCAGGACATAAGCTGGAGAGAGTTTGAGGGAATGCGATGAACCTACAGCGGCATCCGGTAGCCTTGCCCTGGAACCGTCACAATGTACGAGGGATGGCGGGGATTCTGTTCGATCTTCTGCCGCAGTCGCGAGATGTTGACGCGCAGCACCGAGTAATCGCCTTCGTACTGTTCGTTCCAGACCCCCCGCAGCAGTTCATCGTGCGTGATGACTTGTCCCGCCCGCCGCATCAGGGTGATGAGCAGCCCATACTCGATGGGCGTCAGGTGCAGCCGCTCCCCCCGGATGTGGGCCTGTCGTCGTGGAATATCCAGCTCAAGCTGCCGCACGACCAACCGCGTCTCCGGCTGCGGCGTCCAATTGATCCGCCGCAGCAGCGCTTTCACCCGTGCCACCAGTTCTTCTGGTGAGAACGGCTTCACAAGATAGTCGTCTGCGCCTGCTTCCAGAGCGCTCACTTTGTCCTTTTCCATCGTGAATCCACTCAGGACGATCATGGGTAGGAACGAATGGGTGCGCACCCGCTTCAGCACGTCCAGTCCATGAATGTCCGGTAGATTCAAGTCCAACAAGACTAGATCGGGTGAGGATGAAACGATCTCATTCAGCGCAGCTTCACCCCGATCTACGGCGACCGCATCGTATCCAGCCTCATTGAGAAGTGTGCAGACCACTTCAGCAGTATCGCCGTCATCTTCTACAATCAGGATTTGGCGGTTCGGTTGTGCCATGACCATAAGGCCGCTCTCTTTGGGTGTGGAAATGATACAAATTTCAAACCACGTTGTAACATCACACCAACGATCATATCGGAAATCCAACCTGGGCGCAACAGGATTGTTACATCGGTCTGCCTGACCCGCCCTCCCGCCTTGACACTGCCCACACCAGAACTCCGCAGCCGGTTCGTCCGCGGAATTCGTCTAGGTTGGGGCATGTGACGAAGTGAAATAGGTGCGAAGCACATTTGCAGTCAGAAGCGCCAAAACGCGGTGCTGGAATGGTCGCGCCTGCGATGGTCTCAAGGATCGCCGCCCACTCGTGTTCGTGAGGCATCGGCCCCGCATAAAACCAGATATGTTCGCAGGGGGCAGCCGCGCGTAGGCTGTCAATGTGCCAGTGTGGACGCTTGACGGGGCGCAGGTGGTGTTGGATGCGGCCTCGCAGCCCGCCCGTGCCGAAGGCGCTCCCCACATACGCATACCATCCCGCTGGAAAGTCAAAACTCCCCAATCGCCCGATGCTTAGATGGCGGGGTTCCGCCAATCGAAGATAGAGGATATACGTGCCTGGGCGGCTTTCTGTGAATAGGCCCACGGGTCGATAGTGCCTGTTCAAGAGGAGCGGGGACAGACGACCAGTGCCAGCATAGGTCTTCTTTCCCAAGATAGCGGAGGAGTGGGCGCACCAGGACTCGAACCTGGAACATCAGTCTTGTAAGGACTGCGCTCTGCCAATTGAGCTATGCACCCTCATCTCCTAGATACTCTACAATACGTTGACCGCTTTATCAATCCCATTGCGCTTCTGCACTCAAACCGGAGTTTATAGCTTCGGCGGTGTCACGCCGGTCTGCCCCTGGTACTTGCCCTTCTTGTCGGCATACGAAGTTTCACATTCCTCGTCTGCCTCAAAGAACAGCACTTGGGCGATGCCTTCGTTGGAGTAGACTTTCGCCGGTAGGGGAGTTGTATTGCTAATCTCCAGCGTTACATACCCCTCCCATTCTGGCTCAAATGGGGTCACGTTCACGATCAGCCCACACCGCGCATACGTGCTTTTTCCCAAGCAGACCGTGAGGACGCCGCGCGGAATCCGGAAGTACTCCATCGACCGCGCCAGTGCGAACGAGTTGGGCGGAATGACACACATGTCGCCTTTGAAATCGACGAACGAATTCGCCGAGAAGTCCTTTGGGTCCACGATGGCCGAGTACACATTGGTGAACACCTTGAACTCGTCTGCCACCCGCATATCGTACCCGTAGCTGGAAACCCCGTAGCTGATCACGCCTTGCCGAACCTGCTTTTCGACGAACGGCTCAATCATCCCATGTTCCAACGCCATCTTGCGGATCCAATGGTCAGGCTTCAATCCCATCTGCTTTTCCCTTCGCTGTGCCGTCGATTACATCCGCTCCGGTGCGCTCATCCCCATCAGTCCGAGCACCCGCCTGAAGACCACTTGCGCCGCTCGGTAGAACCGCAGCCGCGCTTTGGCGACCTCAGCCGGAACCTCTCCGTGAATCACCCGCACTTCGTCGTAGATCGGGTGGAAGATGCTTGCCAGTTCATGGGCATAGAATGCAATCCGGTGGGGTTCCAATGTCGTCGCCGCGATCTCGATGACCTCGCCCAGTTCCAGCGTCTTCCGCAGAAACCGCAGTTCAGCCGTGCCCAACAGCGAAAGATCCGCCCCCCGGTCATCCAATCCGCGTGCATCCGCCTCTCGCAGAATGCCCGCGCACCGCACATGCGCGTTCTGGATGTAGTAGACCGGGTTGTCGTTGCTCTGTTTAACGGCCAGATCGAGGTCGAAATCCAAATGCGAGTTCGCGCTGCGGGCCAGCAGCAGATACCGTACTACATCTGGGCTGGTCTGGTCGATCAGATCGTCCAGCGTGTCGTAGTCACCGGCCCGCGTGCTCATCTTGACTTCTTGCCCGTTGCGGATCATCCGCACCAGTTGGATGATGATGACCCGAATCTTCGAGGCATCCATCCCCAGCGCTTGGATGCCGTACTGCACCACCTTGTACTGCGCCCCATGATCTGCCCCCAGAATATTCACCAGTAGATCGAATCCCCGGTTGAGCTTATTCACATGGTAGGCGATGTCCGGCAGGGTGTAGGTCGGATTCCCATCGCTCTTGACCATCACCCGGTCCTTGCTGTCCCCCAGCGGTACGCTGCGGAACCAGGTCGCCGCGCCTTTCCCGCCGTCTTCATCGTCGTCCTCAGCCCCCAGCCCACCCCCATTTTCGGGATGCACCGCCCGGTAGATATGCCCACGAGCTTCCAGTGCCTTGAGCGTGTCCCATACCGCCCCTGACTCGTAGAGGCTGTTCTCGTTGAAGAATACATCATGCTGCACGTTGACTCGCCGCAGTGTGGCCTTGATCATCTCAAACATTCGCGCCTCGGCATATGCCTTGAAGGGCTGCCAGTCCGCTTCCCGCAGCGCATCGCCCCGCTGAGCGACCAGCTCTTGCGCGAACGTTTTCAGGTACTCTCCCTGGTAGAATGTCTTGTCGTCTGCAGCCGGTACGGTGACGGGCAGTCCTAGCGCTTCCAGATACCGAATCCGCAGGCTGTTGCCCAGGTTCGTCATCTGCACGCCCGCGTTGTTGAAGTAGTATTCCCGCTCAACCGCATATCCCGCTGCTTCTAGCAGCCGTGCGATGGTATCACCGACCATCGCGCCCCGGCTCCGCCCAACATGCAGCGGCCCCGTGGGATTCGCGCTCACGAACTCCACCTGTGCCCGTTTTCCCGCTCCCAGATCAAGCTGGAACAGTTTGTCCCCTTCGCGCAGGATCGTCTCCACCTGCTGCCGCAGCCAATCTTCACTCAGCCGGAAGTTGACGAACCCCGGTTTAGCTGCCTCCACCGCTGCCACATAGTCCGCCTTCGGCAGATTCCGCGCGATGATCTCCGCGATTTCCAGCGGATTTTTCCCCGCTGCCTTCGCGACCTGGAGCGCCACCGCGCACGCATAATCGCCCTGTTCGGGTTTCTTCGGCGGGCGGATTTCGATCTCAGGGATGTCAAATTCGGGCAGTTCGCCAGCCGCTTGGGCAGACCGGATAGCCTGCTCAATGAGGCGCGCGTGTTCAGCGGGCATCAGTTTCAAGATTCAAGTTCCTTCGTGCCAGTCGTGGGATCAGGCTGTGCAAATCATTGACCAGCGGCATTGTAGCAAATCTGAATATCTTGGCAAGGCGTCACCCCCTACCGCCTCCCATCCAGTCGATGACACCATCCGTCCCGACGGGTAGGCGTGTGCCGCACACTTCGCATAGCCATTTACCAGGGGATAGCGACCACCCAATCTGCTCGCATTGTGGACACCGCAGAACATCTTGTAGGGATGAAGCTGGCTTCGTCCGTCTTTCATCAGCCCCAGCATCGCTGGCTTGCCCCGCTCCAATCCACGCCGAATCGCCCGCTTTCCTTCCCCACACCTTCCGGTAATCCACCTGCCAGATTTGCACCCGCCCGTCCTCAATACCAAGCTGTCGCAGTTTCTCCAGCATCACTGCCTCTGACCACGTCTTCCCTGGCATCCACGGCGTATTGATCCGCAGCGTGGTCAGCAGCAGACCCCCAGGCCGCAGTACCCGCGCCATCTCCCTCAGGATCACATCCGGGTTCGTGGTGAATTCCAGCGCTTCCAGGCACGTCACCACATCAAACGACCCATCCGGGAAAGGTAGAGTCTCTGCAGGCGCATGAACCAAACTGATGAAATCGGAAAAGGGGTAGGTGGCTCTGGCTGCCTCTCGCAGCATCTTCCGGCTCAGGTCAAGCCCGACGATCTGCCCCTCAAACTCAGGGAATCGTGCCAGCGCAGTCGCCAGCCGCCCTGTCCCTGTCGCCACGTCCAGGACGAACGGATCGCGCCTCGGTTGAATCGCTTCCATGATCGGCCGCGCCAGGAAATATTGTTCATACTCTGGCACGACTTTCTTGACCCCATCGTAGTGCGGCGCGAAGAGATCATACAGCCAGATCACCACCCGCCGCCCCAGATACACCCCCTCAGAGGCAACCAGCAGCCACCACAGCAGCGCCGCAGCGGTAGCAATCACCACACCTATGAGCAGGATGCTGCCCCATTCGCTCACGCCAGCAGACCTTGTTCCCGCAGCCACGGGACGCAGCTTTGCAGCCCACTCGCAAGATCAATCTTTGCCGTCCAGCCCAATCGTTCCGCCGCTTTCCGCATGCTGTACGTCCGCTGCGTCGTCACAAATCGAACCAGGTCCGGGAAGTCCTGCGGTTCGCCGCGTGCGCGCAGTGCCGCCTCAATCAACGGCGCGGCAGCCCGGATCGGCCGCACGGGCAGCCCCAACCACTGCGCATGTCCCGCCAGCCGCGCATAGCCTAGTAGCCAATCGCGCCACGTCGGGCTGGGATCAGGCGCGCAGTGGAAGACTTCTCCGCCCGCCTCTGGATGCTCTCCCACTACCACCATCAGATCAACCACGTCATCCACATGAATCGGGTAGGTTGTCCCGCTCCCATCCCCTGGGAAGAAGATGGGCCGCCGTCGTGCCACCCGGAACAGCGTCCGCGTCCATGCGCGGCTCCCAGGCCCGTAGATCATGCCGGGCCGTATGATCGCGTAGTCCATTCCGTAGCGCTCGCTCACCTCGCGTGTGGCGTATTCGCCTCTCAGCTTCGTCACGTTGTACGGCACGTGTCCTGGATTAGGTGGAGTTTCCTCGGTGATGATCCCGGTGAGACCGTAGCCGTACACTGCGATGCTGCTGACGTAGACCATGCGCTTCACGCCCGCTTGGGCTGCCGCGTGCGCCAGCCGCTGCGTTCCTTCGACGTTGCTGCGTTCTTGATGCGCCAGCGGCCCGCCCAGTGCTGCCGCTGCATGGAACACCACCGAACACCCCTCTGTCAGCCGCTGCAGGGCTTCCTTCTCTTGAAGGTCTCCCATCACGAGCTGAACCCCCGGCATCTCCCGCAGCGTGTCCGCTTTTTGGGCATTTCGAACCAGCGCCCGAACCGCCACTCCTTCAGCGGCCAGCCGCCGCGTCAGTGCCCCGCCCAGGAACCCGGTCGCTCCGGTAACGGCGACCGTCTCTCCAGTGAATGTGTTCACGCTGACTCCGTCAATAGCAGATCATCCCGGAACTGCATCGTATACAGCTTGGCGTACAGCCCACCTTGTGCCATCAGCTCGTCGTGTGACCCGATTTCGATCAGTTTGCCCCGGTCCAACACCGCGATTCGGTGCGCCACTTTAATCGTACTGAGTCGGTGCGCAATGATGACCGTTGTCCGCTTCTGCATCAGCCTTGCCAGTGCTTCCTGCACCAGATGCTCACTTTCGCTGTCCAGGCTCGATGTCGCCTCGTCCAGCAGCAGGATGCGCGGGTCTTTCAGGATCGCCCGTGCAATCGCCACCCGCTGCCGCTGCCCGCCGCTCAGCCGGATTCCCCGTTCGCCTACAATCGTTTCGTATTGATCCGGCAGTTCCATGATGAAGTCGTGGGCATTTGCGGCCTTCGCGGCTTCGGTGATTTCCTCCTCCGAAGCATCCAGCCGCCCGTAGCGGATGTTCTCCCGGATTGTCCCTCCGAACAGCAGCGTTTCCTGCGGCACAATCCCAATCTGCTGTCGCAAACTGGCCTGAGTCACTGTCCGTAGATCGATTCCATCCACCGAAACTGACCCCGCCGTCGGATCATAGAAACGTGGGATCAGGTTAAAGATCGTGCTTTTTCCCGCTCCACTGGGGCCAACCAGCGCTAGAATCTCGCCCGGCGCGATGTCCAGGTTGATCTGATGCAGCACCTCCTGGCGCCCATCATAGCTGAACGTAACATCCTTAAACGTAATCCGCCCTTCAACGCGGGGCAGGGTGGTTGCATCTGGTGCATCCACCAGGTCCGGCGTCGTGTCCAGGATTTGGAAGATGCGTTTGGTCGCCCCCAGTGCTTCCTGTACCGAGGCATATAACCCCACCAGACTGCCCAGCGCCCCTGCCACAGTCAGCCCGTAGATCAAAAACCCAATCAACTGCCCGCCTGTGATCCGCCCATCCAGCACTTCCCGTCCGCCGAACCACAAGATCAGCGACAGTGCCCCGAATCCCAGGAACGCAATGAATGGCCCAAACACCGACCGGATCCGCAGCAGTCGCACTGCCGCCCGGAACGCCCGGCCCAGTGCGCCCTCATACCGTTCGATCTCGTAGGGTTCCCGCGCAAAGCTCTTCACCTCGCGGATATTTTGCAGCACTTCTTCCGTCACCACAGTCGCGCCGGCCAGTTCATCCTGAATCTGCGTGCTGGTGCGCCGCAGCAAAATGCCAAAGCCCGCTGCCACGCCCACCATCACCGGCGTCAGTACCAAGATGAACAGCGTCAGCCGCCAGTTCAGCGCCAGCATCACCGCGATAGCCCCGATCATGATGAACGTCTGCTGGAGCAGCACATTGACGTTGTTGGTCAGCACCGTTCGCATCGCCGTCACATCGCTGGACAGCCGCGACACCAGTTCACCCACCCGCCTCGACGCAAAGAACCCCAGCGAAAGCATCTGCAAGTGCCTGTAAACCTGCCGTCGCAAATCGACAACCAGGCTTTCACCGATAAAGTTCAGGTTGTAGTTTTCAATCAGCGAGGTCAGCGACCGCAGAAAGAACACCAGCAGCAGTCCTAGCGTGATCTGGTCTAGCAGACGGAAATCCCGCTGCTGAAGCACCGAGTCCACCACGCTGCTGATCACTGCCGGGAACACCAAGCTGAGCGCTGCGCTGCCAATCAGTGCCAGGATCGCCACCAGCATCCGCACGCGGTATGGCTTCAGGTAGCGGATCAGCCGCCGCCAGTTCACCGGGACTTCAGGTAGATTGTCGACTTCTTCTCTGGGGCTGCTGCGGCGAAAGCTTCTGAACATGCGGGGAATCTCTCTCAAAAAATGAAGATCGGCCTATGATACGACCGCCTCCACCTGGTTTTCAATCCTCCTCCATCCCTGCTAGGGTATTGGCGTGGACTTTGCTTTGCAGCCTGCTCGGCAGGGGATTGCGAATCAGTATTCGCCTATCCGATTTTAGGTCGCAAGAGTAGACAAAATGTCACCCTTTTGAGGTAATTTTGTGCTACGCTGGTATAACGGCGGGGTAATGACGCCATCTCACAGTCGGAAGAATCAGACTCTCACATTCTCACATTCTCATTCTTATTATTCTTATCGTTTTTCTCATCTATTATTGCATTTTTATATCAACCATAAACTATTAAATTCAATTATATCTGCCCGGATACGCTGATGACCACGCCCTGCGTGTCCACCGGGACGATCCATGTCCGCGCTGGGATGCCCACGTTCTCGAAGGCCAGTTCCATCGCTGCCGCGACCATCCGGTGGTTGGACTCAGCGAAGGCCACCATAGCCGGGCCATCACCGCTCAGCGTGACGGCCGCTGCGCCTGCCCGCTTCGCCATCTCCACCACGTGATCATAGCCCGCAATGTGCGGCTTCAGATAAGGGACATGCAGCCGGTCCTCCAGCAAGCGTCCAATGAGTTCCAAATCCCCCGCCTGGAGCGCTTCGACCAGCAGGGGAACCCGGCTCAGATTGAACAGCGCATCCTGGAGCGGGACTCGTTCCGGCTTTACCCGCGCGATGTCTCGTGCATACCCCTTCACCTCTGGCAGCACCAAGATCACCGACAGTGGCGCGACGTTCAGCGCTCGGCTCACCAATTGGTCACCCTGGAAGAAGCTGGCTGTCAGCCCGCCCATCATGCTGGTGACGGTTTGCGAAACCATCCGGCTGGTTCGTGAGGCAGCTTCGATGACCGCTTTCCGGTTTTGGATGATGCCGAGCAGGTTGCTGGCTCCGATCACACCCGCCGCCCAGAAAGCCGCCTCTGCTCCCAACCCGCAGTTCAGCGGAATCTGGTTGTTCACGCGGACGTGTATGCCCAGCGCGGCCTGCTCCTCTTGTTGGAATACCCGCGCAGCCGCCAGCATCACCGGATGCCGCAGTCCGGTCGGGTAGTGACCTGCCCCTTCTCCTTCAGTCTCCACCACCAGTTCGTCATCGCTCCGCTGGCTGATCTCCACCGTGGTATGCAGCCCGACAGCCAATCCTAGGCTGTTCAGCCCTGGTCCAAGGTCGGTGATCGTTGCGGGCAGGGTGATCTTGACTCGGTACATACGCGCTCCGCCTACCGGTGTACGGGTAGGACAAATGTGAACGTGCTGCCCACCCCCAGGTTGCTCGAAGCCCAAATGTCTCCCCCGTGCCGGGTGATGATCGTTCGGGCAATTGTCAATCCCAACCCGCCGCCAGGCATTTCCCGCACTCGGTCATCGCGTGAACGGTACAGCCGGTCGAAGATCAGTTCAATCTCCTCGTCGGAGATGCCGATCCCTCGATCCGCTACGCTGAAGTAGACTTCGTGATCGTCTCCCCACGAATGCACCGCAACTGTTTGTTCGCTGGGCGAATAGAGTAGGGCATTGTGAACCAAGTTGTGGATCGCAAGCTGGAGCCGTGCGGGGTCGCCCATCACCGTCGGCAGCGGCTTCTGAACCGACAGGGCTATCGTGATCTTCTTAGCCTGGGCCATATCCTCAAGCTGCCGGATAACCCGTTCAATCGCCATGTCTAATTGTACGGGGCGCCGAACCAGCGGCATCCCAGCTTCAATCCAGGCCAGATCGACCAGTGATCCGGCCACCTCGTACAGCTTCATCGCCGTCTGGCGGATCCGTGTGAGGAACTTCGCTTGCTGCGGAGTCAGTGGGCCAGATTTCTCGACCAGATCAGCAAATCCCCCCACAGCCGCGAGCGGGTTGCGGAGATCGTGAGCCATTGCAGTGACCAGGGCTTCACGCCGCGTATCCAGTTCTTGTTGCTCGGTGATATCCTGCAGAAGCACCACCCGCTGCCCATCCCCCAGCGTAGAGGCGATCCCCAAAGCCAATCTGCGCTTAGGGAGGCGGACTTCAAGGGTTTGGTCGCCGCTGCGCTCAAACAGATTGAGGAGGATCGGATTCTGGATAAACACCTCCACAGCCTGTCGTCCAATTGCATCTTCGGCTAACACGCCCAGCATAGCCGATGCTGCCGGATTGATCGCCGTGAGGATTTTTTGACCATCTGCAATCAAAATCCCGTCGCTGGAACTGCGGAACAGAAACTCGTATGCTGGAACGCGGGTCATTTCAACCATTGGGATCAATGACCTCTCTCCATTCCTCACCGGTGACGTGCGTTTCGTAGCCTGAAGGAAAGTGAATGCGTGTCCCTTCACTCGAGCGAACGACTGTCACTCCACGATGCCGAATCGTAACGGGAGCATCCCAATGAAAAGCGCCGCCGGCCCATATCTTGCTCGCCGAGATGACTCGCACCCCTAGGGTTCGCATCAACAGATGCAGCGGAACAATTCCGCTCAAATGCCCGGTCTCCCCCAACCCTTTGGGCTGGTCGCTGTGGTAGAACTCCGAGAAAGCCTTCTGTTCTTTCAGCACGTGAACTTGAACCCGGATCAGCCTGCGAAGGAGTTCCATTGCAAGCTGCATATGTCCGGATTCGATCAGCCCCTCACCGATAAGAGTCAACCAGTACGGCCACACCGCACCACTTCCGTTGGCATTGCTTGGGTCGAAGTGGTCGTCCAACCCGGAGTTCATCGCCACACCGGAAGTACGCCAGAAGTGTTGCGGATCGGTGAGTAGTTCGATCAGGGCTTCTGTATGTTCAGCCGGGCATCTCGGGGTCCACAGTGGCAGCAGAGCGTTGATGTCAAGTCGGGTCAGGTCAACAGTGTGTACATCGATTCGGTATACGCGGCTTAACCCGTTAGCCTGGATGCGATCCACTTGGGCAAAGGTGTGCTCGGTAGTGTAGACCCCGCGCCCCCCAGCCCATGTGAATTCCTCCCCGGTGACGCTTTCGTTGATCTGCTGGCCGGCTGCATTGATCCCATCAATCTGTAGGGTCATTCGGGGCAGCAGGTTGACCCCGCCAGAAATCCTGATGACCAGCCGATTTGGCTGTGGTAGCGAAGCGGATGGGAAAAGTTCTTCTCCCGCCCGCGCATCGGTGATGATTGCGACACTGCTCAACGTCTGGTGAGACTGGAAGTCGCGGTACGCATAACGACCTAACGCTGGATTCCAGAGTGATGCCAGCGCTCCCTCAAGATCGGTAATGCGTCCCTTCAGTTCATTCTCCGCTGCTGAATCTCGGAGGAAGTAAGCCATTTCGCGCAGTGAATACGCTTCAGAGAGCAGATACGCGGCCAGATCAGGCGATTCGACACATCGAATATCCGTCCCTCCCCCCCAGGCTTGCCACGAAGCAAATGTAGGGGTGAACACAAAACCCGTCTGTGCTTCGGACTGCCACTCAGGCACCCCGTCTCCATCTTGATCCACGTCACGATGAAACCACCGGTTAAAGAACAGCCGGAGCCTGGGGAAAACTGCTTTGATGAAGTTGCTGTCTTCGGTGTATTGGAATATCCCCCAGCTCAACCGCGCTAAAATTGGTGCAGCCAGTTCATTCTGTTTTTGCCCATGCAGCCCTGGTCGAGCATCGACCCACCCATCGGACTGTTGAAGCGCAAGGTAGTTCTGGATCAAACCCTGTGCCAGGGTCGGGCTGATGCTTGCAGCCGCGAGTCCGGCAAGGTAGGTGTGCTGCACCGCCTGGCCTTTCCATCCCCGGTCAGCCGTATTGTTGAATCCGTGTGCAGGCTGCCGTATTGTTACAAACGATGCGTTCGGAAGGCTGGCCGTAGGCTTGAGAAATGCTTGAACCAGTTCCTTCCATGCAAACGCGATAGTTGCATCAGTTTCCACATCCCCTGTCTCGATCTGTGGGATCGAGTCTTCACCGTCAGCGATTTGTTTGAACGGCTCATCCCAGTTCGCCATAAGCCACTTTTGCGCCAGCGCTGTCGAGCTGCTCACGTCAGGACGTGCGGCATGAACAAAGCGTGCGCTGGCTTTGTTACGGCTCGGAATCGTCATCTCGACCGCTAGTTTGTGACCTTCGATACCGTGGGTTTCAGGCGTTGCTCTGGCCCCTTCGAGCAAGACCACCGGATAGATACCTCCAACTTTTCCGAAGGAGAGCACGGCGCTTCCATCTGGGAGTCTGAGCAGTTTAGTGCGTTGCTCTTTGCCGGAACTCGCGAGAAACCCAACCAATTCGAAACGGACGCTTTGGGGATCGGTGTGCGCGTTTGCCAGCGTGAACCTAGCCCCAACGGCATGGCTTTCCATAGCCCAGTACTCAGCCTGGAGTGCCAGATATGGAGTTAACACAGCCTGAACCCGAATGTATCCAGGTGCAAATGCGGTGACATGTGGCGGTTTCGCATAAGCTTGTGCTTGGTAAATGGGCCGTCCATCATGAAACCACATGGGCACAATGCTTGCTAGTCCGACCCGTCCCCCGTAGCGAGTTTGTAGGGCCAGACCTGGAGACTCTCCAGTTTTCAGGACAATTTCCCAGATTTGGTCATCGAGGTAGTCTGTTGCGGAAAAACGGGCGTCAGCAGCCAATGTCAGGCACAGGGGGCCTGCGGAATCGAGCTGCCAACGGCGAGATGTCTTCATAGTGGCTGCTCCCCATTGAGATCGGGATGCCGCGCTCAGGACTGCCGCCCTCAAGCGAGGTCACAAGGGGAGTCTAGCGAGGAATAGCCGATGATGGCAAGTCTACTGCACTTTGAGCCATGTTCCATCGATTTCGTTGAAACGGAATTTCTCGCTGTATAGGCTGAAGAGGATATGGTAGCCCGGTCCAGGCACCCATTTGCCCTCGGTATCGATCTGCCCACCTGGGTAGTACTCATAATTGCTGACGTAGCCAAACTCAGGGGTTAGGCCAAAACCCAGTTTATTCTGAAGATCGGCGTTGCTTCGCCAGAGTTTTCCAAAACCGCGAAGCGGTTGGTACTTGCCTTCCGGAGGAACAATGTTCGGATCTGACTCAGGTTCGCCATCCTCAAAAGTGTCATCGTAGACCTGCCATTGGCCGCTGCCAGACCCATTATCGATGAGTACCCAGATTTGTTTGCGTGGTTGGATCCAGAACATACGACCACGCTCGAAGACCTGCTCGGCAACTTGGATTTGCCCGAAAGTTGCAGTGGGGAATAGATCAATCGTCGGGGTGGGGGTAGTAGCTGTCGTCGGTTGGGGGGATGGAGTTACGGCTGATTGTGCTTCTGTCGTAGGAATAGCTTGCTCAGCGGTAGCCGTGGCTTCTGGTGTCGGCGTATAGACGACCACAATAACAGTGGGCGGAGGCCCTTGGCATGCGCTGATCACGAGCAGCATTCCGACCACAAACACGAAGACTAAACGCATCTCTGTGACTCCAAGTCCCAACTCAAGGCAGATTCGCCTCGCGGCGTGATTGTAGCAGACCGCTTCGGTCACGCAAGATTGCGTCGGTCAATCGTATGCCAGGCCTCTATGAAATGAAATGCCGCCACCTTCTGTACTCTCTGGAGTCAAGATGGTATAGTTATGCAATGCGGGTTTGTGGAGGGTAAGGTATGCGTATCTTGCGCTGCCTGCTGGTTGGTGTCGTGTTGGGTTTTGTGGCGGCTTGGCTGTGGATGCGCCGCCACGATGAAACAGCGGTCGATAACTTGTCTCCCACCACAAGAATGCCTGCCTATCAGGATGACCTAACGGAGGTCGTGGGCATTGGGCCAGCATATGCACGAGCCTTGAACAGCATCGGCATTCAATCATTTGAGCAGTTAGCCCGTCAGGATGCGGATGCTTTGGCAGCCCGCTTGACGACGGTGCGTGTTTCAGCCGCTCGCATCCGGAGAGATCGTTGGATCGAGCAGGCTGGCGAACGCAGCCAGCGGCGTCCATTGACATGGAGCGGAAATGACAACGGTCGTTCGACCAAAATCGGTTACACTGAATAAAACAGAAGGATACCTTGAGATTGCCTGGAGTGATGAGGTGGTCTGCAAGTACCCTCTGTCAGAATTGCGCGAAGCCTGTCCATGTGTAGAGTGTCGAGGTGGACATCAGTTCATGGGGCGTGAATTCGACCCAGAGAGTATTCTGGTTCTGAAGCCCGTGCGGTCGTATCAAATAAAGTCGATTGACCTGGTCGGAAACTATGCCCTACAGCCGACTTGGGATGATGGACATCATACCGGAATATACACTTGGGAATACTTGCGGCGGTTATGCCCGCCAGAACAGAGTAGTGACTGATGTTGGACGCCTCGGAAATGCCTGAAATGCTGGTCAGTAACGAACACCAGTACCTTCGTTCGGAAGCAATGGAACTGTTCGAGTTGTGCCTGACGGAAGGGAAACCCGACCTTCTAATGGATTTCATCGAAGAACAAATCGTGCAGGTTCCGCCACAGTTGGAACTGCTTCAGGGTGTTGCCGACGATCTTCAGCAGCGGTTGATCACACTGCGCGAGTCACTCTTTGAAGCGCGTCATCGCGTTGTCCAGACCCTCAAAGAGGGTTACCGGGTTGATCTGAGCGTCCTTGCCCCTGCGAATGCGCTGGAAGACTACCACCGCCTCGACCTCAACGACATCATGACATTCATCGGAGAACAGCGGTTGGCGGATACTGAAGCAGAAGCGGGTTCTGTCCGGCAGTTGGTGGAAGCTTCCTTGCAGGCAGCAGCCCAAATTTCCAGCGACGTCATCATGACGGGCGAACTCCTCGATTATGTCCTGGATTGGTCAGAGGCATTGAGCGCCTGGTCCGTACGGCAGGCCTGGAACCTGGATTGGGAACCGAGACCAAATGACCGTATCCACTGAGTCGATGTTCACGGGCTGAACAGGGATGAGCAAGGCGCGGATACCTGCCGCGCCTTTTGTTTTACGAACCGGCTGAAGTTTTGTGCAAACTGAACGATTCGAAACAGCTAATCCCGGCAATTTCTGCTTGCCTATTCACTGGCGCAACGCTATAGTTCTCGATGAGAGACAGATGAGAAACCTTCATCAGTCTTCAAGATGGATTGTGCTTGCCACTCCCGGTGGGCACATTTACCGCAATCAACCTTTAGAAAGGATGCTGAGTCATATGAAGTACACCAAGTTTGGGGTACTGCTGCTGGCGATGTTGGTTGCCTTCGGCAGTTTCGGATTTGCTCTTGCCCAGGATATGATGGAACCCGTTAATCTGGTAATTTGGAGCCAGGACGGTGACAACAACAATGCGGTCCTGGCTGAACAGTTTGCGGTCTGGGCCGAGAAGATGGCTCCAGGCTCAACGTTGGAAATCGTCCAGAAGGAAACCGAATCGCTGCGTACTGAGTACGAACAGGCTGCGCTCGCTGGTTCGGGTCTGCCTGATATGGTGCTGATCCCGAATGACGTCGCGGGTGTGTTTGCCGCGAAGGGTCTGGTGCAGCCGCTCGATGAGCTGTTCGATTTTTCGGTGTATGTCAACTCTGGTGCGACCCAGATTGCCGGCGTTACCTATGGCGTGCCGGTCAACGCGGGCAACCATCTGATGCTGCTGTACAACAAGCAGTACGTGGAAACCGCACCGGACACCTGGGTTGATCTGGTTGCGACGGCCAAGGCTGTGACAGAAGCGAACCCGGATGTTCAGGGCTTTGCCTACAACCTGAATGAGCCGTTCTGGTTCGTCCCCTTCGTCTATGGCTTCGGTGGCACAGTTTATGATGCCGAAGGCAAGATGCAGATCGACACGCAGGCTTGGGTTGATGCCTACCAGTTCGTCCAGGACCTCAAGTTCAAGGATGCCGCTGTGCCGCAGGAATGCGACTACGCTTGTGCGGACAGTCTGTTCAAGGAAGGCAGCGTCGCCATGATCCTGAATGGCGACTGGTCGCTCGCCGATTACCTCGATCCTGAGAAGTCTCCCGGTATCGGCGAAGGCAACCTGGGTATTGCCCCATGGCCGGCGCTCCCCAATGGCGAACGTCCGAAGCCCTTTGTAGCCGGAAAGTTCATCTCGATTGCGGTCGGCGTTGAAGGTGCCAAGCGCGATGCAGCCGTTTCCTTCATCACCTGGCTGAGCACCGATCCGGATGCAGTCACCGCCTATGCTCTGGGCACGAGCCGTCTGCCGGCCGTGACAACCGTTCCGGTTGAAGATCCGGTTCTGTCAGCGTCGGCTGCGGCCATGGCCACCGGTGTCGGCTTCCCGCCGGATGCGTCGCTGCGCTGCATGTGGGATAGCGTCCGTCCGAACCTGGAAGGCGTTATGAGCAACAGCGTGACCCCGGCGGATGCCGCTGCAGAAGCGCAGATTGCGGCTGAGGACTGCCTCGCCAGCCTGGAATAGGTGTGACTCCGAGTTCACCTCTGTCTAGGCGTGACTGCAAAAGTGGGTGGGGCGGCAGCGCCCCACTCCGTTTTTAGGGAGCGTGGAATATGCAGGAGTTCAGTGGTTTATCGGTTCAGGGTGTCCTGAACACACTGGGACTCATCATCCCGGTCGTGATTGTAGTTATCATCGCATCGCTGGCGATCCAATTTGGGCTGTTCAATGTCTTGGCGCGTCTGGTCAAGACCAACTATGCCCTGCCTTATACGCTGCTTGCCCCTGCTGCGATTGCGATTGTTGTTTTCATGATCTATCCGCTAATTTTTAACGTGCTGCTGGCGTTTTCCAACCTCAAAGCCAGCACGTTTAGCTGTTACAGCCCCGTGTCTGTGGGGACCTGTCAGCTGGACCATCTCTATGGCCTCGACTATTTCCAAAACAATATCACCAGCGTGTTCTTCCGCGTGCGCGATGGCGAGATTGTTGGTTGGGGGCGCTTGCTCCGAACGGCCGACTCGACCTTCCCGATTCTGCTGGGGCGCACCTTCCTGTGGACAGCGATCAATGTGGTGTTCCACTTCTCGCTCGGCCTGGGGTTGGCGCTGATCATGAATCAGAAACTCCGGTTCAAAAACATCTACCGCGCCCTGATCGTAGTCCCCTGGGCTATTCCGGGCATCATCGTCGCCCTAACCTGGAAGCAGGAGTTCCACGCCCAATATGGTTTTGTGAACACGCTGATTCAAGCGCTTGGTGGTCAGGGTATTAGCTGGTTGGATAGTCCAATTCCAGCGTTCGCAGCAGTCACCTTTGTCAATATCTGGCTGGGTGTCCCATTCTATATGGTCATGCTGCTGGGTGGCTTGCAGAGCATTTCGGCAGATTACTATGAAGCGGCTCAGATGGATGGCGCCAATGCCTGGCAGCGCTTCCGTGCGATCACCATCCCGTTGCTCCGTCCCATCCTGATCCCCGCAATCACGCTGGATGTGATCTGGACGTTCAACAAGGCTGATCTCATCGTCGCGATGACCGGCGGCGGCCCCCAGGAAAGCACCAATATTCTGGTGACTGCGCTTTACAATGCGGCCTTCGGGACCTCGGCAACTTCCGAATTGGGTTTTGCAGCAGCATTCTCGATTGTGGTGTTCGTCATCCTGTTCATCTTCGCGATTGTCTGGATCACTACAAGTGGCGGACTGAAGGAGATTTATGACCGATGAGTACTGCGACGAGAACATCCGCCTCTCCTTCGGGGCAAACAACGTATGGTGGATTCACGTTCGACCAGCTCCGCCTCTACGGCGCAGTCGCCGTGGCCGGGATTAGCCTTTTGCTGGCATTAGTCAGCGGCCCCAACTGGTTGGTTCTGGTTATCGGCTTGTGGTTGGCGCTGCTAATTTACAAAACATTCCACGCTATCTTGATCTTCTACTCGATCATCTCGGTCTATCCAGTGCTGCGGGTCATCAGCATTTCGCTGCGTCCGACGGACGGTCTGCTGTCACGCTCCCTGGATTTGCTCCCTCCCGGTGCAACGCTGCTGAGCTACAGCCAGCTTTTCCAGGAAGAAGAGTTCTTGCGCTGGGTATGGAATACACTGGCGATCACCGTGACAGTCGCGATCATCGGTGTAGTCGTCTCAGCCACAGGAGCCTATGCCTTCAGCCGCTGGCGCTTCCCCGGCCGTCGTCCAGCCCTGATCTTCCTGCTGACGACTCAGATGATCCCGGCGGGTATGTTGCTCATCCCCATCTTCGTGATCGTCGCGCAGTTGGGTCTCTCGAACAATATCGGCGGCTTGATGTTGGCCTATATCACTACAACGGTTCCGTTCAGTATCTGGATCCTGAAAGGCTATTACGACACCATTCCGCCAGACTTGGAAGAAGCCGCGATGGTCGATGGCTGCAACCGGTTGGAGGCTTTCTGGCGCGTGATCTTGCCGCTTTCGACGCCAGCGCTCTCGATTGTGTTCTTGTTCAACTTTCTGGGCGCTTGGTCGGAGTTCTTGGTCGCAAAGGTCATCCTCCAGAATCCCGATGTCTGGACGTGGTCATTGGGACTCAACAGCCTGATCGGGACGTTCAATACGGACTGGGGCAAGTATGCGGCAGGTTCGGTGCTGGTGACCATTCCGGTGCTGCTCCTCTTCGTCTGGCAGTCCAAATATCTGATCTCTGGACTGACTCTCGGCAGCGTGAAAAGCTAGGCGCTTCCTCCGTTAGGGGATATACAATAGCTTGCACACAAGGGCGCTCTCCATAGGGGATGCGCCCTTTTTCTATTCACTGGTCAGTCAGCCGCCGAACGAATAGGAAGTGAGTTCGTCGATGATCGGTGTGCCTGCGACTTGGCATTGGCTGACTTCGATGATGTTGGGTGTTCGTGGTGCGGCAAGCGGGGCAGTCGGATTGAAGTAGTTATAAATGGTGCGTGACATCTCGGCAATCAGTGGAAAGGACTCGGAGAAGTCGAGCCACACCGGATTATGCAGCGCGACCACAAAAACGTAGTCTCCACCAGGGGTGAACACAATACCGGCATTTCCGTGTGTATCAGCGATCCAACCGTGCTTGTGGGCAACGCGCGTGCCAGCCGGGACTCCAGCGCTCATCAGCAGCGGTTCGCTCAGATTGTTGCTGCTCATGACATCCAGCATCTGGCGGCATTCGCGCTGGTCGAAAGCGCCAGGCATCCGGCTCATCAACAGGCCGCTGTCTGAGTAGGCACATTCGTAGATGCCGGCCAGAAGCCAGCCCATGTTCTCAACAGTCATCTGGTTGGAATAATCGGGTTGTGTCTTGACCTGGTCGGCGCTGGTGGTCGGCGCGATCACAGGTGCAGGTGTTGCATCAGGCACGGCGTATGGGGCAGCCATGAAGCTGTTCTGCAGGCCGAGATCACGTAAAAACGAAGTGACAGACTGAGCGCCTAGATAAGCGTCGCCATTACCGAGTGTGCGCAGCAAAGCGTTAGAGGCGCTGTTTTCGCTGCATACCATCATATTCGCGACATGGACAGCCGTGTCCAGCGCGGGCGGTGTTTGTAGTTGACTGTAGAGATCGGCCAGAATAGCTATCTTGGTCAAACTCATGCCGCTGAAGGCAATTTGGTTGCCGAAAGTGAGCGTTTCCCCTGTTTGCAGATTCATCAGGAACATCCCTGCCACGCGGCTGGTTTGAGGATCAAAACCGGCCGTGAGTGTCATGTTCCAGAGGGCATCTCCAAGTGCCTGGAAAGCAGGGCTGGTCGGCGGCGCGGTCCCTGCCAGCGGCACACTAACTTGAACTGCGGGCAGGGTGGGTGTCAAAGTGGGGAGGTCAAAGCTGGTTTGGCTAATCGCCGGTAGAGAATAAATGTTCCCCTGGACTTCCAGTAGGTCAGTTGCGACCCAACCAAAGCCGTTGGGAGCGGTTGGATACCGGATTTGAATCCAGGGGAATTGCGTGTGGTAGGCAGTAACTTCATAGGTTTCGCCGGCGCGGGCGACTCCAATCCGGGGATAATTGACGCCGGGGCCGTAGCGAATATTGATCTCACCTTTGACTGTTCCGGTGACTCCGGAGGCTGGCAGCGGTGTTGGTGTGGATGGCAGCAGTACAGGGGGAGGAGGTGTCGTGGCGGCGAGTTGTTGGATCGGGGTTGCTGTGGGCAGTTGGCTAGTCGTGCTCAAGTTCACTTCGGTGAAGGGAACGCTGTTGATATTCCCATAAACTTGGACGAGTTCGGCGAAGACCCAACCAACTGGACGCAGGGTGTTTGGATCGCCCAGTAACAACCATGGATAAAATTGGCTGCGCCCAATAACGGGATAGCGTGTGCCGTTGGTAATCTGGCCGAGTTGAGCGGAGTTGACATCCGTAGCAGCCCGTAGATTCGCTTGGCCCAGTGCTTCGGCTGTGACTGTATTTGACTGGCTGAACACCAAACTAGGCAGCAGCAGGATCGTAGCGATGATGGGGACGATCAGTCTGGTTGAAGGCGCGTTTCTCATGTCGCTAGGTGCCATTATCTTTGCAAACCACGGCATTATAGCACGGCGCGCCTATCAAACTGGGTGTTGACACCGAGGGGTTCTTTGCTACCATATATTCACCTCGCGCCGAAGTGGCGGAATTGGCAGACGCGCTACGTTCAGGGCGTAGTTCCAATTACTGGAGTGTGGGTTCGACTCCCACCTTCGGCATGGCAAGAAAAACCCGGTTACACCGGGTTTTTTGTTTGAACAACCTTGGATTATCATGTTCACGGAGTCATGTACCTGGACTGAAGTGCTCTGCAAGCATGCATGAGACACCAAATGTTTTTCCAAAATGTCACCCCTTTCTGCCCAATTTGTGCTATGCTGTGAATAGATCAAACGATCTATGGGGTGCGGGGAGCGCTTATGACAGATCGGGCAGGGCAGGATGCATTCTACACGGCCTCATTCTGACCAGGATGTGCAACTGAGAATGATATGCCTCATTCTCATTCTTATCATTCGCATCACAAGCACCCAATCGGTAGGATTTTGCCGCGCATTCACCACTTACCATCACTATCGCAGCAGAACACGCGCGTGGATAATAGTTGCAGCATTTCGAACGGTTGGTGCGGTTTGGAACTGCGCTTTTTTGGCACAAAATGGCATCGGTGGCATTGATGGCACTGCCGCCATTTCCGCCAAAAACGGGCTGTTCTTCCCGTAGTGATCTGTTCAGTGGATGGCGGTATGTCAGCAAATGGCAGACTTGCGCCTGTTTCTACCACCGCTGTACTTCGCTGGATAGGCAGGCAAGATAGATTGAGATCGACATGATTCCACCTGAACCTCGTAACCGTCCTGAACGTAAACGCACTGGTCAGCTTTCTGGTTTGCAGGTCATGTTCGCCGCTATCCTTGCGATTGGTTTGATCTTAGGCTTGAACTTCACCAGCTTGGTGAGCGCCGGGCAGCCGCTTCAACAGCTCTATTCGAAAGTGACGACCGAGATTGACCAGTTGGAACGCGAACGCGCTGAACTGATCCGGGAACGTGACTATGTGGAGAGCGATGCCTATGTTGAACAATGGGCACGCGATGAGGGCAAAATGGTTCGTCCTGGTGATACGTTGATCATTCCTGTTCCTGATGAAACTGCTGCTGAGGCGACGCCTGAGCCGCGGCCTTCTGTGCCCTTGGAGACAGGTGCGGGGCAGTCGCAAACCTGGGAACTCTGGTGGGCGCTGTTTTTCGATAGCCCTCCACCTCGTCTGCCATGATTGTTAAGGTCAAGATGAGCTGTGAACCCAGGGCGGTTGGGTACCGGCTAGACCGGTGATTTCGGCATCGATGCCTGTATCCGCAACCATCAATCGGCGGCCAACCACAGCGTCTCCGACCTTGACGAAGCCAATTGCCGGAGTTTCGCCCATGGGGGTCAGCACCGCGCTTGTCATCACGCCAGTCTCTTTCCCATCCAACAGGAGCTTCTGGGGCGCCTCAACAAAACTTGACAATTTCAACTGAACCATCGTTTTTGCCAGACGTCCGCGGCTTTCCATCCGGGCGATGATCTCCTGCCCGGTGTAGCAGCCTTTCGTGAAGCTCACCTCATCCCATAACCCCGCTTCGAGGGGGATGTAGTCTGTGCTGAGTTCGCGGCCTGGGGCCGGGCGGCCTGCCCGAATGCGAAGGGCATTGTAAACGAGTGAACCTGCTGGCCGAACCCCCTCAACCCGGCCAGCTCCAGTAAGGAACTGCCAGACTTCGGCAGCGTTGTTTCGTGGCACAATGAGTGCCCAGTGTCCGCCGCTGACCGGTTTGCGTTGAAGCAGCAGAACATCAACGCCTGCGATGGAGGAGCTTTCTCCGGTGTAATCAGGGAATTTCGGGGCTGTACCCACAATGCGTTCAACCAGTTGGTCCGCGCGTGGGCCATGAAGTGCGAACAGATATGTCTCCTGCGTTTGGTCGTGGATGGTCGCATCATCGTTGAAGAAGATTTGTCGCTGCAAGTAGCTGCGAACAGCCTCACCGCGTCCTGCCTCAGTGGTGACCCATGTTGTTTGGTCGAAGCGATACACCATTATTCGGTCGAGGATGCGGCCATTTGCGTTAGTCAGAATGGTTGGCCGTCCCGTATTGGTGGGAAGGCTGAGTACATCATTGGTCGAGATTCGCTGGAGGATTGTGAGGCTGTCACGACCCTGGATTTTGAACCGGCCTTCGTGAGAGCGATCCATCAAGACAGCGCTGTTGAGGGCAGCTCCATACTCGCCTACCACATCGCCATAGTGGAGCGGAATGCTGTCTGGTGCGAGATGTGCGCCAAGTTGTTTGTGTAGATGATCCAATGACATTTTCAGGCAGGTGTTGGGGTCACCGAACTCATTTGGAGCCGCTTCAAGTCACGGCGGCTGTATTCGGCCAGGATGATGCTGCGCAGGATGTCGCTGGCGCGGTCGATTGAATCGTTCGTGATGAGATAGTCACACTGCGCTGCATAGCGCATTTCCATTTCGACGCGCTGCATCCGTTTTTGGATTTCGCTCTCGGTCTCGCCGCGGTTATGCATGCGGTGGACTAGCTCATCAACGGATGGAGGCTGGACGAAGATCAAAACCACATTTTCGGGGAATATCGAACGGAGATAGGTGGCCCCCAACACTTCAATGTCTGCAATCAAATCCTGACCTGCTGACATGGCTTGCTGTACTGTCGAGCGAGGTGTTCCATACTGATATCCATGAACGACTTGCCACTCGATGAGATCGCCCTCGTCAATCATACGCTGGAATTCGGCTGGAGAAACGAAGAGATGCTCACGACCTTCCTGCTCATTTGGACGCATGGGCCGTGTAGTTGCAGTGGGGAGCTGCCGAAGACTCGGAATTTGACTCAGCACGGTGTTCATCATGGCGTTCTTACCGACACCGGGTGGTCCCACCAGTACAAATAATAGACCCCATTGGCGAGATGACTCATTGAAAGATGGCACAGGATTCCCTCGAAGCGCGGACAATCGTTGAATGATCTGAATGATACAACTTCGGGATTTCGGCTGTCCATTAGAAAACAAGAAGAGCAGGGGAACCTGCTCTTCTTGATGGTACCAATGTGCTGCGGTGGAGTTTAGTTGTTGACGGTAATATCGGTGACCCACCAACCGTCACGCACATTGTTCTGCGTGTATAACCGGAAGCGGATCCCTATGTTGCGGTTGGCATACGTTCGCAGATCATGCGAGCGTAGCTGCCAGTTCTGTGGGGTTTCGCCAGAGACGATGATTGGAAGCCAGAACGCATATCCCCAAATGTTCGGGTCGCACCACGGGCCCTCAGGCCAGACAAACGTGGGGCAGTTATTCGAGAGATTATCCTGGATCCAGTTGAACCCGCCGTTGTCGGATACCTCGACTGCCGCCTGGTTGCCGCTGTCCAGCCAATACAGTGTGTAGTAGTTCAGGCGCGGCACCCACAAACTGGCAGAAAGACCCGTCGGCACGTTCAGATTGATGACACCATTCAACATCAGAGACGAGTTCCCATAAGTCGTTGAGTTGATACGTGGGAACGCGCTGCTTGCTCCAGCTTTGGGACTGTCGCTGAATGAGAAGTTGTTGGTGCCGACCTGGAGAGCAACGACTGCGTCACCGCCGCCCTCGAACCATTCCAGAGTAAGTTGGTAGGTTCCTGGAGAAAGTGTCACGGTGCCGAGGTCAATGCTGCGTGAATGGAACGTCCAGTTGTTGATGACCCAACCGCTGGACGGCCCATCGTAGCGCACACGTATGCCATCGTCGCTCGTGGTGATGAAAGTGTATTCACCACCTGTGACAGTAATACTCCGCATCATCCGTGCCATATAGCTGTCGTCCCATGTCGATCCGCTGCCCCCAGCGGGTGCGCCAAAAGGACGATCCGTTGAGCCGAAGTCAAAGTTAATTTCAGCAGCAGTGTCGCGGATGTATTGGCTAGGCTGTGTCCATTGCGGGCGTGCTGTGAGATATCCTTGCGTGGCCGATGTGGTACGAGGTATAGCGCTGAAGAATGTGTTGGCATCACGTTCGCTGCACCACGTCTGGTTGAGATACCAGCTCTGAAATGCGGAGGTGGGGCGTTTGGTCCACTCGATGCAGTCAAACCAGAATACATCCCAACTGCCAGGACCAAGGTCGGCAGCTCCACCACCAGAGCCGCGCCAGAAATCGGGAGCCAGTCCCCAACTGCCTTCGGTGATCCAGTTCTGGGTGTTCTTGGCTTGATCGATGAATGGGACGGTATAGACACGTGGATTGCGGAATTCGATCCTCAGATCGTCGATGAACCATCCATCTGAAACGCTGGTGTCTGAGAGAGCGTTCAGGATGAAGCGAATTCGCAGGCGTTTGCCCTCATTCACCGATGTGGTTGCTGGATCGTCAGCATAGGCGGCAAGATTGATTTGTTCGCGCACCCATGTGTCGACACGTCCCACTCTGTACCAGATTTCTTCCCAAGAAGAGCTGGCATTATTGTACGAGAAGTCAGACCCCCAGTTATAGATGTACCGGAAGCCCTGCCGGTTACGAGTGGGCGGCGTGCGGACCATTTCGTTCTGATCCTGCACGGCAACTTCTACCGAGATGTAATCCCCTCCGCCAAGGCGATACCAGTTCCAGAAGTACATGGTGGGATTATCTGTTCTCAGCGTGCCTCGGAGATCAATGATTTGATTCATCTCCAGTACCGAGTAGGTACTATGCAAGTAGTTCGTTCCGGCCGGTGGGCTGTCATGCATAGCGACTGCTCCACTGCGAACGGAGATATTGGTGCCAAACCAGTTACCCCCTGTTGTCCAGCGGTTCCACCAATCAGTCTCGAAGTCATCGGTGTATACAGTCCCGTTACCGCTGCCTGCCGGCGGAGCACCAGTTACCGGGACTATACTGCGAGAGGGTGCCCATAGTTTGAACGAGGTTTCGCTGTAGTCACGGACATTGATGTTGTCGATGTAGACTCCGTCCGAGACGCTGGTGTCTGAAGTGGCATCGAACCGGAAGGCAATGTAGAAATCGTCGTCATACCGGTCGCTGTTGGTCGTGATTTGGGTCCACGTCTGGCCCGTTATCTGTTCGATAGCCGCACGCAGATCAATTTCCACACGTTCCCAGGCGAGCTGATTGCGCCAATAGGAACTATAGCCCAGGCTCCAGACCGGCGTGGGATTGATCGCTGTAGTGGTTCCCCGAGCGGAACGGTAGATATCGACATGGAAACTCTCATTAGGTGCCACACGTCGCCAGTAGAAGAAAGTGAGGATGGGGCGGGTAGCTGCGGTGGAGTTGTTTCCTGAGCAGTCCTTATTACCACTGTTGGGGGATTGGAAGTTCTCCGGGGTGTCGTTGTTGAAATCGAACGGATAGCGCAGTGAGAGGGATGTAGCCTGACCATGGAGGTAGTTCCCTAGCGGGCTGTCTGCAAATGAACGGCCTGTACCGAATGCGCCGCTCGTAATGGCAACACCCCACTGTCCGCTCGGTAGCCATTGCGCGGTGCCATTTTCGGCATCATCACAGAATGGGTAGTTGCTGAAGCGAGGTACTCCGATTCGTTCGATGGCAACGTTGTCGATCCAAAAACCTGCTGACTGGTTTGTACGGTTGACTTTAAGTGCGAAGCGCAGGCGGAAAGTTGCTGTGTTGTAGTTCGGCACAGCAGTCAGGTCAATTTCGCGCCGCTCCATGTCATTGCTGGTGTTGCCTGATGTCAATGGCACCAATGTAGCCAGCGTCGACCAAGCAGCTTCGGTTCCATCGACCGTGTCGGCGTCATTAGTGTACTGTACTTCGATGACTTCTCCAGAAGCGAGGTTGTAGGCGAAGTCAAAGGACAGCATCGGGTTGCCGCGGTCACCTTCCCAGTCAGGTAATCCGCCACCACTCGCATACCCGCGCAGATCGATGCGCCCATTAAACTCCACAAAATGGACGCGGAAATCCTTGCTTGTTGCACTTGTATCGGTGCCCTGATCTGAGCTGAAGTTGGTGTAGGCATTGCTGGTTAGGCTGCCAATGTCCCAGCTCATTGAAGGTATGCCCGGTGTATCATTGCTGGCTGCATTGCGCGTGGTTAGGTTCCATTGTCCTGATGTCAAGAAGTCTCGCTTCTGGTCGACATTGTCGAGATTCCAAAAGCTGCCACAAGCATACTTGTTGCTGGTGCAGACGGTGAAGGTGCGTGTGTTGGCCTCTTCAATACGAATGTCGTCCAGGTACCAGCGCCGGTTCCGGTTGGGGTCGCTGCCGCTTTCGATGATGAAACGGTAGGAGATTAACCGGCTGGATACCGTCGGGATTGCGATCTCATTGCGTGTCCAAGCATAGTTCTTACCGCCGTTGCGCAAGGTGACTGTTGTACCTGCTGCCCAATTGGGGCCCCCGCCCAGCACGCCATTGGTATAGGTGTAGGGCTGGTATTCAGCAATCTGAAGACGGACCGTCGTATTGGAACCGGCCTCGAGATCCCAAACATCCCAGAAAGACATGACAGGATTGGTCAACGAGCTGACATCGACGTATCCCCGCAGCTCCAGGTGGCAGCGGGTATTCGCCGGGAAACCGCGTGAGCTGACACCCGTGCTTTCACGCCAGGCCCATGCCAGCGTATTGGCACGGCTTCCCTGAATACGCGTCCACTGGCAGTTGGGCGCTGGACTTGCCACGGGCTGTCCGGATGCATTCAGGCTAGTATCACCGAGTGTATTGGCCTTGTAGGCGGCAATATCTAATCTGACCCCAGCGCTGCCAGTTGCATCGTAGTATTCGAGTACGAGAGTATGAGGTCCAGGACTCAGATTCTGCGTGACAGACTGGATCGACCCCATGCCTTGATCGCTCCAGTCATTGATTATGGTCGTCCCGTCAAGTCGCAGACGCGCACCGTCATCGTTATCCAGGTTGAATTGAACAGTCAGCGGTTGTGTGCCGAAAACATAAATCTGGCGTGTCCAGCGGATGGAGAAGTTGTCGGTCACCCAACCTTCAATTGGGCTGTTGTTGCCCCAATTGAAGTTGATATTGAACTGAGCTTCTGGGCCGAGTTCCTGATTCCACATGGTTCTTGCAGGTGTGCCGCTGAGTGTCCGGTTGGCGAAGTACTCACCATACCAATCATCGCCACCGAGATAAACACTGCTGTCCACACGCCACCAGGAAGGTTCGTCAATTGGGTCGACAAATGGCGCATTAAAGCCAAAATCCTGTGGGGTAGCCGTAGGAGGTAACGTCGGTGTGAACGATGGGGTTGGGCTAGGTGTCACCGGGGTGTTAGTTGGCGAAGGTCCTGGCGTAGGGGTTGCCGTCGGTGGGCGCGGCGGACTGGTTGGGAAGGTGCGGCCTTGCGGTGGATTTGTGGCAACCGCAGTTACGGTCAGCCAGAAAGCAGTTGGTCCACCTCGCGCATACAGATCTTGGGGCGTTCCGGTGAAACCAATCAGGTTATAGACCGTGTTGCTAAACAGGTTGCCCAAGGCTGGGCCGGTGGCTGCTATTGCAGCCACCATTGCCATGACAACCAGCGCCAGGATTAGGGCATACTCAATGAGCGCCTGCCCGCGTTCCTTAATGCTAGGGAGATGGTGAGTTTTCCCTCGAGGAACCATAATCTGACCCCTTATCTCTGAAAGCTACCGCGAACAAGTCGTTCGGTAAGCAGTCGTGAGTCTAGTATCTTCTATCTCTTCCTTTATCTTACTCAACTCTCGCAAGGTGTCAGTTTAATTTTTGTCGGCATGTTGTTCAAATGCGTTGACAATTCATCAAGTTAATTAGGTGATCTTTATCGCTCGTTCATCCTAACAGGCTGTGCTATGCTGGGATTCAAGCAGTAGTGCAGAATTAAAGCGGAGGTTTAGACAAATGACTGCAACGATTATTGACGGGCGAGTAGTTGCGGATCGCATCCAGAGTGAGATCGCTGCTGAAGTGGAACGATTTGTCGAAGAATATGGTTATCCTCCCGGCCTTGGGGTCGTTTTGGCTGGTGATAACCCTGCTTCGGCACAGTATGTGCGAATGAAGCGACGTGCTTGTGAAAAGGTAGGTATGACTTCGGTAGCTCACCTGCTGACGAGCAGCAGCACGCAAGCAGAAGTTGAGGATGTGGTGGCAAGATTGAATGCGGACCCAGCAATCCACGGGATTTTAGTCCAGCTTCCGCTGCCCAAGCATATTGATGAAGAGCGGGTGCTGCGTCTTGTCAGCCTCGATAAGGATGTGGATGGATTTCATCCGATCAATATCGGAATGCTGGGTATGAAGGGACGGGAACCGCTTTTTACCCCTGCTACACCGACAGGGTGTATGGTGCTTTTAGCCGAAAGCGGTGTGAAGATTGAAGGCGCGGATGCCGTGGTGATTGGCCGCAGCAATATTGTTGGTTTGCCCGTTGCCATGATGCTCATGAAGGCGAATGCGACGGTTACAGTCTGTCACAGCCGGACACGAAATATTGCTGACATTGTGCGCCGAGCGGATATTGTGATTGCGGCAATCGGACAGCCTAAATATGTAAAAGGCTCGTGGCTCAAACCAGGAGCAGTTGTCATAGATGTTGGAACCAATAAGATTGATGATCCAAACGAAGAGAAAGGCTATCGTTTCGTCGGCGATGTTGAGTTCGAGAAGGCGGTAGACGTAGCGGGAGCGATCACCAAAGTACCTGGTGGTGTAGGCCCAATGACGATCACCATGCTCCTCAAGAATACAATTAAAGCGGCGCAGCGATTAGCAATACTTGGAAATGCACCAGCCGTCAAATCAACCTGATTTGTTAGCTGAAATAGGCCGTGATACACTCCTCCTCGGCGCAGCAGGGGAAAGGTATCCATGGGGACTTTGCTGGTCAAAAATATCCACACCTTGGTCACGATGGATGAGCAGCGCCGTGAACTTCACGATGCCGCACTGTTTGTTCAAGATGGAATCATCACCGCGGTGGGAAGTTTGGATAAGATGCCAGCCCAAACCGCTGATGTTATTCTGGACGGGAACAACAGGATAGTTGTTCCTGGTTTTGTTAATACACATCATCACATGTATCAGAGTCTGACACGTGTCCTCGCCCAGAACGATGAACTCTTTAGTTGGTTGAAGAAGCTCTACCCAATTTGGAGTCGTTTGACTAGCGAGATGGTATATGTGTCCGCAAAGCTGGCAATGGCCGAATTACTTCTTTCTGGCTGTACGACGTCGAGCGACCATCTCTATATCTTTCCGAACGATGTTAAGTTGGATGATGAAATTCGGGCTGCGCAAGAAATTGGGATGCGTTTTCATGCCACCCGCGGATCGATGAGTTTGGGTGAGAGCCGCGGTGGTTTACCCCCTGATGCTGTTGTTGAGGACGAGGATGCAATCTTATCGGATACTCTCCGTCTGATTGAACAGTATCATGAGGCTGAACGGTATGCGATGGTTCGGGTTGCGGTTGCTCCTTGCTCACCCTTCAGTGTGACACGTGACCTTATGCGTGAGGCAGCAGTGCTGGCGCGGAGCTATGGCGTGAGGCTGCATACACACTTGGCCGAGAATGATAATGATGTGACTTACAGCCTCCAGCAGTTTGGTTGCCGGCCCGGTGATTATGTAGAGGATGTAGGGTGGGTTGGCCAGGATGTCTGGCATGCTCACTGTGTAAAATTGAACACGAATGAAGTGCAACTTTTCGGACAGACGAGAACAAGTGTGTGTCACTGCCCAAGTTCCAACATGCGACTGGCTTCGGGGATTGCTCCAGTGCGGACAATGAGAGATGCTGGTGTCAAGGTTGGCTTAGGTGTAGATGGGTCGGCGTCAAATGACAGCGGCCATCTACTGGCTGAAGCACGTCAGGCGATGCTGCTGCAGCGTGTTCAGGGAAATGCGGCGGCGCTCTCGGCTCGTGATGTTCTTGAAATGGCAACCCTAGGGGGAGCAGCGGCACTTGGCCGTGATGATATCGGTATGCTCGCACCGGGAATGGCTGCTGACTTTGCCATGTTCCGGTTAGATACCGTTGGATTTGCGGGTGCTTTGCATGATGCGACAGCAGCGTTGTTGTTTTGCACTCCTGTGCAAGCCGACCAGGTCGTGGTTCAGGGACGGCTGGTTGTACAGGATGGGAATTTGATCACCGATGATCTGCCAGTGTTGATCGAGCAGCACAATGTGTTGTCTCGACAGCTCATCAACGGAGACTGATGGCATTGTTACGATTGGGTGTTCTGTGTGCGGTGCTGGATGATAATCAGCGAGTTTTGCTCTCTCAGCGAAGCGATCTGAATTTCTGGGGGCTACCAGGAGGGAGATTGGATGCGGGGGAGCACATGGCTGAAGCTGCTGAACGTGAAGTGTTGGAGGAAACCGGGTTAGTGATCCATCTTGAGCGACCTATTTGTCTGTATTTTCTCCGAGGTTGGCAGCGGTTGAATGTGTTGTATTCGGGATGGGTGCTTGGTGGAATCTTGCTAAGCCATACTGATGAAACCCGATGTAACAAGTTTTTTGCACTGAGTGATATGCCGAGAATGAATTGGCCATTTCTGGTGCAGCATGTTTTTTCAGAGCCAGATCTTCGAACATATGTGGTTGAGATGGAGCCACAAGAATTCCGGTGTATTCGCTGGCGCTTGCGCGGACGTTGGTTGTGGAATCTGCTGCGTGGGCGACCCGAACCGCGCTTCCCAAAATTCCAGGTCCGGACGGTGGGACTAGTTTGGAATCAGACTCATCAGCGTATTCTGGTGCTAGATTCGCTAGGTAAAACTATCCTTCCAACTGTAGAGTGTGATGGGCATAGTGCTCCGTGGGATGCGTTGAGTAACGTAGTGTACCGGCAGAGCGGCCATCGGTTGACATTTCGGTGGGTGGGTCTATATGAAGATGTTGCGCGAAATCGTATCGATCTGATTTTTGCGGCTACGGCTGATGAAGAAGTCGAACTGCCCGTTGGAGTTGAGTGGTTGGTGGCGCGCACTGCGCCGCTTTCTCAACTAGAAGTGGACATGATTAGTCGGGTAAAGTCGACATATCACCACGATTCTGTCTGGTCGATACGGCATGGTGATACTCTTGGCCACCATCGGACGATTGTGCTGGAAGGAAAATGACAATAATGGGACTGGTCGATAGGCTGGCTGCAGGCCGAGGGGCTGTACAAGCCGATCTAGTGATACACAATGCGCGCTTGATAAATGTGTGGTCGGGCGAGATTTACCCAACGGATATAGTGATCCATGATGAACGGGTGGTGGCACTCGGTCAGGGATATACCGGTCGACAAGAGATCGATGTTCAAGGTAGGTATGTCTGCCCAGGGTTCATCGATGCCCATGTTCATATCGAAAGTAGTTTGTGTACGCCGCCGGAGTTTGCGCGTGCAGTGGTATCGCATGGCGTAACGACGGTTGTAACTGATCCCCATGAAATCGCCAATGTGTTGGGTGTGGATGGTATTCGGTTCATGCTGGAACGTGCCAAGTATGGGCCGTTGAATGTGTATGTGATGGCGTCAAGCTGCGTTCCGGCGACTCAGATGGAAACCAGCGGTGCTCAACTCGAAGCCGAAGATCTGAAGCTGCTGCTTGGAAATGACTGGGTGTTGGGTTTGGCGGAGGTGATGAATTACCCAGGGGTGGTATATGCTGAAGAAGGCATGATCGATAAACTGGAATTGTTTGGCTCACGGGTAATGGATGGACACTGTCCAGCGCTAACAGGAAAAGAACTAAACGCCTATGTTGCGGCGGGGATTGGCAGTGAGCATGAGTGTACGACAGTTGAAGAGGCCTTAGAAAAGCTTCGTTTAGGGCTGACCATTTTCATCCGCGAGGGCACGACGACCCGCAATCTTCGTCCGTTGGTTCCGCTTATTACTGCTGAAAACCATACGCGGTTATGCTTCTGCACCGATGATCGCCAGCCTTCGAGTTTGATGGACGAAGGGTCAATTGATTTCATGGTTCGCACCGCAGTTGACCATGGAGTCGATCCAATAGTTGCTATTCGGATGGGGACGTTAAACACGGCCCAATACTTCCGGTTGCACGATCATGGGGTGGTGGCTCCTGGTAAGTGGGCTGATTTGGTCGTATTTTCTAATCTGCATGACCTGCGGGCAGAAATGGTCTTTCGTCGTGGAAAGTTGGTGGCACAGGATGGCAAGATGATTGTGGACAGACCACCTCTCCGGCAAGTCCATCTGCTGAATACAATGAACTTGCGACTGGATCATCTTGATTTCCGCATTCCGGCACACGGCAAACGCATTCGTGTTATTGGCGGGGTAGGGGATCAAGTCGTCACCGAACATCGAATCGAGGATGTTCGGATTGTCGATGGTTTTGCGGTCACGGACACAGATCGCGACCTGCTCAAGATTGCGGTACTCGAAAGACATCACGGAACTGGTAATATTGGCAAAGGATTTATTCACGGCTTTGGCCTGAAACATGGCGCTATTGCCGGGACTGTGGCTCATGACCATCATAATCTAGTAGTGATAGGTGTAGACGACGCCAGCATGCGCCGGGCTGTAGAAGCAGTTGTTGAGATGGGGGGAGGGCTGGCTGTGGTGAATGGGGATCAGATTGTCGGAATGCTGTCACTGCCAGTGGCAGGATTGATGACTGAGATACCCCTAGAGCAGGTGCGCCGCGAATATGATGTGCTGATCCAGAAAGCACAAGAACTGGGCAGTAAGATGCCTGACCCGTTCATGGCAATGAGTTTCATGGCTTTGGAAGTCATCCCCAAACTGAAGCTGACAGACGTTGGCCTGGTGGATGTCGAGCAGTTCAAGGTTGTTGATCTATTTGTCTAGTCAGGACAATTGAGGTTTGAACATGGTCGAACAAACAAAGATCAGCCAGATCAAGCAGCGAGTGACAGCACAGCGTGAGGAGATTATCACATTCCTCAAAGAACTATGTGCGATTCCTAGCTATGACAGCCAGATACGGGCAGTTGGGGAACGTGCTGAGGCCGAGATGAGGAAACTCGGTTTCGATGAAGTTTGGTGGGATCGGATGGGGAATGTAGTGGGAAGAATAGGAGATGGGCCGATCAAGCTGTTGTATGACAGTCATATCGACACCGTCGGTATTGGCGCGATTGAAGAGTGGCAGTGGGATCCATTCCAGGGAAAGGTTAAAAACGGTGTTTTTTTCGCACGTGGCGCGTGTGATGAGAAGGGCAGCACGCCCGGTATGATCTATGGCTTAGCGCTGGCAAAAGAACTCGGCCTTCTAGATGAAATTACGGGATACTACTTTGGAAACATGGAAGAGTGGAATGATGGCATTGCGCCGCATGCGCTGGTCGAAGTAGAGGGATTGAGACCTGATTTCGTGGTGATCGGTGAGCCGACCAAAATGCAGGTTTATCGTGGGCACAAAGGACGTGTAGAGATGCAAGTCGTTGCACGTGGAAAGAGTGCACACGCGGCCAGCAATTTTATGGGGGACAATGCAATCTACAAGCTGCTGCCAATTATCGACCGGATTAGTAAGTTAGAACCGGAACTCGGGGATGATCCATTTCTAGGGCATGGGCGTATTACTGTGACCGATATGATGGTCAAGACCCCTAGTATCAATGCTGTACCCAATGAAGCGACGATCTTCATTGACCGGCGAATCACATTCGGTGAGGAACCTGAGGCTGAACTGGAACGCATCAAGAAGATAATAGGAGATCGTGTTGACATTGAAGCGTCAATTCTGGTCTATGATACGCCTAGCTACACAGGCTTTGTCTTTCCTCTAGACAAAATTTACCCTGCTTGGGCATTGCCAGAGACAGACACGTATGTTCAGGCGGGTGTACAAGCTGGGGAATTGCTTTGGGGTGGCAAAATGCCGACAGGGAAATGGGATTTCTCGACCAACGGGACATACTGGTGTGGCAAAGCAGGTATTCCCAGTATTGGTTTTGGTCCCGGTGACGAAATCCATGCTCATACAGTGCTCGATCAAGTACCTCTGGATGATGTGGTGCGTTCAACGGAATGGTATGCTCTGCTGCCTGGTTTGCTGCCTGGAAAATAGGTTGCGTGGCATGATTTTGCTTATGAGTCGATTTACCATTGATCCCTATAAGCGGGCAGCATTCTTGTTGTTTGCCAAGGGAATGGTTTCGCGGCAAAGAGAGCATCATGGGTGCCTCGGTTCAGGTATTTTCGAGGATATCAGCGCGTCGAATCATTACCTTATGGTTGAACAGTGGGAGAATATGGACTCTCTCAGCGCCTACAGCGATGGACCAGTGTTTGCACATGATGATGAAGTATTGGCGACATTTGTGGTCGGGGAAACCCTGTTTGCCAAGTATGAGGTTTGATGATGAATCCACCCCACATTATGCAGCATGGCTGAAGGAGATGCATCGAAAATGACAATCTACAGCCGGCTTCGATACGATGATGATGTGGGTTCATTTGCTGTGTCTGAAAGTCAGGATCGGTGCTTAAAGGGGGTGAACGCGCGTATGGAGAGGAATGCCATTCCGAACTGCGTTACAATCCAACTGAGCGGTTATCATTTCAGAAAGTCATAAGGAACGAATTGATCATGCAGACAGATTTACGAGGTCGTGACCTCATCACTGAACAAGAGTGGACACGTGAGGAAGTAGACACTCTGCTTGATGTGGCCTGGGATCTGAAGCGGAAGCGGGCACTTGGCGAACCGCATGCCTATTTGCGCGACAAAGTGTTGGCGATGCTATTCTTTTTCACCAGCACGCGCACACGAGCCAGTTTTGAAGCGGGTATGGCACAGTTGGGGGGGCATGCTCAGTTTATTGACAGTGAGACCACACAAATTTCACATGGCGATACAGCCAAAGAAATTGGTGAGATTCTCGGACGCTATTGCGATGGGATTGCTATTCGGCAGTGTGATTGGAAATTTGGCAACCAGTATATCCGTGAGGTTGCTCAAGCGAGTCGTGTACCGGTTCTAAACATGCAGTGTGACGTATATCATCCGTTTCAGATACTTGCCGATTTGATGACGATTCAAGAGAAGTTCGGGCGTGATCTGCGCGGAAAGACGATTAATGTCAGCTATGCTTATGCCTCTAGCTACCAGAAGCCGCTTTCGGTTCCGCAAAGTTTGATCCTTCTGATGACGCGCTATGGCATGAATGTGCGGCTGGTACATCCGCCAGAATTTGCGCTGATGCCTGATATAGTAGAACAGGCCAAGGAGAACACACGGCGTAGTGGCGGATCGTTTGAGATCATGGATGACTTTGATGCAGGTTTCCGTGGTGCAGACATCATTTACGCAAAGAGTTGGGGTTGTTGGATGACAACTGAAGATAAAAACGAATCGGCGGTCATTGGAAAGAAATACACTGATTGGATCACCGACTCACGGCGGATGGCACTGGCGAATCCTGGCGCAGTTTATATGCACTGCCTACCGGCTGATCGCAACATCGAAGTGACCGATGAGGTGATCGAAGGGCCGCAGAGCATCGTTTATGACGAAGCCGAGAACCGCCTTCATGTTCAGAAGGCTGCAATGGCCTTGACAATGCGATGATGGTAGTCATGCAGCAGGTTAGGGCGCATCAAGTGCGCCCTTTTGATGTTATTATCACACGGGTTGTCAACGATGCTTGTTCTAGAAAGTGAACTGACTTTATGATCGAGAAACTAGCGATTGTTGCCGTGGGGGGGAATTCGCTAATTGAAAACCCGGGGGAGCCAGGTATTGCTCGGCAGTGGGAAGCGGCGCGGAAAACCTGTGATCATATCGCGAGTATGATTGTGGCTGGGTGGCACGTGGTGGTGACTCATGGTAATGGTCCTCAAGTAGGTTATATCCTGCGGCGTGGTGAGATTGCCTCCAAAGAGGGGGTGCATGATGTGCCACTTGACTTGATTGTGGCAGATACGCAGGGCAGTATCGGTTATATGCTCCAGCAGGGGTTGGATGATGCACTGCGACGGCGTGGCATTAACCGGACTTGCGCGACAGTGATCACTCAAGTACGAGTGGAAAGTGATGATCCAGCCTTTGCGAAGCCGACAAAACCAATTGGCGGTTTCATGAGTGAGGCTGAGGCTAGAAAATTTGAGGCTGAAGGTTGGAGCGTGATAGAAGATTCGGGACGTGGTTGGCGCCGGGTGGTCGCTTCACCTGCCCCTAAATCAATTGTGGAAATTAATGCAATTCAAGCACTTATGCTTAGTGGTTACGTAGTGATCGCTTGTGGTGGCGGCGGTATCCCGGTTATCCGAAAGCCGGATGGCAGTTTGCAGGGTGTGTACTGTGTGATTGATAAAGATCGGTGCAGCGCGCTCTTGGCGGAGACACTGCGGGCCGATCTCCTCATGATTTCGACCGGAGTTGAGAAGGTCTGCCTTAATTTTGGCAAGCCTGATCAGCGTGAATTGGATCAGGTGTCTCTGCAGGAAGCTAGAGAATATGTGAAGCAGAGGCACTTCGGGGTGGGTAGTATGCTGCCCAAAGTTGAGGCGGCGATTGATTTTGTCCAGCATGGCGGGCCGCGAGCGATCATCACCAGCCCCGTGCACATTGAAGCGGCCCTCCGCGGTGAAACTGGAACGCATTTTCACCCAGGATAGATTTACCTCAAAAACGCTACCTTCATTGAAAGCAGATACCATCATGGCTACCATCCAGGAACTTCGCTGTCCAATCTGTGGGCAAAGTTATGCTCCGAACGCTGTTGAGTATGTCTGTCTATCCTGTGGATTGGTTGGGACGCTGGACGTACTCTACGATTATTCTGCGCTCCGACAGAATCTGGATCGGGATCAAATCAGTCACCGAGATATCACATCTATGTGGCGTTACAAGCCACTTCTGCCAATCGCATCAGACTCGCCAGTGCCGCCGCTCCGTGTGGGAATGACACCATTGTATGACTCAGCAAGAGTCGCGGAAGGATTGGGAGTGAAGCGGGTTTGGGTGAAAGATGATGGACAGAATCCGACAGGTTCATTCAAGGACCGAGCGAGTGCAATGGTTGTGGCGCGGGCTATGGAACTGGGAATCCGGACTGTAAGCACCGCCAGCACGGGAAATGCGGCTGCTGCGTTGGCTGGAATTAGCGCTTCAGTGGGGATTAACACGATTATCTTTGTGCCAGCTAGCGCACCAGAAGCCAAGATTGCGCAGTTGCTTATTTATGGCGCTATAGTGCTTTTGGTTGAAGATACCTATGATGTGGCTTTTGACTTATGTTATCAGATGTGCCTTGAGGAAGGATGGTACTGCCGTAATACAGCAATCAATCCCTTCACCACAGAAGGTAAGAAGACGGCAGCCTATGAGATTGCTGAACAGTTAGGATGGAATGTTCCCGATGTTGTAATTGTAGGAGTTGGTGACGGAAATATCATTGCAGGTGTCTACAAGGGATTTTTCGATCTGCTGCAATTGGGTTGGATAGAGCGGATTCCGCGCTTGATTGGTGTACAAGCAGAAGGAAGTTCAGCTCTTGTCTATGCTTGGAGACATGCTATTGCAGCTCAAGACATGCAGCCCCAGCCTGCTGAGACGATTGCTGACAGCATTTCTGCAGGATTGCCTAGAGATCGAGCTAAGGCACTTCGTGCAGTGCGCGAAACGTCAGGCGCGTTCGTAGCTGTACCAGATGACGAGATATTAGCTGCAATTCCGGTATTTGCGCGACTGACTGGAGTATTTGCAGAACCTTCATGCGCTGCTGTTTACGCTGGAGCACAACGTGCTGTACAATCGGGTTTGATCCATAAAAGTGAGTCAGTAGCACTGCTGATGACGGGTAATGGTTTGAAAGATATCCGTCGAGCACAGCAGTCAGTTGGTCAAGGGTTGCGAGTGAAACCGGATTTGGACTCGGTACGGCGAGCATTGCAGAACAGGTGAAATATGGGCGAAAAGCCGCGTTATTCAATCATCGCTCCGATCTATAACGAAGAGGGCAATATACAGGCTCTCTATGATCGTATTTCGGCTGTTCTCGATTCGACAGGTGAGAGTTGGGAAGTCATCTGCGTAAATGATGGCAGTCGTGATCGCTCAGCTGAATTGATTGAAGACTTAGCTGCCAAGGACCCACGCATTAAGCTTGTCAGCTTTGCACGCAATTTTGGACATCAGATTGCAGTGACGGCTGGTTTACAGCATACAGCAGGAGATGCTGTTGTAATTATTGATGCGGACCTCCAAGATCCGCCGGAACTCATTCTGGAGATGATCGAACGTTGGAAGGCTGGATACGACGTGGTCTACGCAGTACGACAGGAGCGTAAAGGCGAAACCTGGTTCAAATTGCTGACAGCTAAACTATTTTATCGCCTCATATATCGAATCACCGATGTCGATATTCCGATGGATACCGGTGACTTCCGCTTGATGGATCGAAAGGTTGTTGATGTTCTTAATCAGATGAAAGAACATAACCGTTTTATCCGTGGAATGACTAGTTGGGTTGGTTTTCGGCAAACTGGTGTTAGCTATGTGAGACAGGAGCGCTACGCGGGCGAGACCAAGTACCCGCTTAGAAAAATGGTGCGCTTCGCTATGGATGCAATTACCGGGTTTTCATATTTCCCCTTGCAGATTATGGTCTACGTGAGTTTTGTTCTGGGACTGATTGCCGTATTGGCTATTCCTATTATTGCAGTCCTGCGGTTGATCCTGGGCTTTGAATTCCTGGGTGGTCAAGTGACAAGTATTGTCCTGCTGCTGCTGCTCAGCTCCTTTCAATTGTTCTTTCTATTCATCATGGGGCAGTATGTTGCCCGTATCTACGATGAAACTAGGGCACGACCTCTCTACGTTATCGCGCGGAAGATTGGATTTGACGATGCTCCTTCCTCAAGGACATCTCTTAGGAATGATAATCGGCAACCGGAATCTTCTACTGCACCGTCAAGCTGAAAGAGCTTCTCGGGGATGTTATGCCAGACCGACGCAATGCATTACAACTGGTACAGCGGTATCAAGAACTAGTTTTAGTCTATGAAGCTTTGGATCGGGAAATCGATAACTTGATTATGTCTTTTGGTGGGGCCTCGGAGAAAATGCCTCCTGAAGAATTCGCACGCTATCGCCATCTAGCGCGTCGTCGAGATGATGTGCAGAACGAAATGCGGGAACTAGAAGTCGAACTCCGCATCGATGATGAATGAACCTGTTCACCAATTGGAGCGTTGTACTTGATTACCGGACCTACTTTTGAAGAAATGCTGCATCCGCAGTCAATTGCACCGGAGATTCGTGCACAAGCTCTGACTGCACGTATGTCTGATCCACTTGATCCAATTAACTTGTTCAACATCACCTGGCGTGATGCCAACAACGTAATCTATCACGTTGTTCTGCCGCCATCTTTGACCGGAGTATCAGCCAATATTGTTGTGATCTATGGGAAGGAGTTTCCTTCTGGGAGTCATAAAGTTGGCGCAGCGTACTCTGTGCTGTTGGAAAAGGAACTCTTTGGCGAAGTAGATCCTAGTCAGCATACTCTGGTATGGCCATCTACTGGGAATTACGGGATTGGGGGCGCCTGGGTTGGTGGACGCATGGGCTGCAAGAGCCTAGTAGTGCTGCCTGCTGGGATGAGCCGAGAACGCTTCGAGCGAATCGAAAGCTACGGTGCACATGTAATCAAGACAGTGGGTTCAGAGAGCAACGTCAAAGAAATTTATGACGAAACACATCGCTTGCGTGCCAGTGATCCCAATATTCGTATTCTTAATCAGTTCGAAGTGATGGGGAATTACCGTTTCCATTATCATGTGACGGGCAATACAGTCGCTGAATTGGCTGATGTATTGTCGCACGATGGAGTTGGCGCCGGCAAGATTTCCGCCTTTGTGTCTGCGATGGGCAGTGCTGGCACAATTGCTGCTGGTGATCGGCTAAAGCAAATCTGGCCGGACTGCAAAATTGTCGGTCTAGAACCGATCCAATGCCCGACGCTGTTCAACAACGGTTATGGTGCCCACGACATCCAGGGGATTGGCGATAAGCACGTGACCTGGATTCACAACGTCCTAAATATGGATGCGATGATGTGCATCGATGACTTAGAATGCAAGATGGTATTGCAAGTATTAGCCGAAGAGGTCGGACGGCAGACTATTGTGAAACGGTATCAGGTTGATCCTGGTCTAGTTGATCAGCTTGGAACTCTTTTTGGGATTAGTGGAATTTGCAACATTCTTGGTGCGATCAAGACAGCCCGTTACTACCATATGGGCAAGGATGATGTGATTGTGACTGTTGCGACCGATTCGCTGGATCGTTACTATTCGGTGATGGATAGCATGGCTGAGTGTTACGGACGGCTGGACGAAGCCCAGAGTGTTGGACGCATTGAAGCGCTGCTCAAAGGGCAGCGCACGGACTGGATTCTGCCGGGAACACCGGAGGTGCGGCAGCGCTGGCATAATCTGAAATACTATACATGGGTAGAGCAGCAGGGGAAGTCGGTCGAAGAATTGGATGCTCAGCGTGACCCACAGTGGTGGGCGGAACATCAGATGCGTGTTGTTGAGATTGACCGGAGGTTAAATGCGCTCCGGAACCAGCAAGGCATGAAGTCCTAACAATGTTCCCCGAAGATCGTGTGCTGGTCGGTGTGATCAACCGTAAGCGCGATCTGGAAATTATCCAGAAGGAGCGATGGTATCGTATTCCGCAGATCCGGATGGTAAATGGGGTCAACGTAGAGTACTTGGCTTTCTTTCTGAGCAAAGCCTTTGGTTCTAGGAATGGAGCAATCCATTGCTATGCTAAGTGTAAGGGATTTGAACTGTTATATCGACGTGATTTGCTGCCCCGCGAAATCAATCATCCGCGAGCTGATGAGATTTATTACAAGGTTCAGCTTGGTCCGATCCAAGAAAAATCCCCGCCTATTCTAAATTCCACTCGACGAAGCATCAGTTTCGTCTATACAACTTGGGATCGGTTCGTCCAGGCGCGTCAAATCAGTGATCTATACAGCACTGCGGACTACTTCGTTGACAGGATCTATCATGCGTTGCGGAGTGCAGGGGTACCTGCCAACCGTACCTGGTCTGCTGAATACCATGATCGTCGTCCGCCGCAAATTCGAGTTTTATGTCAAGATGGGCCAATTGTTGCTTCGCCAAATCCATCCGACGGCGAATACTTCCTAGATGGACAGCAGCCAGAGGGTGAAATCCTCTCCGGAATTCTGAAACGCATTGCAGAGCAGGGTGGCCCGGTTTACCTCTCCATTCCTGCGGATTATCTCTGATTTCCCAGGAGTATGTCTCAAATGTTGATTACGAATGCGACTCTGGTGACTCTAGGAGATGATTGCAAGATTCTTCCTGATCATGCCCTGAGAATCGACGGCGGTCTCATTCATACTATCGCACCAACACGCGAACTGGTTGTCCAATATTCGGGAGAGGAACGGCTTGATGCAAGAGGGCAGTTGGTGATGCCTGGCAATATTTGCGCTCACACTCACTTCTATGGTGCTTACGCTCGGGGCATGGCAATCCCTGGTTCTGCGCCTTCAGACTTCCCTGAGATTTTGCGGCGTTTGTGGTGGCCTCTAGACAAGGCGCTTGACCGAGATGCCGTTCGTATGAGTGCTTTGGTTTCCTTAGTGGATGCTGTCAAGCATGGAACAACTACACTGATTGATCACCATGCCAGCCCAAGCTTTATTGAAGGTAGTTTGGATGTAATTGCTGAGGCAGTCCAGCAAGTGGGTCTGCGGGCGGTCCTTTGCTATGAAGTTACCGACCGGGATGGTAAAGAAAAGATGTATGCTGGCATTGCAGAGAACCTGCGTTTCATGAAGGAGCGGCGATTTTCCCGCATTGCTGGGACATTTGGACTTCATGCAAGTCTGACTCTCGATGATGAGTCTCTACGCGCATGTGCAGATGCTGCTCCACAGCATGTTGGGTTCCATATCCATGTTGCAGAGCATGAAACTGATGAGATTGACAGCCAGCAGCGAAGTGGTCAGAGGGTAGTTGCTCGCCTGGATACCTATGGTATTTGGCGAAGTAACACAATTGCTGCGCACTGTATCCACATTGATGAAGCGGAGCGTGAGGTACTTAAGACCCGTGGTGTCTGGATCACACATCAGCCGCGCTCGAATATGAATAACGCTGTGGGGGCGATGGCCTTCGATACGATGATGGCCGAGGGAATGCGTGTGTGTGTGGGTAACGATGGATTCAGCAATAACATGTGGGCCGACTGGAAAGATGCTTACCTACTCCACAAGGTGGTCAATCGTGATCCACGTAAGGCCAATGGCGCTGAGATCATTCGTGCTGCCACATATAATAATGCGCGTTTAGCGGAACAGTTTTTTTCAAATACTTGCCTGGGAGAAATTCGCATTGGAGCAGCAGCAGATCTGATTTTTGTGGATTATCATCCGTTTACTCCGTTTACTGCCGAAAATATGCCTTGGCATATTCTGTTTGGTTTCGAAGCTTCGATGGTAACAACGACGATAGTGGGGGGGCAGGTCTTGATGCGGGATCGACAACTCCTCACTCTAGACGAAGAAGCAATTGCTGCGGAAGCACTTGCTCTTGCGCCGCAGGTTTGGGAACGTTATGCTGCCAATGTCAAAGCATTGGACTACTAACCGTTGGTGCTAGTTCACAGAGCGAACTGGGCGAGATGATACAGGCGATCCTGGGGATCAGCCTCTGGCTGTAAGATGCGATTGAGTC
>DAOUCY010000047.1:0-2652 GCA_034431625.1 Anaerolineae bacterium | reverse complement strand
ATTCGAGGCAAATTGGCTGGCTCAACAGCCAGAACCCGTGCTAAAATAAGCACGGGCACTTTTGTGTCCAACTTTTTGGGGTCACTACAGTGACTTTACTATAAGTATCGGAAGTGGATATTACACACTCCACCTTGGAATACAAGAGCTGTCACCGCCATATGGTTGCTAAACGCTTTACAAACACCAAAAATCAGGTGTATGATTCAGGCTGGTGTTTGAATAAAAGATAAGGTGCAGCAAAAACCAATGGACGACGGGCCCAGTTATAGTCAAGTTTGTCAAGCCACCCATCTACCTCAGCGTTAATTCCCTCTACTTCCCTCCTCAGGGTCAATAGACGGAGCGCCGGGTAGGTGGCGCAGCCGTTCTCTGTCTTAGAAACGCCCTGCTGACATACTGAGACATTCACATTCGCCTGAACACCGCTGGAAAGCACCCATCCAGAACTTCGGTCATGTGATTTCGCTCTGGCGCATTATTGTGCCAGAGCCGTTGCGTCTCATATCAATAGAAGAGGAGGTGTTATGACCCTGCGTGAACGTATCTTTCGCTCACCCTCCCGTGATGGTGTCCTGTTCAGTACCGGCGACGTGGTTGTGCTGCTCATCGTCGTCGTGGCGCTGTATCTGGGCGCACAGCTTGCTCTCGGCACTCCAGAGATTATTCAAGGTCCCAATATCAACCTTGATCCGGCGGCACTCCCATTCTATGCCCTGCTGTCTATCGGGCGGATGCTGGCAGCCTATACCCTGTCGCTGACCTTTTCCATTTTCTATGGTTATGCCGCTGCCCGCAGCAAAAGCGCCGAGCGCTGGCTGATGCCGCTCTTGGACATTCTGCAATCGATTCCGATCCTGTCTTTCCTACCCATTGTGCTGCTCAGTTTGACAGCGATTCTGCCGCAGCGTATTGCAGTGGAGCTGGCTGCTGTTATTCTGATCTTCACCAGTCAGGCATGGAACATCACCTTCAGTTTTTATCAATCGATGCGAACAATCCCAACCGAATATCGTGAGGCAGCAGCCGTTTTTCGCTTCAGCCGCTGGCTGCGCTTCAAGCAGGTTGAACTGCCGTTCGCCTCAACGGGGCTGATCTGGAACAGTGTTATGGCGTGGGCGGGGGGCTGGTTCTTCCTGATGGCAGCGGAAATCTTTACGCTTGGGGCACGCGATTTTCGCCTTCCGGGGTTAGGCGCTTATCTTCAAACTGCCGCGTCTCAGGGCAATACGCAGGCACTCGTGATGGGTATTGGCACCCTCATTTTCATTATTGTGCTGCTCGATCAACTGGTGTGGCAGCCGCTGCTGGCATGGGCGGAGCGCTTCAAAGTCTCGCAAGTAACCGATGACAACCCTGCGACTTCCTGGTTTCTGAACAGCCTGCGCCGTTCTGGGCTGGCGCATTTTTTCAGTCAGCATGTCTTCGCTCGCTTTAACCGCTGGCTCAATCGTACCCTCAATCGTCCACCCCAGAAGGTCGCCAGTCTGGAACCGTCGGAGACTGGCAAACGTTCGGTAGTAGGCTGGCTCATATTGATCGTGCTGATACTCATCATTGGTTATGGACTCATTCAGGCGGCTGGACTGCTGCTCACCCTCCCCTTATCGGCGTGGGGAGAAATTGCGATTGGCGCACTGGCAACCCTGCTGCGGGTCGTGATTGCCGTGAGTATCGCCTTAGCCTGGACGATTCCGGTGGGTGTCCTCATTGGGACGAACCCACGCGCTGCCCGCATTTTGCAGCCGCTCGTTCAGATTGCCGCGTCCATTCCCGCAACTGCTCTGTTTCCGGTGCTGCTGTTAGGCTTACTGAGTCTACCCGCAGGCGCGAACATCGCGGCAGTGCTGCTGATGCTCTTAGGAACACAGTGGTATCTGTTATTCAATGTGATTGCGGGTGCATCAGCCATTCCCCAGGATTTGCAGTTCACCAGTGATCTCCTGCGTTTAAAGGGGTGGAAACGGTGGCGGACGCTGATTCTCCCCGCGCTGTTCCCTTACATTATCACCGGACTAATTACCGCCAGCGGCGGCGCATGGAATGCCAGCATTGTCGCCGAGTTTACCGAGTTTAGCGGTGAAATCAGCCGCGTGACCGGGCTGGGCGCACAGATTACTGCTGCTACTGCCGCAGGTAATTACGCTCTAGTGCTGGCTTCGACACTGACCATGATTGTACTGGTGGTGACCATTAACCGCCTGGTGTGGCGGCGTTTGTATCGGATCGCTGAATACCGCTTCCGTATGGATCAATAGCACAGGGGAGGATGAGAAATGACTAACGAAGTACTGCTGAATGTCGATCATGTGACCAAAGTTTTCGGACAGGGCGAGCGTCAATTTACGGCATTGAAAGATATCAACCTGTCTATCCGCGAAGGTGAATTCGTCGCGCTGCTGGGTCCGTCAGGGTGCGGGAAAAGTACACTGCTGCGGATGATTACCGGGCTGATTTCACCCTCGGAAGGGACCGTCTATTACCGTGGACAGCCCGTGCAGGGCATCAATCCCTATGCGACGATGGTGTTTCAGAGCTTTGCGCTCTATCCCTGGTTAAGCGTGCTGGACCATGTGGCTTTGGGATTGGAAGCACGGGGAGACCTGTCAGATCAACGCTGTGTACAGGCGGAAAAGCTGGTCGATCTGGTCG
>DAOUCY010000046.1:0-32305 GCA_034431625.1 Anaerolineae bacterium | reverse complement strand
CGTAGTAAGGGTGCAGGTTTCTTCGCCGCTTTCTGCTTGGTTCAGATGAGGGAAAAGCGCTGAGGCGCATTGAAACGCGGCGAAAGCCCAGACACCGTCTTCCAGAGTTGGGTTCAGATGAGGGAAAAGCGCTGAGGCGCATTGAAACTCTACCTACTTTTCCTCTTCGTCATTCAGCAGTCCAGTTCAGATGAGGGAAAAGCGCTGAGGCGCATTGAAACATATTGAGAACCGCATATTGCATATTCAAGGATCCAGGTTCAGATGAGGGAAAAGCGCTGAGGCGCATTGAAACGAGTGTTCGCATCGATACGAACAAGACTGCTAAAGGTTCAGATGAGGGAAAAGCGCTGAGGCGCATTGAAACTTAGCGTTGAGAACGCCGTATTGAAGGACTAACTCACGTTCAGATGAGGGAAAAGCGCTGAGGCGCATTGAAACTGACGAGGTGCGCCAAATGCAGGAACGCTGCCAACGGGTTCAGATGAGGGAAAAGCGCTGAGGCGCATTGAAACCGATGTCCCAGACCCAGTAATGGGCCCGCCCAGAAACGTTCAGATGAGGGAAAAGCGCTGAGGCGCATTGAAACTATTTGACATGGACCACCAGGCGATGATGGCTTCGCGTTCAGATGAGGGAAAAGCGCTGAGGCGCATTGAAACGAATTAGGCACGTGGACAGAAACGACCATACCGAGAGTTCGGATGAGGGAAAAGCGCTGAGGCGCATTGAAACAAAACGTATCCCAGAGGCCACCTGGTTCACTAAAGAAGTTCAGATGAGGGAAAAGCGCTGAGGCGCATTGAAACATTGTTGTGAATACCTAACTGCAAAAAATTGCAGTTGTGTTCAGATGAGGGAAAAGCGCTGAGGCGCATTGAAACCTGAGTAGGTAGCCGTTGAGTCACAAGTGGCACTATGTTCAGATGAGGGAAAAGCGCTGAGGCGCATTGAAACGCTGGTATTGAACCATAGGTCCCGCCTCTCCTGTGCAGTTCAGATGAGGGAAAAGCGCTGAGGCGCATTGAAACCGACCATTCAAAGTGCATACTTACTGTGTGTCCCAAGTTCAGATGAGGGAAAAGCGCTGAGGCGCATTGAAACATTATGGCTACCCCTTCAGGGTCGCCACACAGCTCATTGTTCAGATGAGGGAAAAGCGCTGAGGCGCATTGAAACCCATACCAGGTGCATCTGTTGGACGGGAATTGCAGTTCAGATGAGGGAAAAGCGCTGAGGCGCATTGAAACTTTGATGGAAAAATACGGGTTGAATCGCCCGCCGTTGACAAATGGTTGAGGGGAATGGAAACGAAAATCCGTTCGCCATTTCAGATACTCCCCACTATACCCTTCCGTCTATAAGAGAAACTCTTTGGCAGTTGAAAGATCAAATACCCTTTCGCTATACTGTGGTGAAGGGGTTTTTTATGCCTAACTACGATCTTTGTTCTGCCGTTTTTGAATTGAGTTCAGAACGCCAGCTATCTTACGACCGCTTCATGGGTCAGGCTGTACAAAAAATCTTTCTGGCGATGCTGGAACGTATGACGCAGCTCACCGGAGACAGTCGTTATGCCGAGTTAGCAACCGCCATTCATCCGCCGAAAGGCAGCCCTCAATTGCGTGTGCCGCTGCCCTATACGGTCAGTGATTGGGTGCAGCCGAATAGTCCTCATTTGTGGATCCGCATCACCGGGCTGGAACCGCGCATGTGTGATGCATTGGAGGCGATGGTAGACAATCTCTCCGGTTGTGAGGTGGATATTCCACCCCGACCTCATACGAACGAGAAAGCGTGGACGGTTCACGTTCAAGCCGGGATGCTGTCGGGGCAGGATTGGACCGGGCAAACCAGCTATCAGCATTTCGTGGAAGAAAACTGGAAACCGCCTTCAGCGCGGCAGCTAAACCTCGACTTCCCAAAACCAACCATCATCGAAAGCGTCGGGATTTATCGCCCCTTTCCAGACCCCACGCTGGTCTTCCGGCTGTTGTACGAGCGCATCCAGAAGGTCGAAGGCATTCGGCTGCCATTCACCGCCGAAACCGACCAATTGGAGGCATTTGTGAACTATCTGATGGGGATTGCGGATTATCAAATCGAGTGTATGAAGGTCGTGTTGGAACGCCCGGTCATTGGCTTTTCGGGCTGGATTGCCTACGAGCTTTTTCCCCATAACGAGTCGCTGGAGAAAAGCGCGAAGGTCCGACGGGAGCGACACGGAGATAGCAGTCTCACCGCCCTTCTGGATGACCTGACCAGCCGATACAATGATTACCTGTGTCTGGTGCATTTGCTGGCAGCCTTTGCCTTTTACAGCGGTTTGGGACGTTACACTGCACAGGGAATGGGCCTGGTGCGAAAGGTCGAACGAAATGGCCGATGAGACATTCGGTAAACTGCTGCGTGCCGCTCGAAAACAGGCGGGCTTTCATACGATTGCTGCCTTCGCCGATGCCCTCAGCGAGCGCGGGCTAGATTACAGCGACGATGCCATTGGACACTGGGAAAATGATCGCCGCCGCCCCTATTCCTCCGACGCGGATCGTCCTAAAACGTTGCAGATTTTTCAACTGCTGGTCGAAAAGGGTGGTATCGATGACAGCACGCAGATTGACGCGATGCTGGCAGCACTTGGCCGCCCGGTATTAAGCGACGAGGAAAAAGCGACCTACTTTTCCAATCTGGGCACACCTATCGCCAACTTACCGGAAAAGCCGCCGTATGATCGGTTGGTTGGTCGTGATGAGGTGTTGTCGGCGGTCGTTCAAGCACTCCTAGCCACTGCTGGTAAATCGGTTGTAGTCGTGTCGGGTTTGGGTGGTATTGGCAAGACGGCAGTGGCATACGAAGTGATCAAGCAGGTGATGCAGTCAGGACGGTTCGAGAAACTTGCATGGGAAACCACCAAGTCGGAAGAATTTACAGGAATTGGCATTCGGCAGCGTCGGGAGCAAACGATAAACTTTCCCAGTGTGTTGGCGAGCTATGCCCGACAATTGGGTTTCGAGACATTGACCACTCAGCCACTGGAGGTACTGCTCCTCCAGTTACGAGATGTTCTGCGTTCCGGCAGCTATCTAATCGTGCTGGACAATCTCGAAACACTCGAAGCTGCAAAGGAGGTTGCCCGCCAGTTGTACGAGATGGTCAGTCCTGGGAGGAGCCGCGTGCTGATTACCAGCCGGGAGCGTCTGGTGGATGAACCCTTTGTATACGACTACTTTGTGAGAGGCTTGTCCGAACCGGCATCATTGGAACTGCTTCGGGATGAGGCGGAAGCGCGGAACGCAGAGACCCTGCTTCAAGCCGATGATGTCCTGCTGAAGCGTATCTATACGACGACTGGTGGAATGCCCTTGGCGCTTAAACTGATCGTCAGCCAATCGCTGCTCGGTATCGCGCTTGATGAGGAGCTTGCCCGACTGGAAGGCGTGATGGACGAGCAGGAGATTTACCGTTTCATCTACTTTGCTATCTGGCAGAAATTATCTAAGCCCGCCCAAAAACTACTGATTGGGGCAGCGACCTTTGCTACGACCGCACTGCGCTCGATGCTGCAGCCAGTGAGCGAACTGGATGATACTGCCTTCAACCAAGCTGTACCGGAACTGGTACGAGCCTCACTGATGGAGGTGAGTCATCATTCACTTGCGGCTCAAAAACGTTATGATATCCACGCAATGACGCGCTGGTTTGTCAATGCTCCCTTGATGGAGTTGTGGAATCGGCAGAAGGGATTAACCTGATTACTCGGTTTTCAACCTGATCAATAGGCTTTGCGCATTCTGAATTTCTTCGATCATTCCGTAACGCTCGAATATTTCCAGGCTTGCTTGAACCAATCGAACTGCGTCGGTCTCTTCGTTGAGCAGATGCTGCAATAGCCCATAATTGAGTAGCGCCAATCCCAAATTAGGACCATCGTTCAATGCATTCAGTAGTCCGATGGCTGTTTTGTAGACTGGCACCGCTTCATGCAGCAATCCTCGCGCGACCAAGTGTTTCGCTGTCAACGCCGTAAACTGGGCTTGAAGCACCACATCCCCGATTTGGTTGGCTAACTTCAGAGCATCAAACGCAGCCAGTAGTCCACCTTCAGTGTCACCATACTCAAGGTGAATCTCTGCCAGATTCGCTAAAGCGACGGCTGCTTCGTAAAGGTTACCCGCCTTTTTCTCCGCTTCCCACAATCGGCGAGTGTAGACGAACGCTTCGGCTAGGCGACCCAGTCGCCAATACGCTACGCCCAGATTGCCGTAAATGTGGGTCAAATCAGGATTCTCGGCGAGGTCGGCATATTTGATCGCCAGTTGGTAGAGTTCAACTGCCTTCTCATTGTTTCCCAGTTCGCTGTAGGCAGTCCCAACGACGTTGAATAAGACATGTGTCAACTTCGGTGCTATGTGTACACTGGGTTCGAGCAATGCCATCGCCCAGCGCAATTTCGCTTCCCATAATCCACGGACGGTGAAGTATCGCTCAATATGCACAATTAAACTGATGAGGTGGAGACAAGCTAATCGGTCATCCGCGATCCCCATCTCCAAAAGACGGTCCACAGTGTTGACGATATTGGGTAATTCGGTGTCTAGGTGGATAAAGGCTTCGTGGGACTGTCTTGTTTGCAATTGGGGCGCTATCGACACGGCGAAGTCGTTTAGCACTTCAATGAGGGACCTATACCGTGTGTCTAATAGTGTGCCTATCTCCGTGTCGATCTCCATCTGTATCAGCCCTACACAACTGTCGGCAAAATCCGACGATGCTGTTATACCATGTGCGCCTGTGTTCCCCTACCATGGAAAATGAAAAATGAATCAATTCCACATAGGAGAATAGTCAAGATGGATGATAAACACCTCATCAAATTCTATGCCCGTCTGACAACCCGGCAGCAGCAGGTGCTTCAACTGGCAAGTGAAGGACTGACCAACAAGCAAATCGCGCAGCGGCTGTACATTGCGCCGAGTGTCGTCGCTGGACACTTAACAACTATCTACGGCGAACTGGGTACGCTGGAATTCTTCGCGCACGCGCATCCTAACCGCTATACGTTGATGCTGACTTTCGCGCCGTTTTTCATGCAGTATCCAGAGATGCGGGATGGGATGCTGCTTGCAGATATAGCCGGTTTCTGAGTTCCTGGAATTTTTAATTCAGGTGCGAGACGTGACAGAGCTACTGCGCTGGTTTGCTATACACTGGATAATAGTTGCCAGCACCGATGAAATTATACAGTGTCATCCCCATACCGCGTTCTGCTCTCAATCCGATGGCACCGACTAAAGCGGCTGGTGCGATATTAAAGACATGGAGCATCTGCGGACGATCAGTATCATTGTGATAACGTTCAATGCTGGTGTAAGTCGCATTTACGACACCGCGCCATTCATTTTCGTTGCTGTTATCCAGCTCATGCACCATACTAATCCCGTGCTGCTGGTGCTTCGTTAGTCCCATTGGTCCCCGCACTAAAATCATGTGCAGACGTAGTTCTTCTCGTGAATGGATATATTTTGCAACCTGTACTGGGAAATTCGGGCTGTTATAACCCTGCGACATTTGTAAAGCGACCTGAATTTCAGGACTGCGCTTAAGGGTGTCTCCCGCTTGCCCGACGAGATACGTCATAGCATATTGTGTCACCAACATCGGCAGGGCGACCAAGTTCAATTCATGGCGGTCGAAGCGGAGTGTGCCCTTAAACTTGGCAGCCGCCTCTTCAAATGTCAGGTTCGGGTCGCCAATAACCGACTCGATTCGAGCGTGTCCATCTAGAAGTTCAGCCGTATCAATATTCGGGACGCCGTTTTGCAGAGCAGTTGTGAGTTCTTCATACCAAGCTGCGTCAGCGGTTTTAATCACCTGTACCTTACGCAGCCGTACTGGGATGTCACACGGCTCAATCATGACCGGAATCACAGGAATTCCACTGTCGAGTGCTGTTTCATATTCAAACCGGACGTAAGGGGACTCAACTGCTTTCGGCGACAGGACAACCAATAAAGCAACGCTGTCCTCTAACCCGGCGCGAATGGCTTTCTCCCAATCCTCACCGCCCACAATGCTGGTTTTGTCCCACCAGACCCGATAGGTTCGCTGAAGGCGAATGACCTCTTTGAGAACGAACTCGCTGTCCTCACGTTTATAACTCACAAAAATGTGGCTCATGGTTTTCCCTTTGCTAAACCCGCCCGGCAAGCACATCCAGCAATGCCTGGCGCTTGCGCTTATCTTCGACATTCAAATCAAAATGCGTGAACAGCTTGCTGTAAATTGTGCGAAGCTGATTTTCAATCGTCTTGGGAGATTTGCCGAGTATGCTGCCCAACTCATTGTTGCCTGCGTAAGGATGCTGGCGCAAGGTCTCTGCCAAACGATTTTCTTCGTCCGTCAATGCTTGGAGAAATATCTGGCGCGGGCTGGTGCGTAGTCGTTCCAACAAGTGCGGAATGTCTTCGCCAGCAAGCACACCCGGCAGAAACCGGGATGGATTGATCGGCAGTTGAATCATCTGCACACGGTCTTGCGTTCCGATAGGAGCGTGGAAAAGCCCCATTTGCATTAACTCCGGCGGCGCGTGAATTGTCCACAGGCGGTCATGTTCACCGAATAATAGTCCCGCCGCCAGTGCTGCATAGATACTCATGGCTTTGCGTCCACCAGCAATGAGGAGATGAACAGGAATGTACTGCACACGATACTGGCGCAGGATTTCCAGCAGTGCGTGATAGTAAGCTTCAGCGCTGTGCTGCTCGCCGATGTCGATCAAAGGCTGCCCATCGGCATAACACAGAATTGCGCCACGTACCCTCAACCTGCCATAATCCCTCTTGAAAACGTGCATCAGTTCTGCATAAGCCTCTGCGATACCAGAACGTTGGGCATCGGTATGTAGGATGACCACTTCATCAAAGTTATAGCGTGGGAGCAGCGCATCCAGCGCCATTGTGATGGCTTCCGGGCGCTGTCCCAGGGTGGCGAGAAACACGGGTGTGGTCATCCGTCAGCCCTACACGACCTCGTTCGGTTTGGGTAGAACTGGGCGATTTGTGAAGGCATCGAGTTCCATATAACCGAACTTGTTAATATCTGGCGTATACAGGTGCAGCATTACCATCAGTTGTTGGATGCGTTCATTTTCTTCAAAGGGCTTGCCCGTATGCTTTTCAATCTCATTCTTGAACGCTGTGATGAAATCGGCACTATCGTCTTGCTTATCTTCCGCCCTGTACCACTGCCCGTTTGTGTCGAACAGTTGACTGTAACGCTCACGACGCTTCGACAGGTACAGTGTCGGCGTGAGCTTCACCACGCCCAGTCCATAGGGCTTTCCCATGCCGAGCATGTGATGAGCATCTTTATCCCCGCCGAGCGTCAGCGCCCACGCCAGGGCACCGAGTTCGGCGTCTGAAAGATTTTCAAAATAGACACGGAAAGTGAAGTGTACTCCCGCTCGCAGCGGTTGAATACGAGTATGTTGAGTATCGTTTTGTCTGATATTCTCCGGTCTTTCCTTAACGGACTCAATACCTTTGATATTTTGCCGCCAATAGAGCTTTTGCCCGCGAATTCGCGCTTTTGGCTTACCGTTTTCCAGTGAGCCATAGTGATACAACTCTCTCTTTTGGGTGTCCTTTCCCTTCGGTTGTTCCAGATAATGCTGAAAGGTGGTCGGCTTGGGCGAGCTGAGTATTTTTGGTGTGAATTCTTCTTGGTAAAGGTTGGACTGTCCCTCATCTAAAGTCGCGCTGGTGACGAAGACGCGCCCGGCATAGGCCTGACGAGTGTCTTTATCGTTCTCTGGCACAAAGCCGAACAGGGCTTCGGCGTAGTCGATACAATTCGTATCCAGCAATTCAGAAGGTATTAGCTTAGCCACGCTGTTCTCGTAAGGCAGACGGAAGAACATCGTTGGTCCGAAAAAGACAAGCTCGCCTACATCATCTACCAAATAGAAAAGAGGATCACCTTCATGCTCAAGTTTTCGTGTAGAAATGCCTCGATTCATATCCCTGTCGTCTATATAGGTTTGCCAAATTTTGCGAGAGATTGGTACAGGTTTTGCACCAGTATTTTGTTCAAAGATTGCTGGATACCAATGTCTTCTACCGACGGTTTTGGAAAAAACAAGAGTCGCCCGCTCTCCACCACCGAACGGGGTTTTACTGATACGAGAGGTTTCAGCAATCTCCAACGTCACCCGATTGCGATAACGTGTGCGACTTGCGGGCTTCACCCAGACTTGTTGAGGCTTCTGATTAACTCTCTGTGGATTGATGTCGCGATCTATCTCGTTTGTGATTGCATTCAAATTAACCAGTACAAAAGACTCTCCTGCAGGTTCCATCGCTGGTTGTATCCCCCAGCCTGACTCCGATGCACTATCCCTGATGAGATAGCCACCTTTTAGGCGTTTATGAGGATACACAAAGTGCCTACTCCCTTTAATTTCGGTGACAAGACCACGGTATAATTCGACCAGTGCATCGTCCCCGAAAACGGAGCGATAAAGCATCAGGGCATCCGCCACAAAGTGCATCTTGCCAAAGGTGATGATTTCCACCAGGGAGCGAATCATCCCGCGCAGGCTGGAGCCTGGGATGACCGGCTTGCCATTTACCATGAAACAACCTGGGTGATCTTTCGCTTCTTTGCCTGCCTGGACTTCTTCTGACGTGAGCATCCCGCGCACGAACAGCGGCGTGATTGTTTCCAGTGTTACGTAGAAATAACCCGTGTGCCTCTTGTCATCATAGCGGTCATGATCGGCGGTTTTTCCCGGCAGAGGATTATATTCACCTTTTTTATCTGTTGGCAGCGGCACGAAGTTATAGGGCGCGCGGGCGTAATTATTGCTGCGGTTCATAAGTCACCACCTCCAGTCCTGCTAGACGACTGTATGCGATATAGTTCACACCGGTTTCTTCTTGCACGTCTATATAATGGCGCACACGCAGACAAACCCGAATGTTGTCCTGGTTGACTGTCTGGGCATTAATCGGCACGATATGGCGTAATCCCTGCGCGCCATCTTCCAGCAGCGTGAAATGATTGTTTAATGGTTGGCCCTTCGTCCCCCAGAGAATATGCGGCTCGTCAAAGGCAGCATATTCTTTTCCAGCGCCATCGGTCATTCGACGCGCACGAAAGACATTATCCTCGCCCCATAGTAATAGTTCGGAGTGTTCATTAAACAGGCGAAGCTGCTGCAAGGTTTCCAATCGCAGCGGTGGGCTGATGTCTGATGCCAATTCATGAGATGTGACAAGCCTCTCATTGGTGAAGCGACCCCAAATTACACCGTCCAGTGCATGTGCCAGTAAGTAATCTCCACTGGAGGCGTATGAACTCAGCCACTCCTCAAAGTCGCCTTCTATCGGCACATCCTCAAGCTGGCACTGTATGGGATCAGTTTTGCGCTCCCATAACTTCTTAGTGATGTTGTTCATCGGCTGCCTCCAACCATTGCCATAAGGAATCAACGTATGCCTGCAAGGCTGATACTTGCCTCTTGTCAGCCAGACCATGCGCATTGAATTCAATCTCTTCCGGCGATCTCGCATTCCCAATCTTGATTGTTGCTTTCATCCCTTGCAGCCGCCCGCGCCCGACGCTGCTTTCGCCACCCAGCGGCAAATCCTCTGTCCACAGGTCTTTCAACAGCAGCAGGAGAAGGCCAGTTTCGGCATGTAGTTTGTCTTCGAGTCCCTCTTGATAGCGCAGTTCCATATTGATTTGAACGCGTATTTTATCGTCAGCAAACACTGGCTGCTGGCTAAACAGCCCCGTTTCGTAAGCGCCACCGGTGAAGCGGTCAATTTTCACCCGGTTCTGAACATGGTTGACTTTCACGCCAGCGAGAACGTGTTCTTCGAGGATAAGCCGGCTGGCGGTGAAATCATCCGAGTCTGTCTGATCGCTGCCGTGTTTGCCGAACATATCGTCCACCAGCTCAACGGCTTTGTCTCCTCGGTTAAGCGTATTGGCGATTTTCCACGCCCGCGCCCGCAGCGCTCCTGTCACGCTGGTGCCGCTCAGAACGGCGTCGCCGTTGGCGCTGCTGAGATGGGTCATATCCACCATGTCTGCGCCGGAACGGATCAACAGCGAATCGCACAGTTTGAACGTTGCCTCAATGCGCACCCGCTGCCGTTCGTCGCTGAATTTCTCCGCCTGTTTAAAGAACCCCTCCTGTGTATTCTTCAATGGTTTGCCCTGAATCCAGTCCAACAAGCCCTCTTTGGTGCATAAATCATATTCGTAAACCTGCCAGTTATTCACTTTGCAGCGGCCATACCCGCGATGTTTGCGCGCGCCCAGCGGAATTTCGCCGTTCGCCAGACCCTGCAAGGCTGCCGCGAACGCCTGCTTGAGCTTCACTTCATTGTCGTCAGCGCAAAGATAAAGTTCAAAACACAAATCGAACGTTGTGCCCTCCGCCCAGGTTTGCGTCGTGAACAGCGCGCCCTCGTTAGCAGTGCGTCGCTTCCCTTCGATTTTGACGCCTTCACGAAAGCTGAGCGTGCCTTTGCCGAGTGCGTCATCCACGATTACTCGGCTCTGCTCAATACTCTGCTCGTCCAGCGCCTTACCGAAGAGTTGCACAGCACAACTATCGCTACCTTCAGCCGCGCGGAAACCGCGCTCGCGTTGTAATAGATAATGCCGCAGCGCCCCGGCCAGCGATGCCCCCGGCAGCAGCGGGTGGCCTTCCAATGCGTCCTGTAGAATGATCAGTTCGGTACCATCCTGATCGCCAGCGCCGAAGTGGGCAGGGGTTTCCAGCACAAGCGTGCCTTTGACGACAATTCGCTTTACGATTTGGCGGGATGAATTCGCCGACCATCGTCTAGGGTCGGTTTCTCTTTCTTTTTGCCTCACGAGTTCTCTCCTTTAGCGCGCGTTCCAGAACTGCATCCACAGAGCGCAGGATAGCCCTATCCCCGTTATCTTCGGTAAGCTTCGCCTCAAGCCATTGGGTCAAGGTGTAATGGCCCACGTAAGAGCCGTCAAATTGTTTGCCTGCGGCCTTACCTTTAATGTCCTTCAGAAATTCTCTCAATACTTGGCGGGTGGGGTTTTTGTTGCGCAGCGCATTGGCAATCTTCGTTCGCAGGCGCGCAAGTTGCGAGCGGGTAATGGGGCCCTTGATACGATATTCGTCGTTCAAGAATGCCGCATGTATGAACTCGTCCTCTATCGAACGTTCTTTGCTGCGCTGTTGAATGCGCTGCCATAACTCATCCGATTCCTCCGTGCTTGGGGTTGTTGGCAGTGCGAAAGTCTGTTCAAATGGTGATAATGTAAGTGTTTCATGCTGCTGCCAGTTGATGGCGACGCGCCCAAAGCCTTCGTTGGTGCGTTCTCCAATCCCCTCCTGAACCAACATACGGAGAGCATCCACGTCAGCATGAACAGCTTGTAATCGGATCACACTGCCACGCTTAATAGCCGGCGTCTGGGGCAGCGGCAAGCCCCATTTGCGGTTGAAGCCCCCAACCAGGGTGGTTTGCAACCAGGCCTGATCCAGAGTACATGTGATACCATATTGGCCCAGCACTGCACAGAGAGCATCTGGCGTCGGCGCATATTCACCATTCTCATCGCGCAGAATCGTGTCGCTCAAGAGTGTCAGAACGATAGTCTCACCTGGGCGCTGCGGCGCTTCTATCCATTCATTGGTGATATATGCACCGTCGATCCGCCCCAAGCCGTAACCGGCGCTGCGCGCCCCCCCAATGCTGATGCTGGACCGCGACATCAGCAATTCTCGCAGGTCAGCGGCATCGTCAGGGTTATCGCAGAGTATTACCCCTTCAAACGTCTGGTCTGCTGCCAGCGCATCATAGCGATAGACCTGCTGCTCTCCAGAATCGCTGCGCGCCCGCTGGGTGTGGACGTTCAGCACCCGGCGGGGATTGTAAATATCCGCTCGACCCGAAGTCACAACCGTAAAGCCCGAAAGCGATTTCGTCTTTTCATTCACATGTTGAGGTAGTACAGCATCATCGTAGATGGTGTCCGTCTCTTGATATTTGCGGCGCTTCCACGATGCCGGAACCGGCAGCCCGCGCTGTTTGTTGATGACCGGATAGACATTCAGGTAACGTGTCTGGCGCGAGAAGAACATTCGATGTTCTACCGTCTCATTTCCCTCTGCGCCCCATTTCTTTGCATCCAACTCATACTTAGCTGATTTTTGTTGTTGGTTTCGAATATACGCACCGATGACCAGACCACGTATAACACTGCCTGGCACAAAGTCATAGGACACTGCGCTGTTGGGTTCGCCTTCCAGCGCGGTGAGAATGGCAGGATCCTGCAAGGTAATGCGGTAGACAACGGCTGGCATCAGCGTGCTCCCTTCACAATTTCGGCAAAGCGCGCGACATAAACTTCCCCCAGTTCTTTAACCATCATCTCAACATGACCCAACCCGCGCGTGCGGTTCAATCCGGCGCGGCGCACCGAGGCAGCACAGGCGGCCAGCAGCAGCTTTTGATCCTCATTCAATTCGCCGATAATCGGAGCATAAAAAGTCGTATTACGCAGCACAACACGAGTTGCGCGCAAGGTGTTCTTTAACGGGTTGTCCGTCTTGCGGTCAACAGCGGTTTGCTGACGGATAGCTGTAAGAGCAGCGAGAACCTGCTGGGGTGAATATCGCGCTTCTCTTACGCGGCGTTCCAGGTCTTTGGGCAAGGTAGCCGTGCCGATGCGGAGAATACCTGTATTCTCTACGGTACTACCCGGTGTGCCGAAGAGTTCCCTCGCTGCCTCCTCGAACCGTTTGTACGCACTCGATTGAGATTGCTTCAGCGAATACAAAATATCGGCGCAGGCTTCCACCAGCAGTCCTTTGAGCGTGCGCCCCTTGATAATCGGCAGCCCGGTGCGCGGGTCATGCTCCACCTCGTTGTCCACGACGCCCGCTACTCCGTCACCGCGCCCGAAAGTTGTATCACTCAGCAGCGTAATTTTCAGTCGCATTGTTCTGCTTCCCCCTCAGCGGAAAATACAAGTCCATCAATTCCAGGGCGTCGTAGTACAAGCACCGTCCGTCCTGCCAAGTAGGTTTTACGTCGTTATTTTTTGACAGTTCTGTTATATCAGGAAGTTTTGGATCAGTTGGGTCTTGCAGATAACGTCGTTGAAACACTTCTGCTGCGGTCTCCCCTTGCCGCAGCGAATCCATCAGGTGCTTGGCTTTGCTGCGATGTCCACGCCAAGCCGCTGTTTGGAAGGCAGTCGCCACTTGTTGAAAGGTGTCCCAGGTGCGATAGAAGGGTACCATAGCGTCTTGTTGACTAAGAAATAATGGGCGTAACGTAAGCCACTCACCATTCTCTGTCTTATACTCGCGCTCCCGCATCTTGTCCAAGCTGTCGTACAAACCGCCCGGTGTATAATGCCAGTCAATTGCGCTGAAGCGCGGCGTCTTTTCATTGCGTTCCAGGGCATCCCGATAGACGAATTCTTTAGCCGAAGCCGCGAGTTCATCTGCTAACGCATAGGCGCGGGCAAACGGATAGTGTGACTTGACAATCGCTACACCAGCGCAGGCAGTCAATTTCTGACCGAGATATTGTTGAGTAAAACCCTCAAACCCCTGTAAGAAAGTAGTTGCAAGATCAATGCCAATGCGTCCATCGCACACGAATGTCACATCATCGCCCCCGGAAACCAGCGGACGCAGCGGCAAAATGTATTTGCGCTCCTTCTCCTTCCATTCCAGTTCGATGTGTGATTGATTGTTTAACCCAACAATGATCCGTTTCCCATTTTCGGCAGGGTCAATGGAATCGAGCAACCGCCGCACCATCTCCCGCTGCGCGTCACGAGCGGCTTTTTTAATGTTTTCGGACAATTGTCTCATGTGAGAGGTGTAGCCTGGATTATCATCGGAGGTTGAGAAACGCTCTTTTAGTCCTTGTACCAACACGCCCATGCCGTTGCCGTCAGCATGGACGACAGCCATGTAGCTGCTTTCACCCTTCGTGCGGCCAAGATCATCTAGGTCTAGTGCAAAACGATAATCGTTCAGCTTGGCGTGATATTCGCCAGGCAGACCTTCCAGGATTTCCCTAAGATAGTCATTCGCTTTCTTTGCGGCCTCGCGTTTCCCCATTACTTCTGCGGAGACGGGCTGCCATTCAGGGGGTGTGATTTCGTCAGGATTCGGCTCTCTGTCCATCCATACAGCGGGCAAGCTGGTGGAGGCGCACATCACTGTTACGCCCAATCCCGCCAATCCCATTCTCGTGGGCTGGTGGCTGCGTTGTGACTTTAGCTCATTCAGCGCCTCCCCTACCACAACACTCAGCGCATCTGCCTTCCAGTCGAACGGTTGATGGTGAAACGTCAGCGGCAGACCCGGCGCTTCACAGATCACCCGCCGTGACAGGCAACCGATGAAATCCTTCGCCTGCTCCGGTTGACGAAACAAGGCAACAAAGTTGCCTCCGCCGCTGTATAGAATCTCTGCATTTTTTGTCTCAATGACGTTGTTCTGCTCGGTAGCCAGCGTGTATGTACGTCCTCCACCTTTGACTACGTTGCAGCTTCCGCCACTCGCTTCGTAGGCGCACGCCAGCGCCCACTCCCCTGTCGCCGCCGCAACCAAATAGGAAGCCCCGACGTTCTCCCTGAGCCGATTGCTATTGAAGATATACGATTGAATATGTGCCGTTTCCACCACAACCAGTGTCAGGTGGTTTAGCTCATCAGTCAAAGTATCCTCCACCAGAACAACCTCAAACCTCTTAAATTATAGAATGCTTTGGAGAAATGTGCTTGGGGGATACCCCTCAAATGCAGGTTCAACTTGACAGCATACTTTCTCTCGCACAACCGTCATGGTGGCGATTTTACAGTATGGCCGGGCTGCCTATAGTTCGGTGCGCCGGTGTTCCTGTGTGAGACGAGGACAAGATAGGGTTCATTATGTCCAACTCTGATATTCGTTCCGGCGGGTGAGGCTGTTGGTGTTAGAGCTGGTCGTAGAGGAATTACATCCGCGCACCTAAGACGCTGCGGAAGCAATACTCAGTCTGGGCACAAGATCTTGATGATTGTTTACAGAACTGCTTGATGTAAATACGGGAACATCTCACCAAACTCAAATCAAAGAAATAGACAAAATATCAGTTTTTTGGGTATAATTTGCATAAAGCTGAAGATAATGAGTTGCCTCATGACCGGTGTACGGGTGGCAGTTGTAGGTGTATTGGCGCAAAGTGACTTGACGAGACTGGCGGTCATAACTGCCCTTCATCAGGCCGGTATAGACACGATCAACGTCGAGGATGCACCGCCAGCACACATCGTCGTACTCATCGTGGATGAGTACGCAGCCCAAGGCGCGGCAGGCGGTGATCTTCCCATCAACATCCCGTGCTCAAAACAGATTTTGCTCTCCGGTCGCTGCGATCCGCTCTATGTTCAACGGGTGATCGCGCGGGGCTTCAGCGGCTACCTTTATCTCGGCGATTCGCTGGTGGAGCGCCTACCACAGGCAGTCAGGGACGTTGCAGCAGGCGGCAGATATCTCTCCCCAACCGCAGCCGCTGCACTGGCAAGCCTGAATCACTACGCTCAAAACATCCAGCCCCGCATCACAACATATCAGCTTGAGGTGCTGCGCCTGATGAGCCAGCATTGGTCGAGCGGACGCATTGCAGTCCACCTGGGGCGGACAACCACCGCTATTTATCAGGTGCAACGCTTTCTTCGTGATTTGTTCGAGGTTGAAACGAATGGTGAGCTGCTTGACCGTGTGGTAGAACTTGGCATCCTGCCAGATACGCGCCGAGTCTCCGCATAAAACGGACATCCAAACTCCATCTCAACAACTTGAGCCGCAAACCTCAACTTCCTGAGCTGTCCATCTCAGAGTTTTGTTTCAGGTGAATCTACCGCCCATGATACCGTGAGGGAGATCACGCATTGGTTTCCCTCTGAGGTGTTCATGCAGTTCGGCACTCCCCGTCACCACCAACTACACATGCTGCGCCTGGTGCTCGTCGTGATGGCGGCGGTGGTGGCCGCCAGCCCGGGCGCAGCGCCATTTGCCGGACAGCTTGCCGCGCAAGAGGCAACCGAAGAACCGACACTGCCCCCAACACCTACGGTCACACCCTCGCCGACGTCCACATCGACGGAATCGCCAACCGCAATGGTGACAGCCACACCGACGCTCACGCAAACGGTCACATGGACGGCAACATCAACTGAGACGGCAACCGCCACGCCAACCGAACCGGTGGTGAGTCCAACGCTTTCGCCAACGGAAACGCCAACGACGACATCGACTCTGCCACCCCCGACTTGGACGCCGCTGGTACAGACGGTGGTGGTCCCGGCCACAATCATTGTGCCCGCGACGGTTGTGGTTCCGGCAACCATCGTTTTCCCAACACCGCTGCCTTTTCCATCCCCAATTCCCATTCAGCCGACCATCGCCCTGACCACAACACGCGCCTACGGATGGGAGCGGCACGAAAGCATCGAAATGATCCAGGTCACCGGCTCCTGGGCGCTGACCCGCAGCCGTCAGGCTTCGGACGGCGCGTATCACGAGTCGTCCTCTGCTGGGGCGACGCTGCGTTTCCCGTTCACCGGAGATGGGCTGCGCCTGATCTACCGCGCGCATCCTCAGGGCGGACGTTTCGCCGTCATGTTGGACGGTGTGGCTCAGGGGGTGTATGAGACACGCGCGGACGCGGAAGGGTTTTACTTCGCTGGGCCGTTCTTCTTCTCATCCGGGTACCACGTCGTCGACGTGGTCGCTCTGGCAGAGCGTTCCGGCGTGATCGCTATTGGTATCGACGCCCTCGACGTGTTCTACGGCCCGCCAATGCCTACTCACGCAGCACCCACCGCACACCCGGCTGACGCTGAGGAAAACGCGCGGCGCAACGCAGCCGGTATTACACTGCTCTCTGCGCCGCCCACACCCCAGCCCACACCCACGCCCATCCCCCAGGCGCTGGTCACGGTGGATGTGGTTATCGCCTACGACCTGAACCGCAACGACAGCGCCGATCCCAATGAGGGCATCCAGGGCATGTCAGTGCGGATGCTGGATGCCGGGACCAACCGCCCGCTCGCCGCTGGACTGACCGACGCGCGCGGCTTCGTCACCCTGCAAGCGTTGACTGCCAACTCGGTGATCGTCGTCGTACCCTATCTTAGCGAGACATTCAACGTCCGTGCCGCACGTGGGCGGGCGCAGACTGCCCGCTGGACGCTACTGCTGGAAGCAGGCACCCAACCGGGGTTAATCCCATGAATACAAAATATACCGCACTGTACCTCCTGTTGAGCGGGCTGATGCTGGTGACTGCTGCACTGGCCTGCGGCGCAGCGACGACGGCGAGCAATGTCCGCATCCACAACCTACCGCAGTTCATCTGCGCGACCAGCACGCCGCTGCCCACCCATACCCAGGCACCGACCCAGGTCCAGCCAGCGGTTTACATCCCACCGGCAGGTTATGTCACGCACACGCCCGTGCCCGGCTGCATCTGGAATGGTTTTGTCTGCGCGACGAATACACCACACCCCGGCGGGAGCTACCGCACGCCGGGACACTACGTGCCCGGCGCAACCAGCACGCCGCGCCCGACGCACACGCCCTGGCCGACCCCGACCGCTTACGTGCTGACCGGGCGCTTTTTCCTGGGCGCGGACGTGTACACCGGCGGCTTCGAGTCGGAAATCAGTCTGAGACTGCGGATTGAGCATATCGAGGTGTATCCGGTTGATGCGGCCCGGCAGGTGGTCACCTGGAACATCGACATCGAAAACGTCGGGCAGGTGTCATATGCCACCATCCCTGGCGGGCAGGTCTTTGTCGCCGAGGTGGAAACGAGCGGCACACGGCGCAGCGGGCAGTGGTGGGCATCCGCCGAGGCCGCGCAGGCTGCCGGGATCACCCTCCAGCCAGAAGTATTGGACGTGCTGGAGGTGCAGCCGGGACAGCAGCACCGCCTGACGTTGACGGCCTACACCCCGGTTGGCGAGCCGGTCCGCTTCGGCTGGGTACTCGACCCGCTGGCGAACGGACGCGACGGCGACCTGATCGGCGGCAACGTCGCCTACTGGGCCAGCGACGTGAGCGCCGAATGCAGCCTCAACCCCGGTCCTGGCGTGGTCGTACCGACCCCCAGCGCGCTCGCGCCGACGCCAACCGCTTCACGCACACCGCAGTACCCGCCCTGGTGTACCTGGTGCGGCCATTAGGCAGGAGGCTCAACGATGTTAGATGGCGCAATTGTCGTCCCGGTTATGCAGATGCTCTACAGCGTGCTGTACGAAGTGGCCGCGGTGCTGTGGGGCTTGCAGCGCGCGCTGCTGCTCACCGGCTACGTGGTGATGGCGATCACCGAGTGGCTGGTCAGCCAGGCCTTCACGCCGCTGCTGTCCTCCCTGGGCGCGCAGACTGAGATTTTCCTCGGCCCGATTTTTACCACTGCGCTGCTGGTGCTGGCCGGCACCTACCTGCTGGGGGTGTTCCTCCGCATCCGGGTGGTCGAGTTCAAAAGCGCCGTGGTCTGGCTGCTGGTGGCGCTACTGCTGTTCCAGGGTGGGCCGCAGTTGTACCAGGGCGTGGAAGAAGCGCGGCGGGGAATCGCCGGGGCGTTTTACCAGGAGGGACTGGATCTGCTGAGTGAGGGCGGCGGGGCGCTGGCGGCGCTGGATCAAGTTGGCAGCGGCGCAGAAGCCGATATCCCAGCCCCATCCAACCAGTTCGGGACGTTCCTGCCGAGCGACCAGTACGTCGATGGGCTGGACGTGGCGATGAGCTATCTGGGCGCAGACGGCCATGACGTGGTTGCACCACCTTATTCGCCGCATCCGATTGAGCGGCTGCCCTGGTCATACCTGGCCTCAGGAGGCTACTTCGACCTGGCGGCAAGCGGCAGTTTTTTCGGCGATATGTCGCGTGAGGAACGCGAAGCATCGATTGCGCGCGGGGTGCAGGGGATCGCCCGTCTTTTCATGGGCGGTTTCATCTCGATCTTCGGCGTGCTGGAACAGATCATCCACCTGGCGCTGGCGCTGGCAATGGGACTGGCGTTTGCTTCGGCATTTGTGGCGATCCTGTTCGCTTTCTTCAAACATACCGAGGTGCTGGTGTGGAGTGTACTCAACCTCGTCATTGAACTCTTCATCCAATCAGTGCTGATGTCGCTGTTCCTGTCGCTGATCATCAGCTTCGTCCTGGTGGGCGCAGTCACGGGCAGTGCCGTCGTGACGCTCGGCACGGTGCTGGTCGGGCTGGTGCTGGTGGTCATCCTGCTGCTGGCGGCGCTGAAAGCCATCTGGAACGGCATCAACCGGCTGTTTGGCGCGATGAGCCAGGTCACGGGCGGAACACTGATGGCCCCCAGCAGTGTCACCGCCGGGGCTGCCGGGATGGCGACAGGCGCTACGCTGGGCGCGGCGGGCGGCGCGATGGCGCTGGCGACCGGCAGCAGTTTGACGCAGGCGGCAGGCATCGCCCTGGGCAATAACCCGACGCTTTCGCGGGCTGCTTACATGACCTCGATGCTGCCTGGACTGCGGGAGACACGCATCGGGCAGATCGCAGGGGAATTCACCGAGGGTGCGATTGCCCGTTCGGCACTAGGCCCAATCGTGGGCGGGGTCATCACCCCGCCGCGCCGCCTGGAAGCACACCGCGAGCAAGCCGCAGACCCGGCAGAAGCAGTCACAGCCTACTACCACTCCCGTTCCGAAAAGGCACGGGACGCACGCATAGAGCGCACCTTTGGAGCGGCTGCCCCGCAGATGGCGCGGGTGATGGACGCCCACAGCGAAGACGAACTGCTGGAAATTGTCGCTGCGGTGAAAGCTGTGCGCCAATCCAACCCGACCCTGCCCGCCAGCAGCCCGGCCTTCCAATCCGCCGTTTTGCAGCGTCTGCCGGAAGACGTGCAGCGTCAGTTCTCGGGAGAGGATCTGCGGTTGGTCATCACAGCTACTGGGGCTTCGCCTACCGAGCGTGAACGTTTGGCACAACCTACTGAGCCTGAAGCGTCCCCTTCCGAACGCGCGGTGCGGGATTACTACCAGGCACCTGACCGGGCAGCGGGCTATGCCGGACTGCAAACGACGTTTGGGCCGGCGACAGCGCCGGAGATGGCGCGGGTGCTGGATGCCCACAGCGAAGATGACATGGCGGAAGTGGCTGCCGCCGTCCGCAGCCTGCAAACCACGCAGCCGCAGCTCGCCCCGAACTCGGATGAATTCCTGCGGGCGCTCAAGACCCAGCTTGCCGGCGTGACCTCGGTGCCCCTCAGCAGCGAAACGCTGCGGACGCTGACGCGCGGCTTCACCGCCGACCCCTCGCAGCAGGTGCTGGATACGGCAACGCTGGCGCGGGCGATTGGCGCTGCGGTCGGTGGCTACCGGCAGATCGGTGGGGCGCTTCCCCTGTCGTTTGAGCAGGCGGCGACGACGGTGGCCCGCAGCGCCGGAATTTCACCACAGAGCCAACGTCCCTTTGGCGGCCATACCGCTGCCGTTGGCAATTTTGTTTCGCAGGCGGTTGGTCTCAACCTGACGCCGCAGCAGGCGGCGCAGGTGGTGGTCGAGGTGCGGCAGAACGGCGGGCTATCCGATACGCTGCGGGATACGCTGCGTACCGGCGCGCAGGAAACCGGACGCGCGCCCGGTGAGGTGAACAAAACGCTGCGGGCATTGGAGGCCGCGGCGCGGGCGCTGCCGCACGGTGTCGTGACCGGACAGGTCACCCCAGCCGCGCCGCCAGTTGTTCAACCTGTCGCTATCCGACCAGAGGTCAATCCGGGCGCGGTGACGGCGGCGCTGGAGATGGATGGCACGGTATGACTCAGCCCGCCTCTGACAAGTTACAAGCCCAGTGGGATCGCGTGCCCACCGAACGCCAGGACTACTACCGCCGTGTCTACCAGCGTGAGGTGCGCGCCGCGGGTGCCAGCACGGACGATGCCGCCGAGCTGACGGTGCTGTACCGCCTGATTGATGCGTACCGCGAGCAGGCGCTGGTGCCGGTTGGCTCGCGCTGGGCGAGTGTGCCCGAACGGGTGCGTGTGGCAGCCCGACGCGGCCAACCGCTGGCCACGCCGGAGGAAAGTGACCCGGTTTTGCAGCCGCCGGGACCACCTCGCACGCTGATCCTGCTGGTGCTGCCGCTGGCCGGGCTGCTGCTGTTAACCCTCTTTTCGTTGGTGAGAGGAAACCCCGATGAAACGGATCCGCGCGCCGCCCTGGCGACACCCACCGAAACGCTGACCCCGACGCCGGAAATCAGTCCGACGCCGACGCCGCTGGCCCTGGAGCAGTCCGATCCGGTCATCCGCGCCGGAGACAGCCGCCGCCGGAATTATTACCCGGTGCTGCTGCAAGTTTACCCGGCAGACGGGCGCGCTGCCCGCGTGTTTGTGGTGCAGGAGCGGATCGTGCAGACCGCCGACTGGAATTTCGACCCTAACCCCGACGTCGTTTCCTGGGTGTCGGGGTTGGTGGCGCGTCCGGTGCTGGGTCTGCCTTTCAGCGAGGAAAACCTGGCGCTGGTACAGGGGCTGGGGCCGGGTACGCGCTTTGAACTGCAAATGAACACCGGCGCGGTGCTGGCGTTCCACTACGGCGAAACCCGGCAGGTGGCGCGCCAGGAGACGAACATCTTCCAGCAGGTGGAACCCGGCCTGGTGCTGGTGCTGATCGGCGAAACCGACGGCGAAGGCGCGCTCACCGAAACCCGCTGGGTGGTCACGGCCACCTATCCGGTCGAGCAGGAAGTCGAGCGGCTGCGTTCTGGCGAACTGGCGGCGGTGATCCCGCCGGGACAGCCGGGCAGTCTGGCGGACGGAACACAGATAACTGTCCTGGAAACCGCCATGCAGACCCCCGATGGGCTGCCATCCGATCTGGCTTACGCGCTGGTCGACCTGGAGATCGTCACCGGCGCAGAACCCCTGGGGATAAGCCGCCTCAGCTGGACGCTGGAAGATACCACCGGAAGCCGCTTCAATCCTGATGCGCTCGCCTCAGCGCAGGGCACGTTTGGCGCACTGCCGGGCGAAATCCCGGCCAACACCATCATGCCGGTCAGCCTGGGTTTCCTGGCGCGGCGCGATCTGGCCGATGCGCGGCTGCTGGTGACGGCAGATGGGCGGATCACGGCGTTTGCGCTCACCTTCGTGCTGCCACCGCCACCGCCCACAGTGGACGGGCTGGATGTGCAGCTGCGGCGGGTGAGTTACGACGCGAGCGCGGTCTACGTAGAGGCGCGAGTCTTCAATCCTCAAGCGAGTCCAGTGGCGCTGGAGGCCGTCAGCAATGGACTTGTTCTGGGGTACGCCGCGCTGCCGCTGGGCCCGCAGCTCCCCCCAATCGCGGGCGATGTGCCCAATGAAATTGTCGCTGGCGCGGCGCTTGACCTGACGCTGACCTTCCCCTATGCGGGCGAACCCTATGGGCGGCTGTTCCTGCTGGGGCGCGAGTACGCCCTGCAAATTACTGAAAGGAGGTGATGCCTGACCCGCCGGTTGGTCTTTTTGTCCTTGAATGCACATTGAGAGGGATCACATGGGAGAACTTGGCACGACAATTGAAAACTTCTTCACCGAGTTCGAGTCGCTGCTGCTGCTGGTCAGCGGCAGCCTGGCGGTCATCGGCGTGATCGGGCTGGCGATTCTGTATCTCGGCTCGTCATGGCCCTTGATCTCTGACTGGAAGCGTGACAACCCCAAGGCGTCCAGCCAGGTGACGATTGGTCTGCTGCTGCTGATTTTTGTCGGCGGCGGAGGCCTGGCGGCGCTGGGCATCGGCACGTGAGGGTGGTCGCGGAGACGCAGGGGAAGGGCGTTCGATCCGGACGTCCTTCCATTGGCGCAAAGGGAAGGAGTCGATGGCGGCACAATTCAAATCCAACGTGAGACGGCGCGAGGAAAAAGGCTTCGGCAGCGTCTCGATGAAGCGGCTGATCTTCTGCGGTGTCGGCGCGGTGCTGGTGTTTATGACGCTGCGCCTCACGCCGCTGGCAGGCTTATCCCTACCAGCACTGGTCGGGGTGTTTACCGCCCTGCTGATCCTCTCCGGCCCACACGGTGGGCTGCCGCGGTGGCAGCGAATCCTGCTGGGCTGGCGCGGCTCGCTGGTGCTGGCGGCGGTCAAACGACCCGGCGGGCTGGCGGCGCAGCTGGCGCAGGGCTTGAGTCTCAACCCGGAGGTCGCCCGGCTGCGCGGTGAGCGCGTCTTTGCGGTGCAGACCACGAGCCTGGACGATGCTGATCCGGGTGAGTGGACACTATTTGCGACCCTGGCCGAATACGACCGGGATCGGGGTGGACTGCGACTGGTCGAGCTGGAAGGAGCGCGCGATGGCGACCCGGCTGCGGCGCGCTGAACAGCTTGTCCCGCGCACCGTCCTGATCGAACCGTTTGACCTGGTGCTGCACGGCACCCCGGAAGGACAGGCGGCGCTGCAAAACCGCTTCAGCCTGTGGCTGCGCGGATTACAAGGTCCGGCGCGTTTTGTCACCTGGCAGATGCCCGCCGATCTCACGCCACGCATCCAGGCAGTTGGCGCGATGGCAACCGGGGCTGCCGATCCTGGACGGCGGATGCTGCTGATGGAATACCGCCGCCACTACGAGATGCTCCAGCAGGAAGCCGATTACCAGCGCGCGCTTTGCGGTCTGGCGGTCTGGATGGATGCCAACGAGAGTGGGCGGGCGCTGGCGCAGTCCGTGTCCGGTTCGTTCGATACCGTCGCCGTGGAAGCGCCCTGGCCGGCGTTGTTCCAGGGAGACTATATCCTGTGTGAGCCGGGCGGCGGCTATCGCGGCTGGCATCTCGCGCCGAACGGCGCTTCCGGTGGGCGGCTCTATTATGCCTTCCTGTCCAGCTACCAGTTTCAGCCCACCGTCTGGGATTTCACCCGTCCACTGCGGCTGCTGCTGCACCTGAACTTCCCGCTGGCGCTGTGCGTGGACATCCCCAGAACCTGGGATCGCAACGATGCCATCAACGAGATCGAGAGTGTGGTGCAGGCTTATTCGGTGCATCTGGCGACGATGCGTGGGGAGGACAGCCGCTCGGTGAAGAAGGTGATGGACTGCCGTCAAGTGCTGGACGAACTCAATCTGGGGGATGCCCTGCACGACGTACAGGTCATCATCGCGGTGGCCGCGCCGGATCGGGCGACCCTCAAAAAGCGCGTCGATGAGGTCGTCCACCTGGTCAAACCCTGGCTGCTGCTGCGCCCGGAGATTGGCGAGGCGCAGGCCGAGGCCGCCCGCTTCTTCGGCCCCCACGCTTCCAAAGACATCCTCATCCCCCATACCACCTGGCCGCTGGTTTCGCGGGAGATGGCGCTGCTGTTTGCGCCGCTCGGCTACCGCAAGCTGGCGGGATTGGACGGTACGCTGCGCGGCGAGTCGGCGGATGGGCATTATCCTATCTTCCACAACTCGTGGCGTGATAAACGGGCAACCCATGAGGTGTGGGTCGGCGTGAGCGGCTATGGAAAGACGTTTGCGCTGAACTGTCTGCTGTCACGCCAGTACGCCGAAGAAGGCGTGCCCTTCACTCTGCTGGAACCGATGGGACACGGCCAGCACATCGCCAGCGCCTTTGGGCTGCCCTGGTACGTGATGAGCGCCCAGCGCACCTGCCTTAATCCGCAGGACGTGATGTTCCCGACCCTGGTGGAACAGAAGGCGCATACCATCCGGCTGTATGAGACGATCCTCGGACGGCAGCTCTCCGGCGCGCAGAAGGAGAACCAGGAACGGGCGCTGTTGGGCGAGGCGCTGGAAATCCTCTACGGCGGTTTTGGCGATCTGATGCGGATCACACCGGATATTGCTCCATTGACTGAAACGGTGTGCGATGTGTTGAGCGGGCTGGGCGACAAACCCCACATCCAGCAGATCGCTCGTGACCTGGCCGACGAGATCGGCGGGTTATGTACTGGCAAGGGACCCTGGGCGGCTTTCGTCAACGGCGTGACCAATCTCGACCTGTCGGCGCGCGGCAAGCTGCAGCCGCAGGTGTTCTCCTTCCACGAGATGGAACAGGACCCGATCATGCTGGCGATTGCCTACACCCAGGTCTTGAGCGCCATCCGCCGCGACAGCCTCTCGGACGAGTCGCCCCGCATCATCGCGGTAGACGAGGTGTACCGCCTCATGCGCCACCCGTCGCTGCTGGATTTCCTGATCGAAGCCGCCAAGACCTTCCGCACCCGCAGAAAAAAGCTGGTGGTGATTGATCAACAGATGAGCGTGTTCCTCGAAAACAAAGCGCGGCTGGTGTTCGAGAACTGTCCCATCCGCGTGATCTTCAACCAGCGCCAGGGGTTGAACGTCTTCCACGAGGATGCTGCTTTCCAGCACTTCAACGCCCAGCACCGCGAGATCATTGCTAATCTGCCGCGTTTCCACTTCCTGCTCGACGTGCAGGAGGAAGGCATCTGGTATCTCTACAATCGCCCATCCGAGGGCGAATTTCTCCGTTTCCGTATGACCTGATTTTTGGAAGGTTGGATCACCATGAACAATACTTCGCAAATCCAGGAAACCTTGGACGACCAGCAGACCATTTACTACTTCGCCAGCGGGTTTAATCCGGGCGAAGGTCCTCTGGTCGAACTCACCAAATCCTGGCCGGAGGGCCAGCAAACGCTGATCGTCGGGCGCTACGACCAGTTCCAGGAGGCGCTCGACGCCGAGATGGAGCTGGTCAATCTCAAAGCCGAACAAGGGCTGGAAGCCGCCATGCACGAGTCGGAGCGCCGCGCGGTCGCCGCTGGCGAACTCGACCCGGCACGGGCGGATGGGCGGCTGTTTACCGAAGGCCCGCCTGACCCCTTTGTCACACTCCGTGAAAAGGAGCTTCAGGGGCTGAACTATACCTACGAGGTAGTCGCCCAACCGCAGGGCATGTATGAACTGCAAAGCATCAAAACCTGGGCTGTCGAAGGTGAGTATGGCTTGCAGTCCATCGCGCTGGGCGAATATGACCGCCCTGGTGATGCTCACGCTGAACAGGAGCTGCTGCGTGCCATTGGCAAAGCACAGGGGCTGGAAGCCGAGATGCGCGCAGTCGAGCGGATCGCCGTTGAAAACGGCACGATCCGCGTCAACCGCGCCGATCCACGCCTGTTTACCGAAGGCCCACCCGATCCCTTTACCACGCAGCGCCAGCAAGAATTGGAAGCCAGCCTGGGCTACTACTTCCGCGCCGGACCCGCGCTCGACCAGGGCGAAGAAGTCGAAGCCTACAGCCTCAACTTGGTCAACGTCGAACGCCAGGGCGCAGCCTATCACCTGTCTCAGGTGGAGTACTTGCGGGTGGCGGTCGAGGATGCTGACTATCTCAACGATGCAGCGGGCAAATTGAACCAGATGATGACCGATCACGGCACCGGCCCGGCGGTCTCGGCGGCCACCGCCTGGGCACGCGAACACGGGGCGGGACCCCCACTGAACTGGAAGCCGGTGGATGCCGCGCAGCTTGACCGGCGTAGCGAGCCAACGGTTGCCAGCGTCGAGATGGACACCCAGCCGCTGCCCGCGCCGGACGAGATCAACTTTTAGGAGTGGGACGATGGCAAGACGGAATTCACAACCCCTCACCCCCTGGCAGGAACTCGAAGAACAGGCCTATCACGCCTACCGTGAGTGGCCGCTGTTTTTGAAGCTGCGCCTGCGACACCTGCGCGCCCATCTGCCCCGTGAGTGGTTTGAACGCAAAGTGGATAAGCCGCCCGCTTCCGAGTCGTCCGGTACACTCACACCGGAACAGCTCGCCGCCGACATTGCCCTGCTCAAGGAGTACGGGTTGTTTGTGCCGGAAGGGGCGGGGCATGGCTAAGAAGCTGCTGATCGTCGAAAGCCCGGCAAAAGTCAAAACCGTCCGGGGCTTTCTAGGAGACGAATTCATCGTTGCGGCTTCTTTGGGGCACATCCGCGATTTGCCAGGGCACGACCTTGGCGTAGAGGTGGCGAATGGGTTTCGATCAACCTATGAAGTGCTGCCCGGCAAACAAGAGGTGGTGAAACGCCTCAAAGGGCTGGTGAAGGCGGCTGGCGCGCTGTACCTGGCAACTGACCCGGATCGGGAAGGCGAAGCCATCGCCTGGCATCTGGTGGAGGTGTTGAAGCCGCGCTGCCCGGTCTACCGTGTGACCTTCAATACCCTTACGGAAGCCTCTGTAAAAGCCGCCCTGAAGGCACCGCGCCCGCTCGACACGGCGCTGGTGCAGGCGCAGCAGGCGCGCCGCATCGTGGACCGGCTGGTCGGGTACGGCGTCTCGCCGCTGCTGTGGGGGCGGTTTGATGGCGAAAGCCTGTCCGCCGGGCGGGTGCAGACGGTTGGGCTGCGGCTGGCCGTTGAACGGGAGCGGGAGATTGCCGCCTTTCATCCTGAAGCCTACTGGACACTGGATGCCGATTTTGAGGCCCGCAGCGGGCTGCTGACGGCCCGCTTGGTCGAATGGCAGGGTGCGGAGCCGGTTTTGAAAGACGAGACGGCTGCCCGCGCCATCATGGCAGCGCTGCGCGAGGCCCGGTTTTGCATCCAAGGCGTCGAACAGACGCAAAAACAGCGCCATCCACTGCCGCCCTTCGCCACCAGCACCCTGCAGCAGGCCGCTTCCACCACGCTTGGCTTCTCACCGGACAAAACCATGCAGCTGGCGCAGGCACTCTACGAGGGTGTGGATATCGGCGGCATCCACTGCGGTTTAATCACCTACATGCGAACTGATGCGGTTTATGTTGCACCTGAAGCGCAGGCGCAGGCGTCCGATGTGATCCGCTCACAGTATGGCGTGGATTACCTCCCATCCCGACCGCCCGTCTACAAAAACCGCAATCCGTCAGCACAGGAAGCGCACGAAGCGATTCGACCGACAGACGCGGGGCACTTACCGACGCAGGTGAAGGACATTCTCTCCGAGGACTTGTGTCAACTGTATGCGCTAATCTGGAGCCGCTTCCTCGCCAGCCAGATGGCCCCGGCCCGGTTTGCAGAAACCGCCGTCACCGTGCAGTCGGAGGATGGGGCAGCGCGGTTTCGTGCCAGGGGACGGACGCTGTTGTTTGAGGGGTTCCTGCGCGTTTATGCCCATGAAGAAGAGCCAGCTGGTCAGGACGATGCGCCTGGGGAGCAGCAGCTGCCGGAACTGATTCAGAATGAGCGGCTGCTGCTCACCGCCTGGAGTCCGGTGCAGCGTTTCACCCGCCCGCCGGGACGTTACTCGGAGGCTGCGTTGGTGCAGGCGCTGGAGAAACGGGGCATTGGGCGGCCCTCCACCTACGCCAGCACAATTGCCACGCTCAAGGCGCGGGGTTACGTCGAGGTCGGACGCGAACGCAAACTCATCCCCACCGCGCGCGGTTTGGTGATCTGTGACTTCCTCACCGTGCAGTTTCCGAGCCTGTTTGCGGACGACTTCACCGCCCGGCTGGAAGACGACCTGGACGCAGTTGCCGAGGGGAAAGCCGATGGGGTGGCGGTGCTGCGCCGCTTCTGGCAAACGATGGAGCCCTACATCCAGGCAGCCGAGTCCATCGTCCATCCAGTCGATCATCAGGAGACCACAACCCGTGAAACCTGCCCGGAGTGTGGGCAGCCGTTGACACAGCGCAAGGGGAAAAACGGGGTGTTTCTCGGCTGTTCCGGGTATCCCGACTGCCGCTATACCCGTCCGGTTGATGCAGTGAAGTCCAGAACTCGTTCATCTGTAAAACGGAGAAAAACGCGATGACGGAAATGCGTATTCTGCCCGAACTCGGTGGCAAAGCCGCCAACTGCTGCTTTCGCTCTGGTCCGGCCCTCGATCCGCCGCACATCACCACCACGCCGCCCGACACCTACAGCCTGGACGTGGTGCGCTTTCATGCCAATGCGGATGGCTCCCTGCGCTACGAACATCTGGAAGTGATGCGGATGCGGGGCAGCGAAGGGCGGGAATACATGGCAGATGCCGCCGAGAAGTTCAACCGGATGCTGGCGGATGTTGGACCAGATCAAACGGAACGCGCCGCCAAAACCTGGGGGCATTTGCACGGCGCATCCATCCAACCCTGGCGTGAAGTGAGCGAGGATGAGCTGCTGCGAGATCGCGCACCGGCAGCGCCAGCTTATGAGCGCGAAATTGAATAAGAACCGCCTTTCGAGCCTGGCATTGGAGCGAGTATAATGGATACCAATCACGACAACGGATTGGATGGCATGGGACCAGCGGATCAGCGGCTTATTACACCCGTCAACCAGTACCTGGGCATTAATGCCCATCTGCACAGCCATTTTTTGCATTCCGAAACGGAAGGCTGGGAGGAATTTCACAGCAGCCATATCACCGACCTGACGCGGGCGATGAACGCACATCTGCCGGCCATGGGCTACATTGCCCGTCAGGAACGTTCGCTGCAAATCCGCCATTTCGATGAAACCACCTCCCCGATTTCGGATGTCCTGATTGGCGACGTGTCCCGTGCGGGCAAACCGGCGGGCCCACGGACATTCGCTGCGCCGCAGGCACAGGCCGCGTTTAACGTCCCTGCCGCCACCCTATTGGAGCGTGATCCTGCCGAAACCAAGCGCCCGTTTGCTATCAAGATTTATGAACTGCAAGAAGCAAGCGGCAGCGGTCAGCGGGAAAAACCGGTGGCCTGGATTGAGCTGCTGTCGCCATCGAACAAGTCCGGCTCCGGTTACGGGAGTTACATCGCCAAGCGGGAGGCGCTGCTGGCAAACTGGCTGGTGTTTGTCGAAATCGACTACCTGCACGGGGTTTCAACCACGCTGGAGACCATCCCGGATTACCGCCCTCCCGGACGTGACCAGCCGCCGCGTGAGGATGCCCATCCCTATCACCTGTGGCTGATTGACCCGCGCCTGCCGCCGGACGACCCGCACAGCGGTGCGGTGGCGGCTTTCGATGTGGATCAGCCGGTTCCCACGCTCAGCATTCCGCTCAACCGGGGGGAACACCTGACGTTTGACTTCAACGCGGTGTATCACCAGACCTTCCGGGCACAGCCTGCGTTTGGGATGGCGGTGAACTACGCGGCTGCGCCGGAAGGGGTCGAGCAGGATTACAACACGCGGGACCAGCTGGCGATTGCAGCGCGAATGCTGACGGTGCAGAAGCTGAAGCGGGAGGGTGTCGACTTAACCAATGGCCCCTATCCCGTTGATCCTGACCTGTTGGCGAGTCTGCGCCGCCGCCCCGAAGCCGTGCAGCAGGTGCTAACCACCAACCATTTCACCACCCCAAACATGGACCTCGACATCGACTAAACCTCAACGACCATCCTTTTCCGTCGGGAAATAGATGCTGTGGAAGTCGAACCGCGCCGGGCAATCTGCAAGTTGGATAATCCCTCCGCTCCACGCCCAAGACCTAGCGGATGCCCCAGTCGTTTTGCGATATGGCACCCCTATCAGTGAGGTTGTGGGAAAGGAGGAACACTAAGCCGTTTGAGAATGTTGGCAACCGTCACTTCAGATGAAGCAAATCACCACGGCAACGGACCGTCCTTACTCAGAAAAAGACCCGTCGGGCCGTCGTCGTTCAAGGTTGCAAGTCGAATTATCATGGCGGCTCCGTCTTCAACAGTGAGATATCCGGTATGGTTGTTGAGATCCGTTGCAACAAAACCCGGATCGGCACTGTTCACCAGGATACCTGTCCCACGCAATTCATTAGCGTAGTGAAGTGTGATCGCGTTCAAGGCTGATTTCGACGAATCGTAGGCAAGCATTCCCACTTTAGCGACGATGTGTTCAGGATCGGCACGCAGTGTCATGGAGCCTAACGCGCTAGATATATTCACAATCCGTGCTGAACTGGATCGACGCAGCCAGGGCAGCATTGCGCGAGTCACGGCGACGACACCCATAACGTTCACCTCGTAAGTCTCCCTTACATGACCAGCTGTGATTGTACTGGGCTTGATTTCTGTCGGAGGACGTTCCATCGAAGGTCTTTCCTCTTCAACGATAATGCCGGCATTATTGATGAGCACATCGAGGTGTCCGAACGTTTCACCAATAAAGTCAGATGCACTTTGCACCGAGATCTCAGAAGTAACATCAAGTTGCAGGAAGCGCACGTCAAGCCCCCGGGATCGAAGCTCGTCGACGGTTCGTTTACCGCGTTCTTCATCACGAGCCGCGGCGAATACCGTCATGCCAAGTTCAGCTAACTGCCGGGTCGTCTCTCGACCCAAACCCCTATTCGCACCTGTGACTAAGGCAACCTTACCCTGATAAGGATGAATTACTTGATTGACAGAATTCATATGCTGTGAACCTTTCAGATAATTACTTCATTCAATGTTGACCGCAATTAACCGCTTCACAATCATTATTACATCCAGCGCATTTTATGAGTCTTACCTGCACTGTTCAGCGCACCTTGATCGCACGCGCAACCAGTGCTCCAAAGACACAAATTGGGATGAGCCAGTATCCAGTGAACACCCACCCAACCGTTTCTACCATCTTACCGACCAGGAGCGGCCCAGTCAGGATCCCGATATTCGCGAACAAAGCAATGACCGCTAGCCCCATACCAGTTTGATTTGGACTAGCTATTACCTCGGGTACTGCCGCGAAGGTAGCCGTCGCAATTGCCAAACTCAGCACTCCCAGCGCGACCACAAAAGCATAGAGTGCCCATTCCGTTACCTGGAATGGGAAGACCCATAATCCAGCAATCAACAGGAAAGGAACTGTGATCAGCAGCCGTCTCGAACCTATACGGTCAGAGAGCAAGCCGGATAGAGGGGCGGATACCAGCCCGGCAAGGGTCACCAAACTAGCGACGAAACTGGCATGAGAAAGGCTAAAGTCACGAACATCTGACAGAAATGTAGGAAAGTAGGTCAGAAAGCCGGTAAAGGTGATGTTAAAACAGCCAAATTCTAACCCAAGCAACCAGATATCGCGGTTGCCGAGCACCGCTGCGAATTGCAGCTGATCCGGCTCAATCGAACGGATAGAGCTGTCCTCACATCTGATGCACGCATCGGCGGGCAGCCGCATGAACACGATGAACAGGAGCAGGGCGATTACCGCTAACCCACTGCCCGTCCACCAGACTGATTGCCACCCGAACGAATGCTCAAGCTGAGGTGCCAGGTTATACATAATGAAACTACCAACTCCTACCCACGTTGCCCAAATACCCATTGGCAATTCACTACCGTACACAATTTAAGAAAGGGTTGAGAGATTGCCAGAAAGTGCTACCGTTTTAGTTGGACAACAAAAAGCGGAGCGAAAAATG
>DAOUCY010000045.1:0-2733 GCA_034431625.1 Anaerolineae bacterium | reverse complement strand
GTCCCGTGGTATCCGAGCAGCCGCCCTAAGGGAGACAGGCACATCAACAGAAGCTGCGCAAATCGCGGCGGCTTGGTTACTCGGATCACTTTGTCAAATTCCAACAGCATCACAGACATCTGAAGCGGATTAGGCAGCCCCTTCTCGTTCAGTTTCCCTGCTCTGGCAAGTGCGAAATAGGTATCGAAGAAATTCTCGATGTTGAGTGCCGGGCGAAACTCCTGAACGGCGTGGGCTTCTTCATCGCTGTCATTCCAGAAATAGTGCGGAACATTAGCCGGAATAACCACCGTCTCACCAGCGCGTACCAACTGCTCTTTACTATCGATACAAAAGTGCAGCGAACCGGTAATTAATTCACAGCGACTCTCTTGAAATGGATGTACATGCTCTGGCTCAGGGGGACTTTGCGCTGGATGAAATGACTCCATGCGAAGGAGTTTTCCGCCTGTATCAGCCGCAGTTTGGAGAAATATTGTCCGCTGTCCTGTACGAGGATTAAGTATTTCACTACCTGATTTAACCATGAGTTTCCTCCTGTGATAAATGTGTTACCCTACGAGCAGCGCGATCCCAATGATGAGCGGCGCTACATGGTGAAGCACGGGAAAGTAGATATCACGCGGGCGAACGATGAGCATAATGAGTAGCCACGCTAGATTCCAAATGATTGTCGTCCATGCTGCCCATCCTGCCACTAGTCCGGTTTGTAGAAGCGACGCTCCAAAAGCTGCCTGTGCCAGAAACGCCAGGACGACATACAGCACGATCTGCGGATACATCCAGTCACGCTTGCCGAGGTAGTCCGTTTCGGCAACAATTACAATCACCGCGCCCAACAGATATGTCACCATGCCCAACCGCGACAGCACAGGCTCGCCCGCACCACGCAGCATATCCTCCAGCAGCGCCAACCCTAGAAGCGTTGCCAGAACTCCTCCGATGACGAAGCCCCGTTCCCAGATCAAATGAGAAGAAGTCTCGTCGATCTGCCACTTCAAAAAGGCTCTTCCGGCATAGAGAACACCGCCAAAGGTAAATACGACAAAACACAGGACAAGCAGGCTGGCGGCAATAGTGCGTGTAGATAAACCCTGAGTGGCAATCGCACTCAGGAGCGCCAGAGACGCGACCAGGGCAATGAGAATGGTGAGTGTGATAACCCCATTCCTGGACGTGAACCATGCTCTCATACTGTTTCTCCGCTCATTGTGCCGGGCATACTTTTCCGCTGTCCGGGAGTCTGCCGGAACTGGATTCCCAACGCGAAGCTCGCCGCCAACCCGAAGATCAGGTTTGCCCACACGACGGCATCTCCTACGGGCGGAGCGGCACACCCAATCGGACAAAAAGCCGTGAGCGTTATCAGACCACCACCAAGCGCCGTAAACAGGCTGTAGAGCAAAATCACGATTAACCCGCTCCGGCTACCACGCGATGCCGCCAGCAGCGACCAGACCCAGACCCCAATAAAGACCATAAAGATCACAATCATCACCGCAATGCCTAGAGGTTGGCTTTCAGGGAACATCACCCGAAACTCCGGCACATACAGCGCATCCCAAAAAGTGACCCGTGCAATCAGGGTGGCAAATGCGACATCGCTAAGGCGACTGCACCGTTCAGGGATACAAACCAGATTTTCATGTTATTTTCCTTCTGTTACCTACCCTATTGATTCGGGGAGATTCATTTAGCCCTTCTTTGCTGTCAAAGGGGAAAATCTCCGATATGAAAGTAGGAGCACAAGCACACAAATAACGAAAAAGACGGGTGCTGAAAGCATAGGTGGGGGCGGCGGAAAATCTGCCTGTCTGTCCGCTGTCAAGAAGATGATAAAAGCCAGCACCATGTATAGCGGATAAGAGCAGAAGGCATACCAGGCCCACCGCTCGCCGCGTCGATATCCTGTCAGGCAGATGATGATGCTCAGGATAGACAACGTGAGGAGTTGTGCGCCGCCACTGCGAACCTGCAAATCAATCAGGTTTGCAATCTTCGGACTCGATTTCTGCAACTCCTCCCACGGTACGCCAGTCATACTGTTGGCGATAGCAGGGTCGGCGCTCATGCCTTGAATCATGTCTCCAATGCCAAAAAGGCCGAGGATACCGCTAATGATGAGGAGCACCTTCCAACTATGCTGCTGGAAGTAATTTTCTTTTTTCGCTTCACCTTGAGTCATTTCTCAACCTCATTCAGCTTGAATTAACGATAGTGAGTGTTTTTCGATTACAACATAATCATTGTTGTAAAGATATTCCCCAGGTTGACGGGAAGCTGCTGCCAGTGATCGCCATAATCGGATGTATGCCATACATCGCCATTGCTCAAGCCCGCATAAAGCTGTCCGGGTTGGTTGGCGTCCGTCAGCAGTGCGTAAGGCATATGGCTCAACGGCTGCGGCAATCCGCCGTTCAGTTTTTCCCATGTGCCGCCTATCGAGCGGAAGATGTAAGCTTGCGCGTTGTCGGTACTATGCGCCTTCATGGGACCAGGTGACAGCGAGGCATACATTACCTCTGGACGTTCGGGGTCTGCCGCGATTGCCCAGCCATAATGCCGATCAAGGCCCTGTCTGGTCTGGGTCCAAGTGTTCCCGGCATCGCGGCTGAAGGCAGCACCCGCGCCTGTCCCTCCACCTTCATAGACCCAATCGCCGTTGGTTGCATGAAACTTGAGTGAGTGACAGTCACGTAACGCTCCCTTGCGGTGACCCTGCCACGTTTTGCC
>DAOUCY010000044.1:0-2870 GCA_034431625.1 Anaerolineae bacterium | reverse complement strand
TGGCTAACAATGCGTTCTGCCCGGTGCTGCCAGTCCCATTCCGGTGGTTCGGAAGGGGATTTCAGGTATTTGCGCCCGACAGGGCTGATGTCTTCTACTCGTTCGCCCAGCACTCGCAGCGCCTCGACAAAACTCAGGCGACGATAATTGGTGAGCCAATCCAACGCATCACCACTGGTATCACAGGCTCCGAAGCAGCGGTAGCCATTCGCCCACACCGCCAGACTGAAACCCTTCCGCTCATTGTGGAAGGGACACTTCCATAAATAAGCTCGTCCACCGCGCAGCGGGGCAGGTCCCAAATCCTGCTCAACCAGGCGGCGCAGGTCACAGTGTTCCTTTAACTGTTGTGTATCGACCATCGGTTATCTCCGCTATTTTTGTCACGCCTGTGACAAAAGCCAAAATGACAAAATTCGATTTATGTCCCAGCCGTGACAGAATCCGCATCGAGCAGTTCATACTTCTCCGGGGGACGACCCCGCCCACCGTAAGCGTTCTGAACACGGATCACCCGTCCATCATCTTCCAGTGCCTTGAGGGTTTCCAGCACGGTCTTACGCGGCGCTCGCAAGGTGCGGTACAAATCGCGTACCGTTGCGCTGCCACCGCACGCTTTGAGCAGGCTCAACACACGGTTTTCGAGTCGTCCTTCTTCGTTCTCGCCTAAATCCGTCAGCAGGCGGTGAGCAGAAGCCCGCCAGTCTTCGACGATCTGCTGCGCCCGATACCAGTGCGCGGCTGTCACCTTCAGATGCGTCAGTCCGCCGTCCTCATCCGCCCAGTCCATAGCCGCCAGCAGCGTCGCCACCTTAATCGCCTGCACATGCAAACGTCCGTAAACGGCGCGAAGGCGGTCATCCAGTGACGAGCTTGGTGCGGTCATCGCCCGCAGCGCCTGTTCATAGGCATGACAGGCGTTCCAGATGTCCGCCGAGAGCGACCATGCTTCCGCTGTTTTCTTCTCACCGAGCGCATCGGGCTGCGGCGGTTCTGGCAGACGCTCATGCAGCCGCCGCAGACGATTTGCCAGTTCAGTCGGTGTCTGGCTGTCTTTCGGCGCAGCCCTTTCCTTATAGTCCGGTTCCGGCGTGAGCAGACCAAAGCGGGCCAGATTGCCATTGAACCAGTCAGAGGAGGACAATGCAGACGACAGTTCGGCGGGGGTGGCCGCACCGAGAATGGACAATGCCGCATCACGGATCACCACCAGTCCCTTATTGTTGGTATTGCTGTCCAGATAGGGTGGGCAGTCGTAGAGCGTCATGATGAGTTCTTTCAAACCCGCCATGTAATCCCGACCCATCGACTTGAACAGCCCTGAAAGTTCGTCGCGGAGCAGCCCACGCTGCGCGGCATAACGGTTGCCCTTTTCCAATCGCGCCCGATCCAACTGCGGAATGTCGGCAAAGTTGGGTGGCAGAATGCCGCCCAGCATCGACATAAAGTTCTCTGGCGAACCCGGTTGCGGCATGAGCATGTGCGGGATTGCCAGACGCGCCACTTCCGAAGCCAGGCTCAAGCCCGCTGACTTGCGGTAGTAGGTTGAGACGGCGACCACCATCAGATACAGGTTGGGGAAAACCTGCTGCCGCCAGGGCGTATGAATGTAGAGCCTGCGTCCCACGGCGATAGCAGCCAAATACAGACCGGCACCCAGATGGAATGCCAGCGGTGTTTCATTAGCGGCGCTACCCGCCCAGCGGATGTAGTCATTCAGCCATTTCCCGACACCGGCTGCCTGTTGAATCTGAGCTTCCGACAATTTTGCCGATGCGGGCAGTTCCGGCACGATATTGAGATCGGCGACACGCTGCGGCAGCGGTGGGGGAGGTGCATTGGGATCTACCGCCAATACCGCCCGTAAGAGTTCCTGCCCTAGTACCTTCCGCAAAAAGCGCAGGTCATCTGGCACATTCGGGTCAAGATGCGCTAGCAGCAGTCCGACAGCAGGACTGAGATGCAGTCCGTCCCAGGACATGCCTACCAGCGCCCGTGCCAGTCCATAAGCATCGTGCGGTGAAAGCGTGAAGTTCATGGTCATAACGCTTCACGCTCTGGCACTGCAAAGGCCTGTCCACGCCGCTCTTCCTCGGCATCAATCGCCTGACAGACCAGAGCAAAGACGAGATTGGCAAGGGTACGGTGTTCTTCACGTGCCCACAGCGCCAGTTTGTGCCGCACTTCCGGGGTCAGTCGGAAGGCAATCCGCTCAGATAACACCTCATCGTACATCGCTGCATCCTTTCGTTACACGAATGAACACAGGATAGGCGAAAATATAGAACTTGTGTGCGAGAAAATTGGACATTCCAGACGGGAAATTTCACATTGGGGCGGGAAATTTCACGATGGGTCGGAAAAATGGACATCCAAATCGGGAATTTTGGACATTTGCTATTAATTAAACCGATTTCCTACAGCCTTCGTACTCCTTTTGAACGACTTTTTCTTTGCATCGTTTGGAATTAGTAATATCATGGAAAATTGATGAATAGAACATGCGTTCATTATTTGACGCGACACAAGAAGCAAATGGTGACCTGTGGAAAGGACACCCATTAGAAAGGAGGTACACACCGGATGAGATCGACAAAAGTGGTCATAAGTGACCGGAACGACATCACCCGTAAGGGGGTGGAAGCGATTATTGGCGACAGCGGGGAACCGTATCAAGTGGTGGGAGTCTTTGCCCATCTGCGTGAGGCGGAAGATTACCTGAGGGAATTTGCAGCTCATATTCTCATTCTCGACGATCAGACCCTGACCCCTATGGAAGTGATTCGACTGGTCACACGCTGCCACGAGTCCCGTCCGGGATTGGGCATCATTGTCATGAGTCAACGACGGGATGGCGAATACATCCAGCG
>DAOUCY010000043.1:0-2657 GCA_034431625.1 Anaerolineae bacterium | reverse complement strand
GTTGAAGGATTACCTGATTGCGAGACGATGGGAGGGCGACACGACATTTCGCGGGTCATACCTGCAATGGGCGATGGGTTGGGTGAACGCGGCACACCGCCCGCACGAAGTCATCCACAATCTCAAACATCCCATCACCGGCGAGAAGCTGCCGCATGTCGTCGCCTCTATCCCGTCTTACGGCGAAGACCGCGTGTATGCCAAAGAGCAGGCGCTCATCGACCTGGTGCGCTCCGAACTGGAACAAAACCGCCCCTGTGTCGTCTATATCCGCCAGACCTCGACCCGTGACATCCAGCCGCGCATCGAAGCGCTCATCCGCCAGTACATTCCGATTGCCCGCACCTTCATCCTCAAAAACACAGTTGATGCGGAGCGGCGCGAGGCGGTGATCGAAGCAGAGGTGGCGAAGGGAACCAACGTCGTCATCTCGAACCCGGAGCTGGTCAAAACTGGGTTGGATCTCGTCTTTGCACCCACGCTCATCTTCTACGAAATCACGTTCAACTTAAGCACGATGATGCAGGCAGCCGGACGGTCTTACCGTCTCAACCAGACTCACACGCATTGTAAGACCTACTACCTGTTCGCCGAAGGCACGATGGAACAGACCGCAGTGCAGCTCATGAGCCGCAAACAGCGGGCCGCCAAGCTGCTGACGGGTGACATCGGGCTGACCGGGCTGGATGCGCTGACCGAAGGCGAAGGCGGTTTTGAAGAAGCGCTGCTCGAAGCCATTGGGCGCGACGAAGCGCTGCTCGATCCCTCCGAACTGTTCAGAAAGTCGGAAGCGCAGGGCGAGATTGACAGCGAGGATGCCGCCTACTGGAACGTTGAATTGACTGAACCAGAAAGTGAACCACTGGCTGTTGAGTCGGCTGCGCCCATCATCCAGGTTGAACTTCAATCTGCGCTGGACGACGATCCTCTCGTTCAGGAAGCCATTCGGCTCGGCGGTGTCGTCACCGAGGTCGAACATGAACCCATTGTCTCTCATACCGACAATGGACAAGACCTGAATGCTCCGTTCGCGGCGATCACGCGCTATCTGGACACCGTGCATATCATCACCGACGACCAGAAGCTGTCCACGCTCCGTGCAGAACTGCTCCGGCTGCTGCAAGCAAGTCCGGCGAGTCTGGGTGACTGGCTGCGTGACAACCGGGTTGTCTTCCCTGGCTGTGAGACGGAAGTGGCGGCTCAAATCATGCGGCTGGCGAAGCAGGGATTGAACAACAGCCCCGCCAACATCGTCGATCTGCACCCGGTTATGGTCAGCCCAAAGTCGAGCAAACCCACGGCTTCCAAAACACGCAGGCTCGATCTGATGGCGGTGCCGGATGATGCGCCTCAACCCAAACGTCAGCAGCCTGAACAACTGGGCGAAACCGCGCCGCTGCAACTGGCGTTGTTCTGAGGGGGTGCGTCCATGCACCCTGATACGCTGGCGTTTCTTGATGTCCTCTTTGAACGCTGTGGGCTGCTGCATTCGTCAGCCCGTCTCACTTTCACCGTGATTCACCCCGATGGTACGTTCCCCACACCCTCCCGACACGTCGCACTGGATGATCGTAGAACGCTGCTCGACACTTTGCAACGGCTGTCGGACACGAACCACATGGGCTGGGGCGCGTACTTCGCGGTAGGGCTGCGGAAACCGGGCTTGACACGCTGGAAACGGGGCGGCGCTGCGGAAGTGGTCGCGCTGCCTGCGTTTTACACCGACATCGACGATCCGACGGATGCGGCGCTCGTCAAGCTGCGCGGCGCTCAACTGCCTCCGTCGGTGATTGTCCATTCAGGGGGCGGTTATCATGCCTACTGGCTGCTGGACGAGCCGACTACAGAACTAAACATGGCGCGGCAGGTCTTACAGGGACTTGCCCGAGCGTTTGGCGGAGATGGGCTGTCGCCTGCCCAGTCGCTCCGACTACCAGGAACGGTCAATACGAAACCTGAACGCGGCGGGGCGCTGTGTCACCTGGTCGAACTCTCAGACCGCTGCTGCCGCCTGTCCGACTTCAAGCCGTCCATTCCACCCATCCCCCATCCACCGGCACGGCGGCCTGCGGCACGAACATCCGATCATACGGGCAGCAGAAGCCTCAATACGGCGTTAATCCAGGCCATCACCGCTGTCCTGTACCGTGACTATGCAGCTCAGGAGCAGCGACGCAGCACCTGGATCGCGGCACTGTGTCCCTGTGGACATGCCCGCGATTCACCGGGCGCGCACTTTTTCTTCAATCCCACCATCGGCTGCGGGCGCTGTCATGGACGGCATGGCACGCTCCGGCTGACCGACCTCTGTTCCATTCTGTGTATCGACGCTGCCGCTTACGGCGGCGTGTATCGCTAATGTAGAAAGGGAAAAATCATGTCCGACAAGAAGAAAAGCACCAAACAGGCTGCGCCGCCGACAGTGATTACGCTGACACTGCCGGAGGATGACAGCATCGAACACAAAGGGACGCTGCTGATTGCGCGCGGCGACCTGGCGAATGTTCGACAGTTCACCTATCTGGGCGTGAACGATATCGCCACTGCTATCAAGGACGCCTACATCGCGCTGGCGGCTGTCGAAGCCGAACCACCGGTCATCCCGGAAGTCCCTAAAGCTGCGCCGAAGTCTGAGCCAAAAGCGAAGGCGAAAGCGG
>DAOUCY010000042.1:0-7067 GCA_034431625.1 Anaerolineae bacterium | reverse complement strand
CTTTATCCGCAAGCAGCACACTCTCAAGCGCAGACATTTCCAGCGCCAGAATGCGCTGCGGATTTTCCGGGATACACACCGGGTCGCCCGCCAGATATTCATGGTCGAACAGGCGAAAGCCGGGTTCGCATTCGGTTGCCTTCTGGGCGGAGACCGGGAGTGCGCCCATGAAAATCATCAGAGTGGTAAAAATCACAATACGCGATTTCATCTCAATATCGATCCTCACAATCGCTCGTCAAAAATGGGAGAATAAACCCACATAAAATGGATCATGCCCCCAACATCGTGTGTTCAGGCCTGGTCAATCCACATTACTTGAAGTGCTTCATCGCTAGAGAAACGTTCCAGATGATCGGCAACCACATATTTCACCCGCGCAAAGCCTCCGTTATTGTCAGCCTGTATCTGCAACGTGAGCCTATCAGCTTCAGCCTGCATCTCGCACGTACCAAAGCCGAAATCCACATGACCACGATCATCGCTGTAGCTCGCCTGCACCTTATGGCTGAAGTGGTTGCACAACGCCTTAAGATACCGCTGCGCCTTCTCCGTTTTGACCTGTCCCTGAGCAAAAAGCATAAAGTCACTCGCCTTCCGTCATTGCCGCGTCCACATCGTCCAGCACCAGCATCGCTGCCAGCGGCCCGCCGCTGCTTGTCCACAGCGAACCATCAATCAAAATCATCTGCTCGTTCTGTACGACTTCAAGCGCCTGAAACAGCGGATTTTCCATTGCGGTATCCAGAGCAGTCACCGCATCGCCTTCGCCCTGTAATGTGCCAATAAACGCCCAATCCACATCAATCACACCCAGTGTTTCCAAACTCAGCGGCGCAGAGTGGGCATGACCGGACTGGAGTTCAGGAATATCCTCCGGGTATATCAGCCCCAGATCGAACAAAACCGCACTGACGAAGGTGATGGGAGCCATGACCTGCGGACCTTCGGCGCTCCAGCGAACGACGATAAACTCGTCGCCAAGATGATCCGCCAGACTGGTCTGAAGCTCATCAATGCGCTCATCATAGGTCGCCAGGAATTCGTCTGCTTGTGCCTGCATGTTCAAGGCATCGGCAACACTACGAAAGTGGGATTGCCAGTCATAGCCGTTCACATAGGTGTCAACAGTGGGGGCAATCGCATTCAGTTGTACCAAAAGTGCCGGGTCTTCCAGTCCTGCCGCCAAAATAATGTCCGGGGCAAGTTCCAGCACCTGTTCAAGATTGGGCGTGAAGAAATTGCCAACGACCGGTACTTCTTCAGGCAGGTAATCGAGCAGATAACGCGCGGGAGTCATCTGCCCGCGACCATTGGTGACGCCCACTGGTTGCAGTCCCAGTGCCAGCACCGCATCCAGATCCGAGTCGGTGATGGTGACGATGCGCTGCGGACTCTCCGGCACACAACCCCCTGCAAACAGCCGGAACCCTGTTTCACAGACATTCGCGGCTGCGGAACTGCCAAAAATCGCCTCAAGTTCTGGCAGCACGCCTTCCAGCGCAAACGGCAGGCTGAGCGGTGAGGTGAAGTGCAGCGCGTTTTCGGTCATCTCATCCATGTACAGCACACGCCCATCCTGCACGGCCTGAAGCTGCGCGAACAGCGGATCGGCTTCCAGACCCTCACGACCACCTTCGATGTTTTGCAGGTTGACGAAGGCGATCAAATCCTGGTCGAGCAGATCCATCCGCTCGGCGCTGACATTGGCGTAGAAGGAGTCCCCGGCGATCTCGACCAGTTCCTCCGGCACCACAAATCCCAGATCCGTGAAGAAGCGGCCCCGGCTGTCCTGTGCGGTGTAAAAGCCGTAAGTGCCGCCATAGAAATAGACCACTGCGACGCTTTTGCCAACAAACTCCGGGTTCTGGGCGCGGGCATCCGCAAACAGGGCTTCCGTTTCCGCCACAATGGCCGCCGCTTCGGCGCTTTTGCCCACCGCATCGCCGATCATCTGCATCACTGCCTGCCAGGGCATCCCGAAGTTGATGTAATCTCCGGTCTGGGTGATTGTTGGGGCAATCTGTGACAGCAGATCGTATTCTTCCTGGGTAATCCCGGCTGTGACCGCGCTGATGAGGTCGGGTTGCAAGTCAAGAATGGCTTCGTAGTTCAGGCTGCCATAGGGCATGTTCAGGACGATAGGCGGTTCACCCTCCACCTTACCCTGCGCCCAGGGGCGGATGGTGTTGGCTTCATCGCCATACCAGTAGCGCACTGCCACTGGCGTCACACCCACCGCCAGCAGAAAATCCTGTTCCGTATAGCCGATAGCCACCACCCGCTGCGGCGCTTCGGTAAGCGTCGTGCTGCCATACTGGTGTTCAATGGTGACGGGGAACGCTGCCGTCTCCTGTGCGGCAAGCGGGATGAAACTCATGAAAACGAATATCAACGCGACGAAAAATGGAAAAGTGCGAAGATTCATGATGCAGTTTCCTTAGCATACTTCCGGGCCATGTAATCGAGTAAAAGCTGATCCCGTTCTTCGGGTTTACGTAACACACAGGTGGCGCAGTGGTAGCCATCCTCAGCGACGGTGTAGTAGCGGCAGCAGCCACCCCGCGCGCGAAAGGTTTCCCGGTGGTCGAGATAGTGCAGGCTGACGTAGCCTGTATTGGGGTTTTTCATCGGCGAACCCGGCGCTTTCACAAACGCCAGGCCCTCTGCCTTGCCGCGCGGCTCGTCGTCAAGCGCCCGCCCCCCATGCAGGAACAATGCCGCGCAGGAATCCGCTACCAGACACCATTGGGCATGGCGTCCCAATCGTGTGTGGGTATGAACACGCTCGATCAACGGCATGAGATGGGCCTCAAGTGAGGTACGCAGCCATTCCCGCAGCGCGTCGGTATCTGGGACAATCACTGCATCGGGGTGACTGGCGGCAGGATCAGCGGGCAGCGCCGCAAAGCGCCCGCTGAGAAAGCGCACCTCAAGACGCTCGGCCTCCCCGCTCTCACCGCCTTCGTGCCAGGTATACCGGCTGAAGCGCAGCGCGAGGTTGTCCGGCGACAGATTGGGTACGCGCCGCTCGGCAAGATAGGCGATCACAGCGACTGCTGGGACGTACCAGCTGTATTCCCCAATCAGGTATGAGCCGCGCGTGCGCGCTTCCATGTGGGGATGCCGGATGGCCTGATGGGCCAAGGCCTGCTCGAAAGCTGCCGAACCATCCTGCATCAGATCAGTCGCCAGAAACCAGCCAGTGTCTAGCTGACCCATGTCGGCGTAAAAATATGCATTCCCCGCTGTCATACGAGCAAGGGTTTTAGCCAGGGGGTGTGGATTGTCTGGATGATTGGTTGTCATTGAACGCCTCATGAAACCTCCTGCATCCGGTGTCTATCACCTAACGGATTATTGGTATCAAATCACGTTTGCCATTCGCTAAGATTGCCATCGTTTGCTCGCAGGGCTGCGCTTTGCCTACCGGCACAACCAGCGGCGTATGGGTTATGGGGTCGGGGATGATGCGGCAGTCGATCCCAAAGACTTCACGCACCATCGTCTCCGTCACCACGGCTTCGGGCGCGCCCTGTGCCGCGATATGCCCATCGCGGACTGCAACCAGCACATCGGCGTAGCGGCAGGCTTGATTGAGATCGTGCAGCACCATCACGATGGTTTTGCCGCGTTCGGCGTTGAGGTCGTGCAGCAGGTCGAGCACTTCGATTTGATACGCCAGATCGAGAAAGGTGGTGGGTTCGTCCAGCAGAATCAGGTCGCTGTCCTGCGCCAGCGTCATGGCGATCCACGCCCGCTGTCTTTGCCCGCCGGAAAGCGTGTCCACCGGACGATCCGCAAAATCGGCGATGTGGGTAATTTCGAGCGCCTCGCGGGTGATCCGTTCATCCTCGGCTGACCACTGCTGAAGCCAGCTTTGATGGGGATAACGCCCCTGCGCCACCAGTTCGTGTACCGTCAACCCCTCTGGCGCGACGGGACCCTGCGGCAGAATGCCAAGCCGTTTTGCCAGTTCTTTCGTCGGCAGCGTCCAGATGTTCTGCCCGTCGAGGATCACGCTGCCCCCGCGCGGCTTGAGCAGCCGTGAGATGCCGCGCAGCAGGGTCGATTTGCCGCAGCCGTTGGGTCCTACCAGCACGGTCATTTTGCCGCCGGGAATCACGAGGCTCAGATCATGGATGATGCTGGCGTTGTCGTAAGCCAGCGAGAGATGGGAAGTCGTCAGTATGCTCATTTGTTCCGGCTCCGGTAAAGCAAAACCATGAAATAAGGCGCGCCGATCATCGCTGTCACAATGCCAATGGGAAGCTCACTCGGCGCGATCACCCAGCGCCCGATCAAATCCGCCAGCACCAGCAGCGCCCCGCCGAACAACGCCGACATAGGCAGCAAACCCTCGTGAGAAGGACCCACCAGCCGCCGGGTCACGTGCGGCGCGACCAACCCGACGAAGCCAATCGTGCCGGAGACGGCGACAGCCGCCGCTGCCAGCGCCACGCTCACCAGCAGCAGCGCCGCCCGCTGCCGTTCCACGTTCAGCCCCAGCCCCTTCGCCGTGTCGTCGCCAAGACCAAGCGTGTTCAGTGACCGCGCCATCAGGAAGGCAATGGGCAAAAACACCAGCAGCCAACCGCCAAGCACCTGAACATGCTCCCAGTTGCGCCCATAGACGCTGCCGGTCAGCCAGACGTAAGCCTGCTGCACATCGAAGATATGGCCAAACAGGAGCATAGTGGTTGTCGCCGCGCCGAGAATAGATTCAAGCGCGATGCCGATCAGGATCAGGCGAATCGGCGTGCTGCCGCCGTGCTTCCACGCCAGCAGGTAAATCGCCAGTGCCGTTGCCGTGCCTCCAGCAAACGCCGCCCAGGGCAGGACGCCGAACGGAATGGTCTTGATCCAGACGATGATCGCCACCGCCGCCAGCGCCGCCCCGCCGCTCACGCCCAGCAGGAACGGGTCGGCAAGCGGGTTGCGGGTGACTCCTTGCATCAGCGCCCCGGACACCGCCAGCGCCGCCCCCACCAGAAACGCCAGCCGGATACGCGGCAGCCGGAAGGTAAACACGACCAGCTTGAAGTTGGCATAATCGGGATGATCCTGGTTCGTGCCGAGGATTGTCTGCACCACGTCCGACGGCGAAATGTCGTACTCCCCGTAGCTGATGCTGAACACCAGTACCATCAGTGTGAACAGCAGAATCGCCAGTGCCACCAGCGGCACACGCCTGTCGATGCGGTACGAGAACGGCAGTCCGTGAGGACGAATGGTTATCCAGGTCGGTTTTACCGAATGATTCACTGCCATCAGCGTTTCACCTTCCAGCGCGCCAGCGCAATGAAAAACGGCGCGCCGATCAACGCCATCATCACGCCCACCGGAAGCTCCTGCGGGCGAATGATGACCCGCGCTCCGGTATCGGCGACTGTGACCAGCGCCGCGCCCAGCACCGCTGAATAGGGCACGACCCAGCGGTAATCCACGCCCACCAGAAACCGGACGACGTGCGGGACGACCAGCCCGACAAAGCCAATCGGACCCGCCAGCGCCACCGCGCCGCCCGCCAGCAGCACCACGATCAGCGCGGCAATCCCCTTGACCCAACCTGTGTTCTGCCCTAAGCCTTTCGCCACGTCTTCGCCGAGGCTGATGGTGGTGATCTGGCGGCTGACCAGCACTGCGCCGACCAGGCCGGCGAGGATGTACGGTGAAGTCTGTAGCAGCAGCGGCATTTCGCGCCCTGCCAGCGAACCTGCCGTCCAGAAGCGGATCTTGTCCAGCGTTTCGGTATCGCCGATCAAAATCGCCGTCGTGAACGCGGAGACGAACGCCGACAGGATCACGCCTGCCAGCGTCAACCGAAGCGGAGTCGCTCCACCCCGCCCCATCGAGCCAAGCAAGTACACCAGCGCCGCCGCGACTGCCGCGCCGATGAACCCGAACAGCGCATAGGCCGAAAGCGGTGGGTTGCCCAGCAGGAACACCGCCAGCACCACCGCGAACGCCGCGCCGCTGTTGATGCCGAGAAGGCCGCTGTCGGCAAGCGGGTTGCGGGTCAACCCCTGCATCAAAGCGCCTGCAACCGCCAGCGCCGCCCCCACGACGATGCCGGAAAGCACACGCGGCAGCCGCACCGTCTGAATGATCAGATGCTCAAATGAGCCATCCGGCGCGAAGATGGCGGCATACACTGTTGACGGCGCGATGTCCGCCGCGCCTAACGTGATGCTCCACAGGATGCACAGCAGCAGCAGGGCGAGACACAGCACCAGCCCCGGCAGCAGCAGGGCGCGGCTGCCGAGGATACGATGAGCAGGTGTTACCGTTTGGGTTTGAGCCGTCATTGAGAACGCTTTCTCAGTACGTACCAGACCAGCATCTGATGGGTCTCATCCAGTGTCATCGGTCCGTCAAAATGGATGACCACCAGCGGAGATCGGCTGTCGTCAATTCGGAACATGGTTAATCACTCCCCAGTGGCTCGGCGAGGGCTTCGACCGGATTCGGGATGGTTGGCTCGACACCGGTCAAATGCGTAAACAGATCATCCAGCACCTTGTTTGCCAGCAGATAGGTTTGCGCCCGCCACCAGTGTGGCCCAACATAATAGATATGGCCCGCCTGAACAGCGGAAAGCGAATTCCATATGGGATTGGATTTAAACGACTCCATAGCAGCGTTCTCTGTTTCAAGCGTTGCCGGGTCAGTGGTGGCATAGGTGAAGACAAAAATGGCATCGGCGTCCGCCAGATCGAAGCGCTCTTCAGAAATTTGAATCCAGCGCTGTTCCCCATAACGTTCGACTGCTGCTTCCCCGCTCAAGGCTTGCGATTCCGGGCGCGAAAGACCCGCATCAGCGACAACAACGCCCGGCGCGGTATCTTCGAGCCACATATAGGAACCATAGGAGCTTGTACCAATGATGGAAATCTCAGGATTACCGGTCAACGCCGCCTGAAATTCAGCCAGACGCGCTTCATAGTTGGCAAGCATGTCCGCATAGAGGTCTTGTGTCCCTAACACCGCACTCCAGAATGCCATACTGAGCTTCCAGTCATGCTCGATCCCCGGCAGCGGCATGACTACCGGCGCAATCGCCCTGC
>DAOUCY010000041.1:0-1540 GCA_034431625.1 Anaerolineae bacterium | reverse complement strand
AAGGCTGGTGAGTTGAATCACAGGCTGGCTGGACGTTGCAGCACATCCAGAAATTAGCCCCAAAGTTAAAACCAGGACACACAGCCCGATCCCTGATCGCCGCATCGCTCCTCCCACAACTATGATTGATAAAGGTAGCTGGCAGGGATGCGTCTTGATTTCGTCAGTACCTCTATCATGATGTGTTATTAGATCGATTCTAAGTAAAGTGTCCCGTTATCAGCAGTGACAATTAGCATAAACTACCGCAATAAAGCTCATCAACTTTAGGTCACAAGGGGCAATTGCCCCTCACTAAACGCATACACGCCTCTCAATCAGCCTTTTCGATGCCAGCCTGTTCTCTAACATGTGTTTTTGGTGCGCTTTTATTCCGCAGGATAGCACGCCACCCCGCCTCTCACAGCCGCCAGCGGCTGCGGCTTACGGGTTTGCTTCTGGCTTGCGCCGTTTCTCTCATAGCAAACCCGTGCCGCCCTTCAGGTGAGGTCGGGAGTCCCCGGCGTGCTATTGAGACCTGCGTAAAAGCGCAGCTTAACAAAAATACATGCGGGTTATCGATCAGACGGATGTTTCGTTAATCAGGCCGCGTTAGCTCGAAAGGGCGCGTCGTAAGTTTTCCCGGAGCCACTGTGCCCCGACGGACTCCTACAGATGGTCGCAATGTCCCGCAGTATCAACCGCTCTCGAACCTGTGATGTGGGACACATCTTCTCCGATGGAGGTGAGGAAGATGTGTTTTGGCAAGCCACACGCAGATTATCGAGCGCAGATCGTCGCGGATGAGGCAGTGAGGAACAAGAAGCTGCTTACCGGAAGGGTCAACGTCTCGTGGTCGGTACTGAAAGGTACTGCCGGGGCGCATTCGGGCGGCAACCTGCGCGTAAGAGCGTTTTTCATTTCAATTTTCTCAGTCAGGAGTAAACAAACATGACTGATACAACCAAACACATCTGCCGCGTGGGAACCGCGCGGATTGATTATCGAGGTCGTGTCGGACAGCGGGTGCTGAATACGACGATCAAAAGCGGTACGGGCTTGGGTGCAGTGTTCGCGCCGACGTGGAAAATGGTTATGGCATCGAAGCAAAACACGATTTCGTGGCAGTCCTACATCGAAGAATATACAGCACTGATGCGGCAGCGTTATCAGGCGAATCCAGCGGCGTTTCTGGAGGCTCTGAGCAGCGCTGAATTGATTGTATGCTGCTACTGCAAGGACACGCACGCCACAACGAAGCACTGTCACCGCTATATTCTGGTCGAGATACTGGAAAAGGTGGCAGCGCATCACAGCATTGGTTTCCAGGCTATCGGGGAAGTTCGGAGCAACCGGTGATGAACCGGTCCCTTTTTTGCCTTATCGCATTACGAATTGAATTACACGAAGGTTGACATGAATCCAATTATCATTCACACGGATGGAAGTTGTGAGACACAAACCCGTCTTGGCGGCTGGGCAGCGGTGCTTCAGTGCGGCGAACATCAGCGCGTCTTACAGGGCAGTGCGGCAGACACGACGGTGAATGCGATGGAACTCA
>DAOUCY010000040.1:0-4240 GCA_034431625.1 Anaerolineae bacterium | reverse complement strand
TACCCGTTATGACAAACGGGCAACGACTTATCTGGCGACCGTATTGCTCGCCTCTATCGTTCTATGTTTATAGTTTGCAGACAGACCCTACTGTGTTACTGAAGTAGCGGTCTTGGATTGGTGCATCAGCCATAGGTAACCATCTTCAAGCGTTGGGTCGGTGGGGGACGCAGCTATTGCGGCAGATGGGGTGCCCAACACGCGGTACTGCATTCCTTGGGGTAGTGCCATTGAGCTAACTACGATGAGTTCTGGGGGCGGTGTCTGCCCATCCTCCAGTTCGAGCGTCCATACACTTCCTCGGCTTCGCTGTGCCAGTTGGCGCGGGTCACCTTGATATAGGATGCGCCCTGATGCAATCACAGCAAGATCACGGCAGCTTTGGCTGATATCCTCAATGATGTGCGTGGAGAGGATAACTGTACTCTGACGCGCCAACTCTGCTAGCGTGTTGCGAATTCTCAAACGTTCTTCGGGGTCCAAGCCTGTCGTTGGTTCGTCCACAATGAGTAGTTTCACGTCGCCAAGCAGTGCTTGCGCAATTCCTATGCGTCGTTTCATGCCACCAGAGTAGGTCTTCAGTGGCCGGTTCGCAACATCGGCAAGGCGCACGATCTCCAGTACACGGTCGATCTGATGCTTGCGTGCTTCGCTTGACGATACGCCTTTCAGCCGTGCAACATAGTCGAGCAGTTCGCGGGCCGTGAGGTTTGGATACAGGCCGACCTCTTGCGGGAGATAACCAAGCAGCGCTTTGGCATTCTGGCGACCCTGCGGGGTACTGAGGTCGTGGCCGAACACGGACACTCGCCCGCTTGTCGGGTGCAGCACACCCGTGAGAATCCGCATCAGCGTCGTTTTGCCTGCCCCGTTCGGACCAAGCAAACCGAACATGCCTCCTCCAAAGCGCAGATTGACATCACTCAATGCTGTCACGCTGTTCTTGTAGGTTTTCGTCAAATGGTTGATCTCGATCATTATTCACCGACCATATTTCGTTTCTAGAAGGGTTAATGAGGGGACGTAACGGTCACGTCTCGGAGCGGTTTAACCACCTTTGCGCGAGAAGATAGGCAAGTGCCAGTTCCAGTGCCCCAGCGCCAATGGTAATCAGGAAGTCATTCATGCTGAGAGGGATGTATAATGTTGCCGCCGTAGGTATCAAGCGCCCAAGACTGAGGACGTGGGATTTCAACATCACCGGGCGACCAAGGTTAAAATAATCAAGGATTTGTGTCTCATACCCCATACCAACGCCAAGCATAAACACGGACAAAATGCCAAACGCCATCGCAAAGGTTACCGCACCTCGTCGCGTTGGCTGTCCGGCAGCGACCAGCACCGCCAATCCACCGTTCAGCAGCATCACGGGATAGATGCGCAGCAGCCACACATTGAGGTACACACCCACATCGAAGGGATGGATGAGCAACCACCACACCGCACCGAGGGCGAACGCTAATGTAAGCGTTCCAAGTGTGATTGTAAGGAACAAACCGAACAGTTTGCCCAAAGCATATACACTGTTCGCCATGGGCGTAGCGATTAACAACTCTCGCATCTCATACTGTCGGTCTCGTGCAAATGTATCTGCCATGACCAGTGGCAGCAGAAAAATGGAGAAAATGTGGATCACAGGATATAGAATCGCCATACTACTCGTTGAAGCCTGCAACCGCATATCTTCGGGAAGTCCTATCACTCCTGATGCTCCCGAAAGCAGTGCTACGCCCAGGCATGTAACGGTCAGGACGATGTAACTCAATAAGATGGTACGTTGTCGCCAGTGGATGAGAAAATCATAATGGGTCACAGCACTCAGCTGCTGTAGTGAAGTATTCATCTATTCAAGTCCTATCTGGTTTTTCGCTATAGGTATTATACCGGTCAGAATGTATTCTTCGTTCGTCACCCGGTGCAGCACGACTGTCACCAGGGTAATACCAAGAGATGTGATGAACAGGCGATTCAGGAGCGTATCGTAACTATCGAAATAGCCGGTTGGCAGGAAGGGATGCAGGGGATACAAAAAGGGGGCAGCACCAAGCAGACTTTCTCCAAATATCGCGGTCGCTCCATACAGAAGCGCCACCGCCGCGGCGCCAAAGGCCGCCTCGCGTGTGAACACAGTTGTAAATAACCCAACCGCTAGCAGCAGTAGCGCGGGCGGCGACCAACGGGCATGAAGCGCGAGAAGGTCGGTGTTTCGATCTATGACAACCGCCGCAAAGCTCGCTACGAGCGCAATTCCGCTTTGAATAACGAGCAACACACTGATCCGCTCCAGTACCAGCCACATAATGGAACGTGGATAGGTGAGTAGTAGCTCTAGCATTGGTTCGTCAGCTGGTGAAAATAGGAATGCGCCTTGAAAGCCAACTACAAACGGCAGCACGACAACAATCACTGTTTCCGGTTTCAGACCAGTCAGCAATCCTTGCTCGGGCGGCACAGCGCTGATCAACAAACCCACTACGAGCAGGGCAGCGCTAGTAACGGGAGCCAACCACCCTAAAGCACGCAGACTTGCGGCGAGACTGATTTGCGGACAGTGAGTAAGTCTTCTTGCCGCGCGCAGTGAGGCCCATACCAAGAAAGCTAGGAGCACAACTACCGCTCCCCATGCCCACGGACGTATAAGGTATACATCCCCCTGAAGCGCACCGAGCCAGTCAAATGCATTCTGGCTCACTATTAGCGTCGCGAGAATGACACAGAATATTAAGAAATTCACAATAGAGCGAGACAAGAGTGATCGCAAACGGAGACTATTTGTCGTCATGCTTTTCCTACACAAGCTCTGCGTCCGGCAATTCTAAGGTGAGGACTGACGGCACACGATCAGAAGTCGCGAGCCGCAACAGACCGTAGCCGATGCCTGCTAAACCCATCATCAATCCCGGCGTTTCAATCCCTGAGGGAGTACCACAAATTGCGCCATCCCGCTCCAAACTATCCATGATTCGTACTGCAATGTCTTCGATAATCGGCGAGAGTGAGTCGTCACCGAGCGCGGTGCGCGCTGCCAATAGCAAATCCACATTGCCTAAATCACCATGACACAATGAATGATTGAAACCAAACCCTTTGGTGCGTGTGGTATGCAGGGCGATGGCGATCTCCTGCTCCACTTGGGCAACCTGTTCCGGTGCATGCAATAGGGGCAGACACTTCAGCCGCGCCAAGCCGATCCCTGGCGCGCCATGACACCATGCTACGAGGAATGACTCACTGCTCGACTTGCTGACGGCTGAGACATCGCTGAAGTCGCGCAGATCGCGCCAGTTTTGATCTGGTTCGGAAAACAGACTTCTCTCATAGGTGAGGGCACGTAATGCCAGGGTTTCGTAGCGCTCGGCGCGAGGATCGCCCTCATCGAGCGCGTTGCTCAAGCTCAGTAGCGCCCATGCAACTCCCGCTGCGCCATGAGATAATCCTGCTAGCGGTTCGCGCCCCATCCCCGGTACGATCCACCCAACACCTGTGGCTGTCTGTGTTGCACCTTGTAACAGATGTTCACCACAAAACACAGCCGCATTCAGCGCAGCAGGATAGCCTGTCACATTGTAGAGACCAAGCAGTGTCAGGATTGACCCTGCGCCGCCGTTCAGCACATCATAAGATATATCGCGCTCAATGCGCTCTAGGAATCCGTCTACGAGTTCGCAGGCTGCGTCCAGCAGCGCAACCTGCCTGCATAGCAGTGCCAAATGCACGAGTGTGTAAATAACCCCACCAAGTCCGTTGAATGCGCCGACAGAGGTGATAGATGCCCGAATCGTATCCAAATGGGCTGTAATTGTGTTTACAGTTGCCTGCGCAAGCTCGGTGTAGCGCGCTTCACCTGTCACGGCACCCAGATTCGCCAGAAAGAGAGCTATTCCAGGTAGCCCGCTGTAAAGATCGATGCCTAGAGGCAACAATGAGCCGTACTGCCCTGCGCTGAAGACAAGACCAACCCACGATGCTCCCTGTTCGTTGCGGTAGGTGAGCTGCTCCAAGCGATCTCCAAAGCGCTGGGCTGCTAACAATAATTCGGCGGAACTTTGGTGCTTTCGCCGCGTGTTGAACTGACCATCACGCCGCCGCGGAACATGGTCTTCTGGTGCAAGGGAGGCTAGAGACACCTCAATAAACCAGCGCTGCCGATTTAGGGTCTGTCTGCAAACTATAAACATAGAACGATAGAGGCGAGCAATACGGTCGCCAGATAAGTCGTTGCCCGTTTGTCATAACGGGT
>DAOUCY010000039.1:0-3038 GCA_034431625.1 Anaerolineae bacterium | reverse complement strand
TCATCACGATCAACGGTCAGGAAGTCGCGCTCAAGGTGATCCCCGAAGGCAGCGAATTCCTGATGCGCTGGCGCTACAGCGACATCCGCCGTTATCTGGATGGGGAGAGCGTGCAGCCCGGCGCGGTGTTCAACGCAGTGCATGATCTGTTCCGTCAGTACATCGACTTCCGATCCGACATCGAGAGCCGCATCCTGGCGCTGTGGACGATGGGCACCTACTTCTACACGATGTTCCCCGCCTACCCTTATCTGGCACTCACCGGACCGAAGAACAGCGGCAAATCCACCGTGCTGCGCGTGCTGCAACCGCTGGCCTTCAACATGATTTCGACCTCCGATCCTACCGGCCCGAGCATGTTCCGCCTGATTCATCACACCTCCTGCACCGTCGGCATTGATGAAGCCGAGCGCTACCACAATCCCAAAGACCCCGGAATGCAGCAGATCCGCCAACTGCTGAACAGCGGCTACAAACAGGGGATGCCCGCGATCCGCGTCACCGGCGACGACCTCAAGCCGCAGGCATTCGATGTGTACTCGCCCAAGATTCTGGCAGCCATCATGGGATTGGAGGACATCCTCGCCAGCCGCTGCATCGCTATCCCCATGCGGCGCACCACCCAGAAGATGCCGTCGTTCCCGCCGGATTTCGATGGCGCACCGCTGCGTCACCAGCTTTACACGCTGGCGCTGACCTATTTCCAGACGGTGTATCGCAATTACTTCGAGCGTCCCGAACTGCACAAACTCCACAACCGATCAGGTGAATTATGGTCGCCGCTGGTCGCGCTGGCGGCGTTTTTTGAAGAGCAGGGCGGCGTGGCGGGTCTGCTAGATGCCATCTCGGATGCGGCGGAATGGGACGAGCAGATCAGCGAAGGCAAGTCGCTCAGTGAACGCGAAGAAGCGGTCTTACAGGCACTGGAACTGCTCACGCGCAGTGCGGATGAGATCGTCTGGGTGAAGGGAACCGATTTACGCGAGAAGATCCGCAGTTTGCTGGGACAATCCGTTGAAGAGATGGGCAATGCTCAATGGATCGGGCATATCCTGAAGCGGCTGCAATTGATCGACCAGTCACGGCGCAAACACCATGTTGGCGGCAAGCTCTACGCCATCGAACGACGGGAAGTGCTGGATATGATGCAGCGTTATGATGTGCCACCGATTGAAAACGGAACTGCGAAATAACCGATCAAAGTGGTCAAACCGGTCAACCGGTCAGCATTCCTGATTGGTTTGACTGGTTTGACTGGCTTGACTGGTTTTTCAACGATTCCATTTGCATTTGTCCCTCAAACTCAAACCCGCTTCATACCTGTTTGCAATGGGATTTGAATCCAGAACACTTGTCCTGATATTGGTTTGACCCGATAATGGTTTAGAAGTTGTTATACCAAGTGGAGAACTGTCGAGCATGTTGAGTCAACGTCAGCAGCATATTCTGCGCTTCATTCACCAGCACACCCTTGAACATGGGTTTGCGCCGAGTATCCGGGAAATCAGCCTGGCAACTGGCATTACCTCGACTTCAGTGGTGAACTATAATTTGGAACGGTTGATCACATGGGGCTATCTGGTGAAGTCACGCGGCAAATCACGCGCATTAGGGCTGACCGAGCGTGGTTCGGCGCTGTTTGAGCCAAATCATCCTGTGCAGAGAAAGCGGGCAGCCGAGACCTTTTCGGTTGATGGGTTGTTGGATGCCAACATACTTTATGGGGATGTAGGGCAACTACACAAAGAAAATCTGCTGCTCCGAGCAGAGAATGAACGCCTGCGTCGTGAAAGCAAGAACCGCGTCGCTGCGCTTCAGCGCGAGATACAGTATCTCTCACAGGAACTGCGCCAGATTCAGCAAAGTTCAGAACGTTATCCAGCATGAGTTAGTTAAACGAAATCAAGGATAAAGCCGCTCCGTCTGAATATCTCGATGATGCTGGAACAGAGTGCGTTCAATAGTACGCACACTGACTTTTAGTTCGTCCGCCCAAAACCGGATTTTGTCGAGATAATCCAGCCAGTGCAGTACCTGTAACGTTCGCCCATCCAAATCGTAATCTACCTCCTGATATAGACCCAGAAGCTGCCACACCCGTATATCAATCACCCCATAATGTTCGGGATCGACCAGGGTCAGAAAAGCCGATGCTACCGGAATCCCCACCCCACGTAAACGACACAGGTGAAGGATGCGACGGGCTTCATCCGATGCGCCTAACGCCCGCGCTGAAAGCATTTGCACCTCGTCCTCCGTATTGCTTATCCAATCCTGCCGACGACGCTCCCGTTGTTCCTTCCATTTACACATGCTCAGGAACTCGCTGTGCGTGAAAAAACCGACCTCACGGACATGGCGCAATGAAGCGATCAAGGGGGCGGTATCAGGATATTCGTCGTGAACCAGACAGGCTGACAGCAGGGATGGGATGTCAGGGAAACGTTTTTCCATAAAGGTAATTTCCTCTTATATAAAAGTCAGTCAATACACTCCATTATGCTGTTCAATACACGATCTGGCGAGTGCATCGAGGTCAGCCTGTCCCCGGATTTCCAGCGCCTCTCACCTTAGCCCGATCTCCATGCCATCTCTGCTCTCTCCGCATGTATTTCGCTGCATTTCTCATCGCACAGTACCACGCCACCCCGCTGTCTCACAGCCGCCAGCGGCTGCGGCTACGGGTTTGCTTCTGGCTTGCGCCGTTTCTCTCAGCGCAAACCCGTGCCGCCCTTCGGGTGAGCAGCGGGGAACCCCGACGTGGTAAGACCTGTGCAGAAATGCAGCTTAACAAAAATACATGCGGGTTATCGATCAGACGGATGCATCGTTAGCCAGGCCGCGTTAGCTCGAAAGGGCGCGTCGTAAGTTTTCCCGGAGCCACTGTGCCCCGACGAACTCCTACAGATGGTCGCAATGTCCCGCAGTATCAACCGCTCTCGATACTGTGATGTGGAACACATCTTCTCCGATGGAGGTCAGGCAGGTGTGTTTTGGCAAGCCACACGCAGAGAATCGAGCGCAGATCGTCGCGGATG
>DAOUCY010000038.1:0-16242 GCA_034431625.1 Anaerolineae bacterium | reverse complement strand
TTGAAGATGCACCCGATGCCGAAGTCGAAGCCATCGAAGCCGAGTTGATTGACAACGCAACTGCTGCCCGAACGGTGGAAGAACTCGAAGCCGAAATCATCATCCTGCGCGATCTCGAAGCCCACGCCCTCCGGGTACGGCGCAGCGGTCATGACCGCAAGTGGAACGAACTGCTCAAGCTGTTGCAAGATACACCGGAAATGCAAAATTCACAGCGAGGGCAGCGCAAGCTGGTGATCTTCACCGAACACCGTGACACGCTTAACTACCTGCTGGAACGACTGTCTACACTCATTGGGCGTGCCGAAGCGATTGTTACCATTCATGGGGGTATCCGCCGCGAGGACCGCCGCGAGGTCGAAGACCGCTTTCGCAACGACCCGGATGTGCTGATCCTGCTGGCGACGGATGCAGCGGGCGAAGGGATTAACCTGCAACGCGCCCACTTGATGGTTAACTATGACCTGCCATGGAACCCCAACCGTCTTGAACAACGTTTTGGGCGGATTCATCGTATTGGGCAAACGGAAGTCTGCCACCTGTGGAATCTGGTCGCTGGTGAAACCCGCGAAGGCGCAGTCTACCAACGTCTGCTGAGGAAGCTGGAAGCCGAGCGTCATGCGCTGGATGGACAAGTCTTCGACGTGCTGGGGAAGCTGTTTCAGGAGACACCATTGCGGAAGCTACTGGTGGATGCCGTGCGGTATGGTGACGACCCTGTGGTACGCGCCCGTTTAGAGCAAGCAGTAGATAACGCCACGGACCGTGAGCGGGTACGTGATCTCTTGGAACACCAATCGCTGGTGACAAACAGTATGGATGTCAGCCAGATCATGCGGATTCGAGAAGAGATGGAACGAGCAGCCGCACGCCGCTTGCAGCCATTCTACATCAAAGCCTATTTCTTACAGGCATTTGAATACTTTGGCGGCACGATTCATGAACGCGAAAGCGGGCGCTACACCATCAACAATGTGCCAGCTATCATCCGCAACCATGCGAAGGAACGCGGATTCGGCGCAGTTTCGACCAAATACGAGCGCATCTGCTTTGAAAAAGCATTGATCCACCTGCCAGATAAGCTGCCAGCAACCTTTGTCTGCCCCGGTCATCCGCTGCTGGATGCTACCATCAGCCTGATGCTGCTACGCGAACGGGATACACTCAAACGCGGTGGTATTCTGGTGGATGAAACCGACCCCGGTCAGGAACTCCGCGCGCTGTTTTATCTGGAGCAGGCGATCCAGGATGCCACGCCGATGAAGTCCGGTGAACGCCGAACCATTTCCCGTGAAGTCCATTTCGTCGAAATTGACAGCGCTGGCAATGTAGGTGAAGCGGGCGGCGCACCTTATCTGGACTATCGCCCTGCCACAGCCGATGAAATCGCCCAGATTGGGCATCAATTGGAACAGGATTGGTTGAAGGGTGAAAACCTCGAACGCCGTGCGGCTGCTCATGCGGTGGAACACCTCGTACCGCGCCATCTGGAACGGGTGCGGGCGCGTCGCATTGAACTCATCGACAAAACCGAAGCGGCGGTGCAAGAACGCCTGACGAAAGAAATCAACTACTGGGACTTACGCGCTGCGGAACTCCGCGCTCAGGAGCAGGCAGGGAAAATCAATGCTCGGTTGAACAGCCAGCGTGCCCAGGAACGGGCGGATCGATTGGCAGAACGGCTGAAACAGCGCAAAGCACAACTGGCGCAGGAACGCCAAATTTCTGCCGCGCCGCCCATTGTCGTCGGTGGGGCGTTGATTATCCCGATTGGCTTGCTGCTGGGGGAGAACACGCCGCCGGAAATCCTTGACCGTCGTATCACCGAGCAGATCGCCATGCGTGCTGTGATGGAAGCCGAGATTGCGCTCGGCAACCATCCCCGCGATGTGAGTGTTCAGAATCTCGGCTATGACATCGAAAGCCGTGACGGGCAGACCGGACGGCTCCGATTCATCGAAGTAAAAGGGAGACGCGCCGGTGCAGAGACCGTCACCCTCACGTATAATGAATTGTATCGAGCGTTGAACAGTCCTGAAGGCTTCATCCTGGCGCTGGTGGAGGTGGAGCGTACAAACGCCCGACAGCCGCGTTATGTGCGAAACTATCCGTTCCGTGAACCTGACCCGCTGGCATCCAGCGTGAATTTCAACCTCAGAGAAATGCTGAACATGAGTGAGGAGCCAAACTAATGGCAACCATTGCGAACATGACATTGGAGGACTTGAAGAAGTTCGTCGAAGAAACACTTGACGAACGACTCACCCGACTTCTTGGCACATTCGAGATTCCTGACGAACCCGACGAAGATGACGGTCTTACATGGGATGAGATACGCGCTTCGGTGGAGCAGCACCGCTGGACACCGCCTCCCGGTGCGAAATCGTCGTTGGAACTGCTGCGCGAGGATCGAGAGAGTTAATGGCGAACTACATCGTCGATGCCAGCGTTGTGATTGAGTATCTCATTACCGGGCCATACACGCCCAATGTGCAGGCTTTTTTCAATCAGATAACGAATGCCGACCGGCTGACTGTACCGGAGTTTTGCCTGCTGGAATGCACGAATGTCATTTGGAAGCAGGTGCGTTTCAGCGGCATGTCTCGTGATGATGCGGAAGAACTGTTGCGGGTGCTGCGTACTCTGAAACTGCGCCGCGCCCCGATGAAGCGATTGCTGGATCGTGCGCTGGACATCGCCTTGAATAATACACTTGCCGTGTATGACTCAGGTTATGTCGCGCTGGCACTGCACTATGGCTACCCGCTGATTAGCATTGACCAGCCACAAATCCGAGCGGCAACAGCCGAAGGTATAACACTGATACCAGTTACTCATTTTAAGTAAAGTCAACTCATGACCTACCGCAAGAACCTGATCAAGATTGCTCAATTAAACGGGAAGGGAAGTGATGCGAAGATTAAAGCCTGGAGAATTACTGAGCCGGATCACTGGAATATCAACACCGTTCGTTGGCCTATCGTGGACACCACCACAAAAAGATGCCGATTTTGCTCATAGAGTTATCACGTTTCTTGAAGATAAGAGAGCGTTGTATGTCCCATATGATGACGAGCGCATCGTTTTCGTAACGGAGTCTATCCTTCAAATCAGGGAACGTTTGACAGAATTTTTAGACGAGCTAGATAGTAGTTCCGAACTACAGCAGCCTATTAGAGCAATGCGTGATGTTTGTAGAGATTTTCTCAGTGTCACACAGGATATACACCATCGCATTGTGTCAAACGCAATTTTCAAACATGAATGGGACAGGGATACAGTTAAATATTTTGTTGAGCTTGGTAAGTTGAGAAGCACATTTGGTTTGCATATAGCACAAATTGCCATTGACTATTCAATTGAGGTTGATGAACAACTAGCAGTGATTTTGCCAGAGTCTCGAAGAAGATACGGTCGGGATTTTTGACATGATATCCCTCGAAACTACATCGAAACGGAATTAATGTATGACCTATCGCAAGAAACTGATCGAAGTTGCGCTACCGCTGGACGCCATCAATGAGCATTCTGTGCGAGAAGGATATATTTACAAAGGTAATCCATCTGCTATTCACAAATGGTGGGCACAGCGTCCCCTTGCAGCCGCCCGCGCTGTTATTTTTGCGTCATTAGTGGATGATCCTGACAGTTTGGATGCACCACCCGCATTCGTAGAAGCATGTAAAGCACTTCCGAAAGGTAAGAATGCACAGGTAGAGGACACGCCGCGCCAACGCCTGTTTGACTTTATTGAACGTCTCGTCCAATGGGAAAGCACAACGAATGAAACGGTGCTGAACACCGCCCGTGAGTTGATCCATATCGCCACTGACGGCAACCTACCGCCACTACTCGATCCTTTTGCTGGCGGTGGAACAATTCCCGTTGAGGCTCAGCGGTTGAGCCTAGAGACCTACGCAACTGATCTTAACCCTGTTTCGGTGATGATTAACAAATCCCTAATTGAAATTCCTCCTCTCTTTTCGGATAGACCGCCTGTAAATCCACGCGAAAGAGAGAAAATCAGCGGTCATACAGGCTGGAAAGGCGCAGCAGGGCTTGCTGCCGATGTGAGATACTACGGCGAATGGATGTTGGAACGAGCAAAAGAACGTATTGGACACTTATACCCAAAGTACGACGGAAACATCGTTATTGCTTGGTTGTGGGCTAGAACCGTCAAGAGTCCAAATCCGGCAGTTGATGCCTACGTTCCACTTGCTCGCTCTTTTGAACTCAGTACGAAAAAGAATCATAAAGCATGGGCCGAACCGCAAGTCGATTCTCAAAAAAGGGTCTCTTTCAAAGTCCATCAGGGTGAAGGTAAACCGCCACGAGGAACCGTTGATCGTAAAGGAGGATATTGCATTATTTCAGGTGTGCCTATCCCTCTTGAGTACATTCGCATGGAGGCGATAGCAGGTCGCATGGGTTCTCAACTCATGGCAATTGTTACGGACGGGAATAATGGGCGAACCTATCATTCTCCCAACGCGGATCAAGCGCAGGCGGCTATTGTAGACGCCCCAGACGGAATCCCTAATACAACGTCAGTTTTGGATAAGGATAGCGAATTCAGTATCGCCAACCAGGTGTAAAGAGGGTTTCTTGGGTTGGTGAGAATAAGCAATCAAGCCACAGAGCAAGTTGACACAGAAGTTGGGAAAGCTGCGATGACGGGAGTGTTCAATCTGGGAAATATTCTTGAGTTGGTCGATGATGGTTTCCATAACGGCGCGCTGGCGTTGGAGCAGCTTATCGGTCATATCCATCAAGCGGTTCTTCATGGTGGTTTTGAGCTTGGTGACCAACTGGAGACCCTGCTGCCAAAGCTGCTCGAACAAGTCCTGCGATAAATAGCCTTTGTCGCCAAACAGCTTGCCGAACAAGCGCTTGACCAGCTTGGGAACGGGACGACGATCATCGCGGTTGCCCGCCGTCAGGCAGCAAGCCAGTAGTTCACCACAGTCATTGGTCACCAGATGGAGTTTGAAGCCAAAGAACCAGTCCACCGAGTTCTTGCCGCGTTGCGCCATCCCGACAAAAGTCTTGTGCTGGGCGATGCGTCGATTGTGACAGACCCGCAAGGGAGTGGAGTCGATTAGGCTGATGCCGGTACACGACCCAAAACAGTAATGCAAGTAAGCACATAAGGCCACCAGGACACGCGGCATGAGTTGGACAAAGCGCGTGTAACTGATTAAATGGGGAAATTCCCGCTTCAGATAGACCTGAACGTACTGGATATAGTAGGTTTTGAAGTCACGATACCGCGCTTGATGAAAATGGATCAGAATGGTCATGATCTCGCTGTCACACAAGTTACCGCTCCGTTGGCGTTGACGCGCACCGCTCGTCAGTTGATACTGCTGCCAATCCACTTCCATCAATTGACAAAAATCATCGATATGGCAGAAAAGTTCGGTTAGATTCATCTTGGGACACCTTTCTTCTTTTCACTGACGAGAAGCATATCGTTTCTCGTGAAGGTGTCCCACCTTAAACAAAACTCACGTTAATTTAGGATTGTGCCTTCTCAGATATTGTCAATTTTAACGGCTCAAAACTGCAATTTTACCGCCTTTGCCAGACCCCGATTTGCGATAATGAGAGAGAAGTTCGCCTATCGGGAGAGTATCCATGTCAAAGAAATCGGTGCAGCGCAGTATCACAATGACACAGGAGATGCGGGACCGCCTGGCGCTGCTGGTGAGCAAGCAGCCTCGCGATACCACTGAAGCCGACCTCATCCGTGAGGCAATTCGCCTGTATCTGGATAATCAGGAAGACATCATCGGCAGCCGCAAGCACTTCCAGAAGTCGCTGCAAGATCGGCTAGACCGGCTGGAAGCCGCGTTCGCGTTTCACCTCAACGTCCTGATTTACCTGCTGGCAGCATTGGAACCAGAAGGTAGCCCGGAACGCATCGCGGATGCGATCATCGCCGCCCGGCGCGACGGTGAGACGCTGCTGGCACAGATGCAGGCTGTCCGTGAGATGAAGGCGGGCAAGCGTTGAGCAAAGCCATCATCGTCGTGGATTTCGCCTACAAGGGAGCGCAGCGCAAAGGGCATGGCACGGGTCGCAAAGGGCTGAGTTCCACGCTCAAATATTTACAGTACAGAGACAAGGTACAGAACCAACTTGCCGCAAATCGAGATTACGAGCGCTGGCAGGATCGCGGAATGGGCATCCACTGGCGCGACATCATGAAGAACAGCGATGCCTTTCAGAGTAAGCATGTCCTGGCGTGGACATGGGTGATCTCGCCTGCCCCCGACCTGATGGCGCTCATCCCGGAGGAAGAACGACGCGACCTGGTGTGTGATCTGACCGAGCGCATCGTCGAGGATTACTACTTGGAGCGCGGTTTTGGTGTGCCTGAGTACAGTTACATTCTGCATGACCGCGAGGCGAAGATGGAAGACGACGGCGAAACGATGCAGCAGCTTCACACACACGTCGTCTTACCGGGAACTGCGCCGCTGGATGGAGTAGACCGGACAGCGGTGTACAACAATAAAGAGCGCGGGCATGACGTGTTGTTCCGCGAGATCGCCAGTCGTCATTTCAGCGACGCACTGGATCGCATTGTTGGACCGGAATGGCAGCTTCTGCGGGAAGTAGAGCCGGAAATCGAACCGGAACAGCCAGCGCCCAATGATCTGGACGCATGGTTTCCGCGAAGCTGAACGTAAAGCACCTTCAGTCCACTGGTAGAAACTTGCTATGATAGGGACTGACCGGATTTCAGGAGTATGCGATGGAACACCCAGAGGATAACAGCACCGATGAATTGATCGACACCTTTTGTGTGAGCTGTGACCTGCCATTGCCCGTGAATGACCTGGGCTTGTGTGACACCTGTTTTGCGAAGTTGGAACGCGATCTCATCCGCTCGCGAGATTGGGACTATTCTGTCACCGCCTTCGGTGTCGCGCCGGATCAACTGGAAGCGCTGCGGGAGCGTGTCATCCGCGACCATGGCGCTGCCTACGAACTGATTGAGTCTCCCAAAAAGCCAAAGAACAAACGCTCGCACTCGCGCAACACCCAGCGTAAGCGTGAAATCGCAGCGCAGGCAATCCGGGACTACAGCACGGATGATGTTTTACAGACAGCAGATGATTTCATCCGGGCACAGAACGAGGAGTGGGTGAATTTCAGCCGGGTCTCACAGTGTCTTTATGAGACCTTCTACCATCTCAAACCCAAACGACTGGGGCAGCCGGGCAAAAAATACAAGAGTCTACTCAAGTTTCTGGCAGACCATCCCACAACGTTTGAAGTGAAGTGTGATGAGGCGGGCGTTTACTGGATTCGCCAACGCTAAACGGAGAAATTGGTATCCCTACAACCCGAATATTGAACGTGATGGCCGGATTGTGGCGGAGGAACTGTACACCGACCCTGAGCTGCTCTTCAATCTTCTCCAGCCGTTCTTGTAGTACCCGCACCAGCGCACGCACGCTCGGCGGTGTCTGCTGCCAGTCCATCTCACTGATGCCCAACTGCTCGGGAGAAAAGTCTTGTTCGCTCATGCACAGACTCTACCCATTAATTTTCCCCCGCGCCATCCCCTGAACAGATACACCGACCCGATTCAGCAGTTTATGAGGATGAGGACAATCCGAAGGTGGAACCTGCTGCGCCTGATTTCGATCTGTAAGCAAATGCCCGGCATATCACCGGGATTTTATTCGTACACAAGGTGTGGGAATTGTACTCTAAACATCAACCAACATAATCTCACAATTAAGTCATCAATGCGATTGTGATTCACACGCTCATTATCGACGAGTTGAATAAACAGGTCTTTATATGCAAGAATGAAGTCAGGAGGCTGAACTCCAAGCCCTGCAACAATTAAACGCTGCTGCTCTAGCCCTTTCATGGTTTCTGCAAGCATATATTCTGAGTTAAAGCTTCCCATAAAAATTACAATATATCCGCCACGATTAAAGATCAATTGCATACCTTCCTCTAAAACTTGTCTCCAGTTATCCATTGGACGAATTTGCTCAGTGTCAATCCATGGTTCAAAGTGGCGTTGCTTTCTCATGAACTCCAGAATCGGACCAACCTCATTTCTTTGTTCATGTGAAAAACTTGGAAAAATGGCTAAATCCAGTGGTGGGTCAGTGTGTTCAGCAAATATTCCGGTTGATGGCGTGTAGGAGAATACTGGTTTTCCTGCCCGCAGAGCGTAATCACGCTCAAACGCTACCCAAAATGAACGGCTCGAAAAACCTTCGTTGAGGTAAATCAGCGCATCACAAGCGAGAATAGCGCCAATCAGGGTGCTACTAACAAACTCCAATGGCGAAACACTGATTGGAGGGAATATATAGGGCGTAACTTGAGGCGGAAGAGTCTTCAAGAAACTGTCACGCACTGCCGCGTCCTTGTACGAGTGCGATATAAAGTATTTTCCGGGTGGCATGTCAATCATTGGGTTCTTCTCCAAATACCAACCTTAGCAATGCAGATTCGAGTGCTTTTTCGAGAGCATCCAACCCATCTGGGCTGTTCACGTAATTGATATGGCGTAGCTGTCGAATGTCGAAAGGAATATCCTCAATAGCTTGGGTCAACAGAATAGTGGGCTTATTCAAGGTATGCGCCATGCCAAGTTCATAAAACACATTTGCATTTCGTCCAGTACATTCAGCGATGACACAGTATGATCTGAACATTGCTGACCAGACATCGGTCATAATCGCATGGGTCGCAAAGAAATCATCACCGCGCTTGATCTTAAGGTTCAGTTTTTCCGCAATTGGTCTAATTTTTTTCTGGTAAATTGATGAAAACGGTTCTGCAAAAGGCATAATCATGAAGATGTCACATTCAAATTGCTGATCGTCACTCGGATTACCCAAAATCTGATTAACGATTGGAATCTGGTCATAGTTTTCTTGAAACAAATGATAGTTCGGTAGTTTTTCAGTTCGGCTGAGAATCACCGTTCTTTTTTTACGCCGACCAAAGACTGCTTCTGCCATCTGTCTTATGATATTTAAGAGCAATGACCGCGTCTGAGATTGTGCTTCATCATATGCGACATATTGAGTGGTCAACAAATCCAGGGGTTGCAGCTCGTCGCGGAAGTTAACCTCCTCAATCATAACAGGCAACACAGGCAACGCAAATTCGTTTGCCCATTTGACTTCTGCCTGTATCCATTCCGATTTTCCCGTTTCGGAAGCAACAAGAACACAAAACACATCACAATCTTTGATGATGCTTCGTGCATGTTCAATCCAGTCCGCATTTGCGGATAACCTACCGGGGTCAAGCACAACTTCGTAGTCAAGCGATTGTTCGATAAGGTTCTGAATAGATGATACCAGTTCAGGTACGCGCCCCTGTTTTCTTCTATAGCTTAAATATATTTTTGGCTTGTTACCCACTAAAACTCGCTCCCGGTTGAGTTTGAATTCAGTTGTTGTTTCAGTTTTTTACTCGCTCGCAGTACAACCCGCTGGATCACACGGGGTGCTTCGCCGCTGGAAAGCGTTCCGTGCCGCTCACCACGGTCGATGGTCTGTGTCTCCAGTACGATGAAGTTTTCCAATTCGACACGTCCGCCAGCTACAAGCTCTTCTGTCCATACTTCCACCAGAGCCTCTATCATCGCTTGTACATCTCTGTTTTTCAAGCGTGTGCGTCGTCCGATTTCGCGCACCATCTTGTTCTTGGTCAGGGTCATGAAGTCACCTCTTTCACAGCACACTTGCGCTTTTCATGCCTGCTACGCATTTCACTCGTGCTGATGGTCTGAACGTTGCCATTGGTTTGCTTCTGAGTCTCAGCGGCGACTCGTGCCATCAATGCGGCTATTTCCAGGGTGGAGGGTGTCGTTGTGGCGGACTCAGGCGTATTCGAGTTGGGAACAGGCGGTAAAGGTGTTTCGACAGGCTGTAAATTGAGCGCAATACCCCGTTCCAACAGCAAGGGTTGGACGTTCTTTGCCGCATTGAGCCGCTGCTTCCAGTCGTCGCGCTCGTAGAAGCGAGTCAGGCGGGCATTTAGGACGACCTGCGTGGCAAAACCCGCCTCCACATAACGGGCAAAGATGGTGCAGTTGCCGACCTGCGGCGTGACGACTTCATCCACCGTCAGCAGCGGACGCTGGCGCAGGTGGCTGTTGGGGTCATCAGCATTGGCATCGGTGGTCGCCGTGCCACTGGCTTTGCTATAAAACTCGGCAGTGTCGGCATCACAGCCGCCATAAATCACCTGGGTTGCCAGACCCGTGAACAACGCCTGCGTGCCTTCATTACCATAGATCATGTGAAACTGCCCTTTGGTCTGCGCCCCAATCATAATCGAGATGCGGCGCTTACGGACGAGGTTCACATCCGCCACCAGACTGTCGAGCTTGCCCAGTGTCGGGAACTCATCCAGAATCACACCAACCGGAACGGGCAGCGGCCCTTTATTGCGTTCACCGATGGTATCGAGGTCGAGCATCAGCTTACGCAGAGTCGCGCCCAGATAGGAGGCATAGACGGCACGCATACGCCCTGGACAGGTCAGGACGACCACCGTTGGCTGCCCCACAATGAGGTCCGCATCAAAATCCGAAGCGCTGGTATTGGCACGCACGTCGGTAGAAGCCCAACCGGTGAGCGCCGTCGCCAGGGTCGCCACGACATTCGAGGCGACTTTACCATCCGACCCTACCGAAGCGATGAAGCTGTTTGCCAGCAGCGCCGCGTCATCTTTCTGTGAAGCAAGTTTGCCCGCCAATCCCTTAAGGTCATTCATGGCGTTGTAGATTTCGCCCAGGTTGGGAAAGCGGATCAGGCAGGCGGCCAGCAGCGCCGCCGCGCTGTCCGTCCAGAAGCGGTTGTCGCCTGCGGCAGACGGAACCAGCACGTCGGCAATGGCGCGAGCATCGGACACATTGTCGATCCCTTCTGCCAGGTTGTAACGCGGACCAATAGCGCTGGTCGGGTCATGGACGACCACCAGATGGCGGGTGACAGCGGCATACTTCAACACATGCCCGGTGATTTCACCCTGCGGGTCAGCCACCACCAGTGAATGTCCCGCCAGCATCCGATCCGCGATGGCGGGCAGGATAATGCCCTGCGTCTTACCGGAACCGGGACCGCCGAGTGTCAGGATACCGCGTGCCACATCTTCGCCGCTGAGTGAGAATCGTCCCATACCCATATCAAGGCGGCGTTTTTGTTCGCCCCAGAACGCGCCCAGCAATGACAACCCTTCAGCATCTTCGCGGCGAAAGCGTTTGTACTCGCGCATGGTACAGAAATGCGATGAACCGAGCGCACCGCGCTTCACCTGTGGATTTCGCAGGCGATCCACCCGTTCCCGCAGCCAGCCGCCGTTCTTGATGCCACTGTGCAGCCCGATGGTCAGGAAGAACCAGAGCATGACCAGCATCATGCCAAACATAAACAGCCGCATGGCATTCACATTCGATGGCGCACCAACGAGCAGTTGGACAACACCGTTGGTGGACTGCCGTCCGCGCAGCGGCTGTACCGCCATATCCCCCAGCAGCGTCAGATAAGCAGCGGAAACACCCAGCACGACGATCAGGTGAGCCAGGAGTTTCGCGCCGCGTTTCCAGCCTACTGTGCCCTGCGTTTCGCTGGTGCGCTGGATGCCCGCCCCCAGCATGGCACTGACGATGATAGGAGCCGTGAGCGTCAGACAGATCAGCGGGGCGAGACAGCCACCCAGCAGCGCCCGCCCCTCGGTGAACAACCAGTAGAACATCGGCTATGCCTCCCGATCTTCGGATGGGTTGGCGCAGCGCAGCATAAGCCAGTTGGTGATCCAGCCTAACACCACCAGCACCAGCCCGGTCAGATAGAGTGCTTCGCCAAAGCTCACACCGAATACCCGCCCGATGGCAGCGCCAGCCAGCAGCAGCGTAACCAGGGCAAAGCCGCCCAGCGCAGTCTGTGGTTTGAGCATGGTCATCGCTTAAAAGTCCAGTTCCGGTGTGCCGGAGGTGATCTCCGACTCATCGCGTTCGACGACCTGCTGAATGGGATCGGTGTACAATCCTTCCGCCGCAATGCGGGCATCGCGCTCGGCATTCGGGTTGTAGGGATGCCAGTCCGCCGGGTCGCGGGTGAGAGTTAGTTCAGCGTTCTGGTAGGCTATCAGGTCGTCACCTTCAAGCGTTTTCCACTCGGCAGGCAGTCCTTCCAGCCGCGCCACCTCCACCGCCAGCTCCGGTCCGTCGAGCAGTCCGGAGATGAGATAGCCGTTGAAGTCCTTGCCGAATTTGTCCACCGCCTCCGGGGTCTCGAAGTGCGCCATCTCCAGCATCTTGAAAGGTTCGTCTGCCGCCATCGCCGGACTGCCAACAGCATCCGGGTCGCGTTCCACGCCGGGATAAACAACCATATGCAGGGCATGTCCCAGCGGTTCGCCGTCCGGGTCGTTCACCGGAATGGGATCCAGCCGCCAGTAGGGATTTTCCGCGTCTACCTGCGGCGCAGGGTCTTCGATCTTCTCACCATCGGTGTTCCAGTAGGGGTTGATTTCACCTTTTAACTGCTGCGCCAGCGTCTCGAAGCGATCCGGTGGTCCCTGCGTAAACAGGCGCGGATCAACTCGATCCCCGTCGAGCCAGTCATTCTCGACAGCGGTGAGTTCAGCTTTGTGCATCATGGCTTCCAGACCACGGTGGTCGTGGACTTCGAGCAGCGCCTCACGCGCCTGCTCTGCCTGTTCGCGTCCCTGTTCGTCCTCTGAATCCCAGGTATCCAGCGTCACGGACTGCATCCCCAGATAACCATTGGGTTCGCGCCAGTATTTGTCCACCAGCAGTTCCCGCGTCCAGGGGTCGGTTTCCTGCACCACCACTGCGTAGTTCACAGTATCGTTCACCGGTTGCAGCAGTTCGGTCTCGGATTGCTCGAAGGTTGCCTCAAACCAGGCTGATCCTTCCAGCGCCGCGTTTGCTACGCGCTCACGGGCAGCTTCAGCGGCAAACTCGCGGTACATGGTCGGATAGTCGGGCGCTTCCGGTTCGAGCGTAACCGGAGTGTAGGGTTCGGTGTCCATTTCGGTGACTTCCACTGTCTGCGTCATTTCGCGTTCGCGGAGGGTCGTGAATGGATCAGGCGGCCCCTCAGTAAAGAGACGCGGGTCATCGCGCTGCGGGTCAATCACCCCGGCTTCCACACCCACCAGTTCCACATAGGTCATCGCGCCCTGAAGCATCTCCTGCTGAAGCATTTCATTGGCAAACTCGGCGTGTGTTCGCGCCGCTTCCCAATCCGGCTGCGGGATGATGAGGTGGGCGTGCTGGTCGTCGCCCCATTGTTTGGTCACATCCAGATGCGAACTGCCGTTGGCAGCCATCGCGGTGATGCTGTATTCCGGGTCTTGCTGATTTTCGTCGTGCTGCATCTCGCGCTCCATTATTCGTTCGCGTTCGGTGGTAAAGGGGTCGGGCGGGGCATCGTCTTCAAAGAAGACCCGCCCATCGGCGCGGCGCGGGTCGAGATAACCCCCCGCCACCGCCATACGTTCCGCCTGATTCATCGCAGCTTCCAGGCCCTGCGTTTTCAGGGCATCTTCCAGTTCGTGTTCATCGGTCTGTGCCTCATCCCACACGCCATATTCAGCAATGGTGAAGGTGTCGAAACGGCGTTCACTGCCGTGCATCCACGTCTTGACCGCTTCCAGGGATGGGTTATTCTGGTCACTGACCCCATAGCCGAAGTAGTATTCCGGCTGAGGGTTGAGTGCAGGTAAATCCAGCGGATCAGGGAAAGCCTGTCCATGATGGTCGGCGACATCGTGGGCGAACTGCTGCGCCATGTAGAGGTCGCCCTTTGCGAGATACATCTCCAGTCCCCGCAGCGGCCAGGCGGAACCGGGGTCATCGTCGGGCAAGGGCATCACCGGATAGGAGTCGCCCCGCTGAGAACCGTCGTCCATTTCCAGCGCACGGAAATAGCGCAGTTCGTATGGGTCGCCTTCAGGTTCATCCCGCTCCACCACCGCGAACCAGTGCGCCGTGCCACCACCATCGACATGATGGGCATGACCCATGCCCTGTGCGTCAAAGGGCTGCATCCCCTCGCCAAAGGTGAAGGGCAGGTCACTCGGCAGGTCGGCGTTCGGTACAGCCTCAAACAGCGGCGTGCCGGCAGCGACCTGTCCCCGCACTTCCGCTTCGTGCTGCGCCGTATCCAACAATCGTTCGTTGCCGCCTTCAACCCAGGCGCGGTCCAACTGCCCGCACAGGGTTTCCATGTCTTCAGTTCGTCCATCCGCGACCAGCGCCGCTGTCACCTGTTCGCCAGTGAGATAGAGCAGATGGACTTTGGCGCTGTCCCTCGTTGAGCCATCCGTTGGAAACACCATCGCTAGATACTGCCCATCCAGATAGGGCATCTGCGCCACCCGGCGGGCATCTTCACCCAGCCCATCCAGTCCATCTTTTTGCAGCGCGGCTTCAACTTCGCGCTGGTGTTCTTCAGCAGACCCCCACGACGCATACGCCCCTAAACGCAGGCGCTGTTCATGTTCCAGTCCGTAACGATCTGTCGAGGCGCGAACCAGATCGACGCCGTACTGCGCTTCGTAGTCGTCGCGCTCCGGCGGCACGATTTCAACCGCATAGATGGAGCCATCTTCGGCGATATGACGCACCACTTCGCTCTCACTCATGCGCGTCCTTTCGCTCCAGCCGGATCAGAAACTTCGGCGGTTCGCTTTCACCCGCTGGGACGAAATAGCCGGACTTGCCCAGCTTCTTCTTCCACGCCAGCGCCTGGCGCACCGCGCGACGGATACTGCCGGGGCGATCCAGACCGTACAGGTCACACAATTCCGCCAGCGCCGCCTGATCTTCAGGGGTCAGCCGGATAGTGAAACTGCGGGTTTTTACTTCATGGGTATCGCTCACAGTTCCACCTCCCAGGCGTCACGGGTATAGTCGGCAATCTCGCGGGCGGCATCCGGTTCCAGCGCCACCCCGCGTTCGTTCTCCCACAGTTCGCGCTGGTCGGTTGCCAGCGCCATGCCTTCAGCCGCATCGAAGCAGCGGTCAATGCCGCCTCTCTGCGCCACCTGAATCAGGTACTCTGCCGAGGCATACGCCTTGTCCCACTCACCGGGGACGCACGGCGCAAGCTGGGCTTCCATCTCACCCGTCTCCGGGTTGCGTCCCAGTGACAGGATGGAGGTCACGCAGTTCTCGCGGTCGTCTTTGTCTGGCTGAAAGACCCCGATCCAGTAGGCCGTCCCGGTTTCGGTATCGTAGAACGGTGGCGGGTCTTTGGTCGGGTCAAAGTTCTCAGCCTCAATGCCAATCGCGCTCAACGCCTGAAACGCTGATTCATCCTCAATTTGCGGCGTTTCCACTTCCTGTTTAACCACAACCCCGCCCAGTTCAATCGCCGCTTGAATGAGCGGGTCAACGGCATGGTCGGGCGGTTCGTCGCGCCCGTCGATGCCGCCATCTTCGAGGTCACGCAGGTGTTCATAGGCGGCGTATTCTTCGGGTGTCGCCCCGCGCCACTGCTCCGGTTCGGGGTTCATCTTAGCCGCGCGGGCTTCCGCGAACTCCGGCACCTGATAAGCGGGCAGTCCCTGATCGTGAATCTGTTCCTGAAGGTTGTGGTAGAAGGCAGCCGCCACATCCATATCTTCAAACGAGGCGACGGGCAGGTAGCTCCCGCCCAGATCACCGGTGTTGACGTTGGCATACACGTCGATCGCGCCGATTTCATAGCGTGTGCCATCGTCGGTCTCCCGTTCGACCCCAATCAACCGCGCATCGTGCCAGCCCCAGCCTTCGTCCAGCGGTTCGGGTTGTTCAAAACCCTGCAAACCATCCTGCGACAAAGGCGGCACATCCGGTAAATGCCCGACATCCTCCGGCATGAAACGCTCATCGTCGGGCAGCCAGGGATCATCGACAGGCACGTAGTCGTAATCCGGCGGCGGTGCGCTGCTGAACAGGTCGTCCGGGAACGGATCATCCGGCATAAAGTACGCTTCATCCGGCGGAGGCGGCATCCAGTCGTCATAGTCTATCGGCGGTGGTTCCGGCATGTAGTCACTCATGCGCTTACTCCTCCGCTGGACGCAGGGTTAACGGTTTGGGCGTGTGCCGCGCCTTGACCTGTGCGAGGGCATATTCCGTCGCTTTGCCCAACTGTGGATTGAACCCCTCCCAGAAAGCTCGCAGCACCTCCAACCGGGTTGTATCCCCTGCTGCAATCCGGTCTAATT
>DAOUCY010000037.1:0-6069 GCA_034431625.1 Anaerolineae bacterium | reverse complement strand
ATTTGTTCACGAATTTTTTTAGCTTCAAATTTAAAATCATCTGTGAAGGTTTGAATACGCGCACGTTCACGTAGGGTTAGCATTGCTTTACCACGCTCGTAGTGATAACCGTAGGTTCCACCTCCGCCATGAGCCATCACCGTCCCAGCGGGCTTTAATGGTGCTGCGCGTGAGCGCGGCACATCAAGCCCTCCGGCGCATGAGGAGCCAGCGTTTTAGCTGGCGACCACCTCAGCCGGGTTTACGCCACATCCGTGCGCTACCCTGCTGCTCCGCACAACATGTGAGACACATCGTTGTTGGCTGAGGTGGTTCGGCGTTGCTTGGCAACGCTGGCGCTGCTGCGAGGCAGCGCCTATCAGCGTGCTGCACATCATACCGCCAAGAGTAGATTGCAGAGGGTACAGACATCCAGGTGAGTAATCCCTCGACTGACGAAATTACGCTGTACTATAATCTCCTAAAACGAGTATGTATTGATCCATGACCACTCACCCTGAGATACCCGATGTAAGTGATAATGCTCTATCCGAAACTGATCTCTTGGATATCATCGAGCAAGTTGTTCGGATGACGAAGAAGGCATACGGATATCAGCATCTCTCCACGATTGGAAGCTATCTTCACACAAATTATCCAGACTTCAGTCCGGCCCATTATGGATGCAAGAATCTGCTGCAACTGATTGAGCGCTATCCTGAGCGTTTCAAAGTGAAATGGTCAGCTCCCGCCCACAAAGGGCGTTCTCATGTATGGATCAGACTGGCGACTGAGCCTAAACTAAAAGAAGGCTATGCTGAGACAATCTCCACACCGCCACCCAGTAAGCCTAAACCTCGCTTAATGACCGGGAAGGAATTTAACCGATTGTGTCAATGGTTAAACGAAACAGGGGCAGCAGATAGATGTGACGGTTCCCTGCGTAAAACACGATGGTGGCTCAGGCGGCGCGACTTCTTGAGTCTAGAAGCGAATTCTAAATTGATTCGCAAGTTGGGCGGACACTGCGACTGTGAGGTACTGTTCAATCTCGCCGGGAACTGGCCTTACGACTGAAACCGCGAAGCAAGGCGGATAGCAAAAAGCAGAAGCGGCACTTTCGCGCCGCCTCTGTATTGTCTTACCCTATATCGCACCTAGAACGGAATGTCTTCCCCGCTCTCCGGGTCGTCGCTCTCCAGCCGGTCCAGCAGCACCAGGCGGTTCGCGTCCACATCCAAGCTCGCCTGCGGTGCACCGCTCTGGTCAACCCACGCGCTTGGACGCAGCCATTCGGTTGTCACCTGCACCAACGAACCTTTCTTGACGTACTGCGCCGCGACATCGGCGAGTTTGTTCCAGCAGTTCACACGCAGCCACAGAGTCTGCTTCTTGCCGCCACCGTTCTTGCGGTTAACCGCCACACTGAAGCTGGCTACCTGCTGTTCACCGACAGTCTTCACCTGCGGATCGCTGCCGACGAAACCTGTCACCTGAATATTGATGCTTGTACCCATGATGTTCACTCCTTCGCGCTGTGCGCTTTGTTGTCCATCGACCCTGTGCCGATTTGATGACCAAAGCACAGCAGGTGCAAAAGGCTGACTTCACCTGTAAGGCGCTACCCGTTTTTGATGAGGGCGAATTGCCTGCAATTCGCTCGGCACAAGCCAGACAAAAACGGGTAAAGCGAAGTCCGACGGACTTTGAAGGCTGCCGCACCTGCTAGACTGGTCAGCGACTAAATCGGCATGGTTTGGGTCAGATGGCACGCGCCAGCAGCGAAAAGGCATAACATGGGAACGAAAGCATCAGAGGGGCAGGATGAGCCAGCGAACGGTCAAAGGTGCTGGTGGCACAGGTATCCGCCTGGTCGTGGCTGGATAGAACGGTAGGCGTATACAGACCAGAGGTGTGAACCGTCAAAACAGACGATGATGCAGGGCAGCGAGAAAGGCGCGAAAGGAGATCCGGTTTGCGTTAGCGGGGATTGTCAGGCAACGCGGCAGACGTGGATAAAGCGAACGACGGGCATGAATCGGGTGGAACAAACCGGGAACGGGGATACCGTGTGCGGCGATGTAAGACAACCAGTGCGGTGAAAGCGGCGCTTCTGGTGTCTCAGCGACGGTCATGCTCATCGGGAAAGTAGGTCGCCTTAAAGTTGAACATCGCTGGTGTGTCACTTTCGCGTATCCCCTCGTATAACGCTCCAGTGAGCCGCCGCAGCCCGGCTTGCAGTTTCTCGCGGATGTACGACAGATTGCCGTGCATGAGCAGCTGCACCGCCGCCTGCGTCAGATAATCGGCAGCCGCCAGCAGTTCGTAAGCCATGCGTCCGCGCCAGCCATGCACCCCATTAGCACAGGAAACTGCTGCTCGCAGGTTATCAAGACTTTCGTAGGATTTGAGCAGCGCTTTCGCTGTCCCTTCAAAATCATCGGCGTGAGTATCCTTCACCTGCTGGAAAAGCAGCAGATAGGTGTAAATCGCGTCAATGGTCGGGATCGTGACCGCATTCTGTCCGCAGAATATCGCCAGTTTGAGCCACGCCAGTTCGTAGTGCGGGTGCTGGCAAAGGGCTAAAGCGCTGTCCGTGACCAGGTTCATCGCATCAGCGACACGGATACTTTCGCGGTCACTGCGGAGATCGGCGGCAAACATAGCGGCAATGGCAGTGTACTGCCCATTGTCGAACAGGCGGTTGTAGCGCTTCAATGCCTGCTGGGTGATGGTTTCAGTGGTATTCATCGTGCATCTTCTCCTTGATATGGTTATCAGAAACAAAAAGCGCCCCAGATGAGGCGCGGTCTTATTTCGTCCAGCGGACGAGCGTTCGCAGGGTTTGGCTATCCGTTGGAGCCTGATGCACCTGCTCCAACACGGCATGAAGGGTTAAACGAACTCGCTCATAAAGCTGGTAGTGCATGTCGTCATAGGGCAGCACCCATGTCCCGGCGGGGATCACCGCTACGCTGCGGCTATAGCTGCTGCTGCGCTGATACTGTACAGGCAGAACAAAAGGCACATCCCGTTCCGGTTTCCAGCCGGTGAGCTGCACCAGCGGTAAAAAACGTTCATCGGCGGGCAGCGTCCAATCGGCACGCAGAATGCCATCAGGATGCTGTGCCAGGTAGAGGCGTTTCACCGACAGTCCGGTGTGGGTATCGCCAAACGGCAGGCGCGTCACTTTCACCAGCAGGACAGGCTTCCAGTCCAGTCTCGTACAATTGGGGTTCATGCGATTTTCCTTTTGTGGTCGCGTACAGCGATCAACGTACTTTCCGGCAGCAGTTCTGGTTTCAAGTCACTCAGCCAGAAGTCTTTGCGGAAGCTGTAACCCGTTACGGCTTCGATGCGGCAGTATTCACGGTAGGTATCAGGGTTGTGGACTGCGCCGCTGATGAGATCATTCAGGCTTGCCAGTACACACAGGGCACAGGATAGGCGGTGATTGCCCAGGCTGTAAGCCTCGTGATGGATATTCCCATGCCGCCGGATACAGTCCCACACGTCAGGTTCCAGCCAGTCATGGATTGGCAGCCAGTCATAAACAAAACGCCCCTTCGTCGGGGCGCTGCTGTCGGTGCGGAGATTAAATATAGGCCGCTTGGCGCGGGTCTGGCTCTCCTGAGCGCGTAAGCCCATCGCACAGATCACATTGCCCGACGGGAACAGCCTGCGAAGTTCGCGGGAAATCGGACCGCGCTTCAAATCCGCCGTACAGTACCTCATCTGAGCAGACGGCCAGCACGGACGCGATGGGTCTTTGTAGTAGCGCTGCCAGATGCGGTCAATCAGATCGCCATGTTTCCAGCGGACAACATGCAGGGGTACACCTTTACGCTGAGCGAGTTTTTGTACATAGTCGGGTGTTTGTTGCCACTCGACCCGCGTTCCCAGATCGGCGTGAATCATGATGACATCGCCCAACCAGCCTTCTGTCTGACGACGTTCGAGCAGGTGGTGGCACATGGCATCGGAGTCCTTGCCGCCGGAGACACTCAACACCAGCGCTGCGCCAGCACGCAAAAGTTGAATCGGATCAGGGCTGGGTAGTTCGTCTAGTGAGAATAAAGGAAGTTGGTAGGTCATATCCTCCCTCATACACGAAAAAGCCCCATTTTCAGGGGCTGATTGGAAGTGTGTGATAAGTTTTTCGGTTATTTCATTGATGCAAGTGGGTCGGGGACGATGTGTTAAGCTTGGGTTGCAAGTTCCCAAATCCAAGAGTATGCGCCGATACCATAAACCCTCACTTGACCGCTGTCTTCAACATTTCTTTGTATGGCTTCGAACACCTCTGGTTCATAGTCTTCGGGATCGTCCTCACTCCGCACGATAAATGCATCCCGTTCTGAATCATACGACCAAACGTAGTGGTTAGCTTGACTTGCTTGAAGCACACGCTCAGCCTCTGATTTCTCAAAGTAGGGACATGCCCAGCCATTCCAAGTGTCGTCGTCTGTATATCCCTCAAAGATAACATCGGGAATACTGTCAATTACGAATGCTGCTTTCCGCAAACTGTTCATTGCTGTCTCCATTCGTGAACGCTCTACATTTCATGCTATTCTAATTGGATATTTCATCCATGTCACTCAAACAAAAGGAGTGACATGGACTTCAAAAGTCAGTTTCGAACCAGATGCCGCTGAAGCGCTGGATATCGCCGTTATCCAAAAAGCGCACCCAGCAGGTATGAATGCCGATGCTGTACGGACGCACGTTGTCGCACAGCGGATAGGCGGTGACGATACACTTACGGCGTGGATTCACGGTAGATAGTCCGACAATCCGCCCAACTGCACCGGGCCTGGGCAGTTTCGAGTGGTGGAAGTTCTGCCGCTGACCTTTGAGCATGGTTACATCTCCACCTGTAAATACGGGATGAGTTCGTCGCGGCAGATCGGCACGCTGCGAACATTCATGCTGTCGGCGCTGACGTAAGACACGAACGACGTAATCGGCTGGCGGTGCAGCAGTTTGTAGACGTATTGCGAGGCGATGGTCGCCATCCAGTCGTTGATGAGCAAATCCTGCTCACGCGCTGCCACCAGTTCAGCACAGGATCGCTCCGGTTCGGGCTGTGGCTTGGCCTCTGGTTCAGGTTTGAGCAGCACCGGAAACAGCAGTCCAGCGTTAGGCAGATAGGTATATCTGCCGTTCTGTCCGTCGATATGCCGCAGTGCGGTTTCAGGATCGCTGGTGTTCCCGATGACCACTTGACCGGCACTAAAGTGATTGCCCGCATCGACCCAGATCGCGCCGTTAGCTTTCGCCAGCTCACGCCGCGCCAGATGGTTGTCCACTGCCCCGACGATCAGGTTGCCCCAGCGTTCAAAGTGCCGTTCAGCATTCACGGGATGGTCAATGGCGATGATGTCCAAGCCGAGCGCCATGTTGAAACGGCGCATGAGTATATAGGATTTGGACTGTCCGACATCCGCTTCGGTGTATAACTGCCGCCCGACGTTTTTCTGTTCCACTTTGTCGGGATCAATCAGGACGATCTGCGGCGCGTGCAGCCGCGCCGCTTTCATGTCATACACCATGCGGGCGACAGAACGGGCAATCTGCGCTCCCGTTCCACCTAAGCCGACTATGGAAATGGTCTGAATGTGCGTGTTCGGATCGAAAATGTTCATTTTTCGTCTCCCAACACCTGCGCCAGCGTCTTCTTGACGGGCAGCAAATCGGACTTCGGATAAGCGCGGACTTTGCGGGCTTCGAGCGCAATGAGCATCTGGCGGATGTCCGTCGGGTGCGACTTACTCTTGCCGCCCACGCCGTGATCGTTGAAAGGTGAGCCAAGTAAGACCGCCCAATCCTCTGCCAGATTCGTCGTCTGGAGTGCGGAATCTGTCACCCGCTGCACCGTCCCCCAGCAGATGTTCCCGCTGGAGAAGACATTGGGCAGCGGCGCATGAAACAACGGCGTGTTCAGGGTGGCTGGACGCTTTTTGACGGCATACACGCCGTACTGAGGATTTTTGTCTTCGGCGGTGACCCGGATCAGCAGCAGTCCGGGGAGCGGCACACGCAGCACCGTTTCCGATCCATCGAGATACAGCCCGGTCTGCTGTGGGG
>DAOUCY010000036.1:0-22626 GCA_034431625.1 Anaerolineae bacterium | reverse complement strand
CCGTTGGTCTTCCACGCGCCCTGCTCGTCAATCAGCCGCAGACCCTGTTCTTCATCTATCGTGTCTGGCGCGAAAACAAAGCGGCTCAGTGTTTTGGGTGGCGGCAGCTTGTAGACTGGTTCGGACTGCACCTCCAGGAGGCTTGGATCAGCCTTCTGCGCCATGATCTGGGCATACAGTGTTTCGGGGTCTGGTTGGAGTCCCTTCACTGCGACAACAATCACCTGATCGTATTCGTTTAAGTGCTTGCCGGGCAGCGCCCAGACCTTCGCGCTGCGGCTGTTCTTCGCGATGAACGTAGCGGCTTCCTCTGACATATACTACTCACGACAAATCCAAGAGCTTTCATCCCAGTGAGGTTGCGCACGCCATTTCGCGCTGCGAACCCTTCAATTTTGTTCGTCCTGAAGCCCACCCGACTGACGAGGCATCTGCTGAAGATGACTCGGACGGTTAGGTACGGCTTCTTTTCATTCATAAGGAGTATCACAGTGGCAAAGCGCAGGAACACCCAGCAGACAGCAGTACCCACCACAGACCAGAGCGGCATCCTCACAGTCGGACTGGACATCGGCTACGGTGTCACCAAAGTCGTGACAGAGGCTGGCGCGGTCGCCTTTCCATCGGTCGCGGGTCATGCCCGTGAGATCAAGTTCAACCGCGAGGCGCTGGCGGCGAAGTACCCTGGCGACCAACTGACCGACGAGGACGGTTCGACCTGGTTCGTCGGTGATCTGGCGCTGGCACAGCTCCCACCCGGCGAACTGCTCCGGTTACGTGGACGCACCGCCAACGAGCGCACGATGGGCAACGCCTTCCGGTTGCGACTGGCAAAGGCAGCAATCGGCAAGCTGGTTTCGGGGGTGTGGGGTCGGGATGTCGTCCATTTGAGAATTTCATCCGGCCTTCCCGTCGATCACATGCGGGATGCCGCCGAACTCAAGGAGGCGCTGCTTGGGCAGCACCTGATCCAGACCGATACATGCGAGGTCATCGCCAATGTGACTGAGGTGATGGTCATGCCGCAGCCCTACGGCAGTGCGTATGCCATGATGCTCACGTCCACCGGCGAGATCAACGTCTATCACACCTACATGCGCACCGGGGTGGTCGATGTGGGCACGTACACCGTAGACATCATTCTGGATGATGACGGAGATTATGTGGATGCCGAGAGCGGCAGTGTCGAGAGCGGGGTCTACACCGCCCAGGAGCGCATCGCCGACATGCTGGAACGCGATTACCGCGAGAAGATGCCGCACCGGATCATCGAGCAGGTTCTGCGCACCGGGATATTCACCGCCAGCGGCAAGCCGGTGGATTACTCCGAAGAAGTCGAGGAGGCGCTCGCTCCGCTACGCAGTGCAACGGTTAACCTGCTGAGCGAAAAGTGGCAGCGCGGCACGACCGTCGATGTGATCTATCTCTCTGGCGGTGGTGCAGAGCTGGTATATGAGCAGGTGGTCGAAGCTTACCCGCAGACGAAGCTGGTACCCGAAGCGCAAATGGCGAATGCGCGAGGCTACCTGCATTACGCCCACTTCGCCACCCGCAAGGAATAGTTCAAGGCGGGGGGTTTACCGGGAAAACCATTCAGGCAAACCAGTAAAACCCCCATGAGGAGGGCAATTATGCCGAAACGCAAACACAAACGCCGCCAGCACAAGGTCATCGCTTTCAAAGCGTACTACGACGATGCCGACATTCTGGGCTGGTGGGAAGGCATTCAGGAAGGCGACCGTAGCGAAGCGCTCCGCGATGTTATCCGAGGGTATCTCGGTCTGCCAGCGAAGATGCGGCGAGCAAAAGCCACCGCAGGCGCAGTGATCGACCTGCCCGAATTGCTGGAAGTGCGCCGAGACACATTATGGATACGGGATGCGCTCAACGACATGCCCGCTTATCTGGAGCGGGTTATCCAGCATGTGGCGACGACCGCCCAGCCGGTCGCGGTAGGACAGCATCCACCCAGAGCATCGTCGGGGGCAGCCACCAGGGATGATCCGGCTTTGACGGATGCCGAACACCAGCGCCGGGCGCGCCGGATGAAGGGAGCGACATGGTAAGCACGTCCTACACCGATCAGCGCACACCAGCTGCCTTGCTGCGCAAGGCATGTGAAACGCCCTGCGTTTCACGGACGATGTGTCGGGGCACATCGTCCCGCAGCGACGGGGAATACAGCCCAGTCTGTAAGCATATGTTCCTCCCCGTCGCCAGCGAGCTAAATACGCTCGCCCCTCATGCGCCGGGGCGGCTGGTGCAGCCCGCGCTGCGACCTGCACCGGTGTGGCGGTGTGCTGCCCCGGCCACACCGCTCGACGTGGCGAACCACGCCGAGGGAGCGCACACCCTGCCGTTGTGCGCTGCAATGACGCATCACAGGCGTTTCGCGCCTTTGCCGTCGGACGAGCAGCGATCCGACGGTGAAACTAACCAACGAAAGATGAGGAGTTTAACCGTGAATCACCGTGAAACCATTCGATCTATCCACCAGCGCCTGCCGCATCTCAAGCGGCGTGAGGTGGCTGAGGTGCTCGAAGTGCTGGCGGAAGTGTGGCTCGACGCACTTGCTCAGCCCGACGGGGTCGTGACCGTCGCTGACCTGGGCAAGCTCTCTGCCGAGGTGCAGAGCCTGCGCAGTGCCGGAGCGATCCGCCAGCGACTTGAGGCGATGCACGGCAAAGCCGCACCGCAGAGGCTGAAGCGCGTCTACCTGCGCTTCCGTCCAACGGCGAAGCTGCGCCGTGCTATTCAGACTGCCTATATAGAGGAAGGAGCGAATGAATGACGAAGAAGAAACCCAATCCCTACAGCGAGCGCATGACCGTTAACCTGACCCCGGATCAGATGCGGCGGCTGGAAGAACTGCGCCGTGTCCGTGCTCGCGTCGGCACCTTCGTTAGCAAGAATGACCTACTGCGCGATGCGCTGAATTACTATCTGGCATCCCAGGAAGACCTGCCGGGATCGCGCCGGGCGATTGCGAAGGGTATCGAAAGCAAGGTGGATGCGCTGGACGAGAAGGTCGAGGCGCTGACCATGCTGTTCAACGACTTCGTGAACAGCGTCCGCCGCAGGCGTGAGGGTTAGCGCATGGATCGCAGGCAGATGTGTGTGGCCAATGTGCAGTACAAGAAGCCGTCAGCCGATGGCGCGAAACAGTCGAAGAACCTGCTGCGCTACCTGACCTACCGCGAGAGCCGTACCGAAAAGGCGCAGTTTGTCGCCGGACGCGAGCGTTGGGTCGATCGTGGTATGGGCGGTTCAGTGGCTGAAATCGCCCAGCGCTGCGATGACCTGAAGAGCCAGCACGTGCTGACCTTCTCGCTCGTGGTCAACCCGAACCCGGACTTAATCGGCATGGTCGCACCGGACGAGCGTGAACGCTTTGTGTGTGAGCTGACCGAGCGGATGGTGGATGACTTCTTTGAAGCACGCGGGCTGGATACCGGCTGTGAGTTCAGCTACGTGACGCATCACCGCCAGACGGACGACCCGCAAGCGCCGGGACAGCATAACCCTCACACTCATGTAGTGCTACCGGGCACGGTCTACGACGAGGAACACGGCGGTCGCGTGCCACTCTTCTTCAGCCGTAACCAGAAGGTGAACCACATTGAGATGCTGCACAGCGTGACCGAGCAGGCAATGATGGAACAGATGGCGCGTTACGTCGGGCCGGAGTGGGAGCAGCGTTACGACGATCTGGCCGCCATCCGTGAACGCCAGCGTGAGGTCGTGACAGCAGAGGTACACGGCTACGAGCAGGACGGGGATGATCCGGAACTCGAATGGGCGGTGTGGTGTGGCGTGCGCCGGACGGACGAGCGCACGACAGCCGTGGGCTACTACCGCCACTATGCTGCGCCAACCGAGGACAACCCCGATGCCGTGCAGCTTGAATTCCGTCCGCTGCTGGCCGGGCTGACGCATGAGGAAGCCGTTCGGCTGGCCCGTGCTTTCTCGATAGAGATGAACGGCGATCTGAGCAGTCTGAAGCAGTTAGCCGAATGGGTAGGTGGTATGAACGCGACCGAACGGCACGCGCTCACTGAGGACATGCGGCGCGCTGACCGTCAGCACGCCGCGCCGGATATCGATTTTTGACCGATCGCATTTATGCGACAGCATACAGGGGCGAGGAGCGCATCGTCGCCAAACGGAAAGCGCTCCAAACCCCTGTATACCGATATATAGGAATACAGAGAGTATGACACACAACGAGGTTCACGACAAGACGGACACGCTGAGAGTTTCACGCGCCCCGCGCAAGGATTTTCTGCGTGCGCTTTATGGGGATGCACCAGATGACCTGTATCTCGAACTGCGCTGCATCCATCCAGTAACGGGCGAGGTGCGGACGCTGTGGGGGCGCCTGGGCGATAAGCGCGGGCTTGGCTCTGCATTGAAGCAGGCGAATAAGCTTAATGGCGAGGGCTATGGCGTTTACTTTGCGCCCTGCCTGCGCCGCGAGAAGAAGGGCAACGCCGACGCTGCTACATGGGTTCCGGCGCTGTGGATCGACATCGACAGCACCGACGGACGCGATCTGGAGAAGCTGAAAGCGTTTAACCTCACGCCATCGTTTATTGCTTCCAGCGGCGGCGGCTGGCACGCTTACTGGCTGCTGGATGCGCCGTTCCTGCTGGAAACCAACGCGGATAAGCAGAAGGTCGCCGCCATCCTGCGCGGGTTGTTTACGGCGCTGGGTGGCGATCCGGGTTATGTGAAGTCGGTTGCCTCGGTGATGCGGCTACCGGATTCAGTGAATACCAAACCGGAGCGCGGAGGTGTGGCAGTGGAGATCATCGAGAGCGATCCGGAACGGCGCTATGCCCTGAACGATTTCGCCTGGCTGGAAACCGACCTACATGAAGAGCGTATCGGAAATATGCCTGTGGTAACGCTAAATGGCAATGGACATTATCCGCTGCCGCCGCGCACCGAGAGCTATCTGGCATCCGGTGCGGCTCATGGCAATCGCAACCATGAATTGTTCGCCGCTGCCTGCCAGTTACGCGATGCAGGTTACAGCCACTCCGATGCCGAGTGCGAACTCATTTCACGCTATGTCGCTGACGAGGATGGCAGTGAGAATCCCACAGCCAGGGAGAAGGAAGCCAGGGCGACCGTCGCCAGTGCTTACAAACAGGCACCACGGGAACCAATTGCCGCACCGCGCCAGCAGGCACGCCAGCAAGTTGATAACCTGGTCAGCCGCTACCGCCGTGATGCCGCTGAGCCAGAGCGTCCGACGGTTGAGCAGGTTCGGGAGACTGTCAAAGCCTGCGCCGCACTCGATCCGCTGGAGTGGGCGCAGGAGCGCAAGCGGCTGAAGGCGGTCTGCGGTGATACCTTCCGCGTGGAAGACCTCAACAGCATGTACAAGCAGGCGCGGCGTGAGATGGAACGCAGCCAGAAGCCGGAGCTGTCCAATGCCCCGCGATACGTTGAAACTGAAGGCGGCATGATCTTTGAGAAGATCACTGAGCGCGGCACCACTCGCCAGACCGTCGCCGAGTGGCATGGGCGGGTCGTCGAATGGGTGACACAGGTGAATGATGATGGGCAGGCCGAACATATGATGCGTCTGCACCTGCGCCACGATGCCCACACGACAACACTAGATGTGCCGAGTGAACTCTTCGGTGATCCCAACGCCTTGCAGCGCTTTATTGCCCAGAAAGCCGGAGCGATCTACACCGCCTGCGCCGGGATGCACCGCCATCTGCCCAATGCCATCCTCAAGCTGTCCGGGACATTCCCGACCCGCCAGACCTACCGCTTCATGGGCTGGACACAGATCGAGGGCAAGTGGGTCTATGTTTCACCGTTGATGAGCATCAGCGCGGCAGGGGTGCTGGCTGAACCGCACGAGGTCGAACTGGAAAGCCGCCTGCGGGATTATCATCTGACCGAATCCGCCTGGACGGACAGCCTGAGCGCCTTCAGCACCGCTATCCGGGTGATGCCTGCCAACCTCGCGCCGACTCTGATTGCATTCACCCTGCTGCCCCTCATTCAGCGTTTTCTGCCTGCCGCGACGGCCAAGCCAGCCATTCACCTTTCTGGGACGACTGGCAGCGGTAAGAGCGAGATCGCGGCGGTAATGGCGAGTTTCTATGGCGACTTTGCGCGAGACTCTCCGCCTGCCCAGTGGGGCGATACCGTGAACACGGTTGAGGCGCTGGGTTACTCGCTGGCGGATGCGCTGTACTGGGTCGATGACTACAAGACGATCTACGCCGATACCCGCACCTTCTCACGGCTGATGCAGAGTTATTCACGCAGTATGGGACGTGGACGCCTAACCCGTGAGGCAAAGCTGCGCCAGGAACGCCCCTGTCGCGGGCATCTGCTCAGTACCGGCGAGACCACACTGGAAGGTGAAGCTTCGGTGCTGTCGCGGATGCTGGTGCTGGACATCCCACCCTGGAAAGGGCGTGATACCGGTGGGCTGGCGCTCAAGCAGGCTGAGGCGCTGCGTCAGCATCTGCCAGGGTTCACCGTCGAGTTCATCCAGTGGATTGCCCGGCAGGCCGATGACAAGGGCTTCGCCCGACGACTGGCCGATAAGGTGGTCGCAAACACCGATGACTATGAAACCTATTTGAACACCACACTCGGCAGCCTGGCGCATACCGGACGCATGGAGCGCAACTGGGGACTGCTGCTGACTGTCTATCAGCTTCTGGGCGATTTTCTGGCGGAACGTAGTGCGGTGGATGTGCTGCCCGCTTGGCAGGATGCCATCCTGGAAACCGTGAGCCTCGTTCAGCAGGAGCGAGCAGGCGATGCTTTCATCCAGGCGCTGGATCAACTGCTTGCCAGCGGCGAAGCCGACATCACCGGGTCACGGCATCCGGTTGAGCCTAAACCCGGCGTGACCGTCGTCGGTTACGAGGATGAGCATTATGTGTACCTGCTACCGGAGATTGCCTACCGCGAGGTGATGCGTATCCATCCGCTGAAGTTCTCGACCGGTGCGATTGGCAGTCAGCTCAAAGAAGATGGCTGGCTGATACCCGGCAGCAGCGATAGCCACCTGACGATGCAGATTCGTGTTCGGGGGCGGCGGGTGCGTGTGTGGCGTTTGAAAGCTGAACTTTTTCGCGGTGACAACGGTGACTCCGGTGACGCAGTCAGTGAAGACGACGAAACAACCGCAGGTAATGTGTGATCCTGTACGGAGACAGCGGTGACTCCGGTGACACGCTCTCGTTTTTGCGAGTATCTGTCTCCGCTGTCACCGCTGGCACATATCCTATGTGTGTTTGAGCCGCAAAGTGCTGCAAGAAACAGGGTGGGGGTATAAACGTCGTTTTATCAGTGATTCCGCGACCGGAGACAGCGGTGACTCCGGTGACGTTCTAACCCTTAGCGCAGGAAATTGAATTAAACCTTTTCATCGATTACTACGTCTTGTTTATAGATGCCTTTGATGCGAAAGGAACGAGCATGAACGTAAAGGTTGAACATCTTGCTAAGGATTACGGAAAGTTCCGGGCACTTGATGATATTTCGCTCGATATTGGCACGGGCATGTTCGGTTTGTTGGGACCCAATGGTGCAGGCAAGACGACCTTGATGAAAATCATCACCACTGTGTTACGTCCAACCTCTGGTCTCGTGATGGTCGCTGGACAGGATGTCATGCGTGATCCGCACACAGTACGACAAAATCTGGGCTATCTGCCACAGGATTTTGGCTTTTATAAGAGCCTGAACGCTTATGAACTGCTGGATTATATTGGCACGATGAAGAACATTCCTCGTCAGCACCGCCGCCAGCAGATTGATAACGTGTTGGAACAGGTCAATCTACATCGCGATGCGAAACGGCGGGTCGGCGATTACTCTGGCGGCATGAAGCAGCGGCTTGGTATCGCGCAGGCACTGATGGGTGATCCCGTACTGTTGGTCGTTGATGAACCGACTGCCGGACTTGATCCGGAAGAGCGTATCCGTTTCCGTAATCTGCTAGCACGGATTTCCGGCCAGCGTACGATCATCCTCTCCACACACATCGTTGCTGATATTGAAGCAAGCTGTAACCAAGTGGCGGTACTAAACCGAGGACGACTAAGGTTCGACGGTATGCCGGCTGAACTAATTGCACATGCTCAGGACAAGGTATGGGAGATCGAAATCAACCCTGCTGAATACGAACACATTGAGCAACGTTATGCCGTTATCTCCAGCCGTGCTACCAATGGACGGATGATGCTGCGTCTCATTGCTGATGAAAACCCGCTCGGTCGTGGCGCATCGCTTCAGCCGGGGTTGGAGGATGGCTATGTCGCGGTGATGGCTGCTGAAAAGAAGGATGCTCATGCGTAGTCAGGTGTTTCAACGCTTGTTCACAGCTTATCGTCTCGAATTGCAATTGATCTGCTGGCATTGGAGCTACTGGTTAATCAATCTACTGTTCGCCGGGTTGATGTTTTCAATCTTTATGACACCGGTAGCGAATTACGAAACAGCGCAAGCGCTGTTAATGGTCGGAGTTGGTCGTAATGCGGTTGGGTTAGCCAGTCTACTAGTACTGTTTCTAGCTGGCATCAGCGCCACCCGTAGTATGCGGAGTAGGTTCGCGACACTGGAAATGGCATTTCCTATCGGTACAGAGGTTACATTAGGGCGTTTTCTGGCAACAGTGTCGATAAGCATACCATTCCTCCTTTCGCCGTTGCTTATTGCATGGATAGCAGGGCCTGTCAGTTCGTTTCTGCGTGGTGTGCCTGTTTTTGTGTTTGAAGGATTGCTGACCATCGCGTTTTCGACTGGGGTAGTCTGGCTCATTCAGGTGACGACGAGCATTCGCCGCTGGATGTACCCGGCATTTGGATTGCTTTGGTTAGTTGCCTCAATTGGGACAGTCATTCTGAACAACGATGGTCTGATTGTGCCCGGTGCCAGTTTGTTTAACTTTGCTCGTTTCGGTTACGGTTCTTATACGGAGACGTGGGGACGACTGTTACAAGGAGATTTGCCAGTCTACTTCAACCTGTTTTATATCGGGTTGGTGATTCTGCTGGTCAGCTTAATCAGCTGGATAGTAGGACAGCGACGTTTTTATCGTTCTATGCCGGCTGCTTTGCTAAGCGCTTGCCTTGCGGCAGGTCTGGCGCTATTCAGCGGCGGTATCTATACGGTTACAGTTGCTCAAGATAATGCACAAATCCGCGCACAGTGGGAAGCCAATGAGAATAACTGGCTGTTACCCGCTGAGGCCCCTTATGCAGTCAAACATTATGCTATTGCAGTCCATCTGGAAGGTATACCGCGTTTTTCGGTGGAGATGGATATCCTCAATCGAGGTGATCGTCCAGTCAGTGAACTGGATTTTACACTCAATGGTCAATTCCAGCTAACTGAGAGTAGCGCAACCTATGAACGTTCTGGCAATTTCGTACGCATCCTGCTGGACGAGCCGCTGATGCCCAATGCCAGTACAATCATCGAGTTGAGTTATTCGGGAAGTCTGCGCTGGCTGGAGCCAGTGCCCGGTGCGCCATCTGAAACGACTAATTTTATTCGTAAGGAAGGCGTTCATCTAGCTTACGAAATAGCATGGTATCCAATTGCCGGGCGTGTTTCCCTGCTTACAAGTATACAGGGACGCACACCAGATGTCTCAGCCGCCATCCGTTTGCAAGTGATCGGTAATGAGTACTTACAGTTCGCTTCAAACCTACCACAGGTTGAGAGCCGTGTGTTCGTCTCTGAGGGAGCGACTTGGGCAAACCTCATTGGCGCACCCAACCTGCTCACGGTGCGTCTTCTCGATGGAGTAACAGTCATCGCGTCGCAAGCTGAATTGGACAAGATTGATGAGGAACTCACTCAGCTATTAACCGAAGCGCAAGCAACAGTTGGACAATATTTCGATCCACCCAATCTGACAATCATCCTACCGTTTGTGCGGTCTTTCCAACTACCCACGATGTATGATGTGTCTCTTATGACTGAAGGGCTGGCGTTTTTTCTGAGACCCGTTCAGCTCCAGTTTCCGCAAGGGCAGTACGAAACCGGTATCTATGCTCTGACACGCACCGCGTTAGGCGATAATGATATGACTTTGCTAACAGAGAACGTCGCGTACTTCCTATGGATACAGTTGCAGGCAGATGGCGATCCCCGCCAGATGCGTGTATTGATGGAAGAGAAAATAGCCCGTACGCCTGTGTTTGATGAAGCGTTTGCGGTTTCAAGGGCTATGCCCGGCTTTGCAACAAGTTATGCCATTACCGAAGAATTGCTGCGTATCTTCACCGAGAATGGCGATGTCCAGACCGTGCGGGTCATCCAAAAGATGCAAGCTGAATTCGTGGCGCTAAAAGACAAGTCGGCGAGTGAAGTCATTGCCTGGATGAATGAGGTTGCCCATGTGGATTAGGGGAGTTCTTTACTATGAAGCTCGCATTGCTTTTGGGCTTACTTCCTTGCTACCAGCACTAATCCTGCCGGGCTATGCCACATTGGGTACGTTAGCTTGGCTCAGCCGCAACACGACACCAGAACAATACGAGCTGTTACGGGCATTTGTCCTGCTGCTCCCCTTGTGCAGCGGTCTGATTGCTGCACATCTCATGGTAGTTGAACGTGAAGAGGCGTTCGATGAACTACGTCGTAGTTATCCAGAGCCAGATTGGCGAGTTCCCTTTCTGCGGACAGGTATCGCGATAGGCCTCGCACTGGTTAGCGCGCTTGTTGCTTGGTGGATTTTTGCTATTTCCAGCCGGTATGCCCTTACAGAGGCGTTGCTCCCGGCTTTCGCGCCTAGCATCTTCCTGATGGGGTTGGGAATAATCTTGAGCAACGTCACCGGGAATTACCCGCTCGCCGCCGGGTTCATCGTGGCTTATTGGTTTCTGGAGTTTCAACTGCCCGGCAGTTTGACCGGGGATATGTTCCTGTTTAATGCCGCTGTACCGCAGGTAGACGTAGACCCAGATTTAAATCAGCAGTTGTTGATTATCGGTGGTACGCTGTTGCTGATAGCAAATGGTATCTACAGCAGTTGGCGGAGGCGCAGGGGTGGATGACGATAACGCCATCTATGCCCGATTGCGCACGGGCGATCAGGAGGCACTGCGAGTGCTTGTCACGCGCTATCATCGCCTGTTGTTTGATTTTCTCTACCGGCTGACAGATGATCATGCCCTAGCCGATGATTTCGCTCAGCAGGCCTTTATCCGCATTCTGACTTATCAAGGGCAAGCGCCGAGCCACGTGCGCGGATGGCTGTTCACGATTGCCCGTAATCTCGCCTACGATCATTTCCGCTCAGCACAGTTTCGCTATGAACACCTCATCGATTTCAGCGATCAGGCAGATTTTGTGCCCTCCGAACCGGCGGCTACCCCTGAGCAGATGACCATCATGGACGATCAACGGCAGGCAATTGCCGAGATGCTCCAACGTCTACCTCCTGAACAGCGCGAAGTGGTAATCCTACGCTTCTATCATGATTTGTCGCTGCAAGAAATCGCTGATGTGGTTGATGCACCTTTGGGAACAGTCAAGAGCCGATTGTTTCATGCGCTCAGGAAATTGAAGTCTCATCTGATAGAGATCGGACAAACCGATGAATAAGTATAATCTCAAATCCGGGCTTGACCCGGAACAACAGATTGAATTGGGAGATTTGCGCCAGCTTGAAGCCGTTTTGCAGACCTACGAGACCCCTGAACCCGATACTGAGCGCCTCCTGGTGGGGTTACAACCGTTGATGCCTCAGCCAGGTACACCGCGACCCGATCCGGCTTTAAAAGACTGGCGTTACCGACTGCGACTGGCACACATGCAGCTTTCCCTGGTGGATGGCACGTTCTGGTGGGTGAGTGTCTTGCTACTGGGTTTAGGCATCCTGCTACTGATCGCCAGTGGCGGCATCATTGCTGGTTTTTTCGCACTGATTTCACCTCTGTTGGCAGTTGCGGGGACAGCATACGTCTTCCGACCGGAAACGCGCAGTTTACGCGAATTTGAGTTATTAAGTGCCGTGAAGCCGCCCGAACTGCTCTACACGCGGCTTTTGCTCATATTGGTCTACAACACCGGGCTGGCGCTGACGCTGATTCTGCTGGCTTGGAGCCAGGACACCCAGCTTGTATTATGGAGGCTGTTGTTGATCTGGTTTGGCCCGATGGTCGGTTTAACGGGGTTGGCGCTCTACGCGTTGCTACGATGGAACTTGCTTGTTGGCGTGATGCTACCCATGAGTTCGTGGGTTTTACTCCTCTTTGTAGGTTGGCGTGATACCGTGTTGCAAACTAGAAATTTGGCGATTTCTGTCGAGGTACTTTCACAGGTTGTCACACAGTCGGATACGTTTATGCTCGCCTCCATTCTGGCGCTGGTAGCCGGGATCATACTGGTATGGCAATCTGGCCGCTGGACGGCATACAAGGAAATACGATGAGTCTTGAATTGATACAGGTAAGCAAATCATATAACCGGCAGATTGCGCTCGATAACATCACGCTCAAACTTGATCGCGGGATCATCGCCCTACTAGGTTCTAATGGTTCAGGGAAGTCAACGCTGCTGCGCCTGTTAGCGACTCTCGACCAGCCAGATGCTGGGGGGATTCAGTGGTATGAGCTAAGCTATACGGATAACCTGTCCCAGTTGCGCCAGCAGATCGGTTATTTGCCTCAAGCTTTGGAACTCCCCCAGCATCTCACACCCTATCGTTTGCTGCATTACCTGGCACAAATGCGACATGCAGCCCCCGCAGATGTTGACGAAATAGCGGCTAAACTGGCATTGGATGCCATTATGCATAAGCGTCTTTCACAGCTTTCTAGCGGTCAGCTTCGACTCGTGGGTATCGCACAGGCATTGCTAGGGAAACCTCAACTCTTATTGCTGGATGAATTGAGCAGTGGATTGGATGTTATCGAACGCGAGCGTGTTTATCGGCTTTTGTCCTCCTTTAATAAATTTGCAATCTTTAGCACGCATATTTTCGAAGAAGCTGAAAGTATTGCTAACGTAATCATTGTGTTACACCATGGGCGGATTCTGTTTCATGGAACGTGTGCGGAATTGAAAGCAATCGCTGAAACTGAGCTTCCTCAATCCAAAACAAAGAAAACTGCGCAACAAGTCAGAAGCATACAAGTTTACTACAACGGGCAGACCACACGCTCGCACGGAGAAGATAAGTTGCTTCTTCACGGTTCTGCCTGTACGGTTGGTTCTTCAATCGAAAAAGCATATTTTTTGTTGCTTTCTCGCATGGAATAACCTGTAGACTATTTTGCAGATGGATGCAGTAATTCAAGATGCTTTATCGTCTTTATAAGGAGGGAATTCTCGTAAATTTGACATCGGAGGCTAAAATGAATCATCTTCTTCGCCGCGTCACATTAATTTCGCCGATTCTGTTGATGTGTGCCATTTTGTATTCTCTACCGGCAACTGCTCAGGAAAGTCAACCAACTTCCACCTATTTTTATTATGGCCAACAAGTGGATTTGGATCAAATGGGGCAGATTGCCTCTCATCGATATCAAGAGATTGGTAGAGATATCGATTGCGTTTATGTACCTGCATCTGCCGACAACTCAGCAAGCCCAGATTATCACCAGGTGTTTGAGTGTTTTGACACTCCCAATGAGGCGCGTCGCTTCAACCAGCAAATGCGATCAAGTGATACACGATATGCAGATACTCTCGCGGAAGCACCTTATAACGCACAGACGCAGACAAGTTGTCCCTATTGGGCAGTATATAGTCAATCGTTTCATATTGCATCATCCTGGGCGGGCAGTATCTGTGCAGGCCAAGCTGTGTATGTAAGCGCTGGTATATGGTCTCTCTGGAATAGCGCTAGCAATGACATACGTTTATCGGATAACCCGAATTATCCCGGGCTGCGCTGGACTTTCGGTTGGACACAATATGCTTTGCCTGCTGGGCCGGGAGGAGCACGCCAAGCCTATCATTGTACAAACACAATATGTTAAATGAACCGATAAACTGATTTGATCATATATCTGAAATTCTTCCTCATCCGCGCACAGCGTGGATGAGGAAGATATGGAAGATCAGCTACTCGCTAGAAAATCGTCTCTGATGCGGCGGTTGGAATGAAATCACATCTCAACACGAGATTGACTTGTGCCCATCCAGTCAGGACACCAGACACAAGACCAGCGCCAGTGAACACAGTCCTTGTGTCATTGTAATAGGTACCGACTCCGATCGGAACACCACCCACCAGCGTATTGCCATAGGACGTACTTAGGTTGGTCCATGGTACTGAATATGAAACGGCTGTCATTGGGCCAATACTTGACCAAACTTCTACGATAAACTGCGCATCTCCCTGTCCGGGTGCATTGTTAATAGTGAGTTTGACAGTACCGCAGTTCCCAGTGTTGGAACCTGAGCCGAACGTGGTGAACTCTGAACAGATACCAACCTCGCGTGCATAGTCCAGTGCTTCTCCAGTAAGACTGTCGCAGTCGACAACCATTGCCCCAGTAATTGTTCGGGAAGGCGTTCCCGGATCTTCCTGAGCATTCACGCTGAATGGAACAAGCAGAAGCACAACCAATAACATGAGAAGCAGTTTGTTACGCATGTCTAACCTCTTTCAACTCATTGACTTGATTTGGCTGGAACGTTCCACTTCTGAAGACGTTGTGGGGCAGATTTTACTGCATCACCTCTGTTAAATGAGAAAAATTGAGTATTTTGGGGGTTATATACGTCTTTGTAATGTAGGTCAAATCCAAGGCTCGGCTATGCCAGAAGAGATCGAATACGAAAAAACGCTAGTGCGCCGTGCAAACCATGATCCTGCGGCTTTCCAGACATTGTATGAGTTGTATTTTCACCGCATTTACAGCTATGTTTTGATGAGGGTAAATCATCCTCAGGATACCGAAGATGTCGTATCAGATATTTTTGTTCATATACTAAAAAATTTATCTAAATTCAATAATCGATATGAATTCAGCTTTGCTGCCTGGGTATTTACGATTGCACGAAACACGATCATTGATTTTTACCGGCATAGAGGGCGTGCTCCTCAAGAACTGAAATTAGAAGAAATAGACAATCAACCACTACAGAACTCTGATCCCTATATCCTGCTGATCGAACGTGAAAAGTGCTCTGAGCTTCATGATCTTTTGGAGCTTTTACCCGCTCGACGGCGCGAAGTCATTACCCTTAAATACTTTGGTGGATTACGTAATCTGGAAATTGCAGATGTGATGGGGATTGATGAACGTACAGTCGCATCGCATCTGAGCAGGAGATTGAAGGATTTATACGAAGCTTATGTAAAGAAGCTAAAACCCCGTGAAAGTGATGGCAATGCAACCTGACAACCCTGACAACAACCGAAGTATACCGCCCGAAATTATGGATTTGCATAATAGCGGAAAAATTACCTCATCAGATATCGCGCCGATGCAGAAGTTTCGTGACGAGTTGATACAGTCTGCCCCACCGCCTAGAGCGCAGTTCCAGTCTGAACTGTTGGAAAAACTGCAATTGGAATATGCCCGTCAGCAACATCGCACCTATCACCTGCCATCCATTGCCCATGTTGGAATCCGTCCAGTACTGGCAATTATGGTTGTAGCAATCATTGGCGTGGGGGTAGTTCTGGCGGTCAATACACTTCTGTGGCAGTTTATCAGTGACGATGACGGTTTGCAGTCTGTTGACGGTATTGAACTCAATTTAAGCACGATAGTAGATGATTTCGCCCTCAGCATCGAATGGCTACACATTGATGCGAATAGGTTATCCATCGGATTCACTGTTTCGGGCTTTGACTGCCTGCCTGAGCAATACCTGTTCTGTGATGCAGGTGTACGTTTACTTGATGAGCATCAAGCGGAATTGCCCCTGTTATCCAGTCAAGGGCAAGATGAGGGGGAGACCCGTTCTTACCTTTACAATTTTGATGTTTCGTCCATGCAGACACAATCCGCAGAAATAGAGTTTCAATTAGAGGTTGAACCTTTCGGCGTCACCTTATCTGAACCGTCCGATGTAGTCTCAACTGTCATGGAGACTATCCGAACGCCGTTGAACGCGCCGCTGATACTGACATTCAGTCTGGGGACAAACGCGCAAGCCCGCGTTCTGAATATGATGCAATCTGCCGAAGACAGCGGATATACGCTGAGCTTGCACCGCGTCATCCTCACACCGAGTCAAACCCGTGTTTTAATCTGCTTTATGCCGCCAGACCTTAACCGCGTCTGGACGACAATTCCGTATCTGACAGCGGGTGATGTGGAAGTTGCAGGCGGCGGCGCTGTTCAACCCATAGTTGAAGTCGGCGAAGGCCGTGAAGAAGAAACCTGTAATGAATTCACCTACAATGCCGCGATGTTTGACTACACTGGTGAATGGCGACTTGAGATTACTGAATTAGTGGGTATGGGTGATGTTGGAATTGATCAACAGCGCATCACCGGCTCATGGATATTTGATTTCGTAATGCCATAGGAAGGTAAAAAAAGGAGTACACAATGAACGAATTGACCCGTTTCTCAGTTACAGCACGAGATGCACTCAGCAGGACACATCGGGAGGCTACGTTAGAGATGGTAACGACGATAGACAATCGTCATCTGCTCATTGGGTTAGCACAACTCCCAATCGCTCAGAGTACTGCGGCACATGTTCTCAACGGACTCGGTGTTACAGCAGACAAGCTGAGACGAACGCCCAAGAGAGACATTGACCAGAACGCACAACTTGATCTGAGCGTAGAGGTGAAAAAGGTGTTGGAGCGTGCCGCAAGTATCGCTCAAAAACGTGGTGAAAAAGGCATCTCATCCGCGCATCTGCTGGCTGGCTTGCTGGCCGATGACACCCTTCCGTCATTGTTGAATCGTACAGGCACAACGATTGAACGAATCAGCGAGGCTCTGCACTCGCTCGATGACTGGACAGATGAAAGTTAATTGAGGGGATCTGGTGAAAGTGAATACATACGAGAAAGTAAACACTGAGAGTCGATCAATTTTTGAACCTGATGTTCAGACTCTAATCAAGCTTACGGAACGGCGAGATTTTATCAATCGCTTGATGCTATGCCTCGTGTTATCGTTTATCGTGCAGATGCATTTGGTCAATCAGATTACCCAAACGTTGTGGTGGTGGGATCATGCAGGCGCACATCTTCAATTGATTACATTTATAGTTATTTTACTGTTGGTAGCGTATTCAATCTGTCTGAAGTTTGAGTTTCATTACTTGCGGCAAATATTAAAGCGACCACAAAAATATCATTCGTCACGCAAGAAGCAGAAAAATCGCCTGCTTTATGAAGATGGACTTGTAGGCGAGCTTTTTATGGCTGAGCCGATAAATCTTGAACCAATCGTCAAGGAGAAACGAAAACAAGGCGAATGATTGCTCGAACTGACGCTACTCTTTCTAAGGTTTCTTTATCTCGAAAAATTTAAAGACTTAAATCTCGCACACCGCCGCGCGGCGAATATACAGCGCGGGTCGCCGCCCCATCAAACACCGTCGGAGGTACGCCAGTACCACCGTTCCGGCGGGACTGCCGAACCACCGCCTAAAAAGCCGCCCCACGTAAAAATCTGAGCGCGAAGCCGTCCGATCTGGGCGGCTTTTTCGTTTGACAGGTTCCCCCCACTGCGCTGTCCCGTGTGGGTGAGCGTTGTGCTCGCCCGTGCTGGACGGTTTCCAGCCCTGTGAGGAGAAGCCTCATGAACAATCACATCCGCAGTCAGATCCGCCCGTTTCCGCGTGTTGCACTCTATCCTACTGGCTGGAATGGTGAAATGACCTTCGAGCAAATCTCCGAGGACATTCGACCACGCGCCGCGAAGATGCTGCTGCGCCAGTATCGTGTCTGGGCGCAGGATTTGGACGACTGCCTGCAAAACGGGCTGATGTACGTCTGGGAACAACTTGTCGCTGACCGTGATTTTCTGGCTAAGAAGAGTCGGTTTGAAGCGGCGATCATCGTCTGCTATCGGTCAAAGTCTACCAGCATCCGTAAGCAGAACCTTCGCTACGAATACATGGAAGACTTCTGGGCGAAAAATGACTTCAAGCATCCCGAAGAGATGCGGATTGGTGGGCTGGAACGATTCAAAATTGCCGGTGAACGCTGGGCGACGTGGGCAACGCTCACGGACATCCGCATCGACATCGAACGCGCTGTGCTGACGGTTTACGAGCAGGTGAAGGACGATCCAGCCGGATTACTGGCACTCTACGCTGCAACGACATCAGCCACCAGCAAAGACCTGGCATATGTGGTGCCGGGCAAAGGTGAGGATGCGATCCGCTGGCGGGCAGCGGCCATTCGTAATCAGCTTCGTGGAATGCTGGGCACACTCCAGCGCGAACAACCGACCTGGCGCGAGAAATTTGACGCAGGCGAGGTTGAGCCAGCCATGAAGTTGCTGGAACGGCATCCAGAGCATGACATCAAATACGCTGCCATTCGCGGGCTGATCGAAGGCAAAAGTTCGCGGCAGGTGGCACAGGCGTTTGGGCATAACGTCAACACGCTGCAGTATCACCGCCGACGGGCGAACAAGGAACTCGCGCAGGTCTACGGCTGCACCGCATAGGCCAGCCGTTGTTGTTTCTGTGGCTGGTGAGCGATTCACCAGCCAGTTTTTATTTTGCAGGCATCTGTCAGACAACACGCCGAAATCAACCTGTTGTACAATGTTAAAATGCTGGAGTGAGGTGAGGATCGTGTCTGATGAGTGCCCTTGAACGCGAAGTGATTGAGAAGTTTCACCAACTGGATAAAGCCGCACAGAAGCGCGTGCGGGAACTGATCGCCCAGGAGACAGATTCAGAGGACCAGGCCGCTGCATCGGCTTTTGACTACGATGCGTGGTGGGCAGAGGTCGAGGCACTGCAAGCGGATATTCGGACGCGGATAGGTGACACAGGGACGATCGGTTCGCTGTCCTTGCTGGACGAATTACGTGAGGAAGCCTCTTGAGTGACGTTGTCCTGGACTCAGGGGTCCTCATCGCGAGCGTTTTTCCTGAAACACTCACGCCACAGGCAAAACAACTCATCCAGCAATTGCAGGCCGATAAAACAACATTTCACGCGCCGGTATTATTGCGTTATGAAGTTGTCGCCGTAGCGCGCAAAGCGGTTTATCAGGGGCGTGTAACACCTGAGGAGGGCTTACGCGCCCGTGACCGCCTGCTGAGTTATCCGCTCGAGTTGTATTTTGACGATGAGCTGCTGAAACGCGCTTATGAATTGGCGACGGCATATAATCGCCCGACCGCTTATGATGCGCAATATCTGGCATTATCGCAGCACCTGTCCTGCGAGTTCTGGACGGCTGACGAGCGCCTGTTCAACGCGGTGAAGGATGGCTTTCCTGGCATCCGCTGGCTGGGGAATGTCACAACAGCGTAGTCTATCCTCGACAAGTAAGCTCAATTTGTCCACTTTTCCCGCGCTCTGTAATTTTGACTCGGCATTTGCCAGTTTTGGCGGGCTGAAACTGTAAAATTCGTCAGGTGGCGGTAAGTGTCTTTGCTATGCTGGTTTCATCGGTGAGACGCGACGCCCCACCTGATGAAGGACCAGCATTTTTGGTTCCAGCACCCAGCTGAAATATTGCTTCGGCAAACCGCTGGATTACCAACTCAGAACTGGAATATTGCAGGGGTCCGGTGGCGGCGCTGTGCTACGCTGGCTGTAGATGTGTGAGACGCAGGAGGAGACGCAATGCACAATCAGAAGGATCTGAGGTCAAAAACAGAGGCATCTGATACGGCTCAACCGACCATGTGTGCTAATCTGAACGAAAACCTGTGAGACGAGGAGTATCACCTGATGCAAGCGACCATGCCCATTACTCTGCCAACCCTTCAGCCCAAGCGGACGTATACCCTGTCCATCCGGCTGACGGAGGCGGAACGCACTGTGGTCGAAGACCTCGCTGGACGGCTGAACCTGCCCAGCTCGTTCATGGCACGGCACTTCATCCTGCAAGCCATCGCTCAGTACCCGCAAAGCGAGGAGGCCGCCGTTGAAAGCTGATCCCAAAGCCAGGAGCCAACCTGATGATGGCATCAATAAAGAAGCACTGTATCGCTCGCTGCTGGAGATTGTTGCGTACCTGGATGAAACACAGTACACTGAAAGCAGTTCGTTCTTTGATCGCCGAGCCGAAGTGTCTCACCACTCCGACCCGGCTGACCCCGCGAGTGAGGAAAGCACGTCGCAGGGCTGAGTGCATTGTACACCATGACGCTCTGCTCTTGCCGCATTCAATCGCGGGAGCAGGGCGTTTTTTTGATGACAGGAGAACCCGGTGAAAATCACCTACCGCCGACCGGCCCAACCTGAAAACGACCCGTACCGCTCCGACCCGCTGCCGGTGGATCGGCCAGCGGCGATTTACTATCGCCAATCGACCGATGCCCAGATTGGCAACATTAACACTACCCTGCAAACGGTCGATATGTTCGAACACCTCGTGCGGCAGGGCTGGTCACGCGACAGCATCTTTATGATCGACATGGATGCCGGGGTGAGCGGCTCGACCAAACTGAAAGACCGTCCCGGCATGTCGCACCTGCTTGAGCTGATCGAAACCGGGCAGATCGGACTGGTCGCCTCACAGGATGTAGACCGCTTCTTCCGTGACGTGACCCAGATTCAGACCAACATCTTCATCGACATCTGCAAGCGGCATCAGGTACGGATCATGACCCCGCGCATGATCTACGACTTCAACCACTCCACGATGGGTGCCTATCATATGAAGATGTTCCGCGACGAAGCGCAGCACGCCGCTGATTTCCTCGAATACCACGTCAAAGGTCGCCTGCACAAGAGCAAGGCGCACATCAGTGAACAGGGCTTGTGGGCGGGTCGCACAGTGGTCGTCGGTTATATGTGCGATATGCGCGAGAAACTGCCTGATGGCACGCGCAACCCCAACTACCGCCGGTATGTCGAGTTGACGCCCTGTGCCGACATCATCCGGGCGTACTTCCGGCTGTTCCGCGATCACAAGCGCAACCTGCGCCAGACGTACCTGCATATCGAGGAGCACGGCCCGTTCTATCCTGAACCGGATGCGCTGGCGGCGATGACGCCGGACGGTTTCCGCACCGACATGCGCGTCGAGTATCGCTCAGCCCACACCGGCAGGCTGATGCCCTCCGAAAGTGCGTTGAAGAACATCTTCACCAATGTAGTTTACATCGGGCACTGGGTGCATCAGGGCGCGATTGCCCAGTTCCACAATCACGAGGCCATTGTCGATGAGCGCGACTTTATGTACGCCTTCAACGCGGTCTCATCCACTGATTTCTACGGCGATCCCAATCCCAACTACCAGCCCTACCGGGCCTTCACCCGCCATGACAAGGAAGATCGCTCCGAGCCGCCGCCGATCTACACCGGGTTGATCTTCACGGACGACCACGACGGTGAGCGCTATGAGCGCATGAACACGCACTGGAACAGCTACCATCACATCTACCACTATTCCTGCCGCAAGCGCCGCCGCGCCCGCAAAAGCATGGTCTTCAGCGTCAAAGCGACCCGCATGGACAAGGTGATCAATGACCTGCTGCTGGAACGACTGAAGGCGACCACCATCGACGAGGAGTCGTGGCAGAAGGCGCTGGCGGCGACCCAGCAAAACGGTCATCATGATCTGCAGCGCATCCGGGGTGACATCCGTGCCGCTGAGCGTGCCCAGGCTGCCATTCTCGAAAACCTGAAGATGCTGCAACATCCCGACATGGTGCGCAACCTCGAAGCCAGCTACTCAGCGAAGGCACGCGAGATCGAGCGCCTGCGCTCCGAACTGGCGGAACTGGAATCCGGCAGGCGCGAAACGCATACGCTGCTCGAATCGCGCCCGGTACTGGACATGATCATCGCCCGCTGGGCGGATGTCCCCCGTGACAAACAGCGCGAACTCTTCGAGGCGCTGGCCACCCACATCACCTGCAACCAGGTCGATGAGGTTCAGCGCGAAGTCACCGTTCACTGGCGCGACGGCACAACCACCTCTCACATCTTCCGCTGGGGCGATGGCACCCGCTTCCACTGGTCGAAAGCCGAACTGGAGCGGATGCGCGAGATGGTCGAAGCAGGTCGTCCGCAATGGGAAATTCTCAAAGCGTTTCCACACTGGCGCTGGGAAGGCATCGCCAGCCGCTATGCCCAGCACTTCGCGCCTGGTCGCAAATTTGTGCCGTGCTACAAGGGCGAGAAGAAGTATCCCTACTCCGCTACCTGGTACGATACCGAGGAATATCAGCAGGAGCAGGCGGCGCTGCATTTTACGGCGAGTAGCACCTTTCTTCCGTGATGTGCTGGTGATATACGCACCATAACGCCAACGCACCGTCTTGCAGCCATTTCCAACTGTGCCGCAGATAGGCGAACTCAACACGCTTGTTGGCCTTCGCGGTTTTGTCGTAGTCGTAGGGCGGATTGAGCCACGCCGCGCCAAAGGCGTTATTGGATGCCAGCAATCGCTCGACATCGCAGCGCACTGCCTGCTTCGGACCGAAGCGCTCAATACATGCCTGAGCGCGTTCGCCGTCCAGTTCGTTGGCATAGGCGGTGACGTTCCATGCCTGTGCTGCC
>DAOUCY010000035.1:0-4484 GCA_034431625.1 Anaerolineae bacterium | reverse complement strand
GAGCGATGCTGTTGTAGCCGCCCAGGTCGCGGACGTAGAGTTCGAGGACACGGCGCGCGGCGTCGTAATAGGAACGCCAGAGGGCTTCGGGGTGTGGTGGCTCTTCCCCGGCGACACCGGCGGTCCAGGATCCATCGGGCAAGAGCCAGGCGCCTTCGGGGCTGGGGACGAGATAACCATCGCGGTTGCGGATGGTGCCGAAGGGGGGCATGCCGACGGTGATGCCGCGTCCCTTGCGGTGTTGGATGCTGTCCTGAGAACGCTGGGCGACGTCGTTGGCGTAGGCTTCATCCTGCATGGCGAGGAAGTTGATCAGTAGGCGGCCCTGAGGCGTGGCGGTGTCGAGATCGCGACCAGGTGCTGCGAAGACGAGGCGCACACCGAGTTCATCGAGCATCTCGAGGGTGCGGCCGACGTGCCAGGCCTTGCGATGGATGCGGGCCAGATCGTTGGCGACGAGGGCGACGACGTCGGGATCCTGGAGGCGGGCTTTGAGGGCCAGCCAGCCGGGACGGTTCTTCTCCTGGGTGCCGGACTTGTGGCCTTCGGCATCGACGAACCACTCAGGAACCCAGCCCTGACGATCGCAGACGGCCTGGATGTTGGCCTTCTGGCGTTCAGGACTGTTGTTATCATCCTTGTCGCGAGTGAAAGACTGGCGCACGTAGCAGAGCGCGGTGCGGCCGAGACGGTGGGTCGCTTGGGTGGCGCGGGATTTACGAGCGGGCATGGCAAACTCCTCTGGTTGTCAGGTTGCACAATGACCGACGACAGGCTAGAGTTTGCCGCAGGTCGCTGCGCTAGCAAGGGTAGTGCTTCGACCAGAGCGGCGTAGTGTTAGCGCACTGCGCCGCTCGCGATTTTGACCTTACCCCAGTTTGGCGGACACAAGTTTTGTCCGATAGACTGAGCGTAAGGAGCGAGCGATGAGAGCCAAGAAATACAGTATGGAATTCAAGCGCGACGTGCTAGCGATGGCGGCGGAGGGCAGCCGCACGGTAGCCCAACTGGAGCGCGATCTGGACATCACGCCGGGGCTGATCTACAAGTGGCAGCAACGGTACCGGATCCAGGCGGGCACGGTGCAGGCGAGCGAGGCACGTGCCGAAGAGGCCGAACTGCGGCGATTGCGGCGTGAGCTGGAGATCGTACGGCAGGAGCGGGATATTCTAAAAAAAGCGCTGCAGGTGTTCTCGCGGGGGGAGTGGTGAGCCGCTACCGGTGGATCGCGGCGGAGCGAGCGAACTATCCGGTGCGGCGGCTGTGCGCAGTGCTAGCGGTGTCGGCCAGCGGCTTCTATGCCTGGTTGAAACGGGGACCGAGCCGACGAGCACAGGCCAACGCGGCGCTCTCGGCGCGTATCCGGCAGGTGCATGAGCGCAGCCGACAGACCTATGGCTATCTGCGGGTGCATGCCGAGCTGCGGGCCAGCGGAGAGCGGGTGGGCAAACATCGTGTCGCTCGCCTGATGCGCCGCATGGACTTGCAAACGAAAGGGCGCCGCCGTTTTCGGGTGACGACCCAGGGTCGTGCAGACCATCAGCGCGCCCCGAACCTGCTGAACAGGGATTTCACGGCAACGCGTCCCAACGAGAAGTGGCTGGCCGATATCACTTACATCGCGACCGATGAAGGCTGGTTGTATCTGGCAGGCATCCAGGACGCGTTTTCTCGGCGGATCGTCGGCTGGTCGATGGGGGAACGCATGACCCAAGCGCTGGTCTGTGCTGCCTGGCGGCTGGCGATCGGACAGCATGGTCCGCCGCGCCTGCATCATTCTGACCAGGGTAGTCAGTACACCAGTGCCCAATATCGGCAAATGCTTACCGCCGCTGGCGTGCAGCTCAGCATGAGTGCTGCTGGGCGCTGCTACGACAACGCCATGCAGGAGAGCTTCTGGGGCACCTTGAAGACCGAGTGTGCCGATCAGCCTTTCCCATCACGAGCGCTGGCGCGCGCCACGGTGTTTGAGTACATTGAACTCTGGTACAACCGTCAGCGGCGGCATTCGGCACTGGGCTATCTCAGCCCCGCCGAGTTCGAGCAACGCGCCTGCCTCTGACAGTTTTACTGTCCGTGAAACCGGGGTAAGGTCACACTCGTGCTGACAGCCAATGGTGTACAGGGAACAGCGGTTTACACCCGCAGCGATGTCGATGTCACCTATACCGGCGACGACAGCCACCGAACCTACTATTTCCGATTCGCGTTTACCGTTGATGGTCAACACTACGAGGGGCAACACACGGTTGACCTCGTCACCTACCAGCGCGGAATTCCCGCTGGTGAAACACTCAGCATTGTCTACGACCCGGACAATCCCGAAAACGTGCAGGCTGGAGATACGCCGACGCTCATTACCGCGCTATTGCAATCCGGTGGCATCGTGCTGCTGGTGGTCGGTGGTATCGCCGCTGCTCTGTACACCATGAAGGATTACAATCGCGCCTATGATCCGCTGAAAGACGGGCGTATCACCGAAGCAGTCATTACCGAAATTGTGCCCGCACAGGATGCCGTTGAGATCCATTTCCGTTATATCAACCCATTTAACAAGCAGCAAATGAGCGGGACTGACAGGATGACGGCCGCTGAAGCAAGGGGGGCAGTGGTGGGACTGAACGTGGGCGTACTCGTCAAGGGAACGCAGAAAGTCACACTGCTTTGATGAAAACGTAAAGGGGATTCAGATGAACAAGCAGACATTCATCAGCACAACCGGCAGCAGTATCGCCCGCGCAGAATGCACGGATGGAGATTGGCAGATTACCACGCTGTTGGCGAATGCGCGTGTAACGTGTCTTGTCAACGACCCTGTGGATGGTGATAGTCTGTACGCCGGGACGCACGAACGCGGCGTGCTGAAATCCACCGATCGGGGTATGACGTGGCAGCAATTTGGTCTGGAAGGACAGGTTGTGAAATCCCTCGCTGTTTGCCGCGCCGATCCCAAGGTCATCTATGCCGGAACCAAACCACCGGCGATCTTTGCCAGTCGCGATGGTGGGCAGACCTGGGCAGAGATGGAATCATTTCGCAAGCTGCGGCGCTGGTTCTGGTTTACACCGGCAGAACCCGGTGATCCTTACGTGATGGGACTGGCCGTTTCCCCGGTTGATCCTGATAGGGTGATCGCCGGGGTGGAATTCGGGGGCATGTTCCGCAGTGATGACGGTGGCAGAACCTGGCAGGGACACCTCAAAGGTACGACTCGTGACTGTCACAATCTCAGGTTTCACCACACCGATGGCAACTGCATCTATCAAGCAGGTGGCGGCTGGCCTGCAGCGGTCAGTTCAGACGGTGGCATACACTGGACACAGCCAATCCGAGGGCTGAGTTGGAGCTTATACGGCATGGCCGTCGCAGCAGACCCGTCAGACCCGGAAACGTGGTATGTCTCTGCCGCGCCTCACGCGATTTTTCCGCAGCTTCACAAAATGCCCCGCGGACATTTTGACAGCGAAGCCAATGCGTTTATCTTCCGCAAGCGCGGCAGCAATCGCTGGGAACGGCTCGGTGGCGGACTGCCGCAGCCGCTGCCACACATGGCGTATGCGCTGGTGACGGTCCCCGATACACCTGGACATCTCTACGCGGGATTGAGCAACGGTGATATCTGGCATACGAGCGATTACGGCGATCACTGGCACCAAATCCCGGTCAACCTGGGGCGTATTCAGTATTCGATGATTGTACTCTGACACGGACATTATTTTTTTCACGAAAGGATGTAATGATGCAGAACAACAGGATCATTCTAGTATTCGGTGCGACAGGACGCATGGGCGGCGCGGCAGCACGGCATCTCTGCCGGGCTGGCTGACACGTGCGGGCAGTGACACGCAACCCCCAGAGCGAAGCGGCACAGGCATTACAGGCGCAGGGGATTGAGATTGCTCAGGGTGATATGGATGACCCGGCCTCGCTGAAAGCCGCCTTTCACGGTGTTTACGGCGTGTTTCTGGTGGTAAACGGCTGGGAATCCGGCTTTGACGGCGAAGTGCGACAGGGCAAAACAGTCGCCGTCCGCATCTTCAAGCACCATCCCTCCACCATCGCTCGCTGGCTCATCCGCTTCAGCCAGCTCGATCAGCCCCTCCATGACCATTACTTTCACCACTGGGTCGCCCACTACATCCAGCTCGACGAACTCAAGGCCCATGTCCGCCATGCTCACGATGTCTGGGTCTGGATCGCCTTCGAAGTCCGTCCCAAGGTCATCCTCTCCCTTCAGATTGGCCCTCGCACTCAGCTCCTGGCCCACTCCCTCATCCACGATCTCAAGGCCCGTCTCGCTCCCGGTTGCATTCCCCCTTTCAGCAGCGATGGCCTCCGCCTTTACTTCTATGCCCTCACCGCCCACTTCGGCTTCTGGTCACCCCCGCCTCCCGGCAAACGCCTGCCCGTCTGGACCGTCGACCCCGCCCTCCTCTTCGCTCAGCTCATCAAGGTCAAATCCGGCCACAAGCTCAAGTTCCTCC